>NZ_JBEYVI010000001.1:0-708111 GCF_040643955.1 Streptomyces sp. NPDC047061
GCCCTCAGCCTGCCCCAACCCCGAAAAGATCCCACCACACAGACTCAACGTCCCCGTCAGCAAGCTGCCGGGGACTCATGAACGATCGAGGCTAAATGGATTTCGGCCGACGAGAAGCGCCAGTCATCTGGTATCACGGATGGTTGCGTCGTGACCGCAGAGGGTGGGAGCCGGGAGAGGGAGGGGGGCCGAAGCGGCGGGCCGTGGTTCGTCGTAGCCCTGCCGTGCGCGGAGCCGGTAATCCTGGGTGTAATGCACCCACCGTCGGCGGGACTTTCCCGGGCGTTTTCCGCCTAGCCTCGATGGCATGGAAAACGACACGCACTTTGACCCGGTGGAAGGGCTGGGTCGGTTTCTCCGCACCCGCAGAGAACGCCTGAGTCCTGCGGCGGCGGGACTGCCCACCGCCGGCCGGCGAAGGGTGCCCGGGCTACGGCGCGACGAGGTCGCGACGCTCGCCGGGGTCAGCCTGAGCTACTACAGCCGGCTGGAGCAGGGCCGCGAGCTCAGCCCCTCGCCCAGGGTCCTGGAGGCGATGGCCCGAGTGCTGCAACTCGGTGACGAGGACAGGCGGGCGCTCTTCCGGCTCGCCCTGCCCGGCGGCCGCCGTACCAAGGCACCCGGCCGGATCGAGCATGTCCGGCCGCACCTGCGGCAGCTGATCGAGAGCTGGCCCCTGACGCCGGCCTTCATCATCGGCCACGCCCAGGACCTGCTGGCGACCAACGCGCTGGCCGACGCCCTCTACGGCGACTTCGCGCAGCACGACAACGTCCTGCGCATGCTCTTCCTGGACCCTGCGGCGAAGACCTTCTACCGCAGCCCGGAGCGGGCCAGGCACCGGGCGGTCGCCGACCTCCAGCAGACCGCCGCGAGCACCCCGCAGGATCCCCGCATCCTGGAACTGGTCGGTGAGCTGTCGGTGCGCAGCGGCGAGTTCCGTGCCCTGTGGGCACGCGAGTACACCCGGGTCCCGCCCTACGAGATCAAGCAGGTCCACCACTCCGTCGTGGGCGACCTGGAGCTGCGGCACGAGGCCCTGAAGATCCGCAGCGTCCCGGGACAGCAGCTCGTCATCCTGCAGGCCGAGCCGGGCTCGCCCTCCGCCGACGGGCTGGCCCTGCTGGGCTCCGTCAGCGCGCCCGGGATGCCGCACCAGCAGAACCCCGCGTGCGGCACCTGAGCGTCAACCTGGGTGCAGGACTCCCAGGAAAACCACAGCCTTCATATCACCGGGTAGGGAAGGGCAGACTCGAATACGTCAGAAAGAAACACCCCCCTCAAGGGGAAAGCAATGAAAGAGGTATTTCCCATGGCTACGTGGTTTGTCACCGGTGCCTCCCGCGGAATCGGCGCGGAAATCGCCCGTGCCGCTCTGGCAGGCGGTAACAATGTCGTGGTCGCCGTACGAAATCCGGAGCGCGTACCGGATGATCTGAAGAATTCCGACAAGGTCTTCGCCGTCGCCCTGGACGTCACGGACAACGACAGCATCCCGCAGGCGGTCGAGGCCGCCGTGGAGCGGTTCGGCGGCATCGACGTCCTGGTGAACAACGCCGGCCGCGGCCTGCTGGGCGCACTGGAGGAGATCACCGACGCGGAGGCCCGGTCGCTGTTCGACCTCAACGTCTTCGGCCTGATCAACGTCACCCGCGCCGTGCTGCCCGTGATGCGCAAGCAGGGCTCGGGACGGCTCTTGCACATTGGTTCCCGCTCCGGATTCGAGGGCGAGCCGGGCGTCAGCCTGTACTCCGCGTCGAAGTTCGCGGTCGCCGGGATCAGCGAGGCGCTCTCCGCCGAGATGGCGCCGTTCGGAATCCAGTCGATGGTCGTCGAACCGGGCGTCTTCCGCACCGACTTCCTGGACGCCAGCTCCCTGTCGGTGGCCCAGAACCGCATCAGCGACTACGACGACACCCCCGCGCACGTCACGCTGGACTGGATCGACCAGGCCAACCACGCCCAGCTCGGCGACCCCGTCAAGGGCGCCGCGCTCATCGTCGAGGTGGCCGCCACCGAGGAGCTGCCCACGCACCTCTACCTGGGGCGCGACACGCTGGAACGGCTCGACGTCAAGTACCGGCAGGTGCAGGACGACCTCGCCCCGTGGCGCGAGAAGTCCGTGGCCACCGCGCACGCCGACGCCGCCTGACCGCCGACGCCCGACGCCGACGTTTCGCCGGGTGCCCGACCTGTCCGACCCGTTCGGGCACCCGGAGCCTCCCCCTCACTTTCTCTCCCGTTCTCCCTCCACTCCTGTGATCAAAGAGATCGAGGTTTTGTGATGTCTGCTGCCCTGCTCACCGGAACCCCCCTCACCGGCCGTGTCGCCGTCGTCTCCGGCGCTTCCAGCGGCATGGGTGCCGTGACCGCCGAGCGCCTTGCCGAACTCGGCGCCACCGTGGTCGTACTGGCCCGGCGCAAGGAGCGGCTGGACGGCGTGGTCAAAAACATCGAGAGCGCCGGCGGGACCGCGCTGGCCCTGGCCGTCGACGTGACGGACCGCGCCGCTGTCCAGGCGGCCGCCGACCAGGTCGCCGAGCGCTTCGGCAAGGCCGACCTCGTGTTCAACAACGCCGGTGTCCAGCTCATCTCCGGCATCGAGGAACTCAAGGTCGACGACTGGCAGCGCCAGATCGACCTCAACATCGGCGGCCTGATGAACGTGATCGCCGCGTTCGTCCCGCACCTGACGGAGTCCGCCGCCGCGGGCAGGCCCGCCGACCTGATCAACACCTCCTCGATCGCGGCCACGCGCATCCTCACGAAGTTCTCCGTCTACTCCGGCACCAAGGCGTACATCAGCCACCTCACCCGGCTGCTGCGCGTCGAACTCGGCCCCAAGACGGTCCGCGTGGCCACCATCGAGCCCGGCATGGTCGACACCGAGCTCCCCGACCACGTCACCGACCCGGACGCGTCCAAGCTGATGGCCGACCTCATCCACGACATCGACGTCCTGCAGAGCGCCGACATCGCCGAGACCGTCGCCTTCATGGCCGCCGTCCCGCGCCACGTCAACCTCACCGAGATCACCATCCTGCCCACGGCCCAGGCCATCTGACGTTCGTTGCGGCGTGGCGGGGGAGAGCAGCCGGCACTGTCCGCCCCCACCACGCCTTCCTGCGTAGAGAGGACCGACATGAACATTACGGTGATCGGACGAGGACGGGTCGGCGGCGGCCTGGCCCGGCTGTGGGCGCGGGCCGGCCACGAGGTCAGGACCCTGGGCCGGGACGGAGGCGACGCCTCGGACACCGTTGTCGTCGTCGTGGCCGTCCCCGACCACCTCATCGGCACGGCGCTGCACGGAGTCACCGGACTGAACGGCCAGGTGACCATCGACGTGAGCAACCTCCACAGCGAGCGCGACACCGCTTTCCCCTCACTCGCGCACCAGGTCAAGTCTGTCGTCGGCGGCCCGACGGCGAAGGCCTTCAACACGGTCTTCGCGTCCGCGTACGACCAGATCGGCGAGCAGCGCGTGACACCGAGCAACCGGTACGCGGCCGAACCGGACGCCGAGGACGTCACCGCCCGGCAGCTCCGGTCTTACCCGCGCGCTGGCAGGCCAGATCGGCCCGTTCTTCTACCGCTACGGGCGGCCCGGTGAGCTGTAGGACCGAGTGATCCGGCAGCCCGCCCGGCGAACGCCGGGCCGGTGCCGGCCCGAACCGGACCGACTGGCGGACCCAGGCGAGTGCCCTAGGGTCGCTCACCGCCACCGCGGGCTGACGTCGGGTCGGAACCGGTGGCCGGGGGACCGGACTTGCCCCTGAGCCGGACCTCCTCCACGTCGAGCATCTGCGATGTCCTGGACCATGCGCCGGGTGTGCTGCTCGGTCACGCCGAACCGCTGCGCCAGTTCCGGGACGGCGTGGAACGCCGCGCTGCTCATGCGGCAGCGGACGAGGGCGAGTTCGGCGGTCTTGTCGGTGTCCTCGGGGAAACGGGCCCGGCGGACCACGGCCGGCAGCGTGGGGCCGAGGACCGTGAGGGTGACGACGATGACGACGGCCGTGAGGAACACGATGGCGTCACGCTGCCCGACGACATGTCCTGCGGCGGTCGTGGCGGGCACGGTCAGGGCCGCCGCCAGCGAGATGGCGCCGCGCATCCCCGCCCACGCCAGCGGCAGCCGCTGGCGTCCGGTGATACGGCGCTCGCGCTGCCGGGGGCGCCGGTCCAGGAGCCTGACGAGGTAGGGCACCGAGTAGAACCAGGCGATCCTCGTCCCGATCACGGCGACGCTCACGGCGACGGCGGCGAGCGTCGCCTGGAGCAGCGAGACGGAGGTCAACGCCCGTACTGCCACTGGAAGTTGGATGCCGACCAGGACGAACAGCGCGCTGTTGAGCAGATAGCCGGCCACTTCCCAGAAGGCGACGGCCTGGATACGGGCGTCGGGGCCGATGACGCGAGGGCCGAACCGGGTGGTCACCAGGCCGCAGGTGACGACGGCGAGGACGCCGGACACGTGCAGGAGTTCGGCGAGCAGGTAGGCCAGGAAGGGCGTGGCGACGCTCAGCACGCTGTGCAGCAGAGGGTCCGGCAAGCGGCGTCTGACAGGGATCAGGAGCAGGGCGGCCGCGCCGCCCGCCAGGATTCCGCCGGTGTAGGACTCGGCGAAGGCGATCGCCGTCCCGGTCCAGGAGAAGGGCCGTTCGTCGGTGACGACATCGACGGCCACGGCCAGCAGGACCAGTGCGGTGCCGTCGTTCAGCAGGCTCTCGGTGCGCAGCACGGTCAGGATGCGGCGCGGCATGGCTTTGGCGACGGCGGCGACGGCCGTTGCCAGGACCAGCCCGGTGGACTGCAGGGCGATGCTGCGGAAGTTGTTCCGGATCTCGCGCACCGAGGAGGTGAGCGCCTCTCAGTACAGCAGGGCGGGCAGGAAGAGGAACAGGACGACCACGGGGGACAGCGCGAACGACGCGAAGCGCGGTGTCAGTCCCACCAGGCAGCCCGCGCCGAGCAGCAGAAGCGGTTCGCTCAGACCCGTACGACGCGACAGCCAGCCCATCAGGAGGTTACCGACGGCGACGACGGCGATCAGTTCCAGGCTTGCCATGGCGGACACCTCTGCTGTGCGTAGGACGGTGGTGCGGGTGGAGGGGGCTACTCGGTGCCGGAGCGGCGCAGCGCGGGCAGGCCGCTCAGCGCGCCGGTGAGCTGCGGGCCGAGGCCGGCGCCGATGAACATGCATCCAGAAGACCGCGCGCCGGCCGAGCCCGGCCGCGACGGCCTGGGCGCCGATCTGGAGCAGTACGGCGGCGCCGAACATGCCGCTGGTGATGCAGGTCAGGGCGGTGCCGCGGCGCTGTGGTGCGATGTGGTGGACGACGTAGGAGAGTGCGGAGGGTGCGTAGGCCGCTGCGGTGAGTCCCTGCCGGCCATCAGGACGCCGAGTGCGGTCAGCAGGGCGATGGTCGGTGCGGCGGGAGCCCAGGTGGGCGGCTGGTCCGGGGTGCCCGGCGCTGCCGTCGCGTCCCGGGGGAAAGGGGTGGGAGTGGGGTGGGACATGGGGACTCCAGGTGGGTCCCCGGCCGACGGGAAAGGAGGGAGGCGGAGCGGCCCGGGGACCACGGAACGGGGTGGGACAGCGCTTAGACGGCAGGGGTGTTGAGTACGTACTCGCGCGAGGCGTGCACCTCGCCGCGCAGGGCGGCCAGGTCGACGTCGAGGACCTGTCCCGCCCACTTGCGGGGCTCGCCGTTGATGAGGACCGCGCTGATGTTGCGGGCGTCGGAACCGAGCACGATCGTGCCGATCGGGTCGTTGAGCGGCATGTTGTTGAGGTCCTCGGCCCGGATGACCAGGAGGTCGGCCTTCTTGCCCGGGGCGAGGGAACCGGTGATGCTCGCCAGGCCGTTGGTGCGGGCGCCCTGGAGGGTGGCGAAGTCGAGGACGTCGAGGGTGGTGATGCGGGAGGGCTGCTTGTCGGTGCCGTAGGCGGCGTTGACCGCGCGCATCCGCTGGATGGCGTGCAGGGCCCGCATCTGGGTGAACATGTCGCTGGCCAGGGCGACTTCGACGTCGATGCTGAGGCCGGGGCGGATGCCGACGGACAGAGCCTCGTCGACGGCGGGGATCGCGGTCTCCAGGCCGATCTGGGCGTCGGAGGTCGGTGCGAGGGCCACGGCGGTGCCGGAGGCGCCCATCGCCTGCCATGCCTCGGGGGTCAGCCCGGTGGCGTGGATGAGGGTGACGTCGGGGCCGAGGATGCCGTCCTTGGCCCAGCGCAGGACCGCGTCGGAGGAGGCGGTGCCGAAGACGGCGTCCACGCTCACCCCGATGCCCAGTTCCTTGGCCACACGGGCGAGTTCGGGGCCGTAGGCGAGCGCCGGTCCGGCGATCTCGTCGGTGGCCAGGGTCGCCAGGCGCAGCGTGAGCAGCTGGTCGTCGCTGCCGAAGTACTGCTCCTTGAGGCGGGTCAGGTCGCCGGGCCACTGCCGGTCCCAGTCGCCGAAGTGCGGGCCCATGGAGGCGTGCACGCCACGGATGCCGGTGTCGCGCAGCGCCTCGACGGCGGCGTCAGAGTGCTCGCGGGTACGGGAGTTGTGCGAGAAGTCGAGCATGGTCGTGATGCCGCTGTCGATCGCGGTCAGCGCGGCCAGTCTGGTGCCGATGTACATGTCCTGAGGCCGGTAGACCGTGGCGTAGCCGGCGAGGGTGGCCATCACGTAGCCGCCGAGGTCGTCGACGTCCGGCATGATCCGGCGCAGCTGGGCCTCCCAGGCGTGCCGGTGGGTGTCGACGAAGCCGGGGGCGATGACCGCGCCGGTGGCGTCGACGACCACGGCGTCCGGCGCGTCGAGATGGGGGCCGACGGCCGTGATCGTGTCGCCCTCGACGAGGAGGTCGGCACCGTCGACGACTCCGAGGGCGGGGTCCATGGTGACGACGGTCGCGCCGGTGAACAGGATGCGCCGCCGGTCGGCGGGCCGGCGCCGGAGCTCTTCGAGGACGGCGGCGCTGGTGGTGTCGTTGAGGTTCATGGGGCTCTTCTTTCAGTGCGGCGAGGGGAGGGTGGGCCGGAGGAAGGGAAGGTCAGCCGAGCTTCATGACGTAGCCCGCGTGGTGGAGTTCGTCGCCCCGGAACTCGCCGTAGGCCCAGAAGCCGAGATCGTCCAGGTAGTCGATGCGGTCGCCGTCGATCCAGTAGCGGCCCTGGTAGGCGTGCGGGCGGCCGCCCCGGGTCTCGTCGTAGCGGCCGTCGGCGGTGAGCTGCTGGTGCAGGAAGTCGTTCCGGTCGATCCAGACACCGACCCGCGGACTGCCGGTCAGGTCCGCCGCGTCCGGGATGCCCGCCTCGGGTGCGGCGGCCCGGCCGGGGACGTCGGCGCCGGCCCACAGCACCGGCCGGCCCGCCGAGACGAGCGCGCGGACCCGCTCCGGACGGGTCAGCAGGGTGGCCACCGCGCTCGGCACGTCGTCGGCGAGTTCGTCGGGCACCACCAGGAAGTCGGTGGTGTTGCCCGGGGCCAGCGTCGCGACGTACTCCGAGCGGTGGCCGCGCCCCCCGGCCAGCGCGATGGCGTCCATGACGGCGGGGACGACGGTCGTGCCGGCGGCGTCGACGACGATGGCGTTGTCGTCCCCCGCCGCGGTGACGATGCCCGGGCCGACCCCCACGATCAGCGAGCCGACGAACAGGATGTCGGCACCGACCATGGCTCCGATCAGCGGGTCCGTCGTCAGGATCCGGGCGTTCGTGAACAGGACGGGACGTCCCTCGTCGTTCGAGAGGATCTCGTCCAGGGCATCGGGATTCCAGCTCACGGTGCCGGCGTCGGTGGCGGTGATGGTCATTGCGTGCTCCTCGGTGGAGTCGCCTCATCGGGGTGTCCGCTGCGGGAGTGAGCGTCGACGCAGATGCGAGGCGAGGGTCCGGCGGCTACGGCAGCTGCCTGACCACCAGGTTCGTCGCACGGCCGAACCGGAACCAGGCCGCTCTGTCCCTAGGTGTCCGGCACCCAGGAAGCCCTCACCTGGGGAGACGGCGGCCTGGTTGCCACCGGCCGCCGGGCCGATCGTAGAGCCATGACCAGCAACGACACGCCCCGCGACCCGCACCCGTACGTCGGCATGTGGGTGACCGCCGACGGATTCATCCGCCAGGAACTGCTGCCGAACGGCCGTTACGACGAGGCCCGCGGCAAGCGCCAGAGCGCCTACACCGGTAGCTATACCGTCACCGGCAACCACCTCGACTACGTCGACGACACCGGCTTCACCGCCACGGGCGACATCCGCGACGGTGTTCTCTATCACGAGCACCTGGTGCTCTACCGCGAGGAACAGGGTCGGTAGGGCTGGCCCTACCTGAGATTGGTCGGCCGCCGTAATGACCGTGCCGAGGTGTCGATGATTCGATGACCGTCATGGTCACCCATCACCGACTTCTCGATTCCACGGTCACCCGAATCGGAGCTGTATCGTGGATAGCCGGCGCAGGGATTTTCCTTCTCGGAAATATCATCGCCCAGCTGGCCTGGAATACCCCGTACAGTCTGCGCAACAACAACATCAGCGAGCTGCTTCTTCGGATGCATGTACTACGCCGGCATGCGGCCGGCAGAGGTGATCCACCTCAAGAAGGCCCAGTGTCGCCTGTTTTCAAGCGGCTGGGGGCTGCTCAACCTGAAGGGCGGCATCGTCACTGCGGGCAGGGAATGGGCGGACGATGGAGTGGTCCACGAGACTCATTCCCTGAAAGGCCGCGCAGCCAAGGCGACGCGCCCGGTTCCTATTCGGCCGGTACTCGTGCGCATGCTCCGAGACCACACCGCCCGTTTCGGTGTCGCCGCCGACGGAAGGATCTTTCAGAACGCGGCGGCAACTACATCGACACGGCCGCCCACTGCGTCACCTGGGGGCGCGCAAGGGAAGCCACCCTCACCCTGGACGAGCACGCGCTGAACCTCGCAAAGCAGCCTTACGACCTGCGCCACGCCGGCATATGAGCATCCAGGTCCTCTTCCGCTACTACGCGAAGTTCCTGGCCGGAACTCGAGACCACACCAACCAGTTGATCGAGGGGTCGATGAATCGCTGGGAGGGTTCCCCGTCTCCTGGTGAGGGTGAGTGACCGGAATCTGGTCCGGAAATATCCCGGACCGGGTGGCAGTCACTGGGATGCCGGTGGGAAAAATCGGGAGCAAGGCACCTTTTCGCTTCGCTGCTTGAGTAGTGATGAAGAAGGGCGCCCGATGGGAGTTTTCCCAGTTCAGGCGCCCTTTTTCGTGCCTCTAGAAGAAGCCGAGCTTCTTCGGTGAGTACGAAACGAGTAGATTCTTCGTCTGCTGGTAGTGCTCCAGCATCATCTTGTGGGTCTCGCGGCCGATCCCCGACTGCTTGTAGCCGCCGAATGCCGCGTGCGCCGGATACGCGTGGTAGCAGTTGGTCCACACCCGGCCCGCCTGGATCGAACGGCCCGCGCGGTACGCGGTGTTGATGTCGCGGGTCCAGACGCCCGCGCCGAGGCCGTACAGCGTGTCGTTGGCCATCTTGATCGCGTCGTCGAAGTCGTCGAAGGACGTCACCGAGACGACCGGGCCGAAGATCTCCTCCTGGAAGATCCGCATCCGGTTGTCGCCCTCGAAGATGGTCGGCTGGACGTAGTAGCCGCCCTTCAACTCCCCGTCGTAGTCGATGCGTTCGCCGCCGGTGAGGACCCTCGCCCCCTCCTGCCGGCCGATGTCCAGGTAGGAGAGGATCTTCTCCAGCTGGTCGTTGGAGGCCTGGGCGCCGATCATCGTGTCCGTGTCGAGCGGGTGGCCCGGCTTGATCAGGCGGGTGCGGGCGACTGCCGCCTCCATGAACTCGGCGTAGTGGCCGCGCTGGACGAGGGCCCGCGACGGGCAGGTGCAGACCTCGCCCTGGTTGAGCGCGAACATCGTGAACCCTTCGAGGGCCTTGTCGCGGAAGTCGTCGTCGTGCGCCCAGACGTCGTCGAAGAAGATGTTCGGGGACTTGCCGCCCAGTTCGAGCGTGACCGGCTTGATGTTCTCCGAGGCGTACTGCATGATCAGCCGCCCCGTGGTGGTCTCACCGGTGAACGCGACCTTCGCCACCCGCGGGCTGGACGCGAGCGGCTTGCCCGCCTCCACGCCGAACCCGTTGACGATGTTCACCACGCCCGGCGGCAGCAGATCGGCGATCAGGCTCATCCAGTAGTGGATGGAGACGGGCGTCTGCTCGGCCGGCTTGATGACGACCGCGTTGCCGGCGGCCAGCGCGGGCGCCAGCTTCCAGGTCGCCATCAGGATGGGGAAGTTCCACGGGATGATCTGCGCGACGACGCCGAGCGGCTCGTGGAAGTGGTATGCCACCGTGTCGTCGTCGACCTCGCCCAGTGAACCCTCCTGCGCGCGGATCGCCCCAGCGAAGTAGCGGAAGTGGTCGATGGCGAGGGGGATGTCGGCGGCCAGCGTCTCGCGCACCGGCTTGCCGTTCTCCCAGCTCTCGGCGACCGCGAGCTGTTCGAGATGGGCCTCCATCCGGTCGGCGATCTTCAGGAGGATGTCGGAGCGTTCCGTCACCGATGTACGGCCCCAGCCCGGCGCGGCCGCGTGCGCCGCGTCCAGCGCCCGCTCCACGTCCTCGGCGGTGCCCCGCGCGACCTCGGTGAACGGCTGCCCGTTCACCGGCGACGGGTTCTCGAAGTACTGCCCCCGGACCGGCGGCACCCACTCGCCGCCGATGAAGTGGTCGTAGCGCGCCTGGTAGGAGACGATCGCGCCCTCGGTGCCGGGCGCCGCGAAACGGGTCATGGTGGCCTGCCTCCTTGCAGAAGCGCTGCCCGCCGTTGGGCAGCTCTCGGCGCGGAGGCTAGAGGAGCGGACGTTGCGAACACGTTGCGCCGCAGGTCAGCCGACCGGTGCCGCGAGCTCCGCCTCCAGGGCCGCCAGCCGGGACCGCACGACCGCCGTCGGCCGCACCGCCGCCAGCGCCCGCCACACCTCCACGTCGTCCTCGCCCCACGGCGCGTGCGCCCAGTCCGCCAGCAGGTCGGGATCCTGACATCCGATCAGCGCGGCCCGGAGCCCGTCCGCCAGCCGCTGCCTGAGCCGTACGACCGCGGGTGCCTGCGAGCCCGGCAGCAAGGGCCCCGGGTACGCCCCCGCGGCCGCCGCCACCGCGCCCGTCGCCAGCCGCCGCTCCACCACGGTCGCGTCCGACTCGACCGGCGCGGTCAGCCGGTACGGCCGGGATGCGAGCAGCCCCGGGCCCAGCAGCCGGCGCAGCCGGACCAGTTCCGCCCGCAACGTCACCGGCGTCACCGACTCGTCCTCGTAGAGCGCGCAGAGCAGTTCGTCGCCGGTCAGTCCCTCCGGGTGGCGGGAGAGCAGCACCAGCAGTTCGCTGTGCCGCCGTCCGAGCCGCAGCCGACGGCCGTCCAGCCGCAGTTCGGCCTCGTCCCGGCCGAGCGCCGTCAGCGCCGGCGCCTCGTCGGCGGGCACCGGCGGATCGAGCAGCGCCAGCTGCGACTCGGCGGCCCGCGCCACCGCCTGGACGAAGCCCAGGCTGTGCGGGTGCGCCAGCCGGTCGCCGCCGGTGATGTCGACGGCGCCGAGCACCCGCCCGGTGCGCGGATCGTGCACCGGCGCCGCCGCGCAGGTCCACGGCTGCACCCGGCGGATGAAGTGCTCCGCGGCGAACACCTGCACCGGCCGGTCCACGGCCACCGCCGTCCCCGGCGCGTTGGTCCCGACCGCGGTCTCCGACCAGCGGGCGCCCGGCACGAAGTTCATCCGGTCCGCCCGCCGCCGGGTCGCCGGATGCCCCTCGACCCACAGCAGCCTGCCGTCCGCGTCGCACACCGCCAGCAGGTGCTCGCCGTCCGCCGCGAACGTGCCCATCAGTTCCCGGAACAGCGGCATCACCCGGGCCAGCGGATGCTCCGCCCGGTACGCCCCGAGGTCACCGTCCGTCAGTTCGACGCGCGCCGCGCCGTCCGGCCCCACCCCGGCCCGCGCGGAACGCCGCCACGACTCGGCCACCACGGACCGCACCGGACGCGGCACGGTGCCCGCCGTGGTGAACGTCTCGTGCGCCCGGCGCAGCACCCGGACGCGCTCGGCAGGGTCGGCCCCCGGCTCCAGGGCCACCCAGGGATCGGTCAACTCGGCCTCCCGACGGCGATGCGGCTGCGGACATCGTCACTCGCGGTGTCCGCTCCGACAACCGTTTCGACCGGCCTCACCGAGACGACAGCCGCACCGGCTCACTCCGACTGGACGACCAGTTTCATGTAGCGCACCCAGTCCCAGTGCTTGCCCGGATCGGTGTGGTCCGTCCCCGGTACCTCGACGTGGCCGATGACGTGGTCCCGGTCCTTCGGGATGCCGTATCTGTCGCAGATGGACGCCGTCAGCCGCGCCGACTCCCGGTACAGGGCGTCGGTGAAGTACTCCGGCTTGTCCACCCAGCCCTCGTGCTCGATGCCGACGCTCCGCGTGTTGTAGTCCCAGTTCCCCGCGTGCCAGGCCACGTCCGACTCCCGCACGCACTGCGCGACATGCCCGTCGGCCGAGCGCACCAGGTAGTGCGCGGACACCCGCTTCTTCGGGTTCTGGAAGATGGACAGCGTGCCCGCGTACGACTGCTGCGTGACATGGATGATCACCCGGTCGACGGCGTAGTCGTCGGGGCGGTTGGCCGGCGTCCGGTTCTCGCCGCTCGCCGCCTGCCACTCCGCCGACGGATAGTCGACGACCCCGGTCTGCGCGCCCGCCCGGCCCGCGGGGAGCAGCGCGTACGGGACGACGGCGAGCGCCGCGCCCTTCAGGAGCCGTCGCCTGCCGAGGAGCGGTCGTGCCCGGTCCATGGATGGGATGCCTTTCGCAAGCGTGCTCGAAGCACGGGGGAGTCGAGGGGCGGTCAGCGGCGCAGGGGCGCCGCCGTCTCGCGCAGTCGCGCATGCAGTCCGCGGTAAGTCTCGCGCGCGGGCAGCCACTCCTTGCGGAGCTTGGCCACGCACGTGTAGTTGGTGTCGCACACGTTGGCCAACGGCGATTCCACCGTCTGGGTTGCGTACTGGTACGCGTCGAGTTCGCCGAAGCCGTAGTCGCGCACCAGCCACTGCACCAGGTCGAGCTGCGATATCCGGAAGGCGTCCTCCAGCGGACGCGCCGAGCCCGTCGAGACGATGTGCGTGTCCGACTCCAGCCGGGGCCACGGCGTCGCGATCCCCTTCAGCAGCTCCACGATCACCACGGTGTTCATCGCGCACTCCACGGCCACCCCGCAGGTCTCGCCCTCGCCCTGCCGGGCGTGCCCGTCGCCGAGGCTGAGCAGCGCGCCCTCGACGTTGACCCCGAGGTAGCAGGTGACGCCGGCCCGCATCTCCGGCGTGTCCATGTTCCCGCCGTGCGCGTCCGGCACCAGGGCCGAGCGCACCTCCAGATTGGCGGGGGCCACCCCGACCGTGCCGTGCATCGGGTCCAGCGGCAGCTCCAGCTCGATGTCGCCCTCGTGCGCCCGGAACAGGGCCGTGCGCCGGGCGCGGTCCAGCTGCCAGATCCACACCTTCTCCGGCAGCGGGGGCTGGAGGGTGGCCGTGGTGTGCGTGGAGGTGAGCGCGCCGAACAGGGGGACCGTCGTCGACGCCGCCCAGTCCCGCGCGGGTTCGATCGACACGAAGTGCACCGCGACGGTGTCGCCGGGCTCCGCGCCCTCGACGTGGAAGGGCCCGGTCTGCGGGTTGAGGAACGGGAACTCGCACACCTCGGACACCAGGTCCTTCTCGGACCGCACCCGTCCGGCGAAGCAGTCCTCCGTGTACAGGTCGAGGACCGTGCCGGGCGCGATCCGTGCCACGGGCGGCGCCCCGCCGAACGTCCAGGCGTAGTCGTCCGGTCCGGGGCGGACGGTGAGGATCCGGGGGTCGGTCATTGCGGTGTTGCTCCGTTCTGTGCGGCGACGGTGCCTGTGGTGTCCTCGTCGAGGCGGACCCGCGCGGTCTCGGCCATGCGCTCGGGGTGACGCCGGATCAGCACCAGGAAGGCGACCACCCCGATCGCCATCCGGACGGCGGCCACCGGACCGCCGTACGAGACGGGGCGGTCGCCTTCGGCACGAGGCCGAAGACGGCCCCCGACGTGAGTGTTTCCCTCGTTCCGGCGGTTGCCTCGCGTGAATCACGGTACGGCGCCCGCGGGTTGGGCAGAAGAGCGTCCGGTGGTTCTGTGGACGGGGCGGGGACAGTGGACAACTTCCTCACTCGGACGGGTGAAGACGGTGGAAGGGGAGCGCGGGCCTCACACGGGTGCCCCCTCGCGCAGATAGGCGCATGAGCCCGAGCTTGCCGCCGAGTGGAGTGCGACGAGGGTCGCAGGAGAGGCGACGAGAGGCGTGGCCGCCAACTCCCGCACGGAGACCAGCGCATGCCGGTCGTGCTCGTCGCTGAGCCGTACCGCCGTCTCCTCGGCGAGGGTCCCGCCGTCGAAGAAGCAGTCCAGCACAGGGCCGGTGCCGTCCACATCGGCCCGATGGTCGATACCGAGGAACCTGAGCGCCGGACCGAGAACGATGCCGGTCTCCTCCAGCATCTCCCGCCGGGCCGCGGTCAGGGGATCCTCGCCGTGGTCGAGCATCCCGCCCGGCAGCCACCACCCGCCCGCCACCGGCTGGCCGGGGCCGTAGCGCAACAGCAGGACACGATCGTGTTGGTCTCGCATGAACACGCATGCGGCGATGAGTGCCTGAGGCTGGGTCCTGATCCATTCCGCGCGGGGAACCCACTCGGCCACGCCAACCTCCCGGAGTCCTACGGAACCTCAGGGTGACTCCCCACGGCGTGGCCGTCCCGAACCACCGCGTGCGAAGGCGGCGGAGGAAGCGATGCCTTCCGGCCGTCCGCGGCCGCTCGGTCAGACCCGCTCCGCCACCGTCGCCGGATCGTCCAGGACGGCCCGCACCACCGAGTGGGCCGCGCCCAGGAGGGGACCCTCGGGGCCCAGGCGGGAGACGGAGACCGGGCAGGCGGGACCCGTCGTCCGGTCGGCCAGCTCGGCCTCCAGGGACGGGAGGAGCCAGGGGGCGAGGCCGGCCAGGGCGCCGCCGAGGACCACGGACTCGGGGTCGAGGAGGTTGACGGCGCCGGTCAGGGCGATGCCCAGGGCCGTACCGGCGTCCTGCAGGGCGCGGCGGACGCCCTCGTGGTCCGCGCCCGCCTGCTGCGCGAGCAGGCCCACCGCGTCCTGCCGGGATTCGAGGCCGGCCGCGCGCAGCACCGCCTCCTCGCCCGCGTACTGCTCCAGGCACCCGCGCCCGCCACAGGCACAGCGCGGCCCGTCGGGGTGGACCGGC
This sequence comes from Streptomyces sp. NPDC047061, assembly GCF_040643955.1. Classification (NCBI taxonomy): domain Bacteria; kingdom Bacillati; phylum Actinomycetota; class Actinomycetes; order Kitasatosporales; family Streptomycetaceae; genus Streptomyces; species Streptomyces sp. NPDC047061. The sequence continues at coordinate 15,316 of NZ_JBEYVI010000001.1, forward strand.
ACATGGCCGAGCTCGCCCGCGAAACCGCGTCTGCCGCGCAGCAGTTGCCCGTCCACGACGACGGCGGCACCGATGCCGATCTCCGCGGACACGTGCAGGAAGTCGCGCGGTGTGGCTGCTCCGAGCCACAGCTCGGCCAGGGCGCCGAAGTTGGCCTCGTTGTCCACCGTCAGCGGGAGGCCGGCGGGCAGCAGCGCGCCGAGGTCGGTGCCGTGCCAGTCGAGGTTCGGGGCGTGCACGACCGTGTGCCCGTCACGGGCCACCAGGCCGGGGACGGCGACCGCGAGACCGGCGGGCCACAGACCCTCCCGTTCCGCGTCCGCCACGACCCGCCGGACCAGCCCGGCAAGCTCCGCCAGCACCGGGCGCGGATCCCGGCCCCGGTTCGTCCCGTGCCGTACGGCACGCGCGCGTACCTCGCCGCGCAGGTCCACCGCGCACACGGCGAGGTGGTCGACCCCGACCTCCGCCCCGATGCCGGCCGGGCCGTGCCCGCTCACCGCGAGCGCCGAACCCGGCCGCCCGACCCGGCTGGGCCGCTCGGGGCCCAGTTCCTCCAGGAGCCCCCAGCGGATCAGCTCGTCGACGAGCGTCGACACGGCCGCTCTGGTGAGGCCGATGCGTGAGGCGACCGCGGCCCGCGACAGCGAACCCTCCGCGCTGACCGCGTGCATCACGCGCGCGAGGTTGCGCCGGCGCATGCCCTGCTGGGTGTCCGGCAGGGCACGGCCGGGAGCCGTCGGGCGGGCCTCGTGCAGCGGTGCGGTCATGCCTCCATCAATTCTCTGGGACCCTCTGGAATCCTCTCGGCAGTCCCCTGCCGGTCAGCGGTTCTCCGGCGCCCGCTCCAGCAGCGGGGCCGCGTCGGAGAGTACCCCGGAGATCCTGGCCAGCGTCGCCGCGTCCCGCTCCACCGCGTCCAGCACCGGCCCCGCGGCCGTGTTCCAGCGCCGTGCCACTGCGGCCGGGTCCTCGCCGGTCAGCAGCCCGGCCGCCTGCGCGGCGGCCCCGAGGGCGACCAGCTCCTTCGCCTCGGGCACCTGCACCGGCCGCCCCGAGAGCCGCCGTACCGTCTCCTGCCAGGCCCGGCCCCGGGCGCCGCCGCCGATCAGCAGCAACGGGGTGGTCCGGTCGGCGTCCTCGTCGAGGACCAGGTCCAGGGCGCCCAGCAGGGCGTGCACGGCACCGTCGTAGGCGGCCTGCAGGAGCTGGCCCGCGGTGGTGTCGTGGCGCAGGCCGTGCAGCAGTCCGGAGGCGTGCGGCAGGTTCGGGGTGCGCTCGCCGTCCAGGTAGGGCAGCAGGGTCACCGAGGTGCCGGGCTCGACGGCCTCGCGGTCCAGGCCGAGCAGCGCCGCGACCCGGTCGACCGCGAGGGTGCAGTTCAGGGTGCAGGCGAGCGGCAGCCAGTCGCCGTGCGCGTCCGCGAAGCCCGCCACCGTGCCGGTCGGGTCGGCGGGCCGGTGCCTGGAGACGGCGTACACCGTGCCCGAGGTGCCGAGGCTCAGCACGGGGGTGCCCGGACGCAGTCCGAGCCCCAGCGCGGCTGCTGCGTTGTCACCGGTGCCGGGTGCCACCAGGGTGCCCTTGGAGAACGGCAGGTCGTGACTGTCCCGGACGGTGCCGGCGACCTCGCCGGGCCGGACCACCCGGGGCAGGAAGGCCGGGTCCAGGCCCACATGGGCCAGGGTCTCCGCGTCGTACGCCTCGGTCGCCGACGCCCACCAGCCGGTGCCGGAGGCGTCGCCGCGGTCGGTCGTGCCCAGCCCGGTCAGCCGCTCGGTGAGGTAGTCGTGGGGGAGCCGTACGGCCCTGGTCGCGCGGACCGCCTCCGGCTCGTGCTCGGCCAGCCAGGCCCACTTGGTGACCGTGAACGACGCGCCCGGCACGCTCCCGGTGCGCTCCGCCCAGGCCTTCGGGCCGCCCAGCTCCTCGATCAGCCGCTGGGCCTGCGGCGCCGAACGCACGTCGTTCCAGAGCAGTGCGGGCCGCACCGGCTCGCCGTGCTCGTCCAGAGTGACCAGACCGTGCTGCTGCCCGCCGATCGACACGGCCGCCGCCTCGTGCGCGGCGTCCCCGCACTGGCGCAGCGCCTCGCACAGCGCGTCCCACCACTGGCGCGGATCGCTCTCCCGGCCCGCCCCGGTGGTCACGGTGTGCGGCGCCTGGCCGCTCGCCACCACCTCGCCGGTGGCGGCGTCGACGACCAGCGCCTTGGTGGACTGGGTGGACGTGTCCACGCCGACGACGAGCGGACCCTCGGCTGCTGACATCGGGCTCTCCCTTTTTCCGCGGCTCGCGGTTTATCTGACCTGCAGTTTTCCCGGCTCGTCGGGGTGTCGCGACCCGGTTTTCGCCCTTCGGGGACAGGGTGACCCTTCCCAGGGACGCGTCGGCATACTAATTTGTAAACCGCGATGACGAAATAGTCGGCACGACAGTCATCCACCCGTCATCCACCGCAGTCATCGAGCACAGCCCCCGAGCAAGGAGCCGCGGCATGAGCTTCCAGCCCACCCCCGAGGACAGGTTCACCTTCGGCCTGTGGACCGTCGGCTGGCAGGGAAGGGACCCGTTCGGCGACGCCACCCGCCGCGCCCTCGACCCCGTCGAGACGGTCCAGCGCCTGTCCGAACTGGGCGCCCACGGTGTGACGTTCCACGACGACGACCTGATCCCCTTCGGGTCCTCCGACAGCGAGCGCGAGTCGCACATCAAGCGCTTCCGCCAGGCCCTCGACGCCACCGGCATGAAGGTGCCGATGGCCACCACCAACCTCTTCACCCACCCGGTCTTCAAAGACGGGGCGTTCACCGCGAACGACCGTGAGGTGCGCCGCTACGCGCTGCGCAAGACCATCCGCAACATCGACCTGGCCGTCGAACTGGGCGCCGAGACGTACGTCGCCTGGGGCGGCCGCGAGGGGTCCGAGTCCGGCGCCGCCAAGGACGTGCGGGTCGCCCTCGACCGCATGAAGGAGGCCTTCGACCTCCTCGGCGAGTACGTCACCTCCCAGGGCTACGACCTGCGCTTCGCCATCGAGCCCAAGCCGAACGAGCCCCGCGGCGACATTCTGCTCCCCACCGTCGGCCACGCCCTCGCCTTCATCGAGCGCCTGGAGCGCCCCGAGCTGTACGGCGTCAACCCCGAGGTGGGCCACGAGCAGATGGCCGGCCTGAACTTCCCGCACGGCATCGCCCAGGCCCTGTGGGCGGGCAAGCTCTTCCACATCGACCTCAACGGCCAGTCCGGCATCAAGTACGACCAGGACCTGCGGTTCGGCGCCGGCGACCTGCGTGCCGCCTTCTGGCTGGTCGACCTCCTGGAGAGCGCGGGCTACGCCGGCCCGAAGCACTTCGACTTCAAGCCGCCGCGGACCGAGGACCTCGACGGAGTGTGGGCGTCGGCCGCCGGCTGCATGCGCAACTACCTGATCCTCAAGGAGCGCGCGGCCGCCTTCCGCGCGGACCCGGAGGTCCAGGAGGCCCTGCGCGCCTCCCGCCTGGACCAGCTGGCCCTGCCGACCGCCGCGGACGGCCTCCAGTCGCTCCTCGCCGACCGCACGGCCTTCGAGGAGTTCGACGCGGACGCCATCGCCGCACGCGGGATGGCCTTCGAGCGGCTCGACCAGCTGGCGATGGACCACCTGCTGGCCGCCCGGGGCTGACCCATGCACGCGCGCGCGGGCCGATGCGGAGCGGACGCCCGCACGCGCGTGGCGTCACCTGTGCACGCACGGCCGGTTCGCAACCTGTTCGCGCACGGCCGGTTCGCACCGGAAATGCTCCGGAATCATGCGGTCCATGGCATGAGTCCGTGCCAACTCCGGTGCGGGGCTCGCGCGATGACCGGAACGCGGTGACTCTTGTCGGTATGGCCATGCCGCCCGTACCGCCTCGACCGCCCGGCCCGCCGGATGGCACCCCGCCTTCCGGCGGAGGCTACGACCCGCCTTCGCACGGGGGTTTCGGACCGCCCCCGGACGACGGCTTCGCCACGTCCTCCGGCAGGGGCTTCGGCCCGCCGCCGGGCGACGCGTCCGACCGGTCCCGGCACGCCGGTTCCGGCGCCCCGCCCGGCACCGAGGATCCGCCCACCGCCGTCGGCTGGATGCCTCCACCGCCGCCGAGGCCGCCCCGCCGGCGCAGGGGCCCGCTGTTCGCCGTACTGGTCCTGCTGGTGGCCGCGGTGGCCGTTGCCGCCGTCGTCCTGATGAGGTCCGGCGGCGACGACCCGGCCGACCAGAAGCCCACCGCGAGCAGCACGACCCCGTCCGGCTCGCCCCGCCCGTCGTTCAGCCTGCCGACCGAACTGCCCAGCAGCCTCCCGTCGAGCCTGCCGAGCGAGTTCCCCTCCCAGTGGCCCTCGGAGCTGCCCAGTGAGCTGCCGAGCGGCCTGGACTCCCTCCTGCCCTCACTGCTGGGCTAGTCGCAGCCGCTCGGCTCACAGCCCCTTGGGCAGCCGGACGTACACCAGGGTCGTCTCGATGCCGCTGTCGACGAGGCGGCCCTGTGCGTCGAACGCGCCCGCGCCGTCGGTCATCCCGAAGTCGTTGTCGTTGATCAGAGCGAGCGTGTGGTGGTTCACGCGCGCGATGCCCTCGATCTTCAACGGCACCCCGGTCACCGTGTTCAGGTCGACCACGAGCCGCTTGCCGAGCACCGGGACGCCGGCGGCCGCCGGGTCGTCCAGCTGCTCCAGCGACGGGGACGTGGTGTCGTCGTCGTAGGCCCCGCCGAGGATGTCCGACCTGCGGTCCAGCTTCACCTCTTCGAGCCGCGCGGCCTTGTCGGTGCGCTCCTCGACCAGCAGCCGGTCGCCGCCGACGGCAACGATCGACGAGATCTTCAGCTCGGAGGTGTCGTCCTCGCTCGGGTCCACCACGTTCACCGGGTCGAACCGGTAGGCGTACTCGGCCGTGACCGCCTTCTTCCGGGGCGAGAAGCGCAGCAGGCGGGTCGTGCGAGAGGCGTCCCCGGCGTCCCCGTCGGGCAGGGAGAGCGGGCTCTGCAGGGCCAGCACGAGGTCCCCGTCGGGCAGCAGGGCCAGCCCCTCGAAGCCACGGTTGATCTTCCGGTGCAGGAAGACGGACGGCAGGGCCTCGACCACCGGGTAGTCGGTGCCGGTGAGGTTCAGCCCCTTGGGCACGTACCGGGTGAGCACCTGCCCGCGCGCGGAGATGTGGACCAGCGACGGGCCGTACTCGTCGACGAGCCAGAAGGTGCCGTCCGCCGCGCGCACGATGCCCTCGGTGTCCAGGCCGTTCGGGTTGTACGACAGCGGCGTCTTCGCGTCGTAGGAGTACGGCGCCTCGTCCCGGCTCGCCTGGTCGGGCAGCCCGGTCACGGCCTTGCCGGAGGACGTGGTGATCGGGATCGCGTCGATCACCTCGACGGCGTCGCCGGAGACGCGGATCTTCACGATCGCCGGGTCGAATCCGGGCACCGGGAAGGTCCGGCGCTTCTTGCCGTCCACCTTGATCTGGCCGTTGGGGCCGCGGTCGGTGACCGTCCAGTACTCGCCCTTGCGGCCGGCCGGGTAGATGTCGCTGCCGATGCCGCCGAGGTCCACGCCCCGATCGTTGTCCACGGTGCCCGGGAGCAGCGCGTTGCTGAAGGCGCCGAGGGGGATGTCACCGAGGGTGGCGGTGCGGGTGACGTGCGCCACACCGGACGAGGAGGCCTCGGCCGTGCCCGCCGCAACGAGGGCGGCGGCGAGAGCCAGGGGCAGACCCGTCGCGACAGAACGGTGGACGCGGCGTCTGCCGGTGGCGTGCGGGGACATCAGGCCTCCTGGTGGCAAGTTCGTTGGCAGCGGCCAGAGTTGGGCCCCAGAGGGAACTCCGTTCGACCGGCCGGTGAACGGAGGGCGACCACCACTCGGCGGATCATCGGTTTTCGGCTCTTCGGTGGCGGACCGTCGGATTCCGCGGCCCGCACGCGCCTCCCGGCCGCTCCGCCGGCGCGGAGTCCGCGCTCCGGTGCGCCTACCGCAGCGTCCGGAACCACCGCACCACGGCGGCGGTCGCCGCCTGCTGGGAGCCGAGGCGGCGGGAACCGCCGTAGTCCGGGGTGCCGAGGTCGACCAGCGGGGCGTCGACGTCGTGGGCGCGCAGAGCGGCGTGGCAGTACGCCGTGTTCGTGTTGACGGCCTGTTCGTCCCCGTTGGCGTAGTAGAGCCTCACCGGAGCGCGCGGCGTCCAGTCGGTGCACACGCTGTCCGTGACACGCAGGGCCGCCGCCAGCCGCCCGGTGGGGTGGGCCAGCATCGCCCGGCCCCGCGCGGTGAGCAGCGCGTCGAGGGAGTCCGGGGTGCGGGCCACGACCTCCTGACCGGTGTGGGTGCCGTCCAGCAGGCCCTCGATCGTGCGGTCGTACGGCGCCCGGAAGACCTGAGCCGGCGTGTCGTACAGGTGGTGCAGGCGGTTGAAGGCGACCAGGAACAGAGCCGTGTAGATCACGCTCGCCTTCGGGTCCGTCCGCCCGGCCAGCAGCGCCGGCAGCGCCGCGTCCCGGAACGCGTAGGCGCCGCTGACCGGTGCCACCGCGCGGAGCCGGAACCAGCCGTCGGCCCCCTCCTGCAGCGACCGGGCCAGCCCCAGGGCCGCCGAGGCGCCCTGGGAGAAGCCGGTGACCAGCACCCCGCGGCGCAGCTCCCGGCCCTGCTGCGCCGCGACGGTGCGGGACGCCCGCAGCATGTCCAGGGCCGCCGTCGTCTCCGAAGGCACGTCCATCCAGGGGTGGGGGCCGGGCCCCAGACCCATTCCGAGGTAGTCGGGGAGCACCGCGGCGAATCCTGCGGACGCGTAGGTCAGGGCGGGGGCCTGGTCCCAGACCTCGTCCGAGACGGAGGCGACGTCGCCCTTGTACAGCTCGGTGCCGTGCGTGAACGACACCGCCTGCAACCGCCGTTCACCACTGCGCGGCAGGGCCAGCAGCCCGCTGGCGGTGGTGGGCCGGCCGTGCGGATCCACCGTGCGGTACACGATCCGGAAGGTGTCCAGGCCGTGGCGCACGGCGCCGGTGTCCCAGGCACCCCCCTCGTCCCCCGTCAGTTCGGCCGCGACCTGCCGGGCGGTCAGCGTCCGCAGGTGCTCCACGGACACCACCGCGCCCCGTGACCCGTGTGTCCCCACCGGGGCGACGGCGGCGGCCGCCGGTGCGCCCGATCCCTGCGCGACCACGGCCGTCGCGCTGCTCGCCGTCAGTGCGGCGGACACCGCCGAGATCACCAGTATCCTGCTCATTCGCTTCATATCGTGACCGTACGAATCCCCGCAGCCACCGGCCATCCGGCCAACCGGCCTGTCGGGGTGGGGTTTTCCGCAGGCTTCCCCGCAGGGCGCCTCGCAGGATTTCTCGTGCGGCTTCCGAGGGGGCTTTCGCAGGGCCGCGTCGCCCCCTGAACGTCCGCCGCGGCAACCCGTCCGGAGTGGTTACGCTGGGAGCGGGGCTGCTCCACAATCTGTTCGACTCGGCACGCGTCGGCACTCGCCGGTACTCGGGGGCCAGTAGGGGTCCCACGTCAGGGATGTCTCAGGGTCGCGGTCCGGAACCGCGGGAAGCGCGGGCCCGTTTTCAGATCAGAGAGCGGCAACGGCCGCGAAGGAGGCGACGCTGATGTCGAAGAACGCGAAGATCGCCGCAGGGGGTGTGGCGGTCGGGCTCATCCTGCTGATATGGCTGCCCTGGTGGGTGACGTTCCTGATCGTGGTGGGCGTCCCGGTGGCCGCGTACCTCGCCCTCGACCCCTCGCAGCGGCGCAGGCTGCGCCGGGTCACGCGCAAGGAGATCGGCCGCTGAGCCGCCCGCCCGGGGCCGCGTGACCCGCCGCGCCCGCGGCGGGATGCGGACCGGGAGGGCTCACAGGGGCCGTACGGCCATCTTGTCGAGGGCTTCCAGGAGGCCGGGGAGCTCGGGGCCCCGGCCGACCGGCAGGACCTCGCCGGGTTCCTCGTCGAGGAGCACGAAGGCGATGTCGTCGGTGCGGGCCACCAGCGACCAGCCGGGCCCGTCGGCGCGCAGCGTACGGGCGTCGCCCGGGGCGAAGGAGGAGCGGACCCGGCCCAGCGGCGGAGGCGTGTCCACGTAGGCCCACGCCTCGGCCAGGACCCGCCGGACTCCGACGTGCCCCTGCGGGGCCTCCTCGGCGTCCTGCGGGGCCTCCTCGGAGGCTTCCGGGGCCTCCTCGGCTCCCGCCGGTGCCGGGAGTGCCGGGAAGAGGTCGTCGCTGATCTGCTCCCGCCAGATCGCCCACTGGAGGGCGATCTCGTCCGCGCCCAGCCGCCGCTGTGCCGCACCCCAGGTGCTGGTGTCCGGCGGGGTCAGCGGAGCCTGGTCCGCCACCTCCGGGCCGGGGTCGTGCGGCGCGGGGACGTTGGGAGCCGCCACGGCGACCGCCAGCGGCCAGCCGGGCAGGGCGGCGACCACCGTGCGTTCGTCCGGCGACAGGTCGTACTCCATGCCGCAGTCCCAGGACGCGATCGCCACGGCGACCAGCGACACGTCGTCGATGACGACCGTCCAGCGCGCCCCTTCGCCGTCCTGGCCGAGCACCAGGCCGTACCCGTCGGCGCGCGGTGCCAGCGCCAGCGCAGCGCATGCCTCCGGATAGTCGTCGCCCAGCACGCTCGGAAACTTCGCTGGCGTCAGCAGCACCGCCGTGAGCACGTACAGTGCCTCGTCCGCGGCGACGGCCTCCTCGTCGGTCCCGGCCATCCCTGCCTCCCCAGTGGTTCGTCCAACGGCGCGCACCCTAGTGGGACGGGAAGGCTGTTGTCACGACCGGCCTCCACACGCGAGCTGCAGTTTTCCACCGGGACCGGACGAAACGACCTCGGCGGCGCGGAAGAGCGGCGATCCCGGCGGCACCGAGGGTCAGGCCACGGGCAGCCCGAGGAGGTCGCGAGCCACCGTCGCCGGCGACTCGTCGCGCTCCCGTGCCAGGGTGATCACAGCCCGGCAGGCCAGCTCACTCACCCCGAACGACAGGGCCTCCGGCGACACCCAGCCGGCCGCCTCCTCCATTCGCTCCTGGTCGTCCTCCGCCCGGGCCGTGACATAGACGGCCGCCGCCTCGAACAAGTTGTGTGCACGCCGCTCACGGCTCGCACGCCGTTCCGGCATGTCCGTGCCCTCGACGCCTCGAAATCTGCCTGCGTACCTGCGGATCCGGTCGAACACGCGGGCTCCTTCCCCCGGGTCGGCTGTCGCCTGCGAACATGTGGCTTCCCCTGTCGAACGTAGAGTTGAAGCCCCGGCAACAGAAGAGGGCCTCGCCCGGTCGCCTCGACCGGCCTCGGCTTCCAGCGAGGCGATGGTGGCGCGCAGCCGGGCAAGTTCCGCACGGCTCGTGGTGCGGGCGACGGTCAGGATGCCGCGGCGGAACGGGTCGTCCACATCCTCGGCCCGACGCCTTCGCCACGGCGGTCGCCGGCTAACGTCCACGGACCGCCAGCGCCAGGAACCGCGCGTCCTCGTCCACGTACGACGTCAGGTGCCAGCCCGCACCGGCGAGCAGCGGGCCGAGGTTGGCCTCCGCGCGCAGGTCGTCCGGCGTGACCTGTCGGCCCTGGCGTGCGGCCAGGGCGGACCGGCCGATGGGATGGAACAGGGCCAGGGAGCCGCCGGGGCGGACCACGCGCGCCAGCTCCCGCAGGTTCTCCGCCGGACGGGGCAGATGGGCTATCAGGCCCGCGGCGAACACGGCGTCCAGGGACTCCGGCCGCATCGGCAGCGCGGCGACGTCGGCGAGCAGCAAGCGCCCGTCACGGTCCCGGCCGGCCTGCCGGGCGGCCTGGAGCATCGCCGGGGTGAGATCCATCCCGAGGACCGCGCCGGTGGGTCACACGGCCCGGCGGAGCGGCGGCAGGGCGCGCCCGGTGCCGCACCCCGCGTCGAGCACCCGGTCGCCCGTGCGCAGCCCCAGATCGGCGACCGCGGCCGCGTACGCGGGACCGTCGTCGGGGAACCTGTCGTCCCAGTCGGCCGCTCGCGCGGTGAAGAACTCCCGGACGTGCGTGTGGTCATCGCTCATGGTCCGCATGATCCCTCACCGTCACGGAGGACGACCCTGTGCGCACGTTCGAGCGGGACGCGATCGTTCCGGCACATCTCTGAGTCATATTGCAACACCTTTCGAAATGCGCCCCCTTTGTGCGCCCGTGCCCCCTAGCGTCCCTGAGCCATGGGACATCTGGACCACGCCACCTTCGGCTGGCTGACCCCCGCGCTGTCGTACGTCATGGCCTGCATAGGCGCCGCACTGGGGCTGCGCTGCACCGTCCGCGCGCTCGGCAGTACCGGCCGCTCGCGCCGCAACTGGCTGCTCACCGCGGCCTCCGCGCTCGGCACCGGCATCTGGACCATGCACTTCGTGGCCATGCTCGGCTTCGGCGTCAGCGGCACCGACATCCGCTACGACGTACCGCTGACCGTCCTCAGCCTGCTCGTCGCCGTGGTCGTCGTCAGCGCCGGCGTCTTCGCCGTCGGCTACAGCCGCGACCGCAACCGGGCGCTCCTGCTGGGCGGACTCACCACCGGCCTGGGCGTCGCCAGCATGCACTACCTCGGCATGGCGGCCGTCCGGCTGCACGGCGCCGTGCGCTACGACCCGATGCTCGTCGGGCTCTCCGTCCTCATCGCCGTGGTCGCCGCGACCGCGGCCCTGTGGGCGGCGCTCAACATCAGGTCGCCCGTCGCGGTCACCGCCGCCTCCCTGGTCATGGGAGCGGCCGTCAGCAGCATGCACTACACCGGGATGTTCGCGGTCAGCGTGCACGTCACGCCCTCCGGCAGCCCGCTGCCCGGGGCCACGGCGATGCAGTTCATCTTCCCCCTCGCCGTCGGCCTCGGGTCCTATCTGTTCCTCACCTCCGCCTTCGTCGCGCTCTCGCCCACGGCCGGGGAGCGCGAGGCGTCCGCCTCGGCCCAACGGCCCGTCACGAGCGCCGCACCCTGACCCGGCGCCGACCCACCTTTCCCGAGCGAGGAGGCCATGCGTACACCCCGTAGGACCCCCACAGCAGGCCCGGAGACACCGCCGGCGCAGCCGCAGCGCGGCCGTCGCGCACACGCCGGACCACCTGCCGACGAACCGGTCGACGACCTGCCCGGCACCGCGGCGGACAACGCGCCCACGCGGCCCGGGGGCTGGCGGCTGCGCCCGCGGACCGTGCGGGCCAAGGTCGTCTGCCTGCTCATGGTGCCGGTCATGTCCCTGCTCGCCCTGTGGGCGTACGCCACGGTCACCACGGCACAGGACGTCTCCCGGCTGCGCCAGTCGCAGCGCGTCGACGCCGCGCTGCGCACCCCGGTCGCCGCCGCCGTCACCGCGCTCCAGGCCGAGCGGGCCGCAGCGGTCCGGTACGCGACCGATCCCGCCGCCGAACAGACCGCCGACCTCAAGAGGCTCGGCGCCCGTACCGATCAGGCCGTGGCCGCACTACGGCTCGGCAAGGACAGCACCGTCGCCGACAGCGAGGAACTGCCCTCCGGCGTGGCCCAGAGACTGAAGGCCTTCGTCACCGGCGCCGAGCAGCTGCGCACGCTGCGGCGGGCGGTGCAGAACCGCGGCACCGGCTGGGACGCGGCGTACGGGCAGTACACGCAGACCATCGCCTCGGGCTTCGCCGTGGACGGCGCCCTCACCGGCATCCAGGCCGACGACATGGGCTCCGACGCGCGCGTGCTGCTCGAGTTCTCCCGTGCGGGCGAGGCGCTGGCCCAGGAGGACGCGGTCCTCGGCGGTGCCCGGCTGGCCGGTGGCCTCGACGGCCGGCGACTGCGGCTGTTCACCGGCGCCGTCGACACCCGCCGCGTACTCACCGACACGGCCGTCGCCGATCTGCCGGGGGCCCGGCGCAGCGCGTGGCAGCGGCTCGCCGACGGAGACGACTACACCGCGCTGACCGCCGCCGAGGACAGGATCCTCGCGAGCTCGCCCGGAGCCAAGGCGGTCGGCGCGGCCCCGGAAGCCACCTGGGACACCGCGCACACACGCGTGCAGGACGGCATGCGGAAGATGCAGGCCGACACGGCACGCGCGGTCGCGGGCCGGGCCGACCCCTTCGCCCGCGGCCTGCTCACCCCGGCCGGGGCCGCCGTCCTGTTCGGTCTGCTCGCGGTGGTCGCCTCGCTCGTCATCTCCGTTCGCATCGGGCGCGGTCTCGTCGTCGAGCTGGTGAGCCTGCGCAACAGCGCCCTGGAGATCGCCCGCCGCAAACTCCCCGAGGCGATGCACAGGCTGCGGGCCGGCGAGGAGATCGACGTACGCGCGGAGGCGCCCCCGGGACCGCCCGCGGAGGACGAGACCGGACAGGTCGCCGAGGCCCTCGGCACCGTGCACCGCGCCGCCCTGCGCGCCGCCGTGGAGCGCGCCGAACTCGCCAGCGGCATCTCGGGAGTCTTCGTCAACCTCGCCCGCCGCAGCCAGATCCTGGTCCACCGCCAGCTGAGCCTGCTGGACAGCATGGAGCGGCGCTCCGACGACCCCGGCGAACTGAGCGACCTCTTCCGCCTCGACCACCTCACCACCCGGATGCGCCGCCACGCGGAGAGCCTGATCATCCTCTCCGGAGCCGCCCCCGGCCGGGCCTGGCGGATGCCCGTGTCCCTGACCAACGTGGTACGGGCCGCCGTGTCCGAAGTCGAGGACTACGCGCGCGTGGAGGTACGACAGCTCCCCGAGGCGGCTGTCGTCGGCGCGGCCGTCGCCGACCTCACCCACCTGCTCGCCGAGGTGGTGGAGAACGCCGCCCAGTTCTCGCCGCCGCACACCCGCGTGCGCATCATCGGAGAGCCCGTCGGCAACGGCTACGCCCTGGAGGTCGAGGACCGCGGGCTCGGCATGGGCCAGGAGACCCTCGCCGAGGCCAACCGGCGCATCGAGCAGTCCGAGGCGCTCGACCTGTTCGACAGCGACCGGCTCGGCCTCTTCGTGGTCAGCAGGCTCGCGGCCCGCCACGGCATCAAGGTGCATCTGCGCACGTCCCCGTACGGCGGCACCACCGCGGTGGTCCTGCTGCCGAAGGCCCTGCTGCACGGCGGCTCGGCGGAACGTTCCACCGGTCCGGTGGCCGACACCGGACAGGCACCGGCACGTGCCCACGCGCGCGTGCCCCGCGCCGCAGCTCTCCCGGAGCCGGCCCCCGCCGGCCGGCCCGCCCTCGCCGCCACCCGCACCGCACCGCGCCCGGCGCCCGAACCCCCGCCCCCCGGAGTCACCACCTTGAGGCCGCACCGCCCACCGCACGACTCCGAGCCCGCCGACGACGACCTTCCACGCCGGGTACGGCAGGCGAGCCTCGCCCCCCAACTGCGCGATCCCCGCGCCGAGGAGCCCGCGCCCGCCCGCGGCGGGGACGAGCGCACCCCCGAACTCGTCCGCGACCGCATGACCGCCTACCGCGATGGCTGGACGCGCGGCGGAGGCAGACAGCCCGGCCGCGGAGCCGCCCCGGAATCCGAAGAGGGCAACGACAGCACCGAAGGAGACCGCCCATGATCCAGGACCCGAGCACGAGGGCAGACCGGCGCTCCGGCGAACTCGACTGGCTGCTGGACGACCTGGTGCTGCGCGTCAGCGAGGTACGGCACGCCGTCGTACTGTCCAACGACGGACTCGCCGTCGGCGCGTCGACCGGCCTCGAACGCGAGGACGCCGAGCACCTCGCCGCCGTGGCCTCCGGCTTCAACAGCCTCGCCAAGGGCGCCGGACGGCACTTCGGGGCGGGCGGGGTGCGTCAGACCATGGTCGAGATGGACGACGCCTTCCTCTTCGTGGCCGCCGCGGGCGACGGCTCCTGCCTCGCCCTGCTCACCGACGTGACGGCCGACATCGGCCTGGTCGCCTACGAGATGGCCCGCCTGGTCAAACGCGTCGGCGAGCACCTCTACACCGCGCCGCGCGTCGCCGCCCGGCCGCCCGCCGCCGGCTGAGCCGGAAGACCGCCACCGATGACCGAGTACACGACCGGCGTCCCGATCGAGCCGGGCAGCCAGTGGTACGACAGCGAGGCCGGGCCGCTGGTCCGCCCCTACGCCATGACCGGGGGCCGCACCCAACCCGGCCCCACCGGCGTGAAGTTCGACCTGATCGCCCTGGTCACGCTCGACCCGGGCGCGGCCGGCACCGACGACGACACCGCGCTCGGCCCCGAACACCGCGCACTGGTCGACCTGTGCCGGCCGGAGACGCAGTCCGTCGCCGAACTCGCCGCCGGCGCCGACCTCCCCGTGGGCGTGGTCCGGGTGCTCCTGGGCGACCTGCTGGAGCTGGGCCGCGTCACGGTGAGCCGCCCGGTGCCACCGGCCCAGCTGCCCGACGAACGGATTCTGCGCGAGGTCATCGAGGGATTGCGGGCACTGTAGACGAGCATCCGGAACCAACCGGGCGCGAGCCGGTCAGAACAGACGTGTTCCGGTCCAACCGTCCGCGACGGGACGGCAGTTGTCATGATGCTGGCTTCGCACCATCCCGTGCCGCGTCGCGGGTGTCCCGACGTCCACCGCAGCAGGTCCTCCCGGCCCTCCCGAGAGCCCTCCCGAGAGAAGTGATCATGGTCTCCGAGCACTCCGAGTCCACCGCCGACGACGCGTCGGCCATGGCGCTCAAGATATTGGTCGCCGGCGGCTTCGGCGTCGGGAAGACGACCCTGGTAGGCGCCGTCAGCGAGATCCGGCCGCTGCGCACCGAGGAAATGCTCAGCGAAGCGGGCCAGTTGGTGGACGACACGGACGGCGTGGACCAGAAGGTCACCACCACCGTCGCCATGGACTTCGGCCGCATCACCATCCGCTCCGGCCTCTCCCTGTACCTCTTCGGCACCCCGGGCCAGGACCGCTTCTGGTTCCTCTGGGACGAACTGTCGCAAGGAGCACTCGGCGCCGTCGTCCTGGCCGACACCCGCCGTCTGGAGGACTGCTTCCCGGCGGTCGACTACTTCGAGCACCGGCACATCCCGTTCGTCGTCGCCGTCAACTGCTTCACCGGTGCCCGCAGTTACGGCGCCCACGACGTCTCCCGGGCCCTCGACCTGGACCAGGGCACACCCGTGGTCCTGTGCGACGCCCGCGACCGGGACTCCGGCAAGGAGGTGCTGATCCGGCTCGTCGAGTACGCCGGACGGATGCACACCGCCCGGCTCCTCGACTCGGTGGGCTGAGCCTCAGCCCGTGAGGTCCTTGAGCGCCACCACCTTCTCCACGGTGACCCGGACCAGCAGCTCGCCGGGGACGCCGTTGCGGGCGCCGAACTCCTCCGCGCGCTCCGCCCCCATGTAGCGGGCCGAGATCCGGGTGGCCGAATCACGGAGTTCGTCCAGGTCCTCCGAGAGCCGGGCACGGCCGTTCACCACCACGAAGTGGAAGGGGGGCCGGTCGTCGTCCACACAGAGGGCGACACGCCCGTCACGGGCGAGATTGCGCCCTTTCACGGTGTCCTTGCCGGTGTTGAAGACCAGCTCGTCCCCGTCCAGCAGGAACCAGATGGGGGCCACATGCGGGCTGCCATCGGCGTTTACGGTGGACAGCTTGCCGGTGCGGGTGCCGTGCGAGACGAACGCCCGCCATTCCTCGTCGGTCATCTTCTCTGCCATGTCCCCATCCTCCTTGCCCGGACGCCGGTGGTGGGGAAGGCTGGCGGGTAGATCCTCCAGCCAGGGGGAGACGCTACACGGGGAGACGCTACGACATGGCGCAGAACCAGGGACTCGGCTGGCTGCTCGACGACCTGACCGAGCGGGTGGAGCACGTACGGCACGCGCTGGTCCTGTCGAACGACGGACTGGTCACAGGAGCGAGCACGGGCCTACGCCGGGAGGACGCGGAGCATCTGGCCGCCGTCGCCTCCGGGCTGCACAGCCTTGCCAAGGGCTCCGGACGCCACTTCGGCGCGGGCCAGGTCCGCCAGACGATGATCGAGTACGACGAGGCGGTCCTGTTCGTCACCGCGGCCGGAACCGGCAGCTGCCTGTGCGTGCTCAGCGGCGCGGAGGCCGACATCGGCCAGATCGCCTACGAGATGACCCTCCTGGTCAACCGCGTCGGCGAACACCTCGCAGTGGACGCCAGGCAACCTGAACGGTCCTCCGCGATAGACCTCTGACCTGCGGATTCATCCCCCGCGGCGGAGTTGTCCACAGGCCTGCCACGAGTCTCGCCGAACCGGCTACGGTCGTATCCACGGCAAGCGCACCGGGCGCGAGCCACCCACTCCACGGGGGAGTACGACGATGTCCGGCACCATCCTCACCCAGTCCCGCCCGCTCACCAGCGCGCCGAGCCGCGCCGCCCGAGAACTGGGCCTCAAACGGGGTGAGTTCGACCTCGCGGTACACCTCGGACGGATCCGCACCGTACCCGACGAGGGAGGCGGCGGAGGCCGCCGCGTCCCACGGACCGAGATCGACCGGCTCCAGGGCCGGGCCGAAGCCCTCCGCGAGAGCGTGCAGGTCGTGGGGACGACCGAGGGCGCGGCCTTGATGGCCGTCCCGGCGGGCAGGTTCACCCGCTTCGCGAAACTCGGCCTGGTGACTCCGGTCAAGTGGTACCCGAATCGGTACCGGGCCGTGGTCTGGCTCTATCTCGCCGAGGAGCTGCGGCGGTTCGCCGCCGACGAGAAGAACACCCGGCTGCTCACCGGCCGTACGCCCGCGGAGCTGAGCGACCGGCTGCGGGCGGGCGCGGACCAGCGGGCCCGCAACTGGCGCGGACGGCACTGCGGTTTCCTGCTGCGGCAGGCGGACGGGCCGTGGGAGCGGGCCGGGGTGGTGGCTGGCTTCCTGGACCCCGGTGAGATCGACGACGTGCTCACGGACCCTCACGAACGCGCCCACGTCACGGCCTTGCGGCCGGCCCCGCCCGCCCACGGCGCACCGGGCTCGCCCGCCGCGCAGCTCGCCGAGGAGCTCATGACGGCGGCCGACCCGGACGAGATCCACTGGTTCCGGTACGACCTGGCCCGGGAAGTCACGCAAGCCCGCACACACCGGCCGGCGCCCCGCCCCGCCGCACCGTCCCGGCATCCGGCGCTCGACCGGCCGAAACTCTCCCGAGGCCTGCGCGGCTGGCTGCTGCGCAGAAACCCGCGGCCCGCCCACTGACCGGCGGCCCGGACCGCACCGGCGTCCGCCTCGGCTACAGCGCGCGGAACAGCCCCTCCTGGACGACCGACACCAGTAGCCGCCCCTTGAGGTCGTAGACCCGCCCGCGGGCCAGGCCCAGCCCGCCCGTGGCGATGGGGGACTCCTGCTCGTACAGGAACCACTCGTCCGCGCGGAACGGCCGGTGGAACCACATGGCGTGGTCCAGCGAGGCGATGTCGAAGTTCCGCGGCCCCCACAGCGGTTCGACGGGGACGCGGACGGCGTCCAGGAGGGTCATGTCGCTGGCGTAGGTCAGCGCGCAGGTGTGCACCAGCGGATCGTCGCCCAGCGGGCCGACCGCGCGCATCCACACGGCGCTGCGCGGCTCGGAGCCCGCTATCTCCTCGGGGTGCCAGCGCAGTCGGTCGACATAGCGGATGTCGAAGGGCTGGCGGCGCGCCATCCGTTCCAGCTGCTCGGGCAGCTCGCCCAGATGCTTGCGGATCTCCTCGGCGAGCGTCGGCAGCGACTCCGGGTGCGGCACCTCGCGGAACTGCGGCAGCTGGTGCTCGAAGGCTCCCACCTCAGGCTTGTGGAAGGAGGCGGTCAGATTGAAGATCGTGCGGCCCTGCTGCACGGCGGTGACCCGGCGCGTGGTGAACGACCGGCCGTCCCGGACCCGTTCGACCTGGTACACGATCGGCACGCCCGGCCGGCCCGGGCGCAGGAAGTACGCGTGCAGCGAGTGCACCGGCCGGTCGCCCTCCGTGGTGCGGCTGGCGGCGACCAGCGCCTGGCCGGCCACCTGGCCGCCGAAGACCCGCTGGAGGGACTCCTGGGGGCTGCGGCCACGGAAGATGTTGACCTCGATCTGCTCCAGGTCGAGCAGGTCGACCAGTCTCTCGGCCGGGTTGGTCATGGGGTGGATTCTCCTGTGCTGGGGCCTGTACGCGAACCTGTTCCGGGACCTGCGCTCAGAGCTGGCCGACATCGGTGACGCGGACGACGGCGCGGCCCTCGGCGTCGGAGGCCGTCAGGTCGATCTCCGCGCTGATGCCCCAGTCGTGGTCGTCGTTCGGGTCGTCGAAGATCTGGCGGACGCGCCAGAGCGCGTTCTGCGGCTCCTCCTGGATCACGAGCAGCTTGGGACCGCGGGCGTCGGGACCGGTGCCCAGGTCCTCGTACTCGTCCCAGTACTTGTCCATCGCCTCGCCCCAGGCGTCGGCGTCCCAGCCGGCGTCCGCGTCCATCTCGCCCAGCTCGTCCACCCGGTCCAGGGCGGCGAGCTCCACGCGCCGGAACATCGCGTTGCGCACCAGGACCCGGAAGGCCCGCGCGTTGGCGGTGACCGGCTTGACCTCGTCGGCCTTCTCCTGGGCCTCCTCGGCGGTCATCTCCTCCGGGTTGGCGAGCTGCTCCCACTCGTCCAGCAGGCTGGAGTCGACCTGGCGGACCATCTCGCCCAGCCACTCGATCAGGTCCTGCAGGTCCTCGGACTTCAGGTCGTCCGGGATGTTGTGGTCGAGGGCCTTGTACGCGCTCGCGAGGTAGCGCAGCACGATGCCCTCGGTACGGGCCAGCTCGTAGAGCGACACCAACTCGGTGAAGGTCAGCGCCCGTTCGTACATGTCCCGGATGACCGACTTCGGCGACAGCGGGTGGTCGCCGACCCAGGGGTGGCTCTTGCGGTAGGTGTTGTAGGCGTGGAAGAGCAGCTCTTCCAGGGGCTTCGGGTACGTGACGTCCTGGAGGCGCTCCATGCGCTCCTCGTACTCGACGCCGTCCGCCTTCATCGCGGCGACGGCCTCGCCCTTCGCCTTGTTCATCTGGGCGGCCAGGATCTGGCGCGGGTCGTCCAGCGTGGACTCGACGACGGACACCATGTCGAGGGCGTACGACGGCGATTCGGGGTCGAGGAGTTCGAACGCGGCCAGGGCGAAGGTCGACAGCGGCTGGTTGAGCGCGAAGTCCTGCTGGAGGTCGACCGTGAGCCGGACGATACGGCCGGTGGCGTCGGGCTCGTCGAGCTTCTCGACGATGCCGCCGTCGAGCAGCGAGCGGTAGATCGCGATCGCCCGGCGGATGTGCCGCAGCTGCTGCTTGCGCGGCTCGTGGTTGTCCTCCAGAAGGTGGCGCATCGCCTCGAAGGCGTTGCCCGGGCGCGCGATCACCGACAGCAGCATCGTGTGCGTCACCCGGAAACGGGACGTCAGCGGCTCCGGCTCGGACGCGATCAGCTTCTCGAAGGTGTTCTCCGTCCAGCCGACGAAGCCCTCCGGCGCCTTCTTGCGTACCACCTTGCGCCGCTTCTTCGGGTCGTCGCCCGCCTTGGCCAGCGCCTTCTCGTTCTCGATGACGTGCTCGGGGGCCTGCGCGACGACCAGACCGGCCGTGTCGAAGCCGGCCCGGCCCGCACGCCCGGCGATCTGGTGGAACTCGCGGGCGCGCAGGGTGCGCACCCGGTTGCCGTCGTACTTGGTGAGGGCGGTGAACAGCACCGTGCGGATGGGCACGTTGACACCCACGCCCAGGGTGTCGGTGCCGCAGATGACCTTCAGCAGACCGGCCTGCGCGAGTTTCTCCACCAGGCGCCGGTACTTGGGCAGCATGCCGGCGTGGTGCACGCCGATGCCGTGCCGGACGTACCGGGACAGGTTCTGGCCGAACTTGGTGGTGAAGCGGAAGTTGCCGATCAGCTCGGCGATCTGCTCCTTCTCCTCCTTCGAGGACATGTTGATGCTCATCAGCGCCTGCGCCCGCTCCACCGCCTGCGCCTGCGTGAAGTGCACGATGTACACCGGCGCCTGCCTGCTCTCCAGGAGTTCGGTGAGCGTCTCGGTCATCGGGGTGAGCTGGTACTCGTAGGAGAGCGGTACCGGGCGGGTCGCCGAGCGGACCACCGCGGTGGGGCGGCCGGTGCGGCGGGTCAGGTCCTTCTCGAAGAAGGAGACGTCGCCGAGGGTGGCCGACATGAGGATGAACTGCGCCTGGGGCAGTTCGAGCAGCGGGATCTGCCAGGCCCAGCCGCGGTCGCCCTCCGCGTAGAAGTGGAACTCGTCCATGACGACCTGGCCGACGTCCGCCTGCTTGCCGTCGCGCAGCGCGATGGAGGCGAGCACCTCGGCGGTGCAGCAGATGACGGGCGCGTCGGAGTTCACGGAGGCGTCGCCGGTGAGCATGCCGACGTTCTCGGTGCCGAAGAGCTTGCACAGCTCGAAGAACTTCTCCGACACCAGCGCCTTGATCGGGGCCGTGTAGAAGGTGACCTCGTCCCGGGCCAGCGCGGCGAAGTGCGCACCCGCGGCGATCATGCTCTTGCCCGAGCCGGTCGGCGTCGAGACGATCACGTTCGCCCCGGAGACCGCCTCGATCAGCGCCTCCTCCTGGTGGGGGTAGAGCGTGAGACCGCGCTCCTGCGCCCATGCCTCGAAGGCCTCGTACAAGGCGTCGGGGTCGGCGGTCGGCGGCAGCTGATCGATGAGGGTCACGCCCCCATCTTGCCTGGCCCACCCGCTCAGGGGGAATCGGCTTCGAGCACGAAGATCATGGCCGCTACGCTGTGTCGCCGACGGAGCGTCAACGCACCCGGTCAACTGGACAGCGGCATACGAGGAATGGGGCGGGGAACGGCCATGATGGGACCAGCACACTCACTGTCGGGAGCCGCCGCCTGGCTCGGCGTAGGAGCCGCGGCGGCAGCGACCGGGCATACGATGCCCTGGCCGGTGCTCCTGGTAGGGGCGCTGATCTGCGCGGGCGCCGCGCTCGCCCCCGACCTCGACCACAAGGCGGCGACCATCTCGCGGGCCTTCGGACCCCTGTCGCGCTGGGTCTGCGAGATCGTGGACAAGCTCTCCTACGCCGTCTACAAGGCGACCCGGATGGCGGGCGACCCGCGCCGCAACGGCGGCCACCGGACGCTGACGCACACCTGGGTCTGGGCGGCGATGATCGGCGGGAGCTGCTCGGCCGCGGCGATCCTCGGCGGCCGCTGGGCGGTGCTGGCGATCCTCTTCGCGCACATGGTGCTGGCGATCGAGGGCCTGCTGTGGCGGGCGGCGCGCGGCTCCAGCAGCGACATCCTGGTGTGGCTGCTGGCGGCGACCAGCGCCTGGATCCTGGCCGGCACCCTGGACAAGCCGGGCAACGGCTCGGACTGGCTGTTCACCCAGCCCGGCCAGGAGTACCTGTGGCTGGGGCTGCCGGTGGTGCTCGGGGCGCTGGTGCACGACATCGGGGACGCGCTGACCGTCTCCGGCTGCCCGGTCCTGTGGCCGATCCCGATCGGCCGCAGGCGCTGGTACCCGATCGGCCCGCCGAAGGCGATGCGCTTCCGCGCCGGCAGCTGGGTCGAGCTGAAGGTGCTCATGCCGGTGTTCATGGTGCTCGGCGGCATAGGCTGCGCGGCCGCCCTGAACGTGATCTGACCCGGCGGCCGGCAGACCACCGGGGGTCCGACCGCCGAGGGTCAGCCGGCCTGCCCCGAGCCACCACCGTACCGGCGCTCGAACGCGGCGACGCGGCCCTCGGAGTCCACCGTGCGGGCCTTGCCCGTGTAGAAGGGGTGGCTCTCGGAGGAGATCTCCACGTCGACCACCGGGTAGCTCTGGCCGTCGTCCCACTCGATGGTCTGGTCGCTGGTCGCGGTGGACCGGGTCAGGAAGGCGTATCCGGCGGCGCGGTCGCGGAAGACCACGGGGTGGTAGTCGGGGTGCTTGTCCTGCTGCATGGCGGCTCCTCGAAGGACGGGGCGGTCGGGCAGGGGCGGGCGGGCTCAGCCGTAGGCGGTGTCCTCGTCGACGATGTGCATCGCGGCCTCCTCGGCGGAGGCCCCGGCGCCGTCGATGCCGACGTCGGTGGCGACGAGGCCGTTCTCGTCGTCCTCGTGCGCCCCCTCGTTCGGGGCCACGAGGCGGCCGGAGCGCAGGTCGCCGACCTCGTTGTCCAGCAGCTCGCCGTCGCTGCCCTGGCAGTCGCCGATGCCGTCGTCGTCGCGGACGGCCGGATCGGGCAGCTCCTCGGCGAGCCGCTGGTCCAGGGTCTCGCCCCGGCGGCGCTCCGCCGCGGTCACCCCGGTGTGCTCCACCGCCCACGGCCGCTCGGGCGGGGACCAGCCACGGTCCAGGGGATCGCTCACGCCGTCGGACTCCAGCGTGTCCTCCACGTCGAGCAGCCCCGTGTCCTCACGGATCTCGGATCCGTCGGGCTGGTAGACGTCGTCCCCCCATCCGTCGGCGGTGGTCACGGCTACCTCCAGGGGGTGAGGACGCGGTCCGCGGGGCGGGCCGCGTGCACGCTCGGCACGGGTGCGCGGCGTGAACCGTACGGTTCTCGGCCGGCCCCCGAACCGGTGCCGCTCTCCAGCCTTCCACCCCTGCTCGCACCCGCGCAACGGCACGGGGCGCGACCTGCGGTGTGCATCCCGCGCCGCGCCCCGTGCCACGGCCTGTCACCCGTGCCAGGACCGCCACAGCGCCGCGTAGGCGCCGTCGGCCGCCACCAGCGCCTCGTGGCTCCCGAGCTCGCTGATCCGGCCGTTCTCGACCACGGCGATGACGTCCGCGTCATGGGCGGTGTGCAGCCGGTGGGCGATGGCGACCACCGTGCGGCCGTCCAGGACCCGGGCCAGGGACCGTTCCAGATGGCGGGCGGCGCGCGGGTCCAGGAGCGAGGTCGCCTCGTCCAGGACCAGCGTGTGCGGGTCGGCCAGCACCAGCCGCGCCAGCGCGATCTGCTGCGCCTGCGCCGGGGTCAGGGCGACCCCGCCCGAGCCGACCTCGGTGTCCAGGCCCTCCTCCAGGGCCCGTGCCCAGCCGTCCGCGCCGACCGCGCCCAGGGCCGCCCACAGCTCGGCGTCCTCCGCGCCGGTCCGGGCGAGCAGCAGGTTGTCGCGCAGGGAGCCCACGAAGACGTGGTGCTCCTGGTTGACGAGGGCGACATGGGAACGGACCCGCTCGGCGGTCATCCGGGACAGTTCCGCGCCGCCCAGGGTGATCCGGCCGTTCCGGGGCGCGTAGATCCCGGCGAGCAGCCGGCCGAGGGTGGACTTGCCCGCGCCCGAGGGGCCGACCAGGGCCAGCCGGGTGCCGGGCGCGACCTCCAGGGAGACCTCGCGCAGCACGTCGACGCCCTGCAGGTAGCCGAAGCGCACCTCGTCCGCGTGCACCTCCCGGCCGGCGGGGGCCAGCGTGGCGTCCCCGGCCTCCGGCTCGATGTCCCGGACGCCGACCAGCCGGGCCAGCGACACCTGGGCGACCTGGACCTCGTCGTACCAGCGCAGGATCAGGTTCACCGGCTCGACGAGCATCTGGGCGATGAGCGCGCCCGTCGTCAGCTGGCCGACGTCGATCCAGCCCTTCAGGACGAAGACGCCGCCGATCATCAGCACCGAGCCGAGGACCGTGGTGTGGGTGGCGTTGACCGCCGGGAACAGCACCGACCGCAGCCACAGGGTGTAGCGCTCCCACGCCGTCCACTCCTTGACCCGGCGCTCGGACAGGGCGATCCGGCGGGCGCCGAGCCGGTGCGCCTCGATGGTGTGCCCGGCGTCCACGGACTCCGCGAGGGCGGCGGCCACGGACGCGTAGCCGGCGGCCTCGGAGCGGTAGCCGGCCGGTGCCCGCCGGAAGTACCAGCGGCAGACGACCACCAGGACCGGCAGGGCGAGCAGCACGGTGGCGGCCAGCGGCGGCGCCGTGACGACGAGCCCGCCGATCAGCAGCACGACCCACACCACGCCGATCGACAACTGCGGCACGGCCTCCCGCATGGCGTTGGCGAGCCGGTCGATGTCGGTGGTGATCCGGGACAGCAGGTCGCCCGTGCCCGCCCGCTCCAGGACGCCCGGCGGCAGCCCGACCGACCGGACGAGGAAGTCCTCGCGCAGGTCGGCCAGCATCCGCTCGCCGAGCACGGCACCCCGCAGCCGCACCTCGCGCACGAAGACGGCCTGGACGGCGAGTGCGAGCACGAACAGGCCGATGGTCAGGCCCAGATGGAGTTCGCGGGCGCCGTCGGAGACCCGCTCGACGAGTCCGCCCAGCAGGTACGGGCCGACCATGGAGGCGACCACGGCCACCGTGTTGACGGCGATCAGGAGGGAGAAGGCCCGGCGGTGCCGGCGGAACAGTTCGGCCACGTAGGCCCGGACGGTGGCGGTGGCGCCGACGGGCAGGGTGGTGGCCGTCGTCGGGGCCGCCGGGTCGTACGCCGGTGGCGCGACGCCGATCATGCGCTCTCCTCGATCTCTTCCAGCGCCCTGCCTCGCAGCGCGACTTCGGTCTCTTCCAGTGCCGCGCCCTGCAGCGCGGCCTCGTCGTCCGTCTCGCGTGTCACGACCGACCGGTACCGCCGCTCGGTGCGCACCAGTTCGCGGTGCACGCCGACCGCCACGACCTCGCCGTCGAGGACCAGGACCACCCGGTCGGCCCGGTCGAGCAGCAGTGGCGAGGAGGTGAACACGACGGTCGTGCGGCCGGAGCGCAGCGCGTGGATTCCCTCCGCGATCCGGGCCTCGGTGTGCGAGTCGACGGCGGAGGTGGGTTCGTCCAGGACGAGCACCCCGGGGTCGGTGATCAGCGACCGGGCCAGCGCGAGCCGCTGGCGCTGCCCGCCCGACAGGGACCGGCCCCGCTCGGTGATCCGGGCGTCCAGCGGGTCGGTGACGTCCAGCGAGCCCTGGACCAGGGCGTCCAGGACGTCCGCGCACTGGGCGGCGGCCAGCGCGTCCTCGGCCCGCACGGCGTCGGAGGCCGGCACGTCGAGCAGTTCGCGCAGTGAGCCGGAGAGCAGCACCGGGTCCTTGTCCTGGACGAGCACCGCGGTGCGGGCGGCCTCCAGGGGGAGTTCGTCGAGCGGTACGCCGCCGAGCAGGACGGAGGTGCCGGCCTCGGCGGGGTGGCCGCCCAGCCGTTCGGCGAGGAGTCCGGCCGCGTCGGGGTCGCCGCAGACCACGGCGGTCAGCCGGCCCGCGGGAGCCAGCAGACCGGTGGCGGGGTCGTACAGGTCGCCGGCCGGCACGGTGGCCGCGCGTGAACCGCCGGTGTCCGTGGCCCGCTCCAGGGAGAGCACCCGTGCGGCCCGTTTCGCCGACGGGCGTGAGAAGGAGTAGGCCATGGCGATCTCGGTGAAGTGCTGCAACGGGTAGTTGAGGATCATGACCGCGCTGTAGACGGTGACGAGTTCGCCGACGGTGACGCGGCCCTGCCGGGCCAGGTCGACGCCGTGCCAGACGACCGCGATCAGCAGCAGCCCGGGCAGCAGCACCTGGATCGCGGAGATGAGCGACCACATCCGGGCGCTGCGCACGGCGGCGTGCCGGACCTCCTGGGAGGCGCGGCGGTAGCGGTCGAGGAAGAGGTCCTCGCCGCCGATGCCGCGCAGCACGCGCAGTCCCGCGACGGTGTCCGAGGCCAGCTCCGTGGCCCGCCCGGCCTTGGCGCGCTGGAAGTCGGCGCGCCGGGTGGCCCGGGGCAGCAGCGGCAGCACGGACAGGGCGACCAGGGGCAGACCGGCGGCGACGACCCAGCCGAGGGCCGGCTGGTAGAAGAGCAGGGCGACGCCGACCGCGACGACTGTCAGCGCGGCGGCGGTGAAGCGGGAGACCGCCTCCACGAACCAGCCGATCTTCTCGACGTCACCGGTGGAGACGGCCACCACCTCGCCGGCCGCCACCCGCCGGGTCAGCGCGGAGCCCAGCTGGGTGGCCTTGCGGGCGAGCAGCTGCTGGACCCGGGCCGCGGCGGTGATCCAGTTGGTGACGGCGGCCCGGTGCAGGAAGGTGTCGCCGACGGCGATCGCCGTGCCGCACAGCACCAGCAGACCGCCCGTCAGGGCCAGCCGGGTGCCGGAGCGGTCGACGACGGCCTGGACGGCGAGCCCCACACAGAACGGGAGCGCGGAGACGGACACGAAGTGCAGCAGACCCCAGGCCAGCGCCTTGAGCTGCCCGCCCAGCTGATTCCGCCCCAGCCACCACAGGAATCGAGGACCCGAACGCGCGTCAGGCACGCCCGGATCGGAGTACGGAAGATCTTGAATCTGCATGGTGTCCCAGCGGCTCGGGTCGGGGGAGGGTGGCGACAAGCCGTGAAAGGTTCGCGTCGGAGCGTCGCCGAAATCAAACGGTTTTTCCTGCCGGCCGGCGAAATCCGCCCGCTTCCGGCCAGGCCCCGCCGCCCGACACGCGCCGCCCTGCCATCCAACACGCGCTGAATGTCGGAATATTTAGTTAATTGACCGGTATGTGATGTCAGGATGTGCGGGTGCAGATCAAGAGCATCCGGCGGGCGACCGTCACGGTGGCGGTCCTCGGAGCCGTCCTGGTGACGCTGAGCGCCTGCGAGGCGGCACCGGGCGGTGGCGCGAAGAACGGCCTGCCGGGGCCGCACACCAGGCCTCCGAGAGCCGCCGGAGCCCCCGGGGCGGGCCCGGCCCGGCAGTCGGGCCGGCCCGTGCCGGCCGGTGATCCGGGCCGGCTGCCCGGTGTCGGCGAGCAGTGGCAGGCGCTGATCCCCGACCAGTCGGGCCAGGTCGTCGCCGTGTACGGGGAGGACAAGGACTCGGCCGACTCGACGGTCGTGCTGTACACCCGGCAGGCCGGCGGCTGGCAGCCGGTGGCCAGTTGGCCCGCCCACAACGGGCGGGCCGGCTGGACCGCCGACCACTCCGCGGGCGACGGACGCACCCCGATCGGCGTGTTCACCGTCACCGACGCCGGCGGTGTGCTCCCCGATCCCGGCACCCGGCTCTCCTACGCCCAGGGCCGGGACCTGTACACGCCCCCGCACTTCTGGAGCCCGGCGTACCGGCACGACTTCGACTACGTCATCGCCATCGACTACAACCGTCTGCGGGGCACACCGCCGCACGACACCACCCACCCCTGGGGCGACGGCAGGGGCGGCGGCATCTGGTTGCACCTCGACCACGGCAGCGGCACCTCGGCGTGCATCGGCCTTCCCCGGGAGGGCATGGAGTACCTGCTCCGCACCCTCGACCCGGCCCGCGAGCCCGTCGTGGTGATGGGGGACAGGCCGAGCCTGCGGTCGTAGCGCCGCCCCGGGCCCGGGGCGGTGTCACTGCCCGCCCGGGGCCGCCTCCCCGCCGTCCCCGCCGTCCCCGCCGGACGGACCGGCCGTGGCGCCGCTCGCGTCCACCAGGTCCACGTCGTCCGCCCGGACGTAGGCGAGCCGGTGGCCGAACTGGATCTCGTAGTACCGCTGCCGGCCCAGCACCACGGGCTGGGGCGTGTCGGAGAAGGTGGACCGGTCGACGTAGGAGCCGCCGACACCCGACTGCGTCACGTACCGCTGACCGGCCCGCAGGCTGTACGGCAGCGGCGACTCCTCTTCCTCCTCCACTCCCTCCGGGTACGCCTCCTCCTCCGGGAGCGCCCGCCCGAACACCGGGATCTCGTCCAGGCCCTCCTTCGGCGTCACCATGCGGCCGTGCACGCCGACGGCCGTCGGGTGCAACACGGGGTTCTTGAACCAGGCCTTGTTGCCCTGGTACCAGATCGCCGTCCACTCGCCGCTGCGGTCGGCCACGGCGAAGGTCTGGCCGGTGGACACCCGCGACCCCAGGTCGCTGACGTCTTCCGTGGACTCGTCGCCGTCCGGCCGGCGGCCGGGGTCCTGGATCAGTGGAGCGCTCTCGTCCGGCCGGGTGTACAGCCGGACCGCGCTGGAGCCGTGCGGCCGGCACGGCACGCCGGGGCCGTCGCACCCCGTGTACCGAGGCTTGTGGGTGGCGTAGTCCGGCAGAATCATCACCACGGGGCTGTCCGCGCCGGCCGTGGCCTTCAGCGGTGCGCCGAGCAGGTCGAAGTAGTGCCGCCAGTCCCAGAACGGACCGGGGTCCTCGTGCATCTCGGGGATGCTGTCGCCGGTCGGGGACGGCACGTTGTCATGGCCGAAGATGTGCTGCCGGTCCATCGGGATGCCGTACTTCTTCGCCAGGTAGCGCACCAGCCGGGCCGAGGACCGGTACATCTGCTC
The DNA here is from genome assembly GCF_040643955.1 of Streptomyces sp. NPDC047061. Lineage (NCBI taxonomy): Bacteria > Bacillati > Actinomycetota > Actinomycetes > Kitasatosporales > Streptomycetaceae > Streptomyces > Streptomyces sp. NPDC047061. Next base: position 43,393 of record NZ_JBEYVI010000001.1, read on the forward strand.
CGTGTACCAGGTGCCCGGATGGGTGAGGAAGCCCTCGTGCTCGATGCCGATCGAGCGGGCGTTCACGAACTTGCTGCCGGAGTGCCAGGCCTCGTCCTTCGTCCGGACGTGCTGGGTGATGTGGCCGTCGCTGGAGCGGATCGAGTAGTGCCAGGACGCCTCGGTAGGGTCCTGCACGGTCTTGAACATGTTCGACAGGGTCGACTCGGTGTCGTGGATGACGATGTACTCGATCCGCTGGTCCCGGGGCCGGTCGGCGAGGTCGTGGTTGCCGTAGTCGCCGTCGTCGTCGATCTCCTCGTAGGGCGCGGCGAGCCAGTCGCAGGCCAGTTCGGGCGGGCACTCGACGTTCTTCGGCCGTCTGGGGGCCTGCGGGCCGGCGTGCGACCTGACACGGGGGCTGGCGGGGAGGGTGACCTCCTGCCCCTCCGCGGTGGTCCGGTGCGCGCCCCGGCGGATCAGGCCGAAGACGTCGTCGGCGTAGGTCGCCGCCGAGGTGACGTCACGGGTACCGGGGAAACGTTCCACCGCCTGCCACCAGGCCTCCGGGTCGGTGCTGAGCGGCTTGCCGAGATGCCGTTGGGTGGCGGCCAGCAGCGCCGCGCCACCGCGGACGTTGGCGACGGGGTCCGTGCGCAGCTGTCCGGCGGGGACCTGGATCAGCCGGGCGGCGCGTTCCAGGTCCGCCGGCTGCACGGCATGGCCGCCCGCCGTGAACGCCGTCCCCGTGAGCGGGTCGGCCTTGCTGCCGTCCGGCGCGGCCGGGCCCGCTGCGGGGGCCTGGTCGTGGGCGCCCCTGGTGTCCACCAGGTGCATCGGACCGTAGCCCCCCGCGACGCTCGGGGTGCCCGGGTGGGTGTCCCAGCGCGACTGCATGTAGGACACGCTCATGAGCACGCTGCGCGGCACGTGGAACTCGCGCGCGGCGTCCGTGAAGGCGTTCTGCAGGCGCTGGTCGTCGGCCTCGTCGGCGCCGGAGGCCGGGAGGATCAGCAGCGGTGGCAGCAGCGCGGCCGTCGCGATCAGGCAGGCCGTCAGACGGCACGTCCGGAGGGCACTGGGCACACGTGGAGCGACAGTTCTTCTCATACCAGAGGGTCTCCAACCGCTTGCTGAGGGTCTCCAAGCACGCTCGTCGCAACCAGGGCAAGGAGGTTGTCCTTCACGTCACCCCTCGTACGTTTCCGTGCCCGGCGCGGCACGGCGCGCCGAGCGTCGACCGGGTGGCCCAGCGCTCCGGCAGAGGCCACCCGGTCGGCGGGCACCGGCACCGTGTCCGGCGACGGCCGCACACCGCGCGGGCTCAGTCCTCGACGGGGTCCACGTGCCAGTCGGGGTGACCCGGCATCGGCGGCGTGTCGGGCCCGTACAGCCAAGGCGTCAGAAAGGGCGTCAGGTCCTCGCCCGCCACCTCGGAGGCGAGCGCGACGAAGTCCCGGGTACCGGCGGCGCGCCCCCGGTACCGGGTCACCCAGGTGCGCTCGATCCGGTCGAACGTGTCGTCACCGACCTTCTCCCGCAGGGCGTACAGCACCAGCGCCGAGCCGTCGTACCGCATCACCTTGAACAGGGTCGGCTCCGTGGGCTCGGCCGGGGCGCCGTCGTCGTGGCGCCACTGGTCGTGCTGCTCGTAGGCCGCCCGCATGGCGTCCGCCATGCTCACGCCGCCGTGCTCGGCGGAGTACAGCCGTTCGTAGAACCGGGCGTGACCTTCGCTCAGCCACAGGTCGGACCAGCGCCGGATGGCGACGCTGTCGCCCGTCCAGTGGTGGGTCAGCTCGTGCACGAGGTTGCGTTCGGCGTCGACCCGGTCGCCCAGCAGGTCGTCCTTCGGCACGACGGACAGCGACTGCGTCTCCAGCGCCACCGGCAGGTCGGTGTCGCCGACGAGCACGCCGTAGCGGCGGAACGGATACGGGCCGAGACGCTGTTCCAGCCAGGCCAGGTGCTGCGGGGTGAGCGAGCGGCCGGCCGCGGTGTCCGTGACCAGGTCGTCGGGGACCACGTCCCGCAGGGGCAGGCCGTGCGGCCCCTTGCCGTCGACGAAGGCGAACTTCCCGATCGCCATCTGGACCAGCTGTGCCGCGATGGGCTCCTCGGAGTCGTACGTCCAGCGGACCCGTCCGTCGGGCCGCCGGACGCGGTCGACGAGCCGGCCGTTGGCCACCGCGCCCAGCTCCGGCGGGGTGGTGATGCGGAAGGTGACGGGGGCCCGCAGGCTGGGGTGGTCGTCCACCGGGAAGACCATCTTGGCGCCGTCGGGCTGCGCGCAGATCAGCGTGCCGTCGGGGGTGGGCACCCAGCCGTACTCGCGGATCGCGTCGCTCCGCCGCCGTCGCTGGGTGGGGTCGGCGGTGTAGGCGACGTGGACGGTGAACGTGCCGCCGCGCGGGATCGGCCGGGCGGGCGTGACGACGAGTTCGTCGCCGTCGCGTACGGCGGCGGCCGGCGCGCCGTCGACGGTGACCCGGTGCAGCGTGTTGCCGGCGAAGTCCAGGTCGAAGCGGGACAGGGCCTGGGTGGCGGTGGCGCTGATGGTGGTGCCGGCCGGGAAGGGCGTCCCGGGGGCCCGCCAGTCGAGGTCGAGCGTGTAACGGCGGACCGTGTAGCCGCCGTTGCCGTCCAGGGGCATGAGCGGGTCGCCGAGGCCGGGGGTGCCGGGGGACGGGGCGGGGCCGGACGCGGCCGCCGAGGCGCCGGGGGCGGCGGAGCCGTGGCCCCGGTGGGGAAGACCGGCGGAGCAGCCGGTGCCGGTGAGCGCGACGGCGCCCGTGAGCGCGAGGGCGGCGCGCAGGGCGTGACGAGCGGTCATGATCTCCATGACTGCACTGTGACGGGTTGATCCGCTTATAGCATCATGTGTTCGTGTGGTGCGCGCCCGCTCGGTCGGGTGGCCGACCGGACGGCCGTCGGCCGGGCCTGCCATTGCGGTCGGTGGTCAACTCCCCGTAGAACACCGGCCATGAGAAAACGGATCGTCATGTCCATGCTCGCCGGAGCGACCCTCCTGGCGAGCGCGCTCCTCGGTACGGGGGCTCCCGCCGCCCGTGCCGCCGACGTCCCGGCCGAGTTCGGCACCGACTGGCACGACCCGGTGACCGCGGCCCCGCCGGTCTCCGTGCCCAAGGGCGCCAGGTCCTGCCAAGTCACCCTGGCCGAGGCCCAGTTCCGCGACTTCACCCCGTACCGGGGAACGTACACGCCTCCGCAGGATTGCGGCGACCGCTGGAGCAGGGTCGTCCTCAGGCTGGACGGCAAGGTGAAGGGCCGTCAGTACGACCGACTGGGCTACCTGCACGTCGGCGGCGTCGAGGTGCTGCGCACCTCCACCCCCGAGCCCTCGCCGGACGGCATCGAGTGGCACGTGGAGAAGGACGTCACCCGCTACAGCGACACCTTCCGCTCCACCCAGGACGTCGAGATGCTCATCGGCAACGTTGTCGACGACACCTACACCGGCGTCATCGACGTCAAGGCCACCCTCACCTTCTACGCGGGACGCCCCGAGGCCTCTGTTCCCGACAAGGTGCTCACCCTGACCGGCGACGGCACCACCCTCACCACCCCGACCAATAGCGAACGCATCGTCGCCGAGGTGTACGCCACCGGATCCGGCGGCGGCTGCGAGGAGTTCTGGTACCTGACCGTGGCCGACCCGGCGTCCTACTCCTGCAAGGCGGACAAGGGGCCCTACCGGGAGGTGCAGATCAAGGTCGACGGCCGACTGGCCGGAATCGCCGCGCCGTTCCCGAACGTGTGGACCGGCGGCTGGTCCAACCCGTTCCTCTGGTACGTCGTTCCGGCCCCACGCGCCTTCGACGTCAAGCCGATCGAATACGACCTCACGCCGTTCGCCGGACTCCTGAACGACGGCCGCCCGCACAGCGTCCAGGTCTCGGTCGCCGGCGTGCCCGAGGGGCAGTCCGGCTGGAGCGCCCCCGTGAACGTCCTGGTGTGGCAGGACGCCCACCGGGCCCACGTGACCGGGAAGGTCACCGAGGTCAAGGCCTCCGAACCGGCCAACTCCTCCGTCTACACGCCCGGTTCCGGCGAGTACCGGGTCGACACCGACGCCGGGCACCGGCTCACCGTCTCCGGATACGTCGACACCTCGCACGGCCGGGTGACCACCACGGTCGGCCGCACGCTGGCCAACACCTCCGTCCACCGCTGGAACGACGGCGAGACGACCGACGCGCTCGACGCCACCTGGACCGACGACCAGACCGTCACGGTGAAGGCGGGCGGAGCGCCCCGGACGACCCGCACCGACCGGACGTACACCATGGCCGGCGCCATCACCGTCGGCACGGACGACCGGCTGCGCACCGTCCTCACCCTCGGGGACCGGGCGGCGGTGACCGAGACACGCGGCGGCCGGCGCACCGGCTGGTCACGGCTCGACGACACCTACAGCGGCGACGCGACGTACACCCTGAACGTGCCGCGCGACCAGCGGCACGCGGTCGGCACGTCGAGCGAGCGCTACCGGCTGTACGGCCCGGACGGCTGCTACGACCGCTCGCTGGCCACCGAACAGGGGGTGCTGACGGTGGACCGCAGCGGCTGCTGAGCCGAGCTGTGTGCGATGCGTCACCCGGCCCGTGATTTACACGGCCGTGACACCGCGGTCTCGGACGGGATCAAGAAGACCTCCAGAGTGAACGACGCGGAAGCTGATTTCCGCATCGCAGAAGTCCCGCTCGGCTGCTGCGAGTCGGTTCCCCCCACTAGGAGTGCCCGTGCCGCCGTCCGTCCCGTCCCTGCCGCGACGCGTCGCACGCATACTGCGTACCTCTCTCTTCGCGCAGGTCGCCTGCGCGCTCGTGCTCGGAATCGTCGTCGGGCGGCTGTGGCCCGGTTTCGCCTCGGACCTCCAGCCGCTCGGCGACGGTTTCACCCGGCTCATCAAGACGATCATCTCCCCGCTCGTCTTCTGCGTGGTCGTCGTCGGCATCGCCAAGGCCGGTGACCTGAAGGCCTTCGGGCGGATCGGGCTCAAGGCGCTGATCTGGTTCGAGGTGGCGAGCACGCTCGCGCTGGTCATCGGACTCGTCGCCGCCAACGTGGTCCAGCCCGGTTCCGGGATGCACGTCGACCCGGCCACCCTGAGCGCCAAGGCGGTCGACGCGAAGACGGGCGGCGGCTCGCTGCCCTCGACGACCGAGTTCGTGCTCAACGCCCTGCCCACCAGCTTCATAGGCGCCTTCGCCGAGAACTCGCTGCTCCAGGTGCTCGTCCTGGCCTGCCTGGTGGGCGCGGCGCTGCTCCACCTCGGGAACACCAGGGTGCCGCAGGTGCTGCCGGCCATCGAGCAGGCCCAGGAGATCATCTTCGCGATCGTCGGCTTCGTGATGCGCCTCGCCCCGATCGCCGTCTTCGGCGCGATGGCCGTCCTGATCGGCCAGTACGGACTCGGGGTCATCGAGACCTACGCCAAGCTGATCGTCCTGTGCTACGCGGCCGCCGCGCTCTTCGTCGCCCTGCTGGCGGTCGCCCTGAAGGCGCTGACCGGGCTCAGTCTCTGGAAGTTCGTCCGCTACATCCGCGAGGAGCTGCTGCTCGCGCTGGGCACCGCGTCCACGGAGTCGGTACTGCCGCGCGTCATGCAGAAGCTGCGCAAGGCGGGTGCCCGGGACGATGCGGTCGGCCTGGTGCTGCCCACCGGCTACTCCTTCAACCTCGACGGTGCCTCGCTCTACCTCTCCATCGGCACCCTGTTCATCGCCCAGGCCGTCGGCGTCGACCTGAGCCTCGGTCAGCAGATCACCGTCGTCCTGGTGCTGATGCTCACCAGCAAGGGCATGGCCGGCATCCCCGGTTCGGCCTTCCTCGCGCTGTCCGCGACCGCATCCTCGCTCGGGGCCATCCCCGCCGGTGCCGTCGCCCTGCTGCTCGGCGTCGACCGCATCATGGACTCGATGCGCGTCGTCACCAACCTGCTCGGCAACTGCGTCGCCGTCTTCGCGGTCTCCCGCTGGGAGGGCGCACTGGACGTGGAGCGGGCCAAGCAGGTGCTGGGCGATACGACAGAGGTGGTGCGGGAGGAAGCCGTCGAGGCGGTGCAGGACGGTGCCGCCGAGACGTCGGCCAAGGAGCCGGTGCCCGAGAGCTGAAGCCGGCCGTGAGGCGGGAAGCGGCTCCCTCCGCAGCGGAGGGAGCCGCTTCGGCATGTCTCAGCAGTGCTTCGCCGGCACCGGCCCGTCGATGAGGGTGTCCAGCAGGCCGCCCAGCACCTCCCGCTGCTCCTCCGAGAGCGGGGCCAGGATCTCCTCGGCCGCCGACCTCCGCGCCGCCCGCAGCTCGCGCAGGGTCTCGCGCCCCTCGTCCGTGATCTCGATCCGGGTGACCCTGCGGTTCGTCGGATCCGGCACCCGGCACACCTTGCCGCTCGCCTCCAGGCCGTCGACGAGCGTCGTCACCGCGCGCGGCACCACCTCCAGGCGTGCGGCGAGGTCGGCCATGCGCGGGGGAGCGTCGTAGTGCGCGAGGGTGCGCAGCAGCCGAGACTGGGCCGGGGTGACACCCAGATCGTGTGCTTCCAGATGGCGCTTCTGGATGCGCCAGACCCGGCGCGTGAGGCGTAGCAACTGCTCGGCGAGCGGGCCGTCGGAGTCGGGGGTGCTCATACGGGAACAATATCAGGACCATGTTCATTGTGAGTATAGGTAACAGTGAGCTAGGCTCCGTGAGTCCGTACACACCACACCCATCCGTAGGAGCCATGCCCCGAGACGAGATCAACTGGACCCCCGACGGCGCCTCGGCAGACCAGCCCCGCCAGGTACGCCGCATCCTCAAGCTCTTCCGTCCCTACCGCGGCCGGCTCGCGATCGTCGGCCTGCTGGTCGGCGCCGCCTCGCTGGTCTCGGTCGCCACCCCGTTCCTCCTCAAGGCGACCCTCGACACCGCGATCCCGCAGGGCCGCACCGGACTGCTCAGCCTGCTCGCGCTGGGCATGATCCTCAGTGCCGTCCTGACCAGCGTCTTCGGTGTCCTGCAGACGCTGATCTCCACCACCGTCGGCCAGCGCGTCATGCACGACCTGCGCACCGCCGTCTACGGCCGCCTGCAACGTATGTCGCTCGCCTTCTTCACCCGCACCCGCACCGGCGAGGTGCAGTCCCGCATCGCCAACGACATCGGCGGCATGCAGGCCACCGTCACCTCGACGGCCACCTCCCTGGTCTCCAACCTGACCGGCGTCGTCGCCACCATCGTCGCGATGATCGCCCTCGACTGGCGGCTCACCATCGTCTCGATGGTCCTGCTCCCGCTCTTCGTGTGGATCAGCCGCCGGGTCGGCAACGAGCGCAAGAAGATCACCACCCAGCGCCAGAAGCAGATGGCCGCGATGGCCGCCACGGTCACCGAGTCGCTCTCGGTCAGCGGCATCCTGCTCGGCCGCACCATGGGCCGCGCCGACTCGCTCACCGCCTCCTTCGCCGACGAGTCCGAGCAACTGGTCGACCTGGAAGTGCGCTCCAACATGGCCGGCCGCTGGCGGATGGCCGTGATCACGATCGTGATGGCCGCGATGCCCGCCGTCATCTACTGGACCGCCGGCATGGCCCTCCAGACGGGCGGCCCGCAGATCTCGCTCGGCACCATCGTCGCCTTCGTCTCCCTCCAGCAGGGCCTGTTCCGCCCGGCCGTGAGCCTGCTGGCGACCGGCGTCCAGATCCAGACCTCCCTCGCGCTCTTCCAGCGCATCTTCGAGTACCTCGACCTGCCCATCGACATCACCGAACGGGACGAGCCGGTCCACCTCGACCGGGTGAAGGGCGAGGTCCGCTTCGAGGGCGTCGAGTTCCGTTACGACGACAAGGGCGGGCCCGTCCTCGACGGCATCGACATCACGGTCCCGGCCGGCACCGGCCTGGCCGTCGTCGGCCCGACCGGCGCCGGCAAGTCCACGCTCGGCTACCTGGTGCCGCGGCTCTACGACGTCACCGGCGGCCGGGTCACCCTGGACGGCGTCGACGTCCGTGACCTCGCCTTCGACACCCTCGCCCGCGCGGTCGGCGTCGTCTCCCAGGAGACGTACCTCTTCCACGCCTCGGTCGCCGACAACCTGCGCTTCGCCAAGCCGGACGCCACCGACGAGGAACTGCACGCGGCCGCCCGCGCGGCCCAGATCCACGACCACATCGACTCGCTGCCCGACGGCTACGACACCGTCGTCGGCGAACGCGGACACCGCTTCTCGGGCGGCGAGAAGCAGCGGCTGGCCATCGCGCGCACCATCCTGCGCGACCCGCCGGTCCTCATCCTCGACGAGGCGACCAGTGCCCTGGACACCCGCACCGAACACGCGGTCCAGGACGCCATCGACGCGCTGTCGGCCAACCGGACGACCATCACCATCGCCCACCGGCTGTCCACGATCCAGGGCGCCGACCAGATCGTCGTCCTCGACTCCGGGCATGTCGCCGAGCGGGGCACGCACGAGGAACTGCTGGAACTCGACGGCCGGTACGCGGCACTGGTACGCCGGGACGCCAGGCTGGAGACGGCGGCGGAGCCGGCGGTCGAGCCGGTCGCGACCGACGGCGAGGCGACCCGGTGGGAGACGGCCCCGCGACCCGTGCGCAGGCGGGGCGACCGAGGGCGCAGGCACGCGACACCACCGACGAACTGAGGCCGACGACCGAAGCCGACCGGGGCCGGCCCGACCCGCCGATGGACGCTGCTCCACCCCGGTTGATCCATCAAAACTGGCAAATCGAGGTCGACAAGCAGAAGATATGCCGGGTTTATGGCGTTGTACGGGCTAACGTGCCCGCATGCAGATGAACACTCCGCCACGGGACCCCGGCCGACGGACGGCCGCAGGCCGAGGCGTCTCGAGCCGCGGAACGACGAGGCGAGGGAAGGCGATCCGGCTGACCCGCCGCGGCAGGATCGTCCTCGGCGTGACCGGCGCCGTCGTCGCCGGCGCCGCGGTGGCGGTGCCCCTGCTGTCCCTGGCCGGCCGCTCGGCAGCGTCCACCGCCCTGGTCGTCCCGGAGGGCTGGCGCGCGTCGCAGATCTACGACGCGGTCGACAAGGCCCTCGCCCTCCCGGCCGGCAGTACCAAGAACTCCGTCGGCACCGCGGGCCTGAAACTCCCCGGTGACGCCGGGGGCAACCCGGAGGGCTACCTCTTCCCGGCCACCTATCCCCTGGAGAAGGACGCGACCCCGCAGTCGGTGCTGCGGTTCATGGTCGACACCGCCAACCGGCGGTTCGGCGGGGCGCCCGTCGCGGCCGGCGCGCAGCGCGACGCGATGAACGGCTACCAGGCGGTGACCATCGCGAGCATCGTCCAGGCCGAGGCCGTCGGCAAGACCGACATGGCGAAGGTGGCGCGGGTCGTCCTCAACCGGCTGCAGCGCGGCATGCCGCTCCAGATGGACTCCACCCTCAACTACGCCCTCAACCGCAGCACCCTCAACACCACGGTGAGCGACACCCGCATCGAGAACCCGTACAACTCCTACCAGCGCATGGGACTGCCGCCCACACCGATCGACAACCCGGGCGTGGACGCGATGCATGCGGCGCTCAACCCGGCGCCGGGCAACTGGCTGTACTTCGTCACGGTCAAGCCCGGGGACACGCGGTTCACCGCCGACTACGCCGAGCACCAGCGCAATGTCGCCGACTTCAACGCCGTACAGAACAGCAGGACCCGGCGGTCGCCGCAGGCCTCGCAGCCGCCGCGCTGAGCCGCCGGTACGTCATGCGGCGGCCGGTTCCCCGGCCAGCAGCCGCCTGATGTCCCGTACGGCCTCGCGCCCCGCGCGGTTGGCGCCGACGGTGCTGGCCGACGGGCCGTAGCCGACGAGGTGGACGCGTGGGTCGGCGACCGCGCGGGTCCCGTCGATCCTGATCCCGCCGCCCGGCTCGCGCAGCCGCAGCGGTGCCAGATGGTCGAGGGCCGCCCGGAAGCCGGTGGCCCAGAGGATGACGTCCGCGTCGACGTGCCGCCCGTCGTTCCATGCCACACCGTCGGGCGTCACGCGGTCGAACATCGGCTGCCGGTCCAGGACCCCGTCCTTCAGGCCCTGCCGGATCGCGTCGTTGAGCGGGAGCCCGGTGACGGAGACCACACTCCGCGGTGGCAGCCCCTGCCGTACCCGCTCCTCCACCAGGGCCACCGCGGCCCGGCCCACGCTCTCGTCGAAGGGCCCCTCGCGGAAGACCGGCGGCCGCCGGGTGACCCAGGTGGTGGCGGCCGCGTACGGGGCGAGCTCCAGCAGGTGCTGGGTGCCGGAGGCCCCGCCGCCGACGACCACGACCCGCTTGCCGGCGAACTCCTCGGGCCCGGCGTACTGTGCGGTGTGCAACTGCCGCCCGCGGAAGGTCTCCTGGCCCTGGTAGCGCGGCCAGAACGGCCGGTCCCAGGTGCCGGTGGCGTTGATCAGCGCCCGCGTGGACCAGTCGCCCCGGTCGGTCTCCACGAGCAGCCGCCCGCCCTCGCCCTCGCGCACCGCGCGGACGTCGACGGGCCGGTGCACTCGCAGGTCGAAGGTGCGCTCGTAGTCCGCGAAGTACTCGCCGATGACCTCGGCGGACGGCCGCGCCGGGTCGGCCCCGCTCAGCTCCATGCCCGGGAGCGCGTGCATCCCGTGCACCTTGCCGTACGTCAGCGACGGCCACCGGAACTGCCAGGCGCCGCCCGGCGCGGGGGAGTGGTCGAGCACCACGAAGTCACGGTCCGGCTCGAAGCCGGTGCGCCGCAGATGATAGGCGCTGGACAGACCGGCCTGACCAGCGCCGATGACGACCACCTCGACCTCACGCACATTGTTCACGCTTCCACCAACAGCGGGGAGGGCCGTGGATCTTCCCGCCCCGGCCGCTGACATGCCTGCCCGGCGCATGGGCCACGATGGGGGCATGTCGGATGCCTTCACCACACGAGAACTCGATGTCGCCACCGGTGGCCGGGAGCGGGTCGTCGACCTGACCGGCGACTGCGAGGCCTTCCTCCGCGAGGCCGCGGCCGGCCGCGACGGCCTGCTGAACATCTTCACCCCGCACGCGACGGCCGGCATCGCGGTCATCGAGACCGGTGCGGGCAGCGACGACGACCTGCTGGCCGCCCTGCACACCCTGCTCCCCGCCGACGACCGCTGGCAGCACCGGCACGGCAGCCCCGGCCACGGCCGCGACCACGTCCTCCCGGCGATCGTCCCGCCGCACGCCACCCTCCCGGTGATCGACGGCCGCCTGGCACTGGGCACCTGGCAGTCGGTGTGCCTGGTCGACACGAACAGGGACAATCCGCGGCGAAAGGTGCGGATCACGTTCCTCGGGGGCTCCTGACCTGCCCGCCTCACCGGGTCAGGGCGCGGCGTCCAGCAGGTCGAGGGCGCTCTGCTGGCGGGCGGCGTCCACCTGGTCGAGCGGCCCGTACCAGCGCAGCCCGTACTGGTCGAGGGCGTTGCGGTCGCTTGCGTGGGCGCGGTCCGCCTGGCGCTTCAGGTAGGCGGTGTAGGGGTGGTCGGGCAGCACCGAGTCGAGCTTGCCGAGGCCGCGTACGTCGGCGCCCTTGAAGGACGGCCCGTCGGCTCCGCAGTCGCCGCTCTCGCACGGATCGCGCAGGATGCCGTCGGAGGTGTGGAGCAGGGAGGTCGTGGTGGCGGCGTCGGCGATCTGCCGTGCGGTGGTGAGCAGCCCGCCGTCGCCCGTGGCCCGGTACAGCTCGGCGAGCGCGCCGAGGAGGACACCCTGGTTGTACGACCAGACGGCCTGCCCGTTGTTGCCGCAGGTGGACAGGTCGATGCCGTCGTTGACCAGGTGCGAGCCGTTGACCATGCCGGTGCCCTGGAACCAGGACCAGCCGGCCCGGGCGTGGTCGAGGTATGTCGTGTCGCCGGGCACGCGGTTGTGGAGAGCCGCGTTGAGCTGGATGTAGAGGGAGTTGGCGATCGCGTTCTTGTACGTCCTCGCCGTGCTCCACCAGATCCCGCCGCCGCAGGTGGAGTCCCAGTAGGCGGCCATGTGGTCGGCGTCCGCGCGGGCCGTGGTCAGGTAGCGGCTGTCGCCGGTCAGGTCGTAGGCGGCGACCCAGGCGAGGCCCCACCAGCCGGTGTCGTCGAGGTAGTCGTTGCGGAACTGCCCGCCCTGGGCGTTGATGTTCAGGTCGTAGGTGCGGGCGACCGCGTACCGGTAACTGCCCATGCCCGTCACGCGGATGTTGTCGATGACGGAGGTCAGGGCGTTCGCGGAGTTCCACCAGCCGGTGGTGTCGAACAGGCCGGTGCCGTAGTCGTAGAAGGTCATCAGGCCGGTGGCGGCGGCCGTGCGCGGCTCGCCCGCGTTCCAGGTGGTGCGGGCCCAGGGGGTGCATGCGATCTCGGCGCGGTCGCCGGCCTTTCCGCAGGCGCGCAGGGCGCCGACGCCGAGGTTGTTCCAGTCGTCCACGTTGTACATGAGCGTGCGCCAGCCGCGTTGACCGGTGGGCACGCTGGTGTCGCCGAGCTTGCTGCCCGAGCTCCAGGTGCGGCCGCCGTCGAAGGAGCGGTCGAGCCACACCTCGTCGCCCGGGCTGCCGTTGTCGATGGAGGCCCAGCCCATGGCGTCGGCGTCGTCGAAGTGCAGGACGATCGACCGGGAGTAGATGCCCGCCGTGACCGGAGTGCGGTCACCCGGGGAGAGTGCGGGGTCCTGGGTGTCGCAGTACGTGTTGCAGATGACGGCCGCCGCGCCGGTGTCGGCGGCGGCCGCCGGGGGTGTGAGGGGGGCGAGGACGGTGAACAGTGCCGGAGCGAGTGCCGCCGCCGTTCGGCGAAGAAAGGGGCGGCTGCTCGGTCTGCGCACGGAGGGCATGGGGCCTCCCTGCTTCGAGGGGCGGATGTGAGAGCGCTCTCGGAACGTAGGGAAGGGGCAGGGAGGCGTCAACGTCGCGCACGGGTACGAACGTTGCACTCAGGTCCGTACCAATGTGCACTCAGGTCTGCACTAAAGGGCACCCGCCAGCACCTCGGCGGCGGCCACCCCGGAGGCGGCCGTGGCGCCGTGCGTGAAGATCTGGGCGGCCGAGGGGACGACGGTGCCCGGCAGGCCCATCTCCACGACGATCGCGTCGGGACGGGCGGCGACCAGTGCCGCGAGGGCCTGGGCCATCCACGCGTGCCGGGCGGCGTCGCGCACCACCACGACCAGGGGCCGTCCCGAGGCGGGTGCGAGCGCCCGAGCCTCCAGCGTGCCGGCGCTCGACAGCAGTTCCTCGCGGCCCACCCGGACGGAGGTCGTCCCGGGCAGCCGCTCGCCCAGCGGGGCGGCCACACCCCACGGGGTCTCCTTGCCGATGGCCAGGTTGGTGGTGGGCACCAGTTCGACCACGTGCGGTGCGTTGACCAGGGGCAGGGCGTGCCGGACCGCTCCGGTCAGCCGGATGGCGCGGCGGGCCGCCGCGAAGCCGATGCCGTCGGCGTCCCAGGCGGCGGTGCGGGCCGGGGTGAGACCCGCCGACCAGGCCGCGAACTCCCGGACGCGAAGGCTCGCTTCGGCGAGCCGCTCCTCCGGCAGGCCGCCCGCCAGGACGGCCTCCGCGAGGGCGTTCACGAGCAGGCCGGCGGTGGCCTCGTCGGCGTTCTCGCCGCCGACACAGACGGCGTCGGCACCGGCGGCGACGGCCCGGACCGTGGCCCCGCCGATCCCGTAACGGCTGGTCACGGCGCCCATCTCGATGGCGTCGGTGACGATGATGCCGTCGAACCCGAGCTCCTGACGCAGCAGTTCGTCCAGGATGCGCCGGCTCAGCGTCGCGGGCAGGTCGGGGTCGTAGGCGGGGACCAGCAGGTGGCCGCTCATCACCGCACGGACGCCCGCGTCGAGGGCGGCCCGGAACGGCGGCAGGGCCTGCTCGGCGATCCGGTCGCGGTCGGCGTCGTAGACGGGCAGCCCGTGGTGGGAGTCGACGGCCACGTCGCCGTGGCCGGGGAAGTGCTTGGCGCAGGCGGCGACGCCGGCCGACTGGAGTCCTTGGATCCAGGCCCCGGTGTGCCGCGCCACCACCTTGGCGTCGACGCCGAAGGACCTGACCCCGATGATCGGGTTGTCGGGGTTGGAGTTCACGTCCGCGCTGGGTGCGTAGTCGAGGCTCACACCGGCCGCGCGCAGCTGGCGGCCCAGGTCGGCGGCGACGGCCTCGGTGAGTTCGGTGTCGTCGACGGTTCCGAGTGCGAAGTTGCCCGGTCGGGTGGAGCCGGTCGCCGACTCGATCCGGGTGACGTCACCCGCCTCCTCGTCGATCGCGATGATCAACTCGGGGTTCTCCGCGCGTAGTTGCCCGGTCAGACGGGCGACCTGTTCGGGCGTGACGATGTTGCGGGAGAAGAGCACGACCGAGGTCAGCCCGTCCCCGATCTCGCGCAGCACCCACTCGGGGGCCTCGGTACCCACGAACCCCGGCTGCAGGACGGAGCGCGCCAGTCGTCGCAACCCCTCGCTGTGCTTGCTGGAGACCATAGCGTGCACCCTCCTGTTGGTACAGACCAATGCGTCTCCGTCAGCTAACCACCCGTGTCAAGTGGGCCCGGATCGTGCCCTGTTGGTGAAACGCGCCCTCAACTGCGGTGTTTGACAGGATGAGTTGGTCTAGTCCAAGTTGGAGGTACGCGAGTTCGAAGAGGGGCTGGTGTGGCCCGTGGTGCAGTGACCCTGCCGGAACGGTCCCCGTCCCTCACTCCGCGCAGTTGGCGACCCGGTCGGGCCGCCGGTACCTGAGATCGAGGTGTGGAGCACCGCATGCCCACGACTGACCGTTATCTCCATCGAGCCCCCTCGGACATCCCCTACTTCAGCTCGGACGGCGAGACCTACCTCGCCCAGACACCCCTGCGGGACCTGACGAAGAGCCGCCCGCTGCGAGTCCTCTCCGAGGAGGACCTCGCCCACTGGCAGACGTACGGCTACGTGGTGGTGAAGCAGGCCATCCCCGCCGCCTCGGCCCGCGAACTGCTGGACTTCGCCTGGGAGTTCCAGGGACTGGACCCCGCACGCCCGGAGACCTGGTACGAGGAGCGCGAGTACCGCTCCGACCTCGACCGGGACCTGCACATCTACGGCTTCGTCGAGGCCTACCACCACCAGCTCATCTGGGACAGCCGCCAGAACCGCCGGGTCTACGACGCGTTCGTCGACGTCTGGGACTGCGAAGAACTCTGGGTGACGCTCGACCGGCTCAACCTCAACCCGCCCAACATCAAGAACCGCGACCGGGCCCTGATCCCGGGCACGGAAGAGGGCTTCGACATCGAGCTGCACTGGGACGTCGACACCACGCTCGGCGTACTGCCGCAGCGGGTCCAGGGGATCATCGCCCTGACCGACACCAGCCCGGAACTGGGCGGCTTCCAGTGCTGCCCCGAGCTGTTCAAGCGCTTCGACCAGTGGAAGGCGTTCCAGCCGGACGACCGCGACCCGATCCGGCCCCGGATCGACCGCGCCGAGTTCCCCGTGGTCCGGCCGCAGCTCCAAGCCGGCGACCTGCTCATCTTCAACGGGCTGCTGGCGCACGGCGTGGCACCGAACACCTCCGAGCAGACGGTGCGCGCGGTCCAGTACCTGTCGATGATGCCGGCGCTGGAGTCCCACGACACGCTCCGGCGCTCCCGGGTCGAGTCCTGGCGCACCCTCGCCACGCCCGACTGGAACGCGACGCTGCTGGGCGACGCCACCCGCCACGAGTCCCTGCGGTACGGGAGGGCCACGCTCGACGACCTCGGCGCCAAGCTGCTGGGCCGCACGTCCTGGAGCGGGGCGGACCTCGACGGTGCAGCGCGGCCGGCCGGAGATGAGACATGCGCCGAATCTGCCTGACCCTGCCGACCAACAGGCCCTGCACGGCCACGATCACGGCCGTGGCCGAGGAAGCGGCCTACGCCGCCCGGCACTTCGACGTCGAGGTGCACCTCCTGATCCTGGACTCCTGCCCCGCACCGGCCTACGCGGAACACGCCGAGACCGTGCGCCGGATACCGGACGACCCGCGGATCGTCGTACACCACCTCGACGAGGTACGGCAGCGGGACTTCCTCCGGCGCGCGATCGACCGGTCCGCGGCCACGAAGCCCGACCTCCTGCTGGAGCTGATGCTCCCGGCCCGCCTCTCCTACGGTGCCTGCACCAACCGCGCCTTCCTGCTCGCCGCCGCGCTCGGCTGCGAGTCCGTGCACCGCAGGGACTCCGACAGCCGGTACCAGGCCGTCGACGGCGAGCCGGTCTTCCCCGTCCACCACGAACTGCTGTCACTCGGCAGGCGCGCGGCCGACGCCGCCCCGCACGTCACCGAGACCGCACTCGCCGCCGACCGCATGGACCGGCGGGTGGCGATGGTCGGCAGCTCCTTCGTCGGCGAACTGTCCGTGGACATCGGCGAGATACTCCGGATCGACCCCGGCGTGTACCACGACATGGTCGGTCTGTGGGCGCCCGTGGACTGGTCGCCCGAGCAGAAGCGGGAACTCGTCGAGGAGTCCTTCCGGGGCGCGGGCACGGACGCCTTCACCGCGGACCACTCGACACTGACCGTGGTCGACCCCATGCGCGTGGACATGTGCAACATCGCCTTCCACGGCGTGCACGAGCGCGTGCCCCTGCCGCCGGCGACCGACACGATCGGCAGCGACTACTTCCTGATCCACCTGGTCCACGACGCCGCGCTGCCGGGCGTCCTGCACAACCGGAACATCGTCAACTTCTACACCGGCGAACGACGTACCGACTCGGGGTTCGTCGCGTACCAGCTGCGCTTCGTCAAGTTCCTGCTGTCGATGCTCTACTTCAACTTCGTCTACGACCGCATGGCCGGGACGGGTACGTCGTTGCTCGACGAACAGGGGCAGGTGCGCGCGGCCGCCGTGGCCCGGCTGGCGCGGGAGAGCGCGGGACTCGACCGGAGCGAGAACGTCCGCCGGCTGGACGCCCTCGACGCCGCGTACCGCGAACTCGGCGGCCGGTACGCCGAGTTCGCCGACCTCCTGGAACGGCGCCGCGAACGCCTCCTCGACGAAGCGCGCGGCGACATCGAGGACTTCGCCCTGCTGACCGAGGCATGGGAGCCACTGGTCGGCGCCGCCCGCCGCACCTACGTACCCCGGACGCCCGGACGGCAGCGGTGACGGCGGTGACGGCGGCCACAGCCCATGCCTCCGCGCCCCTGCTCGCCGCGCTGGCGGGCGCCACCGAGGACGGCATCTTCTTCGACCTGGCCGGGATCCGGCGCGGCTACCACACCCTGCGGCGCGAACTGCCCGGCGTCGACATCCGGTTCGCCATGAAGTCCTGCCCCGTGGACGAGGTCCTCGCGTGTCTCGCGAGCGAGGGCGCGGGCGTCGACGGGGCGAGCCCCCGCGAACTGGAGCAGGCGCTGCGCGCGGGCGTCCCGGTCGGCAGGACGCACTACGGCAACACCGTCAAGTCCGACCGGGACATCGCCGACGCCCACCGCCTCGGCGTCCGGGACTTCGCGACCGACAGCCTCGAGGACCTGGCGGCCGTCGCGGCCCACGCCCCGGGAGCCCGCGTGTTCTGCAGGCTGGCGACGAGCGGCGACGGGGCGCTGTGGGGACTGAGCCACAAGTTCGGCTGCTCGCCCGCGGACGCGGTACGGATCCTGGAGACGGCCCGGGAGACGGGCCTGACGCCCTCCGGTCTGTCCGTGCACGTCGGCTCCCAGCAGATGACGGCCGACGCCTGGCACAGCGCCGTCGAGTGTCTGGCGGACGTGCTGACCGCCCTGGGCCGGCGTGGCATCGTCCTGGACCACGTCAACCTCGGCGGCGGTCTGCCGGCCCTGGGCTACCTCGACCGGCACGGCCTGCCGCTGGAACCCCCGCTGGACAAGATCTTCGCCGTCATCCGCGAGGGCATGCGCCACCTCAGGAAGGTGCACGGCGAGCACCTCGCGTTCGTCATGGAGCCCGGGCGCCACCTCGTCGCCGACCACGGCGCCATCCGTGCCCGTGTCACCCGCCTCGCCGAGCGGCGCGGACCGGACGGCGAGCGGCAGCACTGGCTCTACCTCAGCTGCGGGAAGTTCAACGGCCTCTACGAGATGGACGCGTTGCAGTACCCGCTCGTCTTCCCCACCCACCCCGACGCCGACCACGTCCCCGCCGTCGTCGCGGGTCCCACCTGCGACAGCGACGACGCCTACCCCCAGGGACACGCCCTCGTCCAGGTCCCGCGGGAGCTGGCGTCCGGCGATCCCGTCTGGGTGCTCGCCGCGGGCGCCTACGCGATCAGCTACACGACCCAGGGCTTCAACGGCTTCGCCCCGCTCCCGTACACCTCCGTCGACGGAGGCCTTGCGTGAGCGGCGACGGCGTACGCGTACGCCACATCACCGAAGCCGACTGGGACGCCATCGCCGCGCTGGAGTCCCGGGCCTATGCGGTACTCGGCCTCTCGGAGGGCCTCGCGGCCCTGCGGTCCAGGGCGGACGCCTCGCCGGAGACCTGCTTCGTCCTGGACGTCGGCCCGCAGCCGGCCGGGTACGTGCTGGCACTGCCGTACCCGCCCTTCGGATACCCGGACCTCGAACGGGCCGAGGAGTCCCCGGACTTCGCGCGCCACCCACGCAATCTGCATCTGCACGACATCGTGGTCGCGGAACGGCTGCGCGGCAGGGGACTGGGGCAGCGGCTTCTCGACCACCTCACCCTGACCGCCGGTTCACGCGGATTCGAACGGATCTCGTTGATCGCCGTCGGCCGCAGCGAGCCGTTCTGGTCGGCACGCGGGTTCACCGCGTACCCGGGGATCTCCCCGGACGGATACGGCGCGAACGCCGTCTACATGTCCCGTACGACGGCCGAGTCGACGAAGCGAGATGATGTGCGTGTTCCCTGTCCGTGATTCCCTCCCTGATTCTCTCCGCGGTTCCCTCCGTGATCCCTTCCGCCGCAGCCAGTTGGCCATCGCCGCACTGTTCTGCTCCCTCGGCTTCCAGTACGCCACCTGGGCCGCGAGGATTCCCGCCATCAAGGCGGAACTCGGGCTGACCGCGGCCGAGGTGGGGGTGCTGCTGATGGCGGCCGGCATCGGCGCCGTGGCGTCGTTCCCGCTGGTGCCGGTGCTCGTGAAACGGCTGGGCTCCGCCCGGCTGGCACTGTTGTCGGCGCTCTGCCTGACCCTGCTGCTCCTGGCCCTCGCCCTGGCCCCGGACTACCCGGTCGCCCTGCTCGTCATGGTGGCGGACGGGGTGTGCGTGGGGTGCCTGAACGTGGCCATGAACGCCCAGGGCACGGCCCTGGAGACCCGGTACGAGCGCAACACCATGGCCCGCCTGCACGCGACGTTCAGCGCCGGTTCCCTGCTCGCCGCGCTGCTCGCCTCCGGCATGAACGCGGCCACCTCCTCCGTCACCGCGCACTTCGGCGTGGCCGCCGCCGTCCTCGTCCTGCTGACGGCACTGGCCCGCTCCGGCCTGCTCGAGGACGAGGCTCCCGCGGCGGAGAAGCCGAGCAGCAGCCGCGCCGGATGGAGCCTGCCCTCCCGGGTGACGCTCTGGATGTGCTGCGCCATGGCGTTCGGCACGGTGACCGAGGGTGCCATGAACGACTGGTCCGCCCTCTATCTGCGAGAAGTCGCCAAGTCGACGGCGGAGTTGGCGCCGATGGGCATCGCCGTGTTCTCCGGCATGATGGTGCTGGCCCGCCTCTTCGCCGACGGCTGGCGCAGCCGCTGGGGCGACGGGCGCGTCGTCCTGCTCGGCAGCGCCCTGGCCGCCGCCGGGCTGGCCTTCGCCCTGCTGAGCGGGGGAGTGGCGGCGGCGCTGGTCGGGTTCGCCTGCGTCGGACTGGGCTGTGCGGCCGTGACCCCGTGCGTCTACGTCGCCGCGGCGAAACAGGGCTCGCAGGCGCTGGCACTGGTCGCGGCCATGGGCACGACGGGCCTGCTGGCAGGGCCGCCGCTCATCGGTTTCGTGGCGAGTTCGAGCAGCCTGGTGTGGGGCCTCGGCGTGGTCGCGGCGGCGGCTGTCGTGGTGTCCCTGTGCAGCACGCGGATCCAGTGGACGCCGGCGAGCGGCTGACCGGCGCGGATGCCGGTGCCGGTGGAGAGGCCGGTGCCGCCGTCGGCATCCGCACCGGTCACCACGGTCTCCACGGTCGCGAGGGTCACGCGGGTTTGCGCCACACCGAGATGTGCTTCGTGGAGTCGTGGGTGAACGGGGAGCCGTCCCAGTCGGCCACCCGGCGCTCCAGCGCGAGGCCCGCGATCCGGGCCATCAGGTCCAGTTCCGCGGGCCACGCGTACCGGTGCCGGGAGGCGTCCCGGCGGTAGCGGCCGTCATCGCCGTCGCGGGTCAGGTGGTGCGAGACGAGGATCTGCTCGACCAGGTCGAAGGTGTCGAAGCCGAGGTGTCCCTCGGAGACGTCGAACGGCACCGCGATCTGCCCCGGGGGCAGCAACCGCAGGGGTGGCACGCCGAGTTCGATCACGAACCGGCCGCCGGGCCGCAGATGCCGGGCAGCGTTGCGGAAGCACTCGACCTGCTCGTCCTGGGTGAGCAGGTTCGAGATCGTGTTGTAGACGAGATAGACCAGGGCGAACTCGCCGGGCACGGTGGCCGAAGCCATGTCCCCGATCACGACCGGCAGGGTCTCCTCGTCGGTCTTCCGCCGCAGGACCGCCACCATGTGCTCGGAGAACTCGATGCCCGCCACGGGCACCCCGCGCTCCCGGAGCGGCACACCGACCCGTCCGGTTCCGATGGCGAACTCCAGCGCACTGCCGTCTCCGGCGAGTTCGGCGAGAAAGTCGACGGTCGGACCGAGCACGGCGGCCGAGGACATCTCGTTCTCCTCGCCGTCGTAGCGGTCGGCCTCGGCCTGGCTCCACAGTTCACTGCTCGTCACGAGCGGTCACTGTGCCGGGTGGACGACGACACCGTCCACGGGTTTTCCCGGCCGTCGGCCTCCGGTCCCATGCCTGCCCGCGCCTGGTCGGGCGTCGGGACCAGGCCCAGTCGCTGGGCGCGCAGCACGGTGCTGATGCGGTCGCGGGTGCCGAGCTTGCGGTAGATGTTCTCGACGTGTTTGTGCACCGTGCGCGCCGAGATGCCCAGCCGGCGGCCGATCGCGTCGGCGGTCAGGGCCTCGGTCAGCAGGAGGAGGACGGTGAGTTCCCGGGGGGTCAGCGCACATTCCGCCGCGCTCTCCTCCGGCTCGCCGGCCGCCGCGGACAGCCGGCGCCACTGCTCCAGGAGCCGGCGCTGCTGCTCGACGGCGGCCAGCAGCGGTTGCGCGCGCTCGGCGATCCGCACCTGGTCGTCGGTGAAGTCCGCGCCGGAACGGTAGACGAGACAGCCCGTGATCGGCGCGACCGTACCCGGCAGCGGGAGCGCCAGCACCTGGTCCAGGTCCAGGCCGTCACCGAGCACCCGCGCGGTCTCGCTCACCTGCCAGGCACGGCCCGCGAGCCGACGGGCCGTGACCGGTGCACGGCCGAGCCCGGCCGCGTAGTGGAGGGCGAACGGGTAGCCCGAGCGCAGCACCCCCAGTGACTCGTCGCCGAGCCTGCCCAGCGCGGCGGCGGCCGCCGGCGACATCCCGAGAGTGCCCTTGCCCTCGCTCCAGTCGTCCAGTTTGTAGATCAGCGTCTCCCCGCCGCACAGAGCGGTCACCGCGTCGGCGAGCAGCGGCCAGAGCCGTTCGGGCTCGCGTTCGTTGAGCGCGGCCACGGCCAGTTCGGCAAGGCGTTCATAGGCCCTGTCCAGCGGGTCTAACACGTGTTCCTCTCCGGTCGTTCCCTACGCAGTTATACGCATACCCACGCAACGGCGGGGTGTCGCATGCTTCAACCACGCACCGGCACCGGATGGGACGACTCCGGTCACGCGGGCCGCCGGCACGGGGGAGCGGCGGCCCGC
This sequence comes from Streptomyces sp. NPDC047061, assembly GCF_040643955.1. Lineage (NCBI taxonomy): Bacteria > Bacillati > Actinomycetota > Actinomycetes > Kitasatosporales > Streptomycetaceae > Streptomyces > Streptomyces sp. NPDC047061. The sequence continues at coordinate 65,264 of NZ_JBEYVI010000001.1, forward strand.
ATCCGGTCGCCCCGCCCGGTCATCCGCCCCAGGCGGCGGCACACAGCACACGGTCGACCTCGTCCGTGTAACGCGCCGCGGCCAGCCAGGCCCGGGCGAAGCGGCCGGTGTCCGCCGGAAGGAGACGTCCGAAGACGTCGCGTGAGCGCTCCGCCGTCGCGGCGAGCAGCTCGTCGAGGATATCGCCGGCCGTGCCCAGACCGTGCCGGTGCAGACGGCGGACATCGGGCGCGGAGTCACCCGGGAAGGCGAGTACACGCCGCCCGCCCGCAACGCCCTGCCCGACCCGCCGGTGCAGCAGGTGCAGGGGAGCCTCGTCGGGCGCGAGCACCGTGTGGACCGGCGCGGACGCGGACGCGGGTTCCGACGCGGGGGCGGACGCCGACGCCGGAGCCGGCAGATCCGCGTGCTGGAGCCGGTCCAGTCCCAGGTCGACACGGCTCCCGGTGTCCGTGGGGTGCTCGGCCGCGAGAAGCTGGGCGCGGGCGTGCGGTGCCGCCGCGAGACGTGCGATCACCCGCAGCCGGCTGCCGCGCGCGGCGGCCAGCAGCCGGAGGTTGCCGCGGTGCGGGAGCGCCGGATGGTCGTGCGCCGCCGTCAGCCGCAACGGCACACCGCCGCAGTCGGCCAGCAGACAGTCACCCGCCGCCTCCCGCACCGCGCCGACCAGCGTCACCTCCAGGAACAGCAGATCGTGGCCGCCGCTCAGCGCCCGCCCGACCTGCTCGGCCACGGGCACCGCCCACAACCGGTCCAGCGGCGCGGCCCGCCAGTCCGCACCCGACGCGCGCACCGCCCGTACCCCCGCGCCCGCCCCCAGCCGGCCGGTCGGCGACACCGTCGCCCCGGACACCGCGAGGCCCGCGCGCGCCAGCTCCCGGTGCGTCAGCGCCGTGTCCCCGACGCGTACGGCACGGTCGGCGGCGCCCACCGCCCGGCCCGCTCCGCCCGGCGCCACGTCCGAGACCGTGTACAGCCGGCCCTCGGCGTCGGCGGTCCAGGTGACCGCGCCCGCATAACCGCTCGCGGTGAGCACCGGCTCCGAGAACAGGCCGTACAGCCGGAGCGAACCGTCCGGCGTGTACGGCTGCCGTACGGTGCCGCGCAGCTCCGCCAGGTCGGCACCCGTGGCGAACGGGACCCGGTGGGCCACGAACAGGGTCTCCGACACGGCACCGACGAGTGCGGTGAGCCGGAACGCCGGGTCGGCCGCACGGGCCGCACGCAACGCGGTGACCACGGAGACCGCCGCCGCGGACGCCCGGGGCAGACCCGCGAGGCGAGCGGTGTGCGCGGCACGCAGCAACTCCGCCTGCAGCACGGCACCGGAACCGTCCGTACCGGCGTCGAGCACGGCGGCCACGGCGTCGAAAACGGCGTGGGCCGCGCCGAGTTGCGCGGGCGTCGCGGACTCTTCGGGGGCGGCTGCCCCCGGGGCGACGGAGACGGGCGTCGCGGACTTTTCGGGGGTGGGTGCCCCGGGAGCGACGGAGACGGACGCCGACTGCTCGGTCGGCTCAGCGGCCTCCGGGGTCGAGGCGGCCTCCGAGGCGGGGGCGGGCTCCGTCCTCTCGCCGGTCCCCGCCATGTCGGCCACCGGTGCCGCCGAAGCCGCCGCCGCGCGGTGCAGGCAGTCCGGGGCCAGCAGGCAACCGCAGCGAATGGCCGCCGGGTCGGCCACGACGCCCCCGGGAGCGTGCAGTTCCAGCTCGGATCCCTCGTCGTCGACGGTGATGCGCACGGTGTCGCCGTCCCGGACGGCCGGCCGGTCCGCAAGTTTGGCGATGCCCGCGTCCAGCCGCTTGCGCAACCGGGGCGAGAGGGCCGCGACCAGCTCGGCGGTCACGGCCGGGGCGACGGCAGGCAGTTCCCGCTCCGTGCTCAGACGCTCCGGGCTCGCGTGTTCCGCGCTCAGACGTTCCGTGCTCATGCGATCTTCTCCCCTACCCAGCGGGCGAGTTCGAGCGGGCTGAGGGCGGCGACCGGCATCCCGGCGGCGACCAGCTGCCCCGCGATGCCGGTGGAGTAGCGGGGGCGCCCCGAGTCGTCGAGGCTCGCGCAGCCCAGGACCTGACAGCCCGCCCCGACCAGTGCCCTGACCTCGGCGAGCAGTCCGCCGACCGGATAGCCCTCCTCGAAGTCGCTGACGACGACCACGAGCGTGCGGGACGGCACGGTCACGAGTTCGCGCGCGTGCCGCAGCCCGGCCGCGATATGGGTGCCGCCGCCGACGCTCACCTCCAGCAGCAGCGACAGCGGGTCGTCGACGTGCCCGGTGAGGTCGACGACCTCGGTGGAGAACGCCAGGAAGTGCGTGGACAGGGTCGGTACCCCGGCCAGCACCGAGGCGGTGAGCGCCGCCCAGATCGTCGACGCCTCCATCGACCCGGACACGTCCGTGACCAGGATCAGCCGCCAGTCGGCGGCGCGCCGGGCCCGGGTCCGGAAGACCGGGCGCTCCGGGATCACCCGGACCGTGCCGTCGGCCGTCCGGCGGGCGGTGGCCAGGTTGGCCCGCAGCGTACGCGGCAGGTCCAGGCCACCGCCCGGGCGCCGGCTCGGCCGGGGCAGGGCGGTACCGTGCAGAGCGGGGCGCAGCCTGGTCGCCAGCTCCCGGGTCAGCGCGTCCACCAGCCGCCGGACCAGCGGGCGCAGCGCGGCCAGCCGGGCCTCGGGCAGCCCGCCCGCGTGCCGGAGCACCGACCGCAGCAGGTCCACGGAGGGCCGCACGCTGCCCGGATCCAGCTCGGCCAGCACATCCGCCCGGCCCGTCGCGGCGGCCGCCGCCAGCACCTCCTCCCGGACACCCGGCCCGAACAGCGCCGCCAGTTCCTCCGACCACTCCCGCACCCCGGGATACGACGCCTCGCGCCCGCCGCCCCTGCCGCCGAGGTCGCCCCGGCTGCCCTCGCCGCGCCCGCACCCGTACAGCTCGTCCAATGCGGTGGCCAAGGGCCGCGCCGACTTCGGGAGCTGATCGCTGCGGCGGCCGAGCAGCAGACGCCAGCGGTCCGCGGGGGCCAGCCGGTGCCGGTCCGGCACGGCCACGGCGGCGGACGGCACCGGCTCCGTGTGCGCCCGTGGCGGGGGCAGCAGGCCGAGCACGCGCAGGGTTTCGCGGGCGGTGAGGTCCGCGCGGGTCCAGGTGGCGAGCGCGGCAGGGTCGATCGCGCCGGTGTCGGCCACCCGGTCGACGCCGAGACGCTCCTCGACCCCGGTCAGCAGACGCTCGCGATCGGCCGGGCTCAGGGTGTCGAAGCCGCCGCGCAGGGCCGGCAGCCGGTCGAGGAAGTCCTGGTCGGAGAGGACCGACACCCGGTCGACCAGGGGTTCCAACGCCGGTGCGGCCGCCTCCAGCAGCCGTCCGGCGGCCGTCAGCAGGCCCGTCAGCCGGGCGGTGAGCGCGGACCGGGACTCGGCGGAGGCCGCGCCGTCCACCCAGGAGGCGACCCGGCCGCCGAACGCCTCCGGTTCCTCCTGGCCGAGCAGCACGCGGACGGCTCCGGCGGCGCCCCGCATCAACGGGGAACCGTCGGCGGCCAGCCGGGCCAGGGCGTCGGCGAGCCGGATTCCGCCCGACAGGTCGGCGCGGTGCGCGAGTTCGAGCAGGGCGTGGGCGTCGGCCGGATCCTCGGAACCGGTCAGGCCGTCCACCTGGCGCACCGCGGCCGCGGTCAGCAACTCGGTGACGGCGACAGCCGTGGCGGTACGGTCCTCGTCCGCGTCGAGACCCGCGATGTGACCCGTCCCGAGCCGGTCCAACAGGGCCAGTCCGGCGAGGAGTTCAGGCAGGGTACCGGCGCCCGGGAGCACCTCGGCGGTGTCGCCGAGCCGTTCCGCCACGAGGCCGGGCAGGCCGCAGTGCGCGGCCTGCTCCAGGCCGTCGAGCACCTGCGCCGCCGTCGGGCCACCGGCGTCCCGCTCCGTGCGGCTCCGCTCGCGCAGCAGGCCCTCGGCCGCCTGGGCGAGGGTGACCCCGCGGACGCCGGCCGCCGTCAGCATCGCGGCGGTGGCCGGCGTCCAGCGCACCTCCCAGCGCGAGGTGAGGGCGTCGGCACCGCCCGTGCCGGTCACCGACCTGGGCTCGGCGTACGGCACGGAGCACAACGTCAGGCGGCGCAGCAGTAGTTCGCGGCGCCGGTCGAGGTCCGAGCGGAGGGGGTCGAGCCGAAGGTCCCGGGCGGCGCCGGGGCCGCGGTCCGCGGGACCGGGGAGGCCGAGTTCGGTGAGCTCGGCCTCCACGGCCGGGGCGAGACCACTGCGGGGCGCCTCCGGCGCGGGACGGCCGACTCGGGTGCCGACCAGGACGTTCTCCATCGCCCTGGCGACGGCTCGGCCCCGGCCGTACGGCTCGCCCTGTGCCAGCACGGTCTGTGTCGCCTCGACCAACTCGCCGCGGCCGGCGGCCGGGAAGCCGCGGAGGCGGGCGAGATCTCCGGCGAGGCGGGTGATCTCGCGGGCGTCGGCGGGGCCGGAGGGGTGGCCGAGACTGCGGAGTTCGGCGCAGATGCGGACGGCCGCGCGAGTCAGCATGTCCGTCAAAGTGCCGGGATCACCGGCCGCTTCGAGGACCATGTGCTGCCACTCGGGGTCGCGGATACCGGCGGGGTAGCCGGAGCGCTCGTCCAGGAGGGCGTAGGTGTAGGGGATGAGAGAGGTTGTCCATTCGGGTGCGGGCGGGTGGGGGCTGGTCGCTCCCACGCGGCGGTAGCCGCACATCGAATACAGCCCCGCGCCCCTGAAGGGGCGCAGCAATGCCGGTGTGTGAAAGGCGCCCACCACCATGGCGGCCCGCTCACCGTCTGCCGTCGCCTCGGCCAGCCGGGACCGCATGCACTCCTCCCGCCGCAGATCCACCTCCGACACCACCGACTCCTCCCGCAGCGCCCACCCCGTCAGCAGCGCCGCCCGCCGCAGCGCCTCCGGTGCCGAACCGGGTGCGGCGGCCTCGACCAGCCGGTCCCAGAGGTCGTCGCCCGGCCGGCCGGTGAGTCGGGAACGCAGGGCGTCCGACAGCCGACCCGGCCCCTGCGCGGCACGCTCCCCTTCCCGCCACCCCCGATCGGCGAGCGGCAGATCGCAGGCCACCACCGGTACTCCGCTCCGCGCCGCCCACCGCACCGCCGCCAGTTCGGGGGAGAAGTCGGCGAACGGATAGAACGCCGGGCCGCCGCTGCCGTCGGCCGGTGCCGCCGCGAGGGCCACCGGGGCCCGGGTCTCCTCGTGGGCGAGCCACGGGAGCCACTCCTGGAGCTCCGCGGGCAGCTCGACGAGCAGTACGTCAGGCTCGGCCACGTCCAGCAGCGCGGGTACGGCGGCGGCGAGGGAGGGCGCGTGGTGCCGTACGCCGATCAGGTAAGGCCCCGCCGGGTCGGTGAGGGCGGCGAGGGCCGCCTCGGGGGAGCCGGGGGAGCCGGGGGAGCCGGGCATCGGTCACGCCTCCAGGACCGTACGCAGGTCCCACAGCGTGCGCCAGGTCGCCGAGCCCTGTTCGGCGCGCCGCCGTACCGGACCGTCCCAGTAGCCGCGCAGCCGGGCCGCGTCGGCGGGGTCGTCCTTGCGCACGACGCCCAGCAGATGGCCCGGGAGCAGACCGAGGACGTCGCGGTCCCCGGGGAAGTAGGCCGCCGCCAGGGCCAGCGCGCCCGCCACCGACACCGCCTCCGCCGTACTCATCACCGTGGACGGGCGTTCCACCTCCCAGCCCTCCGCCGACCGTCCCTCGCGCAGGTCGCGGAAGGCGGTGACCAGGGCCTCCAGGACCGCGTCGTCGACCTGGAAGGGCGCCCCGGCCCGCTCCACCGACGCCCGGGCCTGGCCGCGTACCAGCGCCGTCTCGGCGTCGAGGTCCGGAATCGGGCCCACGGTCTCGAAGTTGAAGCGCCGCTTGAGCGCCGCGGACATCTCCGAGACGCCCTTGTCCCGCAGGTTGGCCGTGGCGATGAGGGTGAAGCCGGGTGCCGCATGCGCCAGCGCGTCGTCCGTGCCCGCCAGTTCGGGCACGGCGATGCGCCGCTCGGACAGCAGCGAGACCAGGGAGTCCTGTACCTCGGGGAGGCAGCGGGTGACCTCCTCCACGCGTGCCACGGCACCCCGGGACATCGCGGTGAGGACCGGGGAGGGCACGAGTGCCTGGCGGCTCGGGCCCTGGGCGAGCAACAGGGCGTAGTTCCAGCCGTACTTGAGCTGGTCCTCCGTGGTGCCCGCCGTGCCCTGCACAACCAGGCCGCTGGTGCCGCACACGGCGGCCGACAGCAGCTCGGACAGCATCGACTTGGCGGTGCCGGGCTCGCCGACCAGCAGCAGCCCGCGCTCCCCGGCGAGGGTCACCACGCACCGCTCGACGAGGGCCCGGTCGCCGACGAACTTGCCCTCCACGACGAGCCGGCGCGGCACCCCCTGCGGTGCCTCGGCGTCGTCGGGCAGCCGCAGCGCCTGGCCGCCGCTGCCCATGACGAAGGTGACGACGGCCCGGGGCGTGAGCCGCCAGGCGGGCGGGCGCGGACCGGCGTCGTACGCGGCGAGGAAGGCCAGTTCGGTGGCGTAGCGGTCCTCGGGCGGGACGATCTGGCGGGCAGGGGCGGTGGTGGCAGGGGCGGTGGTGGCAGGGGCGGTGGTGGCGGTCATCGGTGGTCGTCCTCAGCTGCGGTACGGGTGGCGGTGCCGGTGGTGCTGCGCGGGGTGGCGTGGATCGTGGTCATCGGCGGCGGCCGCCGCGGGTGGCTCGCGTGGTCAGCTGCTCGTACCCGGGGGCGTCCCCGGCGCGTACCCGCTCCCAGGCACGGGCGAACAGCTCCGGCACCGGGACCAGCGGGAGGGTCCGGTCGCCGTCCGAGACCGGGTAGAGGGCTTCCTTCCAGGTCTCCACCGGAAGGGCCGGGGCCTTGAGGTCACGCCAGCCGCCGGGCAGGAAGAGGGTGCGGCCGGCGCGCGGCCGCTTCGCCTCGACGACCAGGTCGGTCGCCGCCAGTTCGGTACGCGCCTTCTTCATCCGGGCGGGCTTCCAGCCGGTCCAGCGTGCGCAGTTGCGGTCGGTCGGATCGGGCAGCGCCAGCAACTGGAGGTAGAGCGCCGCCGCGTCCGCGCCGAGTCCGTGCACCTCGGCGACCTCCGCGACCAGCGCGGGCACGCCGGCCGTGGGGTCCTGGGCGTACCCGGCGGGCCCCTCGGCCGAGAGGGCACCGGCGAGGTCGTCGCCGAGCAGGGTCCGCACGGCACGCAGCCGGGACGCACGCCCCTCGCCGAGCAGGCCCTCCAGGAGCCCGAAGACCGGGTCCTCGGCCCCGCTCAGGGCTCCCGGCCGGAGCTGGACGTGCTCCGTGTCCGAGTACCAGGGATACAGCACCAGGGCGTCACCGGCCCTCGTCACCCCGTTCGCGTCGCCGCCGCCGCTCTCCGGCAGGCCGAAGACCTTGCGCAGCTGCACGCACGTCGGGCCGCCCTTCTCCGTCCACTCCAGGCTCAGGTCGAGCAGCAGCCCGGGGTCGGCCAGCCGGCGGCGCACCGCGCCGAGCCCGTCCGTCAGCCCGGCCCGCAGCGGATGCCCGTACGGCAGCACGTACGCCAGCGCGGCCAGGCTCTCCACGGCTCCGGCCAGCACGTACGAACCGGGCACCGCCGACGGGTCGGCGGGCCCGAAGGCGCCGTCCTCGCCGGTCCGGAACACCGTGGTGCGGGCGAGCCAGGGTGTGCGGGCGGGGTTGAGCACGGCCTCGGCGTGGCCGACGCCCATGCCGGCGAGATCGGTGCTGAGCTCCTCCGGCAGGCGTACCAGGGTGCCGAGGCGCTCCGCCCACAGCCGGCCCGCGGCCGCCGTGTCGGGACCGGTCGTCCACAGCCCGGCCGGGTCGTCGGGCAGGAGCGCGCCGAGGAGCGCCCGCTGCTCGTCCTGGCCCAGCGAGTTCAACAGCTGTGCGCCGAAGCTCTGCTGACGGGGCTTGAGGCCGACGGTGGTGAGCCCTTCGGCAGTGGGGGCGTGCGGAAGGCCGGCCAGCAGCACGGTGGCCTGCAGGGGGCCGAGCGCGTCGTCCGTCGCGGTCACCAGCGTGTCTGGGGCCTCGGGCTGCCAGGGCGCGGCGCCCTTCTCCCGGATCAGCCGGGTCAGTTCGGCCAGCCGGTCCGCCGGGATCCCGGCGTCGTACCGGCTCTCCCGGACCAGCGTGAAGTGTCCGACGGCACCGAACGCCCCTGACGGGTCGTGGTCCAGCGCCAGCCACTCGACCACGTCCAGCCGGGCGTCGACGCTCTGGCAGCCGAGCACCACCACCGTCCGGCCGTCCCGGCGCAGCACCTGCCCGACCCGTTGCTGCTTGTCGTGCGGCTCGCTCAGCACGACCACGCGCAGCGTGGCTCCCAGCCCGGGGAGCGGTCCCTCGGTCAGCGCCTCGAACAGCAGGAGCAGCGGCTCCCGCTGGGCCTCGGTCAGGGCCGGCGAGGCGGCGCGGTAGGCGAGCGGGCGCAGGGCACCCAGGACCGGGGTCCAGTCCGCGCCGATGCCGGGGACGGTGTGCTCGTCGCTGAGCCAGCCGGCGCCGACGGCGGCGAGCCGCTCGCGTTCGGGCAGCGGCTTGCCGTCGGCGGGTCCGCCCGACAGCACGTGGTTCGCCGCGCGGATCTGGCGCAGCGCGGCCCAGCCGCCGTGCCACGCGTTCTGCAGGGTCACGACGCCCCTCGTGGCGTCGTTCAGCGTCCGGTCCCCGCCGTGGTCCGGGGAGTAGTCGGCGAACATCCCCTCGGTCCGCCGGCGGGGCTGCCGCGGCCGCTCCTCCGCGGGCCTGGCCAGGGACGCGGCTCCCTCGGCGACCCGCAGCGCGGCCCGGACCAGGGCGGTGACACCGGCCAGCAGCCGCCGGTCGGTCAGTTCGGGCAGCGCCCGCGTCAGCGCGGCCACGGTGACCTCGTCGGCCGTCGGCACGGCGGCCCTGGCCCTGTCGTCCTTCCCGGCCCGGGCCAGCGCCTGCTGCCGTTCGTCCAGCGCCGTCGCCGTCGCCCGCATCAGCTCACCCGCCGACGCGTCGGTCAGGGCGCGCAGGACGGCCGACCCGCGCTCGTCGCGGGGGCGCAGCGCGTGCCAGAACGCGACCGGCGGCACCAGCCGGGTACCGGCCGCGTACGCCCCGCCGGACTCGCCGAAGGACACCCGCCCGAGCTCGGTGCCGTCGTCCGCGTGCAGGGCGACGCTCTGGTACTGCTGCGCGGCGACCGGTGCGGCCCCGCCCGGCAGCCGCAGCGCGCCCAGCGGCACCCCCGGCACCCGGCCGTTGCGGGCCGCCCGCAGGGTCGCCGTCCGCCCGTCCGGCGTACCGGCGGTCGTCCGCGCCTCCGTGCCCTCGCCCTCCGTGCGCACCCACCGCCCGAGGATCGTGCCGTCGGTGCCGAACGGGCTGTGCTCGAGGCCGGGTTGCAGCGGCAGCACCTCGCAGGAGTCGTGCAGCAGCGAGGCGTCCTCGCGGACGGCCGACGCCAGCAGCGCGGGCAGCGAGGCACGGCCGTGTTCGCCGGTGGCCGGGTCGTACTCCAGCCACAGCGACTGCCGCCCCTGCCTGCCCTGACGCCAGTACGTGGTGCCGTCGCCCAGGACCGGGCGGCTCGGCGGCAGGACCGTGTCCCCGGCGTGCAGGGTGCGGCCGCCGGTGGCCCGGCCGCCAGCGGGCAGCGGGATCGACGCGTTGGCCGCGTCCATGCCGGACCACCAGCTGGGAATCTGCTCACCACCGAACGGGACCACCTCGGACGGCCGGTTCGACCAGTAGCCGTACTGCTTCGAGCCGTCCCGCCACATCACCAGCAACTCGCCGTCGGCGTACCGGAACCGGGGGCGCTGCCAGCGGTCCAGGTCCGTGGGCAGCCGCAGGTCGTGCGTGAGCAGGATCCCCTCGGGGCCGACGACGACCGCCTTGTGGCCGCGCGCCAGGATCAGCGCGGGCCACGCCTCGGTCACCGCGAGCGTGTTGTCCTGGTTCCTGTGCACCTCGGCGTCGAGCGTCTCCAAGGCCGACTCCAGCGCGGGCCAGCCCAGTTCGTCCAGGATCCCGGCGCGCAGCGTACGGCCGAGGACCGGGACGATGTCGTACTCCGTGAGCCGGCGCACGGCCTGCTGGCTCTCCTGCACCACCGCCCGGAAGGGGCGCAGCCGCTCCAGCCTCGTGTCGGCGCCGGGCAGTCCGGCGGATGCGGCGAACTCCGCGGTCGCCTCCTGCAGCCACTCGCGCAGCACGTCGCCGAGCACCGGATGCGCGGCCACCTTGGGCAGCTCCGCCGGTCCCTGCCCCCGCCCGAGCCCCTCGACGGCCTCGAACAGCAGCGTCCGGTACCGGGGTTCGGCGGCGACGGCCTTCAGGTCCCGCTCTCCGGGCCGTTTGTCGCGCAGCCAGACGGCCAGCGGCAGGTGCACATGCGCGTCCGCGTCGGGTACGGCCAGCGCGATGCCCTCGGCCACGCACAGGTCCAGCAGATCGAGGTCGGCCCCCGCCTGCCAGCGCCCGGTGAAGGGATCGACGGGCCGGCCGGCCGCCCGCAGCCGGGACGCCATCCGCTCGACCAGTGCCAGCGTCGCGGGGGAGCGGTGCGAGAACGCCGCCCCGTGCTTGCGGTGCTGGGCCCACCGGCTGAGCCAGTCCGCCGCGTCGACCTCGCCGCCGCCGTCCTCGACGAGCAGCAGATCCGCCCCGCACTCGGCCAGCAGGGCCAGCCAGAACTCGTCGTCCTCCACCTCCCGGCCGAGGCCGGCCGGCATGATCTCCAGCAGCCGTACCCGGAGCTCGGGCCGCCGCTCGGCGAGGACCGCCAGCACGCTCCGGTAGGCGTTCCAGAAGGAGGCGGGCGCCCGCACGGCGGCCGGGGACGCGAGCAGGTCGGCGACCAGGGCACACTCCTCCGTGACCCGGTCGAGCCCCGCCGCCCTGATCAGCCCGCGCGCGTCCTGCGGCAGCGAGGCGTACGGCGGCATGCCGGCCGCACAGCGCTCGACCGTCAGCTGCCGGAACTGCGCCCAGGCGGTGGCCGGTTCTAGCCGCCGCGCGAGGTCCTTCACGTACTCCTTCAGCGCCTTGACGGTGAGCGCCCCGGCGAACGCGAACTCCAGGAACACCGCCCGCTGCCGCTCCTCGTCCACGGTCAGGGCGTGCACTCGCTCGGCCTCGCGGGCCTTGCCGAAGAAGGCGGCGGCGTAGGTCGTGTTCTCGTGCTGCAGGAAGACCCGCGCGGCCTGCTCGTAGAAGGTCGGCAGGAAGTGCGGGACCGCGCGGCCGAGCCGCTCGCCGAGCGCCTCGAAGCCCTCCTTCGCGTTGCCCGGCTTGGACTTGGCCTGTCGGGCCAGCCGCTCGACGTCCTTGACCAGGGCGAGCGCGTGATGGCCGTTGGCCGGGTCGTGCACCAGCGCCCAGGCCGGGAAGCCCAGGGTCTCCCGGCGCACCTGGCCGACCTCGGGCGCCGCCTGCTCCCGGGCCAGACCGAGGAACTCGAGCGCCAGGTCCTCGGCCTCGCCGAGGGTGCCCGGCACCAGACGGACCACCGTCCGCCCGTCCAGGGCGGGATGCGTGTACGTGCGCGCGGTCAGGACGTCGGCGTCCTCCCGCGCGGTCGTGCCCGAGGGCAGGATCGCGCCGGCGTCGAGCAGCGCGGCCGTGGTGTCGTCGTACGTGGTCATGCCGCCCGCTCCTCGTCCTCGATGTCCCGCCCCGCGTACAGCGCCGCCGCCATCCGCATCCCCTCCGACCAGGCGACCGGGCCGACCTGGCCCAGCCTCAGCGTCCGGCCCGCCGGATCGGTCCACGCCAGCGGGCCGGTCTCGGTCTCGAAGTAGCTGTCGTAGTCGCCGATCCAGACCCGGGCCTCGACCCCGCGGCCCTCCTCCAGCACGGAGCACACCGCGTATCCGCCGCGCACGCGGTACCCCAGCTGTGTGGCCCTGCCGTGCAGGAACCGCAGCTCCTTGAACACCCCGCCCGCGTACTCCTCGACCTGGGTGCCCTCCGCGTCCAGCGCGGCCGGCCGGTGCCAGACCTCCCGGAAGAGCTGCTGGGCCTGCTGCTCCACACCGAGCTCGACGGCGAACTCCCGCAGCTCCTCCAGGTCTTCGAGGATCACCGGGTGCGGCAGGCGGACCAGTTCGGGGGCGATGCGCACGGTGTCGCCGTCGAGGTCGACCAGGCCGAGCCCGCGCCCGGCGTCGGCGTCCCGCAGGAACCCGGCGACCTCGCCGTCGGCGCCGGTCACCACCAGGTCGCGCAGCGCCGCCTGCCAGGCGGGGTCCGGCCAGACCTGCGCCAGGACGGCGAGCGGCACCGGGAGCGAGCGGGTCATCCAGCGCTCCACGTCCGCCAGGCACTGCCGTTCGTGCCGCTCCAGCCACTCGGCGAGCTGCCGCAGGCCCAACACGGCCGGATCGTCCGCCAGCTTCGCGGGCACGGACTTCAGCCGCCGCCCGGCCGCGTTGCGGCAGACCACCTTCCCGTCGTCCAGGGCCACCTCGTAGTCCCCGGCCGTCACCCACCCCATGCGTGCCTCCCCGCACCGCAGTGATCAAGTGATGGCGACTGTAGGGGAGACCACTGACAACGCCTCCCGAGGCCTGCGTCCGGATGGGGAAACCGCAGCTCGGCGAGGGTGGTAGGGGCAGAAGGGGGAGGCAGAGCGGGGCGGGGGCCGGCGCAGGGGTGCGACCGGTACGGCAACGGCCCCGGGCGCAGGCGAGATGCCTGGACCGGGGCCGTGGGAAAGCCGCGGGGGCGAGAGGCTCAGCCCTGACCCGACTCCTTCTCCCGCTTGAGGTTCTTCAGCCGCGCGGTCTCCTTGCGGACCTCGGCCTGCGTGGCGCGCTCCTTCTCCAGCCACTCGGGCAGCTCGCGCTTGAGCTCCTCGATCTGCTCGGTGGTGAGCGGCTCCGTCACCCCGCCGCGCGCCAGCCCCGCGATGGAAACGCCCAGCCTGGCCGCGACCACCGGCCGCGGGTGCGGCCCGTTGGCCTGCAGCTCGCGCAGCCACTCGGGCGGATTCGCCTGGAGCTCGGTCAGGTCGGCGCGCGAGACGACACCCTCCTGGAAGGCGGCGGGCGTGGCGGGCAGGTACACGCCCAGCTTCTTCGCCGCGGTCGCGGGCTTCATCGTCTGGGCGGTCTGGTGCGAACTCATGAGGTCAAGGGTATCGGCCGGGTGCGGGAGCCCCGACCACCACCGATGCGGGACGGCCGGCCGGAGCCCGTTAACCTGGGCTGGTGACAGGCTCGGAGGAAACACCGTCGTTCCGGCTCGCGTACGTCCCCGGCGTGACGCCCGCCAAATGGGTTCGGATCTGGAACGAGCGCCGGCCCGGCATCCCCCTCACCCTCCACCAGGTCCCCGCCGCCGCGGCGTCCGACCTGCTGCGCGCGGGGGACGCGGACGCCGGTCTGGTACGGCTCCCGGTGGACCGTACGTTCTTCAGCGCGATCCCCCTCTACACCGAGACCACGGTGGTCGTCGTCCCCAAGGACCACCTGATCACGGCGGCCGAGGAGGTCACCGTGGCCGACCTCGGCGAAGAGGTCCTCTTCCACCCCCTCGACGACGTCTTCGACTGGGACGCCCCGCCCGGCGAGCCCGCCTTCGAGCGCCCCGCGACCACCGAGGACGCGGTGGAACTGGTCGCCGCCGGTGTGGGCCTCCTGGTCGTCCCGCAGTCCCTGGCCCGCCTGTACCACCGTCGGGACCTCACCTACCGGCCGCTCACCGACGGCCCCGAGTCGGTCGTCGCCCTGTCCTGGCCCGAGGAGGCCACCACGGACCTGGTCGACGACTTCATCGGCATCGTCCGCGGCCGCACGGTCAACAGCACCCGAGGCCGCCAGGCCGCGCAGCCCCCGAAGACGGCAGGGACCTCGCCGGAGAAGGCCCAGCGTGGGAAGAAGCCGGCCGCCGCGGCCAAGGGAACGCCGGCCGCCCGCGGCGGACGCACCCGTGCCACCGGCGCGAAGCCGGCCAAGCCCGCCAAGCCCGCGAAACGCGGCAAGCCCCGCCGCAGCTCGTAGGCCACGGCCCGCCCCCCGCCTGCCGTCGACTGCCCCCCACCCGCCCCCACCTGCCTCTCGCCCGCTCCCGATCTGCTCCCGCGCGCCCCGATCGTCTTCCGCGATCCCGGGCCCGCGCAATGTCACGATGCCTCCGGACATCCCGGACATCCACCGCTGGAGGCGCCCGTGAGCCCAGAAGCAGACCCGGACGAAGCCGTCGACCCCCGTGCCTCGTCCGCGTTCCTCGTCAACGAATCGCTCGGCTACCTCTTCCCGGCCGCCCTGCGCGCCGCCGCGGTCGTCGGCGTCGCCGACCATCTGGCCCGCGGCCCCCGTACGCCCGCCGAACTGGCCGAGGCCACCGGCACCGACCCGCGGAACCTCTACCGGGTGCTCCGGCTGCTCGCCACGCGCGGCGTCTTCGAGGAGGACGCCGGCGGCCGCTTCCGGCTCACCGCCGCCGGTGACGCGCTGCGCACCGACGCACCCTGCTCGGCCCGCTCGGCCGTGCTGATGAACACCGACCGCAGCATGTGGCTGCCCACCGCCGACCTGAGCCGCTGTGTGAGCGAGGGGACCTCCGCGTTCGAGCACCTCTTCGGGCTGCCGTTCTTCGACTACTTCGCGCAGGACGAGGACACCGCCGACGTCTTCCACTGCGGGATGGCCGCGATGTCCGACGCCGAGAACGAGCCCATCGTCGCCGCCTGCGACCTCCCGCCCACCGGGACGGTCGTCGACATCGGCGGCGGCCACGGCGGCCTGCTGCTGGCGGTCCTCGACCGCCACCCCGGTCTGCACGGCGTCCTGTACGACCAGCCGCACGTGCTGGCCGGACACCGGCTGGACACGCCCGGGACCGCCGGACGCTGGGCCACCGAGTCCGGCGACTTCTTCACCGTCGTACCGGAGGGCGACGTCCTCGTGCTCAAGCGGATCCTGCACGACTGGGAGGACGAACAGTGCGTCACCCTCCTGGAGCGCTGCCGGGCCGCGCTGGCGCCGGGCGGGCGGATCCTGGTCGTCGACGCGGTGGTCCCGTCGGGCAACGCACCCCACCAGGCCAAGGCGCTCGACCTGCTGCTGATGGCGTGCCTGGTGGGCCGGGAACGCACCGAGGCGGAGTTCGCCACGCTGTTCGAGTCCGCGGGTCTGAAACTGTCCCGGGTCGTGCCGACGCCGACCGTGCTCTCGGTGGTGGAGGCGGTGGCCGCCTAGGGCGCCAGGCTCTCGGCCTCCGGCCGCTCCGGCGGCGCCTCCGGCATCCCCTGCGCTTCCCGTGCCTCCGGCGCCTTCGTCCGCTCTCCGAGATCCGCCACCGCCAGGCCGAGCGCCACCAGGATGAACCCGACGGAGGTGAGCAGGCCCAGCTGGAGCGCCTCGGTGGCGGGGCCGCGGTGCGCGAGGTGGGCGAAGTACACCGAGCCCACGACCGCGATCCCGGCCGCCGAGCCGACCCGCTGACCGGTCTGCAGCACCCCGCCGGCCGCGCCGGCCCGCTTCACGGGGACGCGGGTGAGGGTGAGCGTGGTGTTCGGGGAGACCGTGATGCCGGAGCCGATGCCTCCGACGATCATCGGCACCGCCGCGGCCCACCCGAAGTTCTCCGTCGGTACCAGCCACACCACCGCGATGATCCCGAGCAGTCCCAGCGCCACCCCGGAGAGGCCGATCACGACCAGCTTGCGCCCGTGGCGCACCACCAGCCGGCCGCCCAGGGCGGCGCCGACCGCGGAGGCGATCGCGAAGGGCAGTACCGAGACTCCGGCGGCCAGCGCGCTGTACCCGGCCGCGTTCTGCAGGAACAGGGCGAGGACGAAGAAGACCGTGGTGAAGCCGGCGAAGTAGGACAGGCTGATCAGCGCGCCGAGCGTGAAGGACCGCTGCGAGAACAGGCTCAGATCGACCAGCGGCGCCCGTCCGAGCCGGCCCTGCCGCCGCTCCCACGCCCAGAACAGGCACAGCAGCACCGCGCCCACCGGGACCAGCGCCCACTTCTCCCGTCCGGTCCACTGCTGCTCCTGCACCAGCGGCAGCATCAGCGCGAGCACACCGGAGCCGAGGAGCAGCACCCCGAGCGGGTCGAACCGCTCCCGCCGGTCCGCCGACGCGGGGTACCGGGGCAGCAGCCGCAGGCCCGCGGCGAACGCGGCGATCCCGATGGGCAGGTTGACGAAGAACACCCAGCGCCAGCCGTCGTCGGTGCCGACGGCGTCGATGATCACACCGCCGGCCAGTGGGCCGACCGCCGTCGAGACGCCGATGACGCTGCCGAGCAGCCCGAAGGCCTTGGCGCGTTCGGCGCCCTGGAACATCTGCTGGATCAGTCCCGAGGTCTGCGGCGCGACCATGCCCGCCGCCGCGCCCTGGATCAGCCGGAACACCACCAGGCGGTCGGGGGTCGCCGCGAGCCCGCAGGCCGTCGAGGCCACCGTGAACACGGCGAGCCCGACGAGGAAGGCCTGGCGCCGCCCGCGCATGTCGCCGAGCCGGCCCGCAGGGACGAGCGCGAGCCCGAAGGTGAGGGCGTACCCGGAGACCACCCAGGACTGGGCGGCCTCCGTGGCTCCCAGTCCGCGCTCCATCGAGGGCAGCGCCACGTTGACGATCGAGGTGTCGAGCAGCGAGATGAAGCCCGCCGCGAGACAGACCCCGAGCGCCTTCCACCGCCGGTCTTCGGTGGCCGGCCGCTGCGGCTTTGCCCAGGTCGTGGTCATGCGGCCACGCTATGCAGTCATCCCGGGCATCGCACGACCGGCGGAGCGAACGGATGGCCGAACTGCTCCTTCCGGGTGAGGGGCCGCGCGTCCGGGTCAGGGCGCGTACGACGCCTGCCGGGCCGTGGCCAGCACCCGGTCGCCGTCCGCCCCCGTCAGCAGTCCGTCCGCGACCCATCCGTCCACCACCGACCGGACCCGCGCCACCAGCGCCCCCTTGTCGTGGAACGGCGCCGCGGCCCAGACCTCGTCCAGCAGCGAGCCGCCGTCGGACCCGACCGGGTTGGCGACCCCGGAATCGAGGCCGCCGAACACGACCGTCGGCTCCGCACGGCGGAAGTAGGCGTGCGTCGGATCCTCGGACCCCTCGTAGAAGGGGGCGAACTCCGTTGCCGCCGTTCCGTCCGGCCCGGCCAGGGTGAAATGGAGCGGGCTGTCCGCCACCGGGGTCAGGGACGGCAGCAGGTCACCGGAGAGCCCGGCGTTGCGGTACAGCCCCAACTCCAGGTACTCCGTGGCGGTGTTGCGCCCGACCAGACTGACCGGCCCGTAGAACAGGGCCTGCACCGAAGGATCGTCGAGAGCCTTCTCGACCCGCAGCCGGAACGGGATCGACACCCGCACGGTGTCCCCGGGCCGCCAGGTCCGCGGGACCGCGACGTAGCTGCCCGGCCGCGGAGTGCCGGGCACCGCCCGCCCGTTCACCGTCACCCGGAACCCGGCCGTCGCCCAGACCGGAACCCGCAGCAGCAGCGCGAAACGGGCCGGCCCCCGCCCGCCGACGGTGAGCGTGCTGCCCTGTTCCCGGGGATACCCGGTGCGCTGGTCGACCGTGACGCCCTTCTCGGCCCAGGTCAGCGTGGACGGACTGTAGAGGTTGACGTACAGGGCGCTGCCGTCGGCCGCCGCGAAGTACACCGAGTCCTGGTACTTGGTGGCGGACTCCATGCCCGTGCCCTCGCAGCAGGTCGTGCCCTGCTTGGGCGTGTAGTCCCGCACATGACCGGGTGTCAGCCCGATGAAGTACGTGACCAGCGGCTTCTCCGCGTCGGCCCGGTCCTGCTTGGACCCGAGCACCTGGTTGTACAACGCCCGCTCGTAGTAGTCCATGTACGCCGGATCCTGCTCGTGGAGGAACAGCGCCCGGCTCAGCCTCAGCATGTTGTACGCGCAGCAGCTCTCGGCGGTGGTCGCACCGATGGTCCCGGCGATCACGTCCCGCGCCTTCCAGAACTCGCCCGTACTGGTGCCGCCGATGCCGTACATGCGGTGCGGCACGACCATGCCCCAGAAGTTCTTCGCGGCCGTGAGGTAGCGCTCCTCGCCGGTCGCGTCGTACAGCCGGACCAGGCCGGTGAAGATCGGGATGTGCTGGTTGGCGTGCAGTCCGTCGAGCGTGTCGGTGTCCGCCGCGCAGGCGTCGATGAGGCTGTCGAGGTCGAACAGCCGGGCCAGCGCGAGGTGTTCGGCCCTTCCGGTGAGTTCGTGCAGGTCGCAGACGGCTTCGACGATCCCGCCGAACTCGCCGCTGGAGAAGATCCCCCACATCCGCTGGAGGGTGGCGGCGGGCAGCACGGACAGCCGCGAGTACATCCAGTCGCCCATGCCGGACGCGAGGTCCAGCGCCCGCTCGTCGCCGGTGGCGTGGTAGGCGTCCAGCAGACCCCGGAGGATCTTGTGCGCGGTGTAGTAGGGCGCCCAGACCTTGGTGTAGTCGCTGCCGGTCATCGACTCCAGCAGGATGAACTGCGTCTCCGGGTAGGCCGCGAGGAACCCGGGGTGACCGGGTCCGCCCCAGGTGCGGCGCAGGACGGCGTCGAGGCCGCGTCCCGAACCGTCCGCGACCTCCGGCCCCGACGTCTCGCCGAAGGCGTAGGACACCAGGTCACCGCTTGCCGGAGTGCTCTGCAACCCGGCCATCTCGTCGGCGCTCAACGCCCGTGACCACACGTCGAAGCCGCCGAAGGCGCCCGCGAACACGGGGTCGGCGGTGTAGTGGGAGCGGCCGAGCCAGTGGTCGGTGAGGGTGCCGAGGGCGGCCGGGGTGAGGGACATGGCCGTGTTCCGGGCCACGGGGGTGCCGTCGACGTAGAGCGTGCCGGTGCCGTCCGCGATCGTCACCGCGAGGTGGCTCCACCGGTCCAGGGGCAATGCGGCCGTGCCGTCGAGCCCCTGCTCGGCGCCCGCCCCGCGGGTGGTGATCGCGAACCGGGGCACCCCGTTCGCGTTGCGCGTGGCGAGGTACAGATAGCGGTTGGTGTCGTTCCCGAAGTCGAACACCCGGGCCCAGGAGTCCTCATGACCGGGTTTCACCCAGGCGGCCAGGGTGACGGCTGAGCTGTCCCCGAGCACACCGGCCGGCAACTCGACGTACCGATACGACCCCCGCTCGTTCTCGGCGGCCCGCCCGCCGAACACCCCGGGCACACTCAGTACCGACGGCTCGTTCCGCAGGGCCGCACGCACCTCGTCCAACGCGCCCACCATGGTGCGGATCCTCGCTCCGAACACCTCCTCGCCGGTGCTCGCGTACGCCTGCGCCAGCATGGTCAGGAAGTGCCCGGTGTAGTGCCCGCGCAGATTCCCGTTGGCCTCCCCGTCCAGCCCCTCCCAGCCACCGGGCGCGACCGCACCGCCGGTGTCCAGCCCCGCGTTGGCCCGGAACACCTGCAGCAGCCGGTCGACGTCGTAGCCGCGCGCGTGGTCGAGCATCAACTCCCGTTTGTCGGCGAACACGCCCGGCCGCAGCGCCACTTCGTCGAGCGCGAACGGGACTGCGCTCCACGCCGCGGGAACCGCCGCCACGGCGGCCGAGGCCGGCCGCCCGGCGGCGGCGTACGAGACCGCAGGTGCCGCGGCGGCAACTGCCGCCGCCTGCAGGAGAGTCCGTCTGGAGAGAGGCGGTGCCATGGGTGCTCCTCCGTGAGGCCGGCTGCCGTACGGACGTTCGGGATATCGAATGCCGTACAGGGTGTCGACCAGACGATAGGGAGGAGCAGGGTGGGGGTCAACGGTTCTGGAGCGGTCGATTCCGGCCCGAACTTCCCTGTGTGCGGGTGAAGTTGGACATCGAACACGCGTGAGCGGCGCCAGGCGAACCTGGTGAGGACGACGTCCAACGCCGCACTGACATCGACCGGTCCGGCACCGGCAGCATCAGGTACTGGGCCCGGGGTGGCATGCCGACCAGGCCGCACACGGTGGACACGACGACATCCTGGAACCAGGGGCTGACGGCAAGCGTGACAGCTCGCACATTCCCTTGAAAAGGCGACCAGTTGACCGGTCGGACCGTCAGGCGGACCGAGCCTGCCGAACCAGCAGGTCGTAGGCCGAGCGGGCCGTGAACTCGGCCTGTCCGCCGCGCAGCAGCACGTCGGCCGTGGCGAACTCGGGGGCGTCGGCCTGCGCGGCGACGTACGGGATCGCGATGCAGCGCATCCCGGCGGCGTGCGCCGCCGCCGCGCCCGGGGCCGCGTCCTCCAGGACCACGCAGTCGGCCGGGGCGGCCCCGAGACGCCGGGCCGCCTCCAGGAACACGTCGGGGGCGGGCTTGCCGTGCGGCACCTCGTCGGCCGAGACGGTCGTGAGCAGCCAGGTGCCCAGTCCCGTGCCGGCCAGGACCGCCTCGATCGCCTCGGGGGAGGAGCCGGAGGCCACCGCCGTCGGGACGCCTTCGGCCGCCAGCAGCTCCACGAACTTCCGCATCTCCGGGTACACGCGCGTGCGGGTCCGGGCCAGCTCCAGATAGTGCCGGTTCGTCTCCGCGAGCAACTCGTCCACCGGGGGCCGCAGTCCGTGGCGGTCGCGCAGCAGGGTCACCGTCTCCAGCGTGCTGATGCCGACGAACCTCTCGTGCTCCGCCCAGGTGAAGTCCGTGACGCCGTGCCCGGCCAGCAGCTGCCGCGTCGCCTCGTAGTAGTTCGGCTCGCTGTCCACGAGTGTTCCGTCGAGGTCGAAGACGACCGAGAGGTTGCCGAGATCGCTCATGGGACCAGGATGCCGTTACGCGCGGGCGGCCCGGCCGACGGACTCCACCAGTGGCAGCAGTCGGTGCGGAACGCGTTCGCGCAGTGCCACCTCGGTGCGGGTGCGCACCACGCCCGGCAGGCTGATCAGCTTCTGGATCACGTCCTCCAGATGCGCGTTGTCCCGCGCCACCACCCGGGTCAGCAGGTCCCCGCCACCCGTGATCGAGAACGCCTCCACGATCTCCGGTACGGCGGCCAGCGCGTCCCCGACGTCGTCCAGATGCCCCTGGGTGACCTCGATGTGCACGAAGGCCAGCACCGGGTGGCCGAGCGCGGCGGGGGAGAGGGACGGGCCGGTCCCGGTGATCACACCGTCCCGCTCCAGCCGGTCCAGCCGGGCCTGCAGCGTGCCCCGGGCGACCCCGAGGATCCGGGCGTACTCGCGCACACTGGTGCGCGGCTGCTCCAGCAGCAGCCGCAGGATGCGGGTGTCCAGCTCGTCCACGGTCATCACCCACGACTGTACCAATGGCTCACCGGCGCGCGGCTTCGACCTGCACCATTGGCATGCACGCCGCAGCACAGTACGCACGGAGACCGGACCAATGGTGCAGTGAAATCGACGTCACTTGAGCCAGTCGCCTCGTCGGTGCTCTCATGGGTGTGTCGATGGCGCTGCGGAACCCCCGCGGCGCCATTTCTGTGCCGTCCACGGGAGGGGAAACAGTGCTGAAGAGGGTGTTCGTGGCGCCGGACCCGGGGCGGGTGCGGCTGCGCTTCGCCGCCCGGGCCGTGCTGGGCATCGGCCTCGCCGTCGTGGTCTGCGGACTGGCCGGGCACTCCCTCACGGGCGCCGTCACGGGCGGCCTCGCCGCGTTGCTCGCGCTGTTCACCGTCGCGGACGCCACGGTGCGCGGACAGGCCGTCACCACCGCACTGCTGCCCGCCGTGGGCCTGCCGGTGCTCGCGGCCGCCGCCGAACTCCACGACGTCCCGGTCGTCCGCGACCTGGTCTTCCTCGCCGTGGTCGGCGCGGGCGTCTACGCGCGCCGCTGGGGTCCGCGCGGCCACAGCCTGGGCGTCTTCGCCTTCATGACCTTCTTCGTCGCCCAGTTCCTGCACGCCGCCCCCGGTCAGCTGCCCGAGCTGTACGCCGCCGTCCTGCTCTCCGTACTCAGCGCCGCAGCCGTCCGCTTCGGCCTCTGGTGCTACGAGCGCAGCCTGCCCCAGCCACCGGTTCCCGCCCCGCCCGCCGGCACCGGCCTGGCCCGGGTGACCACCCGGCAGGCCGTCCAGGCGACCGCGGGCGCGGGCTTCGCGCTCGTCGCCGGCCAGCTGGTGTCCGGCCAGCGCTGGTACTGGGCGGTCGGCGCCACCTGGTGGATCTTCGTCAACACCGCCTCGCGCGGCGAGACCCTGGTACGGGGCTTCCGCCGGGTCCTCGGCACCCTCATCGGCATCGCGCTGGGCCTGCTGGTCGCCGCCCCCGTGCACGGCGCGCCGATGCCCACCGCAGCCCTGGTCGCGGTCGCCGTCTTCGGCATCTTCTACACGGCCGCCGTCTCCTACACCTGGATGATGTTCTTCGTGGTGTCAAGGCGCATGCCTGCGAGACTGCCCGTCTGACGACCGTTTCCCCAGGTCAAGCACTGCTCTCGCGTGGGTGCGGTGATTCGCGGGTGTGGTCAGCTGTGGGCGGGTTTGGTCAGACGCTTGCTGACTCCATGCTGACTTTCGTGATGGGTCGTCAGTTCCCGAGAGGTGACTTCTCGCTTAAGACCCGCGGGGGTCTGCGGGCCCAGAAGAAAGCCCAAGCTGCGACTGCCGCGGCTTCCACGCGTATCGGGGGGCGACAGTCATGATCTGACATTCTGGGCGGAAGGTTACCCGGAGCTCGCCAGTAGATTCTTCGTCTCTGGTGGTACGCAGTCGGCCGAGGCGCTGACCAGCGGGAATGCGTGGCACGAACGGTAAGCACTGAACCTGGACGATCCACCTGTGGCAATACGGTTCCTGCTACGCCGTGTGCAGCGACCCATCTGGGTCGGCTCTCATTAACGTCTCACTGATTCCAGCTGAAGAAACCCTCAGTCCTTGAGGTCTGTTAGAGCCCGTGGCTAGGAATGGACGATTACCTGGAGGGTGCTGTTGGCAGTATCCATTGCGTACACCTCGGCGCAGGCGAGCAAATGGAGCTGGTCTTCGGAGACACGGGTTTTGGAGACACCGGGCTGAACGATGGTGATGGTGAACTTCGGCTCCAGGAGCGGAGCGCGCTGGGCGAGGTCGTAGAGTGTCTGGTCCGTCCCTTTCTCCAATCCAGACCGGCCTTGCTCTCGGCGGTTACCTTCGCGGCGGATCAGGTTGTTGAAGAGGCGGCCTGGGCGGTGTCTCCATTTAGTGGATTTATGGACCTGGCCGCACACTTCGTACAGGTCAGCGACTCGGGCACCAGGTGCGTCGCCGTGCGCGTACTTGCAGTGGACGAGGTTCACGTGAAGTTGGTTGCCCTCGACGCGGGCCGCGACGATGTCTGCCACTTCACCGGCGCCGTCGTCGTCGATGACAAGGTCCCAGTCGGCCTCGCCAAGGAGATGCTGGATGGTCCGTGCTTGGATGGAGGTGGGGTCGCGGTCGGCGCCCTGGGACTCCTTGTGCAGGTTGATGCCCGTCCAGTCGATGGTCAGGAGCCGTTCGGGGCTGAATGGTGCCACAGTTCCTGACGGGCGAATGAGGAGCATGTCCGGTTCCAGGATCGCCTCGTCCTCGAAGAGGATTCGTAGACCGTGTTGGTTCAAGTACTCACTGAACGGCTGCGCTTGGCGGCTCGTCGCGACTGTTGGTTCGGGACCGTCGCATGTGAAGTTGAGACGGCCTTGCGTGACGGTGATCTGGTAGTCGACGCTCCAGTGCGGTGTGTGCAGGGTGAAGCCGATCGGGCCTTCGCGGGTGAAGGTGGTGATGGTGAGGTCGGTGTCGATCACTGGCCAGCTGAAGTTGTCGCGCTTGACTTCCACGCTCTCGGTGGTGTCGAGGAAGAACTGGATCGGCCACTCCAGGGCCAGCGGGACGAGCTCGGGACGTTCCTCGATTTCGGTGGGGATGATGAATCCCTTGAGGACGTCTGCTGGATCGACAGTCTCATCAGTGAGTTTGGCGCCGACTTCGTCGCACCAGTCGACCCAGCGTTTGAGGTTGTGTGCCACGCCGTAGTTCCAGACGCGCCCTTTCAGTGAGGCGCCCACGTTGACGCGCTCGCCGCCTTCGTAGCCGCTGACGAAAATGTTGGTCTGGCTCTTGTTGCGTCGTTCGGCCTCGGGATAGTCCAGGAGGACGTCGGCGCCGACCGCAAGCTGAAAGCGGCGGCTGCGGTTGCGGGCATCAAGGGTCCCTACGTTGGTAGGCACGCACCGGCGGACGTTCGCCATGATCCGGTAGACGACCGGCCCCTTGATCCGGATGGCGCCCGTGCCGGCCACCGCTTGGGCGAGTTCTTCGTGAACACTGCTGGTGTTGGAGCTGTTGATGTACAGCAGTCCGTGCGTCCTGTCCCAGTACAGGATGTAGAGGTCGTGCGAGACGTCCTCCAGGCTCTTCACCGTGCCCCAGGCAACAGGCTTTCGCTCGCGGGCCACGAGCCAGGCGACTCGGTCTCGTTCGTTGATGGCAACCGGGTAGGTGAGCAGCCGGTCGCCGAAGAACGGCGCGAGTGCTTCGGGCTTCCACCGCAGAGTGCTGGTGCGATAGACGACGGTGCTCATCCGCGGTGCGATGTTCCGGAGCGAGACCTCTTCGGGCAGGCTGGAGAAGGCCTCTTCGAAGTCGCTGAGTTCTTCCTGCGCGCCGACCGCGTGCGCGGAGAGGATCTCGATGACGTCATTCCAGTCGGCGTCCTCGGCATACAGCTTCTTCAAGTTCTCATCGAACTGAGTCTCGGTGCGGTTGACGACGACGGTCGCCGTCCCGACCGAGGTGCCAGCGGTCACTCGTGCGAATCTGCCGATGAACTGCAGTGTGATGCCCAGGCTCTTGTGCTGGTCATGGATTGCTGCGATCTTGAGCGAGGGCAGGTCGAAGCCTTCGCCGAGCATGTCGACACAGACGACGATCTTGCTGCTTCGGTCGTGCAGCGCATTCAGCGCGGTTTGAAGGTCCGTCTTGCGGCCTTTGCTGTGCAGGATGACAGGGTTCAGGTCGGGGGCGAGCTCCTGGTAGAGCGGCAGGATGTCCTCGGCGCGTCCGATCCGTTTGACCCGAGCCATGAGCAGGTGGTCGTAGCCGGCGGCCAGGTCCTTGCGGAGCAGCTCCACGGCCCGCTGTGCAATGGCCCGGTCCGGGTCGAACAGGTCGACGACGGGAGCGTATGTGATCTTCGAGAAGTAGTTCTGCTGGTATGCGTCCTTCAGCGAGAAGCTGAAAACGAATCGGCCGCCGAGGTCGGCGCCGTCGCTGCGGAACGGGGTGGCCGTGAACTGGACTACGCGCTTCCCGTCAAACTGATCGCGAATCTCACGCCAAGTCTGTGCGGTCACATGGTGGGCCTCATCCACGAACAGATGGGTGCATGTCTCGATCAGGGCATCCCGTGCTGCGGGAGAGAAATGCTGCATGGCGGACGGCGTTGCCACGATCACATTGCAGTGCGTCGCGAATTGGCGGGCCAGTGCAGGGTCTTGTATTCCGCGTTTGACGCGCCCGACGATCGGCTTGAGTGCAGACTCGGTGACGTTACCGAACGCTTGTAGCAGCCCGAGTCCTTCGAACTTGGTCGCCACCTGGTCCCGCAAGGCGTCGGAAGGAACGATCACCAGAAGGCGTTCAACATTCCCGGCCACCAACAAGGCCACCATGGTCTCGGTTTTGCCCGTTCCCGTAGGCATGACGACCGTAGCTGGCTGAGGCCTCCTTGACGCCCAGTGCCCAAGAACGGCATGTACGGCGCCAAGCTGTGGCTCGCGCAAGCCAGCTATGCCTCGCTTCAAGTCCTCTTGGCGGAACCGGAAGGCTTCATGGAACGAGGCGTGCACCGCGGCTGGGTCGACAAGGTCGTCAGCGCCATTCAGAGTCGCGAGGCGCCAGGCAATGTTGCCTTCAATAGTGCAATGTCTGAGCCGGCCGGAGGGATCCACTCCCATGACGCCTCGCACGAAGTAGGTGACTCAAGAAGCTACTTGATGATCATTCATTAGCAATTTTATCAGCTGTCACACCTTGCTCTTGGGCTGCCGTGATGAGCGTGGCGCCCCAACTGATCGAGCTGAGGAGGGGGCGGTGCCAGGCAGCGCCGACTGGCGGCAGCTGAAGCGCAGAGGAGGGTCGCTGGGTCGGTTCCATGCGTTTCCGACGGACCGGATCGTCCGGGACACCGAGCCTGGCTTGCTGTGCTGCCCCGGCCAGCGGGCGCGGTTCAATTGAGCGCAGGGCGGGATGGGGCGCCGGTACGTACTTCAACGTGCGCAGGCCCTGCTGGGCGTGCGCACGCTGCGGTCACGGTGATCCTCGTGAACTCGCCGCCTCCGTGCCGGGCAGGGCGACGGCTTGCCCGTCGAACGCGGTGAAGATGTCTTCGGTCGGCCGGGCCGCCATCTGCGGCACCTTGAGCTGCATCGGATGGTCCGCCTGAGGTGGCCGCCTGGCAGCTCGGCGGGCAACCCGAACTGTTCCGGCAGGGCAGTTTCTTTGTGCCGGTGGCTGCTTGGGGCTGAGCTGCACGGCTGCTGACCTGGGGAAGAGCGTCGGCGGCAGCGGAGCAGTTCCCTCCAGTTCCCTGGATTTCCCAGGAGTTCCCGGCCAAGTGTGCACTAAATGTGACGTCGACTACAACCCCGCCCTCCGCCAGCTCGGCAACCGACTCGTCGGCATCCTCCACGGATGCCTCAAGACTCGAACCTGCTACGACGAAGCGACCGCCTGGTCGCACCACGCCCACCTCCATGCCGCTTGACCACAAACGACATGGGGTGTCTGACCAGCAAGAATGAGGATTGTCGAGGTCCTTGTTCCTGCCACCGCTGGAGGCACTTCCCAGGTGAAGCACTCTATCGGGTCCTACCCCCGTGTCCGTGTCCAGGACGACGGCCGCCAGGTCATCACCCAGGCCAGGTCGGTCCTGCTCGTTGAAACGGTCCGCAAGACCGGTCTTGACCAGGCCGTATCCCAGGCTCTGGCTCCGTGGCGCAAACCGCGGGCCGTCCACGATCCCGGCAAGATCCTCTTGGACGTGGCCCTGGCGGTCGCACTGGGCGGGGACTGCACGCGGACGTCGCGATGCTGCGGTGTGAGCCGGCCGTCTTCGGCCTGGTCGTCTCCGACCCCACCGTCTCCCGCCTGATCGACACCCTCGCCGCCTCCGGCGAGAAAGCCCTGCAGGCCATCCGGTCCGCGCGGTCCGAAATCCGGGGCAGCGTCTGGTGGTTGGCGGGCAAGAACGCCCCGGACGCCGACGGCCAGGTCGTAGTCGATCTCGACGGCGTCCTCGTGATCGCCCACTCCGACAATCAGGACGCGGCCGCGACCTGGAAGAAGATCTACGGCCATCACCCCCTGACGGCCTTTCTCGACCACGGACCGGGCGGAACCGGTGAGCCCGTCGCGGCCCTCCTCAGGCCGGGAAACGCGGGTTCCAACACGGCAGCCGACCACATCACCACCGCCCAACTCGCCCTGGCTCAACTACCGAAGCGATACCGGCGGGCGCGGCAGACGCTGATCCGCATGGACTCCGCTGGCGGCACTCACGACTTTGTTGTCCTGGCTCACGCGACGAGGGCGATGGCTGTCCCACTCGGTCGGCATGCTGATCACCGAAGCGATCCACGAACACGTGCTGAAGGTCCCCGCCCCAGCCTGGACACCGGCCGTCGAGACCGATGGCGAGGCCCGTGACGGGGCCTGGGTCGCCGAGCTCACCGGCAAGTTCCTGGACGGCTGCCCCAAGTGCATGCGACTGATCGTCCGAAAGGAACGGCCATCCCGGCGCCCAGTTGAGGATCACTGACGCGGACGGCATGCGCATCACCTGCTTTGCGACCAATACCCCTGACCGGCCGATCGCCGCCCTTGAGCTCCGTCACCGGCTGCGGGCCCGGGCCGAGGACCGGATCCGGGCCGCCCGGGCCACCGGCCTGCGCAACCTGCCCCTGCACACAACCGCCCAGAACAAGGTCTGGCTCGAGATCGTCCAGATCGCCCTCGACCTGCTGGCCTGGATGCCCATGCTCACCCTCACCAGCAAGGCCCGGCTCTGGGAACCCCGCTGCCTGTGATTCCGCCTGCTCTCCGCAGCCGCCCAACTCGTCACCACCGGCCGACGCAAGACTCTCCGCCTCGCCCGACACTGGCCCTGGACGGGTGAAATCACCGCCGCTCTCGAACGGCTCGCGCTCCTGCCCAACCCGGGCTGACCAGCAACCTTCCACCGTTCCGACGAAAGCATGACCTGCCTCGGGTAGTGGAACCCGGCGCCCACCCGACGCGACAGCCAGGCCACCAGCCTGCCCACCACCAGCTCCGGAAAGCAAAAGGGTCCACCGACTCCGTCGGCGAACCCTCGCGAAAGTTCGAGGCTAAGGCCCCTGGCAGACTGCCTCTGAACGATTCGCCCGCTGGGAGCACGACGACACCTGGGCGAGGCTGCTGGAACATATCCGAGTCAGGGATGAGCGCTCGAATATTGTGCTGGCACAAACCTTCGCGGATGGGACACCGCGCGCCGCGGGCTCTGGCTGGACACTTCGGACCAGACACCCCACCAATCCGTGGACCAGATCCTCGCTGATCTCGCCACGGCTCGCATCGTCGGCTGATAGAGCCCGTCAGAAGGTCGCTGAGAAAACCTGAATGGTTCTGTCCTTTCTCGTACGAATTCTGTGTGACTGGTTGGGTGGTGAGGCGGGTGCTGCCCGGCGACGTACACAGGACAAGTCGCGCCGGGCCGCATCCTGGGGTGGATGCGACCCGGCGCGGTGACCGGAAGCAGGCTGTATGACGGGAGGCTGGCTCCGGTCACGTCATGGGAGTTACTGGTGGTGCGGTGAGGTCAGGTAGTGCTGCCGGAGGAGTTCCTTGCCGTAGTCGTTGCCGTTCGGGGTGCGGATGATGGAGTGGACGTGTTTCTGCGTCGCGCCGCTGCCCGGGGTGGCGCCATACGCACCGGCCAGCGGACCGGGCGCCTGGCAGTCGACCTCGACCCAGACGACGGGGCTGTGGACGCGGACGTAGAAGGCGGAGTCGTCGGCGATGCCGCCGGCCCAGGTGACGTAGGTGTCGGAGATGTGCTTGGCGACCTCCGACATCCGTACCTTCGCGGCGTCCGCCTTGGCGCGACCCACGAACGCCTCGACGATGCCGAGGAGCTTCTTGCGCTGGGCGGCGGTCAGCTTGCTGCCCTTCAGGCCCGTGTACTCCTGGACGGTGTTGTCGGAGAAGGCGCCGGCCTTCATCGATTCGTTGGACTTGGTCGTCGATTCGATCGCGACAGCCTGCTGATCCGCGGTGAGGGAGTTGATGAAGGCCAGTGATGCGACGACCTCCTCGTGGCAGACGGTGACCGTCTCGCCGTCGATCTCCATCGAGGTCGGCTCCGAGCCCCAGAAGCAGGGGCTCATGACGACCTGGCTGCCGAGGACGAAGTAGTTGATGACGAGGTGGTGGCCGTCGAACTGGAACCCCCAGGGCTCGGTCGCGGACGGGGTGCCCATCACGGTCCAGTAGTAGGCGTCCTCGTTGAAGGAGTTCGTGTTGCCGATCGCCTCCCCGGCCGCCTGGTTGATCTTCCGGATCTTCTCGGTGGTCTCCAGGCCGTCGGCGCTGAGAGCGGCCGTCAGCAGGGCGGTGCCGAGGGCCTTCTGGTCGTCGCTGAGGTCCGCGAGGGACACGCCCTGGCGGTCGTAGGAGTCGACGTTGCTCCACAGCCGCCACTCGGTGGAGTGGACGGTGAACTGCGTCGAGGTCTTCTGCGTGTCGGTGAGACCGGCCAGGAAGGCGTTCGCCGCCGAGATCACGGGAGCGGTGGCGACCTTGGTGGAGTGGATCGTGAACAGGTCGTCGATCCGCTTCCCGTCGGTGGTCAGGCCGAAGAAGTCCTCGGTGATCGTCTGGTTGCCGGGGCCTCCGGCACCACCGCCCGGTCCACCGCTGGGCGCCCCGCTCGGAGCCGCGGAGGCGTCGGCGGTGGCGGTGTCGTCGGCCATCGCGGCCCAGGCACCGGCCCCGCCCATGGTCGCGACGGCGGTCGCACCGCTCGCGAAGAAGACCTTCCGCATGAAGTTGCGGCGGCTCGCGTGGGCACCGCCGCCGGCCTTGGACTGCGCTTCCTCGGCGGTCGGTTCCCCGGTGTCGAGCTCGGCCATCGTCGCTCGTTCCCTTCGTCATGGGCGCGTCCCCGCTGGACGGCCGTCGGCGGCAACTGTGGAGGAGCTAACTGAGGCTGACCTGAAGCGGTGGGCGACATATCCGGCGGGGCCCCTGCGCGGAGGGGCGGAGGGCGGCCCTGAGCTGGGTTTCTGTGGGGGTGCTTAGAGTCCTTGAGCGGGACGGGGACCGGCCTCGGGAGCAGTGCCGGCCCGGGGGAGAACCACGGTGAACTCCGTACGTCCCGGTTCGCTCTCGACGTGGATGCGGCCGCCGTGCGCCTCCGCCACAGCCGCCGCGATGGCCAGGCCCAGCCCCGAACCGCCCCCCGTGCCGGGCGCGCGGGAGCGGGAGGCGTCGCCTCGGGAGAAACGTTCGAAAACCGTGGGGAGGAGGTCCGGCGGGATGCCGGGACCGTTGTCGCGGACGCGGATGACACACTCTCCCCCGGTCGTTTCCACGCTGACGGTGATCTGTGTGCCCGCAGGCGTGTGCAGGCGGGCGTTGGTCAGCAGGTTGGCCACCACCTGGTGGAGCCGGGACTGGTCGCCGACGACCGACGCGTGGCCGTCCGCGAGACGCAGCGCAAGACGCCAGCCGTGGTCGGCACCCGCTGCCCGCGCGTCCCACACGGCCTCGGCGACCAGAGTGGCCAGATTCACTTCGACCGACTGCAGCGTCCGCCCCTCGTCGAGCCGGGCGAGCAGCAGAAGGTCCTCGACCAGTCCCGTCATGCGCGCCGACTGGGCGGTGACACGCTGCCAGGCGAGCTCGGCGGAGATCTGCTCGTCGCCTTGGTTCATGAGCTCGGCGTACCCGGCGATCGAGGCCAACGGCGTGCGCAGTTCGTGGCTGGCGTCGGCCAGGAGCCGTCGCATGCGTTCCTCGGTGCGTTGACGCTCACCGAGCGAGGACTCGACGTGATCGATGAGACGGTTGAGCACCACGCCGACCTGACCGGCCTCTGTACGCGGATCGGTGTCCGCTTCCGGGACGCGGGTGAGTCCGGCGACCTCGCCGCGGTCCAGCGGCACTTGCGAGACCTCGGCGGCGGTGGCGGCGACCCGGCCGAGGGGGCGCAGCTGGCGTCGAATGACCGTCGTGGTGGCGGCGGCCGCGGCGGCCAGGCCGACGGAGGCGATGACCGTTTCGACGACGATCAGACGGTCGAGCACGCGCTGTATGCCGGCTGCCGGGAGCCCGGCCAGAACGGGTACGCCGTCCCCGCCGATGGCGGTCACGCGGTAGGTGCCGAGGCCTGGGATGGTGCGCGTGTGCAGTGATCCGTCCGGCGTGATCCCGTCCAGAGCCGCACGCTGAGCCGTGGTGAGCGTCCGCTGGTGTCCGTCCTCGGTCACCGACTCGGCGGCGACGATCCGTCCATCGACGAACCGGGCCGCGACGGTGCCCGTGGGCTGTCCCCGCTCGTTGAGGAAACCCAGGTCCTTCGCGCTGCCCGGCCGGCGCTGCAAACCACCCTGGCTTCGCTCGGCGGCGTCCGTGACGCGCTGGTCCAGATCCTCGTACAGATAGACCCGCTGGACGACCACCGTGGTGAGAGCCATGGCACCGCAGACGACGGCCATGGTCACGGCGACGAAGAGCACCAGGCGGAACCGCAGCGAGCGCCTTCCCAGACCGGTGCGGGGCGGGCGGCCGGTACGGCGCGGAAAACCTCTCATGCCCCGTCGTCCGCGGCTCTGATCGAATAGCCGACACCGCGTACGGTCCGCAGCATCGGCGCCCGGCCCTTGTCGATTTTCGTACGAAGCGCGTAGATGTACACCTCGACCAGGTTTCCTTCGCCGTCGAAGGAAGCGTTCCAAACGTGTTCGAGGATCTGTGTCTTGCTGAGCACCTGGTGTGGGTGGTCCATCAGGAACAGGAGCAGGTCGAACTCTTTGGCGGTAAGAGGGATCGGTGTGCCGCCCCGCTGCACCTCGCGGGTCTTCTCAGCTAGTACGAGGTCACCCAGCACCCGAACGGACCTGTCGCGCTCGGACATGTCGGCATGTCCCGCACGACGGAGCAGCCCGCGCAGCCGGAGCATGACCTCCTCCAGTGAGAACGGCTTGGTCACGTAGTCGTCCGCGCCCGTGGACAACCCGTCGAGCCGATGCTCCAGCGCGTCGCGGGCGGTGAGCATCAGCACGGGCAGCTGGTGATACTCGCTGCGAAGATGGCGCAGAACCTGAAGGCCGTCCATACCGGGCAGCATCCCGTCGAGGACCACGACGTCAGGGGCGCAGTCACGCGCGATACGCAGCGCGCTGTGCCCGTCCCGCGCTGGGAAGGCGCGCCACCCGGCCGCGGTCACGGCCGCGGAGAGCAACTCGGTCAGTTCGGGTTCATCGTCGACGATCAGCACGCGAACCGTGCCTTCGCGAGTCCCTGAGGTGCCAGACATGCTTCGACATTGTGGCAGCACGGCGGACGACAGGCGCATGCGCGGGCTGTGCCATCGCCTGTGCTCGACCTGTGTGCTTGAAGTTCCCGCATGAGGGAGTTAAGCGGCAGTCGGACGGAAGGTTGGAACTGCCGCTCAGCGACTTCTCCCGGGCGAGCGGAATCGACTTAGGCGACGACACCATGGCGAAGCAGCTGGCAGCGCGGAGAGCGGAGATCAGCCGTTACCTGACCGCCCACCTGCGCCCTACCACCCTTCAGGGCAAGGCATGGATCGTCGCTTTCGGCGACATCGTGCTGAGCCAGGCGGAGAAGGCCGCCACGGCCCCAACCGCGAACTGACTGTCCAGGCCACGCTCACCGCGCCCGATGGAGGCCACACCCGCCACTTCGTCCTCGGTTACGACGCGTCCTCCACCAGGTCGTCACCCACACCGTCCTGGTGTCGATCCGTCAGGACTGGGCCACGGGCCGCCATGTCGTCGACGGGGACGAGGGTCACACCGACTACATGTTCAGCATCCTCAACGAAGTGTTCGTTGGCACAAGCGCCACCGTGCATGTCACCGAGACGGTGACCGTCACTGTCACGCGAGCCGATGGCACGCATGAGACATTTTCGCCTGACGGCTGATTGCGAGCATCCCCGTCATGAGGGGGATGCCCTTGATGGCCACGAACCTATCCGCGCCGGCGGGCACTGCAAGCCGAGCGCACCAAAGTCCCCACCCCAGTGCAAGGCCGACGAACCGAAGTATTCGGTCGTTCTTACGATCAGCCGCGTGTCACTATGCAGGCCATGAGTGACAAGGTGGAGGAGCCCGAGGAGAGTTCCGAGCCGCGGCCGGTCGACCCCTTCGGTTTGGCTCGAGCGTTTCAGCCGCTGACGGACTACTACCGGACCACGGTGGCTGAGGCGTTGAGGCCGTTGGCCGAAACGGTCATTGTGACGAGAGGCATCAGCGAGGCGATCGGCAAGCAACTGGCCGAAGCAGCAGGCGTGAACGCGATGCTCCGCGAAACCCTCGCACCGCTGCACGAGCATTTCCGTGAGTACTGGGCGGGCGTCTTCGAGGGACTCGGCTCCCTGAAGGAACGGATCTACCCGCCGAACCTGCACGACGCCACGCCGTCGGTCGAAGAGTTCGAGGTGCTGTTGCTTGAAGAGGGCATCCCCCTGATGTGGGTGCCTGGCCCGAAGGTGGTCGTGCCCTCCTGGACGCACCCGACGCCGTTGAACGCCGCCGCATTATCGGGCGGCGCTGGAAGGGCATCATCAACGACTGCGAGGCCGTGATCGAGGACATTGGCCACCCTCGCCTACAGGAGTCGCGATGCTTTGCCCTTGACTGCGTGGTGGCACTGCGCGATGAGCACAGCAACGCGGCCCAGGCGCTCGCGGCCAACCTGCTCGACAGCTTGATGCGCGCCCACTTCGATGAGCCGGCCAGGAAGAAGCTGACGTTCAATAGGAAGGGCAAGGCCAAGTTTGATCTGAATGACTACCAGCTCCGGGTTGCCCTGACATTCGCGCCGGTCTGGTACGCACACGCCGAGTACTGGCCGAAGAATGGCGACCCGATCCCGCACGTGTTCGGCAGGCACCCGAGTGCGCATGGTGTGTCCCGCACGCAGTACTCACGGATCAACGCGGTCTACGGGCTCATGCTCGTCACGTCGGTGCTGAAGTTCTTCGACTTTGAATCGGAGCGGTAGCATCTGCTGCACCAAGCCACTCCTCAAGTGTCAAGGATGGCCACAGCTCCCAGACCGAGCAGGGACGGCTCTGTCATCGGAAGCGCATTCGATGTACGTGCCGGGCGTGGTGATCCTCGAGGCGGCGCTTCTCATCAGCGATGAGGTCTGCGCTGAACCGTCAGATTCTCTGGACCCGGCGCAGTTTGTGCTGCGGAACCCTGTGGTGGCAGGCGTTGGGCTGGTGCTGCTCTACTGCAGGGGCAGCCGCTGCGCCAATCTGCGCGGTTATCGTTCAGGATTGCCGAACTGCTTCTCCAGGGAACGACGGAGATCGGACGGGAAGCTGGGCGGACGGCCTGAAAAGTGGGCGAATACGTAGCGTCGCCCGCGGTCGGGATTGTGCAGGACTCCGATACCGGTGGTAGCCGTTCCCAGCTCCGCTCCAGCGTCGATGGCTTGGTGCTGACGCAGAGCTGTGTAGCAGCCCACCTCAGCCACGAAACCTTCCCCGTCGTTCCCGTACCGGCTGTCGTCGTATACGTAGAGGAAGGCAAACCGGTTTCCGCCTCCGCCGGGACCGATCGCTCGGAAGGCCTTCGGCCTTCGATCCGCTGCCACTGCCAGGAAGGTCTGCCGCATCTTGGCCCCTATCCTTGCCCGCGCGATGAGCGGAACGCGATCGAGTTGCTCAATGATTGTCAGGTACTCCACCGGATCCCACCCTGTGGCTCCGAGTGGATCGGCTACGCGCTCGATCAAGTCGTCGAACAGGGAGACTTCTTCGATCTCGCGGTGACTGACCTGCCCATGAGGGAGTCTGGGGAAGGCGGTCAGGCTGTCTCCCGATGCCTGGAGATCCGCTTCGGCCAGGGCGCGGTATCGACCGGACTCGCCGCCCAAGGGAACCTGAACCCCGCTGGCCAGAGAACGCTGCACGTAGGTGATGACCTCTGTCGTGGATCGCACCATACTGTGCAGCGCCAGCCAGTCGTGCAGCGAGATGAAGAGCGTGTCCGAGGAGGATGGGAAGACCGTTTTCGGATTCAGCGGGTGATCGATGATCACGATGGCGGGCCAAAGGCCAGCGTCGGGTAGATCGCGCTCGAACCCTCGGAGGGACTCAGCCCGTACGACCTCTCGAACCAGCGTCCGCCGAGTTCCGATGGCCTGACGTTGACCCGCCAAGCCATTCTTGAGGCTCCACGTCTGCGCCTTCTCAACTGAGTCTGCTGCGGCCGCAGATGGCTCGCGGCTCTTGACCTGCATGATCAGGCCGTCGCTCCCTGCGACCAGGAGACCGTCGCTGATCTCGCGGCTGCCACCGCCGCGGCGGATCTTGACAGGCTGGTAGACGAAATCGGGGACTCCGAGACCGCCGGCCAGTCGCCGGGCGTAGTCCTCAACGCCGTAGCCGTAGCTCTCTGGCTGCTGCATGGCACCATGGTGGGTGCACCTTGGGATCACAGCGAGTGGTTTTCCACCTGAGTGCGGCTGACGACTCTGTTTCTCCGCTGGCCGGTCCGACGGCCGATCTCGGCCAGGCAGGAGCGTGTCGAATCAGCCGCCGATCGCCGGGTGATCGAGAAACCATCACATCCGGTTCAGCGGGAGGCCGCGCGGAAAAGGGTCTGCTTCAGCAGACACCGCGCCGCGCGGCCGAGCCAACGTCCTGGCTCGCCGGTGCCGCCCCTGCACCGGCGCTACGAACCCAAAGGCGGGCACATCCTGGCCTTGGCCAGCGTCGCCGCCGCAGAGTCACCGCAAGAGATGAGCTCTCAGTGGCTCTTGAGGAACGACTCGATCTCGGTCGCGAGTGCTACGGGAACCTCGTCCATCGTGTAGTGCCCGGCAGTCGGGATCACCTGGAGCTCGAAGTTCGGGTACCACTGGCCGAACGTCTGTGTCATGAAGTCCGCGTTGAGATCCGGGTCGTTGGCGCCGATGATGACCTTGACCGGCACCTGGTTGCCGGCGATCTCCTCGTGGAAGTCGGTCTTGGCCCAGGAGTGCAGGTAGTCGGAGTACGCCTTGATGTCGGACTCGTCCACAGAGCGCTGCGTCATCGCGTCGAGCCAGGTGCCGGTGAGGTGGCCGCCGGTGGATCGGTCGATGATCGCTCGCCGCAGGTTCGGGTCGTTGACCGCACCGCTGAAGAACTGCCAGGTGGCGTCGTCGAAGGGAACGCCGCAGGCGGGAACCGGGGAGATACCCACAAGCGCGCGAACGCGGCTGGGGGCCTTCAGTAGCGCCTGCTGCATGACCGATCCCCCCATGGAGTGACCGATGATGGAGAAGGTGTCCCACCCGAGCTTCGTGGCGAGTTCCAGGACGTCGTCCGCGGCCTCGGCCACGGTGTGGACTCCGGCCTCATCCTTCCGGCTTCCATATCCGCGGTAATCCGGGAAGACATACTGGAACGACTCGCCGTCCAGGTGGGGGAGCAGCGGTCCCCATGCGTCGGCGCAGCCGAACCAGCCGTGCAGCACTACGACAGGGTGATCGCCGTGGCCAAGCAGGTGGGGCCGATCGTTCTGGGTGCTCATCGTCGCGATCTCCTCAGGTTTTTTCTCCGTGATCCGGCGGCTCACGGACTGCGACTCGGATGTTCGGCCGGGTAGATCTCAGCGCCGTCCAGCGCTGAAGGGTTCGCGCGTATTCGCGGCGTTTCCTGGCCGGTACTGGGGCCGGTCGGAACGTAACCCCGACATGGAATGGTCGTCATCGCGCCATTCCGATAGATGAACACGTGTCGCAGTCTTACGTCTGCGGCGGTGCGGACTGCTGGTCAGTCGGCGGTGGCCACTGAGGTGTGTGTGGCAAGGGCGGCTTCCGCGGAGAAGAGAGACAGCTCGATGCGGCTGGCGGCGCTCTCGAGTGCTTGGGCGACCTTCGGGATGCGGGCGGGCGGCATCCGGGCGGCCGGGGCTGCGATGCTGAGCCCGCCGATCGGCTGTTTGAAAGAGTTGAGGATCGGCTTGCCGACAGCGTAGACGTCGGGGGTCAGCTGGCCTTCGATGTAGGCGTATCCCCGTTCTCTGGAATCGGCCACCATCTGCCGCAGCTCAGCCTCGTCGATACCCCGCTCCGCGGCCAGAATGGGAGCGACGTCGTTGATGGCGGCCTCGCGCTGGGTCTCGTTGAGGAAGGCCAGGATCGCCAGGCCGCCGGCACCGAGACCGAGTGGCCGCCTGCTGCCGATGCGAAGGGTGACGACGCGGACGGGGGCGGGTCCGAAGACGCGGTCGAGACAGACCGCCTCAGAACCGCTTCGGAGAAAGAGGTAGGCGGTGTCGCCCATCTCGTTGGCCAGGCTGGTGACCGCCTCGCGGCTGCGCCCCCTGATGTCGAACTGCTGAGCCGCGGCTACACCGAGCTCGAATGCCAGGGGGCCCAGAGCGTACCGACCATCCGGTGCCGTCTGGCAGACGAGTTGCGCCGCGCGCAGCTGCTGCAACACCCGGTGCACCGATGAGTGGGGGAGCCCGCACCGCTGGCTGATGTGCGTCAGGGCCATGCCGCTTTCCCCGGTGCTGGCCAGGGTCTTGAGGATGACGACTGCGCGATTGAGTGAACCAGCGGGTTCCTCTTTGACCATGTTCCGGATAGTGGACCGCGCCGTCACGCATGTCAACCCGGCGCCATCGAGGGGCCAGAGAGCTGGGCTTATGTCGAGCTCAGAGGCCGTTCAAGAGGGTGCGTGCGGCGCGACGTGGCAGTGCCCGCGCCAGAGGTGGTTTCCGGTTATCGGAAATGCCTGGTGACGTGATGCTGCGGCGGCCCTTGAATGTGTGTCTCGACGCCGCCTGACCGAGACCGGCTGGGCTGCTTGAACCGATCCCGGAAGGGAGCGTGGCGACATTGGTGCCCTACGACCCGCTGGTCTCACGGACCACGCCCACGACTGTGGCGCTCCAACAGTGGTCCGCACTCCCGAGGCCGACCGCCGTCGTCGTGCGGCCTGGAGCTGAGGAGGTGGCTCGGCCATGACTCGGCGTACGAGCATCGACCTGCCCGGCTTCAGCCACGCCAACCCGATCCCGGCAGCCAGCCGAGTCGGCCCCTTCCTCGCCTCGGGGGCGATCACCGGTCGCGATCCGGAGACCCGCGAGATGCCGCCCGGTCTCGACGAGCAGTGTGCCCACGTCTTTCACCACGTCCGCACGTTGCTGGACGTCGCCGGTGCTACGACCGACGCCATCCTCAAGATGACGTTCCACCTCGTCGACTATCGCGATCGCGACGCGCTCAACCGCGAATGGCTCGCGATGTTCCCAGACCCCGCGAGCCGGCCCGCTCGGCAGGTGGTCGCGGCACAGCTCGACGGTGCCGCCCTCGTCCACTGCGACCTCCTGGCCGTCCTCACGGACACGCCGGAACGACCGTAAGGAAGCCAGATGACCCGTACCGACCCGACTCCGACCGACGAGGCCGGCCTGCTGTCGTCAGTGCGTGACGGCCTCTACATCGGTGGCCACTGGCGACCGGGTTCCGAAGGCGCCGGCCTCGACGTCACCGACCCGGCCACCGGAGAGACCCTCAAAACCGTCGCGAGTGCTTCCGTGGCCGACGGCACCGCCGCACTCGACGCGGCCTGCGAGGCGTTCCCCGCCTGGGCCGCCACCCCGTCGCGGGAGCGTGCCGAGCTGCTGCGCCGCGCCTTCGACCTCCTGATGGAGCGCAAGGAGGCCTTCGCGCTGCTGATGACGCTGGAGATGGGCAAGCCGCTCGCGGAGGCGCGCGGTGAGGTCGTCTACGGCGGGGAGTTCCTTCGGTGGTTCAGCGAGACCGCCGCTCATGTCCAGGGGCGTTACGGAGCCAACCCCGAGGGCACCGGCCGGATGATCGTCACCCAGCACCCGGTGGGTCCCTGCTACCTCATCACTCCCTGGAACTTCCCGCTGGCGATGGCCACGCGCAAGATCGCGCCCGCGCTGGCGGCCGGATGCACCGTGGTGATCAAGCCCGCGGCCCTCACACCGCTGACCACGATCTTCTTCGCGCAGCTGCTGGAAGACGCGGGCCTTCCTCCGGGTGTCGTGAACGTCGTGACCACCACCGCCTCCGGGCCGGTGTCGGACGCGATCATCAGCGACCCGCGCCTGCGCAAGCTGTCGTTCACGGGTTCCACCCCGGTGGGGCAGCAGCTGCTCGCGCAGGCCTCGACCGGTGTGCTGCGCACCTCGATGGAGCTGGGCGGCAACGCCCCGTTCGTGGTCTTCGAGGACGCCGACCTCGACAAGGCGGTCGACGGCGCGATGCTGGCGAAGTTCCGCAACATCGGACAGGCGTGCACCGCCGCGAACCGGTTCATCGTGCACTCCTCAGTGGTTGAGGAGTTCATCCGCCGCGTCACGGCGCGGGTCGACGCCCTCGGGGTCGGCCGCGGTACCGAGGAGGGCGTGACGATCGGCCCTCTGATCGATGCCAAGGCAGTGGCGAAGACCGACGAGTTGGTGCGCGACGCACTGGACCGGGGCGCGACCCTGCAGACCGGCGGCAAGCCGGTCGAGGGGCCGGGCACGTTCTACGCGGCGACGGTGCTCTCGGAGGTGCCGGCGAACAGCGCGCTGCTGCGCGAGGAGATCTTCGGTCCCGTGGTGGCCATCGTGCCCTTCGACGACGAGGACGAGGCGGTCGCCCTTGCCAACGGCACCGAGTACGGCCTGGTGTCCTACGTCTTCACCGAGTCCCTGGCCCGAGGTCAGCGCATGATCGAGCGGCTGCAGACCGGAATGATGGGCCTCAACGTCGGCGTGGTCTCCAACGCGGCGGCCCCCTTCGGCGGCTGGAAGTTCTCCGGGCTCGGCCGCGAAGGCGGAGATGAGGGCATCCACGAGTACCTCCAGACCAAGTACACCCTCACGCCTGACCCGTTCGGCCGCTGACTCGGCTCACGATCCCGGCACGCCCTCACGGAGAACCCATGACCGACCACACCACGGCCCTTCCCCCCATGAACCACGAGGCGCCGACCACCATCAAGCGGATGATGTTCTGCACGTGGGCGCTGCTGGACTCACTGAGCCCCGACCTTCGCGCCCAGATGCACATCCCTGCCATGGACGATCCGCGGCGGCTGGACTGGGACTTCATCCCCAAGCCGGACCGCACCGGCGTGCCGATGACGAAGCTCGACCATCACCAGCGCGTGTTGGCCCAGAGCCTGCTCAAGTCCGGTCTGAGCCTGCGCGGTTACAGCCAGGCGCTCGCCATCATGGCGACCGAGAACATGCTGCGCGAACTGGAGGTCGTCGAGCGCGGCTTCGGCGTCATCGCCGGCGAGTTCCGCGATCCGGACGCCTACTGGATCACCGTGTTCGGGCGCCCAGGGTTCGAGGACACGTGGGGGTGGCGGGTCATCGGCCACCACCTCTCGCTCAGCTTCACGATCGTCGCGCAGCGATACCTGACGATCACGCCCCTCGCCATGGGCGCCCAGCCGATGCCCGCGGGCGTACTGGACCCGCTCGGCCGGGAAAGGAGCATGGCGTTCGAGATCCTGGAGTCGTTCTCGCCGGACCTGCGGGCACAGGCGGTCATCCATGATGTCGCCCCGGCGGACTACGTCACCCGTCAGGTGCCGCTGGTCGGCGCCGAGGAGTGGCCGGACCACGTCGACCTCGGTATCGCCGGATACGAGACCACCGACCACGACCGGGAGCGGCTCCGCTTCGTCAAGGCCGCCCCGTCCGGAGTGAGCGGTGCCGATCTGGACGGCTCCCAACTGGCCGCGGTCCGTGAACTGCTGCTGCGCTACGTCGAGACGGGCCCCGAGGAGATCACCCGGCAGTACCGGGAGCAGGTGCTCGCCGAGGACCCCGCGAAGCTGTGCTTCGCCTGGGCCGGCGGAGTCAGGCCGGACACGGCCCACTACTACCGAATCTCGACCTCCGGCCTGCTGGTGGAGGCGGACAACGCGGTGGCCGCCGGCCAGCACAAGCACACGGTCTGGCGCGACCTCAACAACGACCTCGGCCATGACCTGCTGCTCGACCACTACGCCCAACACGGCGCCAACGGCGAGCACTTGCAGCGCCGCCTCGTTTCGAACCGTCCCACCGAGGACGCACCTGCCGCGACCGACTCCTGGTACGTGCCCCAGG
This sequence comes from Streptomyces sp. NPDC047061, assembly GCF_040643955.1. Classification (NCBI taxonomy): domain Bacteria; kingdom Bacillati; phylum Actinomycetota; class Actinomycetes; order Kitasatosporales; family Streptomycetaceae; genus Streptomyces; species Streptomyces sp. NPDC047061. The sequence goes on from NZ_JBEYVI010000001.1 coordinate 106,497, forward strand.
TCTACAAGAAGCACTGAAGGGATCGACCGATGCAGTTCCATCACCACGGCTACGTCACCACCGACCCGCGGATCCAGCCGGCAGCCGGGATCGGCCTCGACCGCCCCGAGGATCTCCCCGACGAGGTCGATGTCCTGATCGTCGGCGCGGGCCCCGCCGGCACTCTGCTGTCGGCGCAGCTCTCGCAGTACCCGACGATCAACGCGCGCCTGATAGAGCGCCGCCCGGGCCGACTGGAGTTCGGCCAGGCCGACGGCATTCAGGCCCGCAGCGTCGAGACCTTCCAGGCCTTCGGCTTCGCCGAGCGGGTCATCGCCGAGGCCTTCAACCAAACCGCGATGAACTTCTGGGCCTCCGACCCCGAGGACCCCTCGCGGATCATCCGCACCCAGCGCGCCCCCGACGACCCGGACGGGTTCAGCGAGTTCCCCCACCTCATCATCAACCAGGCGAGGGTCATCGACTACCTCGCCGAGGCGGCGGTCTACGGGCCCGGCCGGATCAAGCCCGACTTCGGCTACGAGTTCCTCGACCTCAAGGTCGTGCAGGGCGAGGAGTATCCGGTGCGGGCGCGCGTTCGGCACACCGCCGGTGAGAACGAGGGCCAGGAGCGCACGATCCTCGCCAAGTACGTGGTCGGTGCCGACGGCGCCCGCAGCGCGGTCCGCGAGGCGCTCGGCATGCGGCTGGAGGGGAAGCAGGCGATGCACGCCTGGGCGGTCATGGACGCCCTGACCGTGACCGACTTCCCCGACATCCGCATGAAGTGCCAGGTGCAGACTCCCCACGGCGGTGTCCAGCTGATCCCCCGCGAAGGCGGATACCTCTACCGCATGTACGTGGACCTGGGCGAGGTCACCTCCGAGGAGAGGGGCGCAGTCCGCAAGACCACGGTCGAAGCCGCGATCGCCAAGGCGAACCAGATCATGCACCCGTACACCCTCGACGTCCGGCACGTGCCCTGGTTCAGCGTCTACGAGGTAGGGCACCGCCTCACGCCGAAGTTCGACGACGTCCCGCGCGCAGAGATCGGCACGCGCGCGCCGCGGGTCTTCATCGCCGGGGATGCCTGCCACACGCACAGCGCGAAGGCGGGCCAGGGCATGAACGTGTCGATGCAGGACACCTTCAACCTCGGCTGGAAGCTCGGCCAGGTGCTCACCGGTCTCAGCCCCGAGAGCCTGCTCGACACCTACGCCGTGGAGCGCGAGGAGGTCGCCCAGAACCTCATCGACTTCGACCGCGAGTGGTCGGAGATGTTGACCAAGGACCCGAAGGAAATCCCCTCGGACGAACTGGCCGAGTTCTACGTCAAGACCGCGCAGTTCCCAGCTGGGTTCCGCACCCACTACAAGCCGTCCATGGTCACCGGCGAGGACACCCACCAGGACCTCGCGACCGGATTTCCGATCGGCAAGCGGTTCCACTCCGCCCCCGTCGTCCGCGTCGCCGACGCCAACCCGATGGAACTCGGGCACCACGCCAGCGCCGACGGCCGCTGGCGCATCTACGCCTTCGCCGACGGGGCCACCGAGACCAGCTCGGTGGCCCTGCGGGACTGGGCCGAGTGGCTCCACGACTCGCCCGAATCTCCCGTCGTTCGTCACACCCCCGTCAATGACGAGTTGGACGCGCTCTTCGACGTCAAGGTCGTCTACCAGGGCACCTACGAGACGGTCGACATCGGTGGAGTCCCGCCGCTTTTCCTGCCCCGCAAGGGGCCCTGGGAGCTGATCGACTACGAGAAGGTCCACGCCACCGACCCGGAGCGGGACTTCTTCGAGCTGCGCGGCATCGCCCGCAGCGGCTGCGTCGTCGTCGTACGGCCCGACATGTACGTCGCGCACGTCCTGCCGCTCAGCGCCCGCACGGAGCTGAGCGACTTCTTCGCCCGCTCCATGCGCCGATAGCCCGCGAGTACGGCGGAAGGGGATGACCATGAAGACCGATGGCCCGTGGGAGAAACACCCGGGGAAGATCATCACCGTGCGTGCGGATCACGCCGCGAGGACGCGGGAGGGTGGCGGACACCCGGCGCGGCTGTCCTACTCTCTCAAGCCGTCCAGCTCCGCGGCCACCTCGGGAGGGCAGGCGGAGATCCCCCCGGGGATCGAACAGCTGACGTGCGAGCCTGGGATCACTCTGGTGATGGGAGCCACGGCACGCTCCGTCAGCCGCGCCGAGGCATGGAGCCGTGTCGGCTGGGTCACCGCTGGCGTCGACCTCGGGCTGTCCGAGCCGGGAGCCAACGACGATGTCTCCTTGCTGCGTTCGAGGGGCCGTGACGGATTCACACCGCTGGGCCCCGCGTTCGTGGCAGCCGGCGAAGTCGATCCGTCCGGGCTCCGCGTCCGCACCTGGGTCAACGGGCAGCTCGTCCAGGAAGACACCAGCGCTGCCTTGCCGTTCGGATTCGACCAAGTCGTCGCCGACCTGTCCCAGCACATCACTCTCGAGCCGGGTGACGTCATCCTCGCCCCCTCGACCGCAGGCTCCGTCTTGTTGGAGCCCGGAAGCATGGTCGCCGTCGAGGTGGATGCCCCGGAGGCGTCGGGCGCCCCGACCTCGGGCGCGCTGCGTACCACTGTGACCCAGCAGGACACTCCGCTCGATCCCACCCTCGGATCGCTGTCGACGTACCCGGCAAACCTCGGGACGTTGCGGCCTGAGGTGCGGGAGAAGCTGGCCATGGCCCCGGTCGCAGGTCTGTCGGCTCAGCTGCGCAAGCGGGGTCTGGAGAACGTCTTCATCGACGGCCTTCGCCCGCTGACCCCGGGGGAGAGCTTTGTCGGCACCGCACGGACGCTGCGCTTCGTGCCGAATCGTGAGGACCTGTTCAAGAAGCACGGAGCCGGATACAACGCACAGAAGCGGGCCTTCGACTCGGTTGAGCAGGGTGAGGTGCTCGTGATCGAGGCGCGCGGGGAGACCGGCTCGGCCACCCTCGGCGACGTACTGGCCATCCGCGCCTGGGCCCGTGGTGCCGCGGCGATCGTCACCGACGGCGGGGTTCGCGACAGCGCGGCGGTGGCCGCCGTCGGAATCCCGGTGCACTATGCCGGACCGCACCCCGCCGTCCTGGGGCGCAAGCACGTGCCGTGGGACGCCGATCTCACCATCGCCTGCGGAGGCGCCACCGTGCAGCCGGGCGATGTCATCGTCGGTGACGCCGACGGTGTGATCGTGATTCCGCCCGCTCTGGCGGAGGAGGTCGCGGATGCGGCACTCGCCCAGGAGGACGAGGACGCCTGGATCGCCGAGCAGGTCAAGGCAGGCCATCCGGTCGACGGATTGTTCCCCATGAACCCCGAATGGCGGGCCCGTTACGAAGAGTGGCGCGCGAGCCGATAAGCCAGAGCAGCCAGGATTGAAGGAGTGCGCATGCTGCCCCCCGACACGATCACCGGGCTCGCCGCCGAGCTCGCCACCGCCGACCGCGAGCGATCCGTGATTCCCCGGATCACCGGCCGATATCCGGAGGCCACGGTCGAGGACTCCTATGCCATCCAGGCGGTGTGGCGGGACAGCAAGCTGGCCGACGGCCGCCGCCTGGTGGGCCGCAAGATCGGGCTCACCTCCAAGGCGATGCAGTCCGCCACCGGCATCACCGAGCCCGACTACGGCGTCATCTTCGACGACACCGTCTGGGAGACCGGTTCGGTGATCCCCTTCGACGACTTCTCCAACGTCCGCATCGAGGTCGAGCTCGCTTTCATGCTCGAGACGCCCCTCGAAGGACCGCACTGCACCATCTTCGACGTCCTGCGGGCCACCGAGTACGTCGTGCCGGCCCTTGAGGTGCTCAACTCCCACATCGAGTTGGAGGGGCGCACCATCGTCGACACCATCGCGGACAACGCCGCCTACGGCGGTGTGGTGGTCGGCGGCAACCCGACCCCGCCCCACGCCGTCGACCTGCGCTGGATCTCCGCGCTGCTCTACCGCAACGAGACCATCGAGGAGACCGGCGTGGCGGCGGGTGTGCTCAACCACCCCGCCGCCGGTGTCGCGTGGCTGGCCAACAAACTGCACCAGCACAAGACCCGGCTCGAAGCCGGAGAGCTCATTCTCGCCGGCTCCTTCACCCGGCCCATGTGGATTTCACGCGGCGACAGCGTGCTGTGCGACTACGGACAGATGGGAACCATCACATGCCGCTTCCAGTGACCCCGCCCGCGACAGTCCCCACCCTGCGCGACGCGATCCGTTCGTCAGACCGACCGCTCGCGGGGATGTGGGTGTGCAGCGGCAGCCCGCTCGTCGCCGAGATCTGCGCCGGCGGTGGCCTCGACTGGCTGCTGATCGACATGGAGCACAGCCCCAACGGTCTCCAGTCGATCCTCGCGCAGCTCCAGGCGGTTGCCGCCTACCCGGTCGTCCCCGTCGTGCGTATCCCCGAGGCCGACCCCGTCGTGATCAAGCAGGTACTCGACCTGGGCGCCAAGAACATCCTGGTGCCGATGGTCAACTCGGCCGAGGAGGCGCGCGCCGTCGTGGAAGCCGCCCACTACCCGCCGCTCGGCAGGCGTGGCGTCGGCTCCGCCCTTGCCCGGTCGGCCCGATGGAACCGCATCGACAACTACCTCACAAACGCGGCAGCACACGTCTCGGTCTTCGTCCAGATCGAGACGGACGAGGCCGTCGACGCCGCCGCGGAGATCGCGGCGACCGATGGCGTCGACGGTGTCTTCGTCGGACCGTCCGACCTCGCCGCGTCGATGGGTTACCTCGGAGAGCAGACCCACCGCGAGGTAACGGCAGCCGTGCGCCGGGCCTTCGCCGACGTCATCGCCAAGGGGATTCCCGTCGGCGTCAACGCTTTCGTCCCCGAGGTCGCCGACGACTACGTCGCGGCCGGGGCGTCCTTCGTTCTCGTCGGCGCGGACGTCGCGCTGTTGGCCCGAGGATCGGAGGCGTTGGCAGCCCGCTTCGTGAAAACGGAGGGCGATGCTCAATGAGCAGGTTGTCCAGTAGTAGCGTCGCCGGATCGCCACCCTCGCCGCCATCGATTGCGACAATATTGCTGACGATTTCGCTGACTATTTGACTGGCCTGTAGGGCGTACGTGGCGGTTGCTCCAGCGCAGGGCTCCGGACGGCGGGTGGCCGGTTCCTTTCGTTTCACTGGATGCACATAAGAAATCTTCAGCAACGGCTGTTGCACTCCAACTGTGCCCGCACCCCACTGCGTACGGCACGGAGCAGGTTTCCAGGAACCGCGAGGACGGGAGACGGAAGTGCAGCGCAGGACAGTGGTCATGGGTCTCACCGCGGCAGTCGCGGTGCCGGCGGCCGGATTCGGCTTCAGGGCCCAGGCCGAGGGCAACGCCGCCGTACCATCGGCCTCCATGGATCCGTCGTTGGTCTTCGACCCGGACAACTACAGCGAACTCACCACGAGATCACGGATGCCGACGGCAGCGCTCACGAGGTGGTCTACCGCTTCTACAAGGTGGCCTCGTACGTAGCGAATCCGGTTGACGCCACGTAACAATCCCTCAACGTCAGCGTCCCCATGCAGATCGACGGCACCGCAGTGGAAGCCGCCGGCGCTCCGATTCTCTTCGTGAACGGCGTCGGTGGGTACATGCCGTCGTCCGTGGCCGGCAACACGAGTATCGGAGGGAACCCGTTCGGTGGCGGGACCAGCCGTGGCCAACTGGCCCTGGCCGCTGGGTACGTCGTCGTCGAGGCCGGCGCTCGCGGCCGTTCCCCGGTCGATTCCGGCGGCGTGTACTACGGAACCGCGCCCGCTGCGATCGTCGATCTCAAGGCCGCCGTGCGTTACGTGAAGTCCAACAAGGGGCGCATCCCCGGCAACGTCGAGCGGATCGTCACCTCTGGCACGAGCGCGGGCGGTGCCCTGTCGTCTCTTCTCGGCGCCTCCGGCGGAAGCCCGCTCTACGACTCCTACCTGGCCGAGTTGGGCGCGGCCGACGCCTCCGATGCTGTCTTCGCCGTCGGAGCCTGGTGCCCGATCATCGACCTGAAGCACGCCGACATGGCGTACGAGTGGTGCTACGGCTCCTTCCCGCTGCCCAGCGGATCGCTTGCCGACCAGAGCCTTTCCAAGGAACTGAGCACCGCCTATGGCGACTACCTGGCCTCCTTGAAGCTGAAGGCCAAGGGTTTCGGAACCCTCACCACCCGCAACCTTGATGAGTACCTGGTCGGGACCCACTTGGAGCCCTCCGCCACCAAATATCTCTCGGCCCTTTCGGGAACCGATCGTGAGACCTACCTGACGGAGAACACGACCATCGGGTGGTCCGACGGCAAGGCGTCCTTCGCCTGGACCGACTTCCTCACCCACCAGGGAAGTCGCTCGAAGGACGTCCCCTCGTTCGACGACTTCGCCCTGTCCACACCCGAGACCAACCTCTTCGGCACCGGCACCACCAAGGCGCGGCACTTCACCTAGTTCAGCCTGCGTCACGACAGTGGTGACAGCGCCCGCCTCGACGCCGACATCCCCACCAAGCTCAACCTGATGAACCCGATGTACCACCTCGTCGAGGACGTCAACCGAGGCCGGGCCAAGCACTGGTGGATCCGTGTCGGCGCCGAGGACAGTGCTACGTCGCTCTCGGTGGTCGGCAACCTCCATGCCCGTCTGAAGAACTTGGGTGACGACGTCGACACGTCCTACTACTGGGACGCCGGCCACGGTGCCGACGAGGATCCCGGCGACTTCATCAAGTGGATCGCCCGTGTGACCGGCTACAAGTGGGGCGTCACGCGGTAAAGGCTGCTCCGACGCCCGGAGTCTCCTGCCCGGTCACGTCGGGCAGGACTCTTCGCGGGATGCTCCTCCCGAGCTTCGAGTTCTCTACTGCGAATGCAGTACATGCCGCATTGTCAAGAGCTGCCCTGACGAACTGACCCTCCTCTTCCTGCTGGAATCACAGAATCCCCATAGGAAAGTTGCTGTCTGTTCTCTTTGCACGTGGTGGGGCGACGGCATGATCGATCCAGTCTCTTAACTCTCAAGTACTTCATGGGGTTTGAGAGACGCCGGGCGTACAAAGTGGCGCCCTGGTTCGATCCGTGCAAGGAATCGCATGCCTACCACCCCCCACGTCTCCCCGAATCCGGGTGTGAGACGCACAACCCGCATAGCCATGGCCGCCGGTCTGGCCGCCATCCTCACTACGAGCGGACTGATACCCCTGGCCTTCGCCACCGAGGGCCCTTCCGCAACCGGGACCGCCGAGACGTCCAAGTCCGCGCGCGACAAGCTCGGTTCGGCGGATGCCGAACAGCTCGCCGAAGCCAAGTTCACCGGCGAGAAGAACGTCACGATGATGATCGCCACCGCTCCCGGGAAGACCGAGCAGGTCGCCAAGGAGCTGGATGCGATCAAGGGAGGCTCTGTCGGCCGCAGTTACGACAGGCTCGGCTACGTCCGGGCCACCGTCCCGACCGGCCGGGCGGACGCGGCCATCAAGGCCGCGACCAAGCTGTCGTCGGTGCACGGCATCGACCTGCGGCGCGAGATTCCGCTCGAGGACCCGCTCCCCGACACGCGGGCTGTCAAGGGCACTGCCACGAAGGCGACTTCGAAGACCTACCCGGCGCCCGGCAAGGACACCCCGGCAGAGAATCCGTACAACCCGTCCTTTGAGACGGGCGCCGTCGACTTTGTGAAGAGGAACCCGGAGGCAGACGGCCGAGGTGTCACCATCGGCGTTCTCGACACGGGTGTCGACCTCGCGAGCCCCGCGCTGCAGAAGACGACCACGGGCGAGCGGAAGATCGTCGACTGGGTGACGTCCACCGACCCGGTCGTCGACGGTGACGGCACCTGGCAAGCGATGACGGCTGCGGTGTCAGGTACCAACTTCACTTACGACGACCAGAGTTGGACGTCGCCGGCGGGCTCACACCGCATCAGCGTCTTCCGGGAGTCCGTGACCGCCGGCGGCACCGTCGAAGAAGGCGAGCCCGACGGCGATGCGAATCGCGACGGCGACACCACCGACAGCTGGGGCGTCCTCTACGACCCGCAGGCCGGCACGGTGACCGTCGACCTGAACAACGATCACGACTTCACCGACGACACTCCGATGAAGCCGTACAAGGACGGCCACCAGATCGGCTGGTTCGGTACCGACAACCCGAACACGGCCATCGCGGAGCGGCAGCCGTTCGTCGTGGAGATCCGCAAGGACGTCCCGATGGACCCGATGGGCGGCGATTGGGTCGGCAAGAAGTCCGACTTCGTCAACATCGGCGTCGTCAACGAAGCTCACGGGACCCACGTCGCCGGCATCGCCGCGGGTAACGGCCTGTTCGGCGGCAAGATGAACGGTGCCGCCCCGGGCGCACAGATCGTCTCCTCCCGTGCCTGTCTCTTCGGCTCCGGCTGCACCAACGTGGCACTGTCCGAGGGCATGATCGATCTGGTCGTCAACCGTGGTGTCGACGTCGTCAACATGTCCATCGGCGGCCTGCCCACGCTGAACGACGGCCAGAGTGCGTTCGCCGAGCTGTACAGCCGTCTGATCGATACCCACGGCGTCCAGTTCGTGCTGTCGGCAGGCAACTCCGGCCCGGGCGCCAACACCATCGAGGACCCCGGCCTGGCCGACAAGGTGATCTCGGTCGGCGCAGGCGTGTCCAAGGAGACCTGGGCCGCCAACTACGGCTCTGAGGTGGAGAGGAAGTACGGGCTGTTCACCTTCTCCTCCCGCGGCCCGCGCGAGGACGGCGGTTTCACCCCGACGGTCGTCGCCCCCGGTTCGGCGGTGTCCTCCATCCCGTCGTGGATGCCCGGCGCCCAGTCGTACAAGAACCTGACGGGCTGGGACCTGCCACCCGGGTACGGCATGTACAACGGCACGTCGATGGCCTCCCCGCAGACGGCGGGCGCGAGCGCGCTGCTGCTGTCCGCCGCGAAGCAACAGCACACCGAGCTCAGCCCGCAGCAGCTGCGCACGGCCCTGACCTCGACTGCCCGCCACAGCAAGGGACTTCAGGCCTACGAAGAGGGCGCGGGCCGCATCGACATCCCCGCCGCCTGGAAGGCGATCCAGAAAGGCGTGAGCGCCCACGACTACAGCGTCAAGGCCCCGGTCGACACGGCACTCGACCAGGAGCTGAAGACGCCGGGCTTCGGCACCGGGATCTACGACCGCGAGGGCGGCCTGAAGGCCGGCCAGAAGAAGACGTACGACGTCACCGTCATGCGTACCTCCGGTCCCGACGAGCCGGTCCTGCACATGCTGCGGCTGAAGAACAACAAGGCCCGCACGTTCTCGATTCTCGGCTCGCAGACGGTGGCACTGCCGTTGAACCAGCCGGTGACCGTCAAGGTCCAGGCCGCGCCGTCGTCCGCGGGCATCAAGAGCGCCCGTCTGGAGATCGACGATCCGGCCACCGTGGGCGTCGACAAACAGGTCATGACGACCGTGGTGGTCTCCACCCCGGTCGAATACACCTACTCGGTCTCGGGTTCGGTACAGCGCAACAGCGCCAAGACCTACTTCGTGACCGTTCCCGAGGGAGCCAGCGCGTTGGAGGTCGTGCTTGGCGGTCTGAAGGAGGGCAGTTGGACGGTGGCGAGCGCGATCCAGCCGTACGGCATCCCCGTGGACGAGGATGATCCCGACAGCCCGGATGTGGCCACGTACACGAATCCACAGGCTGGTGTCTGGGAGATCGTGGTCCAGTCGTACTTCGCCTCGGAACAGCTCGACAATCCCTACGACCTCGATGTCGTCGTGTACGGCGCCACCTTCGCCCCGGAGACCGTCACGCTGCCCGAGGCCAAGGCAGGCACACCGTCCGCGGTCTCCTGGACGGCGACGAACAACTACGCGGCCGTCGAGGCGGGCACCGTCAAGGGCGGCTCCCTCGGCTCCTCGAAGGGGACACGTCCGACCATCGCCACGGGCGAGAAGCAAACCACCACCGTCGAGGTGCCCGAGGGCACCGCATCCCTGGATGTAGCCATTGGCAACCCGGCCGATGCGGCCGCCGACCTGGACCTGGCCGTCTACGACGCCGATGGCAACCTGCTGGGCTGGGACGCGGACAGCGATGCCGACGAGTCCGTCTCGGTCACGAAACCGGCCGCCGGCACCTACACGATCGAGGTACTGGGCTACGACGTCCCGTCCGGCTCGACGGCCTACGACTACCGCGACGTGTTCTTCTCAACCGCCCTCGGTTCGCTCACCGCGGACGACCTGGGAGCGGTGAAGCTCGCCAACGGCGACTCGACGACCGTGTCCGCCCATGTCACCGCTGCGGCAGTGGCCCCTGAGGGCCGTGAGCTTTTCGGCTTGGTGCACCTGCTCACCGACCGCGGGACACCCGTGGGCGAGGGCACAGTGAAGATCCGCAAGGTCACGCCGTAGCCGCAGGCGGCACCGTGCATGACCCGCATCTGTGATCCGCACCCTGATGCTCGGGACAACTTCGAGTCTCCCGAGCATCAGGGTGTTGCCATTGCCGGACGGTATCCCTCAGCCGACGAGAAACCCGGCATACAACGGCACGACCGCTGCCCCACATTCGACAGCAGGGCTCTCAGTGGCGAAGCCAAGCATGCGGACAGCGACACACACCCGCATGCTGCCCCTTACTTCGCCCTGTCCGGCCTGAGCCCGTCCGCGATGAATCCGAGGCGACGCCACTGCTCCCGCGGAAACGCCTTCAGCCCTCCCGAAGCGAGCACCTGGAGGCAGACATGGTCGGCGCCGGCGGCGAAGTGCTCGTCCACCCGGCGTTTGATCGCCTCCTCGTCGCCCCAGGCGATCAGGGCGTCGAACAACCGGTCGCTGATACCCGCGATGTCCTCGGCGGAGAACCCCAGGCGTCGCACGCTACCGGCGTAATTCGGCAGGGCGAGGTAGCCGCGTAGCCAGTCCGTCCCGATGGCCCGGGCCTCGTCCACGTCCGCGCAGAGGATGACCGTCTGTTCCACCAGGACGAGTGCGTCCTCGCCCAGCGCTTCGCGGGTTCGCCGGGTGTGCTCCGGAGTGACGAGGTAGGGGTGAGCTCCTCGGGCCCGCTTGGCCGCCAGCGCCTGCATTTTCGGGCCGAGAGCGGCGAGCACGCGTGCGTCGGTCGGCACCGGCGGGTCGGCGGCGTCCAGGCCGTCCAGGAAGGACTCCATGGCCGCCAGCGGCCGACGGTAGCGACCCGGCTGGGACGCGTCGACCACGGGACCATGGCTGACTCCGATGCCCAGCAGGAACCTGCCTCCATGAGCGGCGGACAGCGACGAGTAGGCGGAGGCGGTCTCCGCGGGAGTGTGATTCCAGAGGCTCAACACGCCCGTCGCGACGGTCATTTCACGAGTCGCCGCCAGGAGCCTGTCCGCCGCGTCGAACACCGGCCCGCCCCCGTCCGGAAACCAGATCCCGGTGTATCCCAACTCCTCGAGTTCGGCCGCCGCCTCCGCGGCTTCGGCCGGGTCCGCGCTCCCCAGTGGGATGCTCCAGACACCCACTCCTGAAAGGTTCATGGACATCCTCTCGTCTTCTGTATCGCACGCCTACGACGTCGAGACCCATGACGGCGCACCGTGCTCTCGGACAGTTTTCCAACCGAGTTGGCCGGTTCAACGTGGACAGGCAGGCACCTGGCTACCGCCCTTGCCGGTCGAGCCAGGCGAAGGCCTCGTCCTGCATCTCCCGGGCGAAGACATGGCCCAGCCCCGGCCAGCTCTTCGTTCCGAGGTGCCCAGCCGCGCGCTGTGACGCCCAGACCGTCCGCATCTTGGCGTACGCCGCTGTCACGCCCGCGCCGGCGAACGCCGGGTCATCCTCGCCGTTGAAGAACAGCAGGGGCTTCGGCGCCGCGATGCTCGCCACGTCCGGCATGTCGAGATGACGGTTCAGGCCGGGATGCTGCATGAAGAACGCGGACTGCCCGAGGTCCGTGAAGGGGCTCGGCACCATCATTTCCCTGACCGTGGTCATGCAGGACACGGCTACAGCCGCGGAGATGTGATCCGACAGGGCGGCGACCTGCCAGGCCCGGAATCCACCCATGGAGAAGCCCACCGCCGAGATCCTCTTGGCGTCGACTTCGGGGAGCGACGCGAGGAAGGCTGCGGCTCGCAGGTCCTCCCGGGCGACGAGGCCGGCCATGGACGAGCCCAGGTTGAAGAAGTTGCTGGCCAGCGCCTGCTGCCCGTCGGCGCTCAGACCGGACCTGTCACCCCAGCCCAGGGCGTCCACACAGAGCACTGCGTACCCACGAGCGACGAGTTCGTCTCCGACGAAGCGGCCCCCGTACATCTCGTCGGCCCAGGAGCGCGCCGACTCCAGCCGTGTGTCGTCGTACCACGGCCGGATCAGCTTCTCCTTGCCGATGTCGAACTTCGAGCCGTGATCGTGCAGGAGAAGTACGGCGGGGAAGGGGCCGGGGCCGTTGGGAAGCAGCATCGTGGCGTGAACACGGCTGTACTGCGTCACGTTGAAGACGAGGGAACGTCGGCGGTGGCCGTCGGCCGCCTGGTCGTCGATGATCTCGGGGTCGAACCGCGTGGTGTCGACGGGCTGGATGAGAAACTCCTCGACCTTGCTACGGGCGGCCCTTCGCCAGGCACGAAAACTCCTGGCCCGCGACTTCTCCCAGCTCAGCGGAAACGTGAGTTGGTCCTTGAGGTGTTCGTAGAAGGCCGGAAAGCTCCCCGGCACAACTCCGGGAGACTCGAAGGCAGCCATTGGGGCAGCCCCGGAGAGAGGGGCCACGGGGGACGGTCCCGCGGGACGCGTGGCCGCTTCCGCCAAGCGTGGCTGAAGCAGTGCCAATGGTGCCGTCAGAACAAGGGTCCGTCGTTTCATCTGGTGATTACCGCCCAACAGGCAGGTTGTAGGGGCTGAGCAGGATCATGTCGGTGCGGACCCAGGGCCGACCGGGGAAGGAGCGCCTTGGTGAACTGGGCGTCCAACAGGGCGGCGATGCCGGCCCCGTTTCGTTGATCGCAGACTTCGGGGGCCGCGATGACGCACCCTCCGGAGGCGATGCCCTGGGTCCATGGACCCAGGGGCGCATTGGCCTACCCCGATGGCCGGGCATCCAACGGCTTGGAGCCGACTGCACACGATCGGGGATCTGCTGCCTGGACTGCCCGAACGCGACCGGTTTCCCAGCGGATGACAGAGCTGCAACGGCATGAATGGTGGTTTTCCGTACGAGGCGGCGAAGAACGCCACCCCAGTGACGCGGCGCGGGTCAGAGGCTCTGGTCACCAAATGACAGGAACCCGGCCGACGACGTTGTTGAGCCGGTACGAGTCCATCGTGATGTCGTCGACGTCGACCGCCAGGCGCATCGTGGGGAAGCGCCGGAACAGCGCCGGGAAGACCAGCCGAAGTTCGGAGCGGGCGAGATTGGAGCCCAGGCATACGTACATGCCGTGTGCGAAGGCCAGGTGGGTGTTGGGCTTACGGTCCATCCTGAACTCGTGGGGATCCTCGAAGACGGCCGCGTCACGGTTGGCGGCGTCATTGGAGATCAGGACCAGGTCACCGCGGGCGATGGTGACCCCGCCGATCTCGACGTCCTCCTGCGCGTACCGCGGCAGGCCCAGCCCGAAGGCCGCGGACATCCGCAGCACCTCCTCCACCATGGCCTGCACCTGACCGTCGGGATCCTTGAGGAACTGGTCCCGTCGGCTCGGCTCGGCGAGCAGGAACATCACCCCGAGGTTGATCCGGGTCGAGGTCGTCTCGTGTCCGGCGAACAGCAGGCCTGCGGCCAGACGGCTCATCTCGCCGTCGGCGAAGGTCGGGTCCTTCTCCTGCATGGCCACGAAGTCGGAGATGACGTCTGTGGTCGGGTTCTTCCGCTTCTCGGCGGCGAGCGTCAGCATGTATGAGCTCAGTTCTCCCATCGCCACCCGGGCGTCCGCCGTGGAGCCGCCGAGCCGCTCCGACAGCCCGGTGAAGAAGTCACGGTCCTCGTAGGGCACTCCGATCAGCTCGCAGATGACCCTGACCGGGAGGTTGAACGCCAGCAGCTCGTGCAGGTCCACCGGCTCGCCGGGGTGGGCGTCGTGCGCGGCCTGCATGTCGTCCAGGCACTCGACGACCAGCTCCTCGATGCGGCCGGTCAGCAGCCGCATTCGGCGCGCGGAGAAGGCCGGTGCCAGCATGCCGCGCATGCGCTCGTGCCGGAACCGCTCGTTCTCCGGGTCCTGGGTCGGGCCGGCGGCCAGCGCGCCGTCGGTCACCCGGGAAGCCTTCTCCGGCTCCGGGTGCGACCGCACGAACCGGGCGTCGGCGTATATCTGCCTCGCCTCCTGGTACGAGGTCACGAGCCATGCGGGGTCACCCACCGGCGTGGTGACCCGGGCGACCGGCCTCTCCCGGCGCAGGGCCTCGTACGACAGGGAGACATCAAGCGCGTTGGGTCGGTCAAACGGCAGTTGGGGGGCAGCGGAGTCGCTAGTGGCGGTCATGCGCCTTCCTCGGCTTCGTGGTGGGGGATGCGAGGGGTGCTGGGAGTGTCGGAGAGGCTCGTCGTCGGGCAAGCCGAGCGCACCCTTGTTCCTCAGCACTCGAAGAACATGGGCAATGCCGAACCGCACCTGTGATTACCCTGGCCTGGCCCGCTCCCGCTGCCGTCCTTTAGGTTCAGGCACTTCGGCTACCGAAGATGCGGTATGCCCGACCCACGACCTACCACGGATCCAGTAGGGAACCGGCTTCAGGACAGAATCACCGCTGGCGTATTGACGCCGGCGAAACATTTCGGGCAGACAATGGGGTTATGGGAACCCTGGTCGCTCGAAGTGCCGACGAATGGGCCCAGGTCATCACCGAAAGCTTTGTGCCCTTGTCGCTCGGCTCGGTGTCCGGGTCCTTCCGTGGTTTCGTGCGGTCCAGCCGCCTGGGGCCTTCTGCCACCCTCACCGAGGTCCGCACCCTCGGGTCGTCCGTCGTGCTGCGCTCGGCCCGCCTCGTACGCACCGAGCCGCGCGACGACTGTCTGTTCTCCCTCCACCTCGACGGCACGGGCGTGGTCGTGCAGGACGGGAGGGAAGCCGGGCTGGCGTGTGGTGGTGGGGCGTTGTACGACGCCTCCCGGCAGTACGAACTGCGCTTCCCGACCGACACGCGGCAACTGGTGCTGCAGATGCCACGCGAGCAGTTGCGCGACCGGGTGGGGCGCGTGGAGGACATGTGCGGACGGGCGCTTCCGGCCCGCCATCCCACGGTCCGGGTCCTGGCAGCGTATGTACGGGAGCTGGCTGTGGCTTCCGACGGTCTCACCGGTGACCAGCGGGCCGAGCTGGGGGTGACAGCCGTCGACCTGCTGGCCACGGCGCTGCGCGCGGTGGCCGGGAGCGGTGACGCCCTGCCCGCCGGGAGGGCCGCCGTGCTGGCCTCGATGAAGGCGTACGTCCGTGACCACCTGGCCGATCCCCGGCTGAGCCCAGAGGAACTCGCCCGCCATCACGGAGTGTCCCCGCGCTACACCGCCGAGCTGTTCGCCGGCGACGGGACCTCGCCCGCCGCGTTCGTCCGAGCCGAGCGGCTGCGTGCCGCGTACCACCTCCTGTCCGATCCCCGGTACGCGGGCCTGACGGTGTCCGCGGTCGCCGCCCGCTGTGGCTTCTCCGACCGCACCACGTTCACCCGTGCCTTCGTGCGCACCTACGGCCGTACGCCGGCCGAGACACGGGCAGGACAGGCCCGCGAGTTCTGAGTCCTCGCAGAGGCCCCGGGTCTCGCCCACGGGGACGACTGCCGGAAACGCCGCACCCCCGTGCGCACAACGCCGCAAGGGGCGACCCTGCGATCCCTACCGTCGGGGCACACCACGCAACGCCCACCCGACAGGAGGCCGCAGTGCCGACCACCTACCGTGTCGCCGCAGTCCAGGCCGAGCCCGTGTGGCTCGACGTCGACGCCACCGTCGAGAAGACGATCGGCCTCATCGAGGACGCCGCGGCCCAGGATGTGTCCCTGGTCGCCTTCCCGGAGACCTGGATCCCCGGCTACCCCCTGTTCCTGTGGCTCGGCACGGTCGCCGGCCAGATGCCGTATATCGCCCGCTACCACGCCAACTCGCCAACGGTGGACAGCGGTCACCTCACGGCGATCCGCCAGGCCGCCCGGCGTACCGGAGTCACGGTCGCCCTCGGCTACAGCGAGAAGGACCACGGCAGCCTCTACATGGCCCAGACCCTCATCGGACCCGACGGCGGAGTGCTGCTGCACCGCCGCAAGCTCAAGCCCACCCACGTCGAGCGCAGTCTCTTCGGCGAGAGCGACGGCAGCCACCTCAAGGTCGTCGACACCCCCCTCGGCAGGCTCGGCGCTCTCAACTGCTGGGAACACCTCCAGCCGCTCACCAAGTACGCGATGTACGCGCAGCACGAGCAGGTCCATGTCGCGTCCTGGCCGGCTTTCGGCCTCTACCGGGGCGTCGCCTACTCGCTCAGCGCGGAGGCGAACATGGCCGCCACCCAGACCTACGCCCTGGAGGGAGGCTGTTTCGTGCTTGCCCCGACCCAGGTCATCAGCGAGCGCGGCATCGAGGTCTTCGCGACGACGGACGAGCAGCGTGCCCTGGTCACCGCCGGTGTCGGCAGCTCCCGTATCTTCGGCCCCGACGGCACGCCCCTGGGTAAGCCCCTGGACGAGCACGCCGAGGGTCTCCTCGTCGCCGACATCGACCTTTCCCTGATCGACTTGGCCAAGAACGCCGCCGACCCGGCCGGGCACTACGCCAAGGCGGACGCCACCCGGCTGCTGCACGACGACCGGCCCAAGTCGGCGGTCGTCCGTCCCGGAGAGCAGGCTGGCCCGTACTTCCCCGACCTGGACGAGCCCGTTGTCAGTGAGGTTGTCGGCTGATCTGGTCCGCGCCGAGAAGGGCGACCTGCCAGGACCGGTCCGGCACGCCCGACAGCGGTCCCGGACCGGACCTTGCGCATGGCGAGATTCGGGGCGAGCCAGAACGGTGGCAGGTATCCGAGCGTAGTGGACAGCCGCAGGACCTCTTCGTGCAGCGCGATGTTGTACGGAGCGGTCGTACGACGGACGGCGGGGTCGTCGGACATTCGTCCGGCGACCCCGCCCTGTGTTCGGTCGTCCCGCTACGCGTCAGCCAGCTCCTCAAGCGTCGGGTAGTCGATGTACCCCTTGTCGCCCTCGGTGTAGAAGGTGGCGTGGTCGGGTTCGGCGAGGGGGACGCCGGCCGCGATCCTGGCGGGCAGGTCCGGGTTGGCGATGTAGGCGCGGCCGAACGCCACGGCATCCGCGTGTCCCTGTGCGACGACCGCCTCGGCCGACGCCCCGTCGTGGCCGCCGGCGGAGATGATGTTGCCGGAGAAGTGCTCTCGCGCCCAGGCGGAGTCGATCGCGTCGGCGGCTCGGGCGGCCGCCGCCGCACCCGAGATGCCGGGCTCGACGAGGTGCAGATAGGCGATGCCCGCCTCGTCGAGAAGCTTGAAGACATGGGCGAAGAGGGCCTGCGGGTCCGAGTCGGCCATCTCCTGGTAGGGGCTGGCGGGAGAGAGGCGGACGCCCACCCGGTCGGCGCCGATCTCGGCCGACACCTCCCGGACGACCTCCTGCAGCAGACGTGCCCGATTGGGGATGCTGCCGCCGTAGCGGTCCGTCCTCTTGTTGGCGTTGTCCTGGAGGAACTGGTCGATGAGGTAGCCGTTCGCCGCGTGGATCTCGACGCCGTCGAGACCCGCCCGGCGTGCGTTGGCCGCGGCGCGGGCGTACTGCGCCACGATCACCGGGATCTCCAGGGTCTCCAGCGGTCGCGGGACGACGTACGGGACCCGTCCGTCGCGGGCGAAGGTGACGCCGTCGATCGCGAGAGCCGAGGGGCCCACCGGCAGCTGTTCGCCGGGCTGCAGTGTCGGGTGGGAGGCGCGGCCGGTGTGCCACAGCTGGGCGACCATGGTGCCGCCCGCCGCGTGCACGGCGTCGGCGATCCGTGCCCAGGACTCCGTCTGCTCGTCGGTCCAGAGGCCCGGCACCCGCGGGTTGCCGATGGCGACGGGCGAGATGCACACGCCTTCGGAGACGATGAGGCCGGCCGAGGCGCGCTGGCTGTAGTAGGTGGGCGCGGACTCCGGCATGGAGGCATCGGGAAGGGCGCGGCTGCGGGTCATCGGCGCCATCACGTACTGGTTGCGGAGCTGCAGGGCTCCGAGGGAGATCGGGTCGTGAAGGGAGCGGTCTGCCATCTTCTCTGCTCCTGAAAGGGGGTCCGTGGGGTGCGGGATACGGTGGGCGCCTGGCCGCGTTAAACGAACAAGCGCTTGTAAGCTAACGCGAAGCGCACACTCCGGGCAAGAGTGGGCGCTTTGAAATACGTACGATCGTTTGCTTAGGTTGGCTGGTCAGACTCGCGGGGCCGGTGCCGGGCCCAGGATCTTCTCCAGAGCCATGCCGATCGCGAGCAGCCGCCGGTCGCTGCCGACCGGACCTTCGAGGCTGAGCCCCACCGGCAGCCCCGACTTCGCCATGCCGCCCGGCACGACCAGTCCCGGCATGCCGACGCAGGAGCCCGGCGCTGTGTTGCGGATGCTCGTGGTGAAGGTGTCGACCTGCGGGCCGCCGTCGACGGACATGGTGCCTGAGCCGTTCACCGGGTCGATCGGCGAGGGAAGCACCGGTGCGGTCGGGAAGAGCAGCGCGTCGACCCCCTGACGGGCGAAGTAGCCGCCCACCAGCCGCTGGATCTCGGGTCGGTGGACGTTCATGGCGTCGGGATACGCACTCGCGTAGTCGTCGGCGAGCACGCTCTGGAAGACCTTGTGGACGTCGGGGCTGGCGGTCTCGGCCGCGATGTCCCGCATCGTCACGTTCCGCGCCCCGCTGTCGCTCAGGTAGCGGGGGATGTCGATGTGCGCCTCGTGCAGGGCCACGGGGAAGATGATCTCGTTCGACAGGTCGAAGAGGCCGGGCAGGTCGACCTCGACCAACTCGACGCCCGCCCGGGCGAGTTGACTCTTCGCCGCCCGGCCCACCTCGTCGACGGCGTGTTCAAGGCCCTTCCACAGCACGGGCGGCACGCCCAGACGCAGGCCTTCCGGGCGAGCCGCCCGGACCCGGCATGCTCCGGTGACGACGGAGTCCAGGAGGGCTACGTCGGCGACGGTTCGGCCGATGGGGCCGACCGTGTCCAGCGTGTGGCTCAACGGCAGTACGCCCTGGCCGCTGTAGCGGCGCTGACGTCCTCCGTTGCCGACGCTGGGGCGCAGACCGACGACACCGTTGAAGGCGGCGGGAAGCCGGACCGATGAGCCCGTGTCGGTGCCGAGCCCCGCCGGGACGATGCGCGCCGCGATCGCCGCGGCCGTACCGCCCGAGGAACCGCCCGGGATCCGGTCACGGTCGTAGGGGTTCCGCGCGAAGCCGGCGAAGGGGCTGAAGTTGGTGTTGGTCACGCCCAGGGCGAGCTCGTGCATGTTCGCCTTGCCGAGGACGACGGCTCCCGCGTCGAGCAGCCGCCGCAGCACCGGCGCGTCGTCGTTCGGGCGGAAACGGGCGAGCGCCGGGGTCGCGCCCGTCGTGCGCAGGAGCCGGGTGTTGATGTTGTCCTTCACCAGAAGGGGGAGGCCGGCCAAGGGCCCCAGCCGCTTGCCCGCGCGGCGTGCGGCATCGATCCGCCCGGCCGCGGCCAGCGCACCCCGGTGGTCGAGGGTGATGACCAGGCGCAGGTCTTCCAGTGCTTCCGCCCGCTCCAGCAGCGTCCTGACGTAGACCACGGCGCTCAGCCTGCCCGCGGCTATGGCTTCGACCGCGTCGGTGGCGGTCAGGTGGAGTTGCTCCGTACAGCCCATGGTCCCGGGTCTGCCGGTGGAACGGGTCTGCGCGTGCACAGGGCTCGCGGCGGCCAGGCCGAGGGAAGCCGTGACGGGGAGGGCCGCTCCGGCGGCCAGGACCCGGCGTCGGGGTACGGCAGGGTGCGAAGACGAGGTCATTCCGGGGTCCGTTCGGAGTGATTACAGGTGGGTGCGCCGACGGTGCCTTTCGGCGGGGGCCGGGGGGAGGGGCCGTACCGATATCCGGGACGGTGTCGTGAGAAGTTGCGTCCCGGCAATAAGTCCGAAACCGGGCACGACGAAGTCACCGTCACAGCGCCTCGCCGGCAGGTTCACCGCGGGCCGGTGGTAGCTTCCCTCTGTGTCGTTCACCGGGGATTCGACCGGGATTTCATCCGCGGAGCGCATACCCCTCTCGCAGACCTTGGACCGGGGACTGACGGTTCTGGAGACCATCGCCGCCTCCGCCGCTCCCGTGAGTCTGGCTGTGCTGGCGGCGGAGCTCGGTCTTCCCAAGTCGGTCGTGCACCGGCTCGTCGCGACCCTGTGCGACCACCACCTCGTCACGTCCACCCGCGACGGGTATGCCCTCGGCCCGGGCGCCCAGCTCCTCGGCCGCCGCACTCTGCCGATGCTTCAGCGGATCGCTCGCCCGGAGGTGGGCCGGCTCGCCTCTGCCGTCGGACTCACCGCCTTCTTCGAGGTACGGGACGCGGACCGCGGGATCATCCTGGTGTCCGTCGAGATGCGCAGCGCCCACTCGAACGCGGTCTACGAGGTCGGGGACGAGCATCTCCTGACCCGCGGGGCGCCGGGCCTCGCGATCCTCTCCTGCGACCCTCCGACCGCCGACGAGCGGCCGGAGGTGGCGCGGGCGCGCGCCCAGGGCTACTGCGTCACCCGTGGGGAGGTCGTTCCGGGGCAGACCGTGCTGGCCGCTCCCGTCACCGCCGCCGACGGGAGAGCCGTCGGCGCCGTAGCCGTCGCCTTCCGCGACGAACCCGTCCGCCCCGCACACCTGCGCGAGGTGCTCGCCTCGGCGCGCACCCTGACGGAACGTGCCCGTGCCGCGCAGGCAGCGGGCACCGTGCTGCCGGGTGGCGGGGCAGCGCCGAGGTAGGGGTGTCCAGTGGATGGCGCACGCACCTGTGAGTGAGGCGGCATGCGGATGCAGCGACAGGAAGAGGGTCGCTGGAAAGCAGGTCGCCGCCCTCACCCTGTATCGCAGTCTGGTACGACGCCTTTCCGTCGAGGATCTGCCAACCGGGCTGCCGCGTGTCACGCCAGGCAGCTGAGGGAGACCGTGACACGCGCCCGGCGTCTGCGGAGCCGGTCAGCCCAGGCCGTCCGCGCCCACTCGAACGGCGGACTCGTCCAGGAGCGCGTCGGAGACGGGCAGCGGCTTTCCGGCGAGGCCGAGGACGGGGGTGGCCTCCTTGTACCAGGACTCGATGACGGCGTTGCCCCAGAAGTCGCGGCGGCGGTCGTCGTGGACGCTCCAGCGATACGTCTCATGGTCAGGGTCGCCGGTGTAGTAGTCGGAGGTGTAGATCTCCACCCGGTGGCCGTCGGGGTCCCGGAGATACAGGTAGAAGGCGTTGGAGACGCCGTGCCGGCCGGGGCCGCGTTCGATGTGGTCCTGGTGCTTGTTCAGCGCACCGAGGATGTCGGCGACCCGAAGCACCTGGTGGGACTCGTGGGTGGCCACTCCGAGGTGGTGCAGGCGCGGGCCCGCGCCGCCGGTGAAGGCGACGTCGTGGACGGTCTGCTTGCGGTACATCCAGGCCGCGTACAGCTCGTGTTCGTCGCCCTCGATGGTCTCCGAGCAGCCGAAGCCGAGGGACTTGTAGTGGGCGTAGGCGGCCGGGATGTCGGGGGTGCAGATGTTGAAGTGGTCCAGGCGCGCGATCTGGGCGCCGCGGTGGAGGTCGAAGCGTTGGATGAGGCGCTCCGCGCGGTCGATGTCGTGGAAGAACTCCACCGGGAAGCCCAGCGGGTCGATCACCCGGACGGCGTCGCCGACGCCGGGGGTGCCTTGCCCGCGCGGCACGCGGCGCACGGGCCGGCCGAGCTCGGTGAAGAACTTCTCCGCCCTGTCGACGTCCTCGGGGGTGCGGACGCGGTAGGAGATGTGGTCGAGGGCCGCGATGTCGCCCTTGCGCAACACCAGGGAATGGTGGGTGAGTTCGTCGGTGCCGCGCAGGCAGAGGGTGCCGGCGTCCTCGTACTGGATGTGGAAGCCGAGCGTGTCCACCCAGAACCAGCGGGCGGCGCCGAGGTCGGTGACGGAGAGCTGGGCGTAGGCCGAGCGGACGACGTCAGGTGCCTGGGTGCTCATGAGGCGGCTCCGAAGCGGGGAGTGTGGACATCGCCGAGGGCGACATGGACGATCTTCGACTCGGTGTAGAAGTCGATGGAGTGGGCACCGCCCTCGCGGCCGACCCCGGAGGCCTTGACACCACCGAAGGGGGTGCGCAGGTCCCGGATGTTGTGCGAGTTGATCCAGATCATGCCGGACTCGACGGCGTGTGCGATGCGGTGGCCGCGCTTGAGGTCCGAGGTCCAGATGTAGGCGGCCAGGCCGTACCGGGTGGCGTTGGCGAGTTCGACGGCCTCGGACTCGTCGTCGAAGGGCCCTACGGCCACGACGGGGCCGAAGATCTCCTCCTGGAAGATACGGGCGTCGCGCTCGACATCGGCGAAGACGGTCGGCTGAAGGTAGTTGCCCTCGGCCAGGTGGTCCGGGCGGGTGCCGCCGGCGACCAGGCGGGCCTCCTTCCTGCCGATCTCGACGTAATTGAGCACGCGCCGATAGTGCTCGGGGTGGACGAGAGCGCCGACCTCGGTGGCAGGGTCGGACGGGAGGCCCACCCGGACCCGCTCGGCCCGCTCGGCGAGACGGCGGGTGAACTCCTCGTACAGCGGCCGCTCGACCAGCACCCGCGAACCGGCCGTGCAGCGTTCGCCGTTGAGGGAGAACACGCCGAACACCACCGAATCCAGGGCGGCTTCGAGGTCGGCGTCGGCGAAGACGACCACGGGTGACTTGCCGCCGAGCTCCATCGAGGTGGTCTTCAGGTGCTGGGCGGAGGAGCGGATGATGTGGCGGCCGGTGTCGGTGGAGCCGGTGAACGAGATCAGCGGCACGTCGGGATGGTCGACCAGCGCCTGGCCGGCCTCCTCTCCGATGCCGTGCACGATGTTGACCACCCCGGCCGGCACACCCGCCTCGGCGAAGATCGCCGGCCACAGCGAGGCGGACAGCGGTGTCCACTCAGCGGGCTTCAGGACGAGGCTGCAACCGGCGGCCAGCGCGGGCGCGAGCTTCCAACTCTCCAGCATGAACGGGGTGTTCCACGGCGTGATCAGCCCGGCGACGCCGACGGGGGAGCGCACGACGTACGAGAACTGATCCTCGCCCTGCCGGAAGGCCTCCTCACCGAGGGCGACGATGACGTCGGCGAAGTAACGGAAGTTCTCCGCCGCCCGCCTGGCCTGGCCCTTCGCCTGAGTGATCGGCAGTCCGGAGTCGTACGACTCGAAGGCGGCCAGCCGGTCGTGGTGGGCCTCGACGGCGTCGGCGATGCGGTTCAGGACGTTGGTGCGCGCCCGGTTGGACAGCCCGGACCACTCCGGGAAGGCGGCACGGGCGGCGGCCACCGCTCGGTCGATGTCCGCCGCCGAGCCACGCGCCGCCTGTGCGTAGGCGGTGTTGGAGACCGGATCGGCGACGTCGAAGGTACGGCCGTCGGCGGCGTCGACGAGTTCGCCGTCGATCCAGTGCCGGATGACGGAGGGCAGATTCTCGGGTGCGGTCACCGGTCGGCTCCGATCTGTGTGGTGAGGTTGCCGCCCTCGGCGAGCAGCGCGCGGATCTTCGTCAGCCCCTGCTCGGTAGGCGGCACCAGCGGCGGGCGGACGAAGTCCGAAGAGATACGGCCCTGTTGGGCGAGGACCCACTTGGCGGGCGCCGGGTTCGTCTCCACGAACAGCAGGTCCACCAGCGGGTGCAGGCGGTAGTGAAGGTCACGGGCGGCGTCGAAGTCGCCCACTTCCCACAGCTCGTACATGCGCGCCACCGCGTTCGGGGCGAGGTTGGCGACGGCCGACACGAACCCGGCCCCGCCGAGTGCCAGCAGCGGCAGGCACAGCAGCTCGATGCCCGACCACACCAGCAACGACCGCCCGCAGGCGTGCAGCACGCGGGAGAAGTGCTCGAAGTCCTTCGTCGTCTCCTTGACCCCGACGAAGTTGTCGAAGTCGGTGAACAGCCGCTTCACCGTCTCCGGCGCGATGTCCACAGCCGTGCGGGAGGGCACGTTGTAGGCGACGATCGGCAGGTCCGGGAACTCCCGGGCCACCGTCGCGTACCACTGGTAGAGGGCCTCCTGCGTCGGCCGCGCGTAGTACGGCGTGATGACGAGCGCGGCATCGGCGCCCAGGTCCTTCGCCGCGGCGGTCATCTCCAGGGTCTCGTCGAGCTTGTGCGAGCCGGTGCCGGGCAGAAACGGCACCCGGTCGCGGATCTCCTCGACGGCGGTGCGCATCCCGGCGATCCGTTCGGCGACGCTCTGCGCGCTCGGCTCGCCGGTCGATCCGCCGAGCGAGATGCCGTGCGAGCCGGACTCCAGCTGGTACCGGATCAGGCCGCGCAGGCTGTCGTGGTCGACGGCGCCGTCCGCGGTGAACGGCGTGACGACGGGGGCAATGGAGCCCCGGATGACGGACGGGTCGCTGCGGAACTTCACTGAGACTCTCCCTTGCACCAGTTCTCGTAGGCGTCCCGCCAGACCGGACCCAGCGGATACAGACCGTCGACGCCCGTGCCCGCGGCCACCTGTTCGGCGATGAAGCGCTCCTGGCGCTCCTGTTCCCTGCTGTCCGCCACCAGCTCCTCGGCGAGGTCGGGCGGTACGACGACCACGCCGTCGGCGTCTCCGACGATCAGGTCACCGGGCTGCACCAGCGCTCCGCCGCACCCGATGGGCACGCCGCTGTCCCAGGGGACGTGGCGGCGGCCGAGGACGGACGGGTGAGCGCCGGCGGCGTACACCGGGAGACCCAGTTCAGCGATCGCGCGGCTGTCCCGGACCGCGCCGTCGGTGACGACTCCGGCCGCGCCCCGCTTCAGCGCCCGCAGGGCGAGGATGTCGCCGAGGGTGCCGGCGGTCGGGTCACGACGGGCGTCCATGACGAGGACGTGGCCCGGACGTAGTTCCTCGATGGCCCGCTTCTGGGCGTTCATGCCGGTTCCGTAGCGCTTGAACATGTCCTCGCGCAGTGGCAGATAGCGCAGGGTGTGGGCGACGCCGACCAAGCCGGCCTCTCCGACGGGCCGGACATCGTCGATGGACATGTGCGGCAGGCCGCGTCCCCGCATCTGCGAGCTCAGGGTCGCCACCGCCACGGACTTCAACCCCGCTTCCAGCGCCGGATCCAGCAGCGGGAAGTCCGTTCCGTACGCGGCCCGGCGCTCGGCCGGATCGGACTCGGGCATCGCCCCGAACGGCTCCAGAGCGGGCCCGGCGGAGATCGGGTTGCGCAGCCGCCCGGTCGACAGCTCGCCGCCGGTCACCTCCACTTCGACCAGGTCGCCGGGCTCGACGACCGAGGCGCCCATCGGGGTCCCGGTCAGGATCACGTCGCCGGTTTCCAGCGTCATCAGGCGTGACAGGTCGGCCACCAGCTGCCCGAACGGGAACAGCAGGGTGTCCGTGGTGTCGTCCTGGACCACCTCACCGTTCACCCAGGTGCGCAACCGCAGCGCGGCCGGGTCGAGTTCACGTGCGTCGAGCAGCCGCGGGCCGATCGGCGTGAAGCCGTCGCCGCCCTTGGAACGGAGGTTGGAGCCGCGGTCGGCGTAGCGAAGGTCGTACAGGCCGGCGTCGTTGGCGGCGGTCACCCAGCGGACGTACGACCACCCGTCCTCGGGTGTCACATGCCGGGCGCGCGAGCCGATGACGAGCGCGATCTCGCCCTCGAAACCGAGGAGTTCGCAGCCCTCCGGCCTGACGATCGCCTCCTTTGTGCCGGACAGGGACGACGGCGGCTTGAGGAAGTACGAGGGCTGGGACGGGACGCGCCCCCGTTCGCGGGCGCGGCTCGGGTAGTTCAGGTGGACCGCGATGACCTTGGACGGCGGATTTCCCAGCGGGTGCGTCATCATGCACGCTCCAGGAACGCCCGCACCTTGGCCTTGTACGGCTCACGGTCGTACGAGTTCAGGTAGGCGCCGGCCATGCGCACCGGGTCGCCGAAGAAGTAGTACTCGTACAGCGCCTGGCGGCCGGAGAAGGCGGAGATGCAGGTGTCCCACACGAGTCGGAACAGCTTCACCCGCTGGGGACCGCTCAGGGTCGCCGACTGGAGGTAGGTCTCGATGTCCTCGGCCCCAGGACCGTTGATGTCGAGTTCGGTGGGGGTGGCCATCAGGCCGGATGCGCCGAGCTTGCGCAGGATCTCCGGGAAGCGCTGGTAGAGCTTCGGGTAGAGGTTGCGGGCGGTGTTGAGGGGCGCGAAGGCCGGGGTGAGGACGCCGTACTCGTTGATCTCCGCGTCGGCCTCGGCGGCCCGCAGGAAGGCACGCAGGGTCTCCAGCGTCGTGATGATCTCGGCGATGTCCTGCTGTACATGCTGGAACTGCTCGATGCCGATGGCCTCGGTGAGCAGTGAGACCAGGCCCAGGACGTACTCGGTCTTCGCCGTGGTCCGAGTGACGACCTGGTGGGTCATGTGGTTGACGGAGCCGGTCTGGGCGTAGAAGCCGTTGCACAACTCGGCGTCGCCCAGCACGAAGCAGCGCTCGTAAGGGACATGGACGTCGTCGAAGACCACCACGCAGTCCGACTCCTCGAAGCGGGAGGCGAGCGGGTGGTCGTGGCGAGGGCGGTCGTAGTCGAGCGGTTCGCGCGCGATGTAGCGCAGGCCCGGGGTGTCGTTCGGGATGGCGAAGGCGTACGAGTACGGCTTGTCCTCCGGGGTGCCGCGCAGCACCGTCGAGGGGAAGACCAGCATCTCGTCGGCGAACGGGGCGATCGTCGCGAGCATGCGCGCGCCCCGGATCACGACCCCGTTGTCGTCCTCCTTCACGATCCGCGCCGAGAGCTTGCCACCTGCCTGCTGAGTGGCCGCCACCGAGCGGTTGATCTGCGGCGGGATCAGCGTGTGGGTGCACAGCAGGTCCTCTTCACGGACCTTCTCGTAGTAGCGGCGGATGTTCTCGCCGAAGGCCGGGTTCGCCTGGGCGAACCAGTCGGCAGCGGAGGCCAGCGCCATCAGCGAGCTGTTCATGTAGTCGCCGGTACGTCCCAGCATCCCGTTGCTGTGGTCGGCCCATACCTTGAACGCCTCCCGGCGCTTTACCAGGTCGTTCGAGGTCTTCGGAGTGAGGAAGGAGGTGCCGACGGGCTCGCCCGAGGTGGGGGAGGCGTAGGTGAGGGTGTCCTTGTGCTCGTCGCTGTGCTGCATGTCGTACAGCTCGGCGTACGTCTTCACCACGTTGCGGAAGGCCGGGTGTTCCTGGACGCCGCCCGTGATGGTCTCGCCCTGGATGTGGACCGTGGGGCGGGAGGCGGAGAGGCGTTCGAGGTATTCCTTGCCGGTGCGTGCGGCCATGTGCGTGCTCCTGAATAGCGGGAGATGAGAGTGGGGATCAGATGAGGTGTTCGATGCCGTCGGTGGACTCGACGGCGGCGCCGAACCGGCTCCATGCGTAGGTGAGGGCGTCGCCGTCCCGGTGGCCGAGGTCGACGACCTGGCCGAGCACGAGGGTGTGGTCGCCGCCGTCGTACGACCGCCACGGCGCGCACTGGATCCAGGCGAGCGGGTTGTCGAGCCGGGGCACCAGGGCGCCGGGTGTCCAACGGGGATCGGCAGCGCCGGGGGCTCCGGCGAACTGGCGGGCCAGCGCCTCCTGCTCGGCACCGAGGACGTTGACACAGAACGGCCGGTCGACCAGCTGGTCGTGGCTGCGGGCCCGGCGGGCGACGCTGATGAGCACCAGGGCCGGGTCGGCCGACACAGACGTGAACGAGTTCATGGTGGCGCCGCGCGGGCCGTCCTCACCGGCGTAGGTCACGACGGTGACACCGGTCGCGAACCGCGACATGCAGGCGCGCAGGGCGCCGGGGCTGGGAGGGGAGAGGATGTCGGGCATGAGGGTGGCCTGTCCGTAGGGGGAGTACTGGGCAAACCTGCCTGGGTGGCGGCCAAGCAATTAATCAAAGCTTTGATTAATTGGGGACCGTACTCCTGAAGGCGACGTCTGGGAACCCCTGGGCCGAAGAAAAACGAACGAGCGCTCGCTGCTGCGGAGTTCACCGTGCCTACACTCAGGGGGTGCCCCAGGAACAGACCGACGCCGAGCATCTGCACTTCTGGTCGTTCATCGACCACGCCGTTGAGCGGGCCGGCCGGGAACTGCCCGGCGTCGACCCGCTCGCCATGCGGCTCGTGCTCACGCTCCACCGCGCCGCCAACATGCTCGTGTACGACTTGGAGTCGACCGTGCACCGGCCGCGCGGCTGGTCGTGGCCGGGGTTCCGGGTGCTGTTCGCGGTCTGGCTCTCGGGGCCGGTGGAGGCCAAGAAGGTCGCCGAGCTGTCCGGAATGAGCCGGGCTGCGGTGTCGGCGCTCGTGAACACCCTGGAGCGGGACGGCCTGATCAGCAAGGAGCGTGCCCCGTACGACGGACGTGCGCTACAGCTCCGGCTGACGGACGGTGGCCTGGAGGCGATCACGTCGGCCTTCCAGGCGCACAACGAACGTGAACAGGAGTGGGCCGGCTCGCTCAGCGAAGAGGAGCAGCGCATGCTGATCGAGCTTCTGGGCAAGCTGACGACCCACTCCACCCACTTCGACGCCCGGCACCGGGCGTGAGGGTTCTCCTCGGAATCACGGCACCGCAGTGTCGGTGTCGGGGTGCCGCAGGTGCCAGTCGGTGACCTGCTGAAAGTGGTGGCCCGCGGTCAGCAGCCGGGACTCGGCAAGGTGGGGCCCGATGAGCTGCATCGATACCGGGTGTCCCGCTGCGGTAGTGCCGGCCGGGAGTGCCAGTGCGGGCAGCCCGGCGATGTTGGCCGGTGCGGTGAAGCGCAAGAGTCCGGCCGAATCGGTGGTGGCCAGTTCCATGAACTCCGCCCAGGTCGGTGCGACGCACGGGAGCACCGGCGTCAGAACCAGGTCGACGCTTCGGAACGTGGCCGCGAAATCGCGGGCGAAGGCATCGCAAGTGGCTCGGGCCTGGAGCGATACGCGGGCGGGGAGGCCGCGTCCGGCGCCGATGGCGCTCGCCAGGGCATCGCTGTACATCTCGGGATGGGCGTCGAAGTCGCCCCCGTGTACCTGCGCGGTGGCGGTTACGACGATCGGGCCGACCTGTTCGACGGCCTCCTTGTGCAGAGCAGGGAAGGCGATCTCTACGACCTGGGCGCCGAGCCCCTCCAGCGTGCGGACGGCGGCAGTCAGGACAGCGTGCTGTTCGCCGTCCGGGGCCAGCGCGTTGAACGCCTGGTCGACGCCGATCATCAGCCCGTCCAGCGACTCGGTCGCGGTGAGGTCGACGAGGTAGTCCGGTACTGGCTCCGCGAGCGCTGTCGGGTCGTGCTCGTCAGGGCCTGCGACGGCGGCCAGTACGACGGCGAGGTCGGCGACCGTCCGCGCCATCGGGCCGACGGTGTCGAACAGCTCGACGTTCTCGGCGATGCCGAAGCGGCTCACCCGGCCCCGGGTGGGCTTCAGCCCCGACAACCCGTTGCAGGCCGACGGTACGCGGATCGACCCGGCGGTGTCCGAGCCGAGGCTCGCGAAGCACAGCCCGGCCGCCGTCGCCACGCCGGAGCCCGACGAGGACGCCCCTGGCCACAGGTCCGCTCCCCATGGGTTCTGGGGCAGCGGCATGTCAGGATGGTGGTGGAACGAGGCGGCCTCGGTCATGTTGAGCTTGCCGACCAGGACCGCCCCGGCCTCCCGCAGCCTCTGTACGACGGTGGCGTCGTGCCCCGCCCGCCACGTACGCCGGCCGGGCATGCCGTTGCTCGTCGGCGCGTGCTCGGTGTGGCAGACGTCCTTCACCGCCACGGGCACGCCGTGCAGCGGGCCTCGGTAGTGGCCGCCCGAGATCTCTTTGCCGGCGTGCTCGGCCTGTTCCCGGGCGGTTTCGGCCATCACGCTCAGGTAGGCGTAGAGCCGGGGATTGAGCCTGTTCACCTGGTCGAGCGTGGACTCCAACAGTTCGACGGGGGAGACGCGCCGGGCGCGGATGTCGTCGGCCGTCTCGATCAGGGACCGGTAGTGAGCGGGGATCAACGGTGACCGTTCCTTACGCCGTCGCGGACCGGTGACCGGGTTCGAGGATCGTCGCCTCGTCCACGGTGTAGGCGCAGAAGTCGAGCACCTCGTCGTCGAAGCCGTCGTCGGTGTTCGCGAGCAGTTCGAGGAACTGATCCCGGTCGGTCTCGGTCCGGAACCACAGCTCGACGGTCACGTCGTACGGGATGCGCCCGTCGATGGCCCGCAGCGCCCGGTTCATCACGTAGCCGGCGAGCAGGTCACCCGCCACCTCCGCCGTCGTTCCGGCGTGCCCGCGCAGCTGCTGGTTCCAGAAGACGGCCGGGTCGACCGACGGGCGGAGGTTGAACTGACAGATGTTCTTGAGCATGTGATCAGCCCCGTCCGTCGGTGGACCGGATGTCCCAGAGATGCTTGTTCGCCGGCGGCGGCGCGTCCGCGAACCGGATGCCGTGCAGCTCCGCGAGCTGGTCGTTGGCCCAGGTATTGAAGGCGCTCTCGCCGGGTGCGGCGCGATGGCCGTCGCTCCAGGGCTCCCGCCCGATGACGATAGGGATCACGAGATCGGTCTCGCCCTGCTGGATGAAGACGACTTCGCCGTGCCGGGCACGGACCATCTCCAGCATGAGATCGGGCTTTCGCGGCCCGTCGAGCTGCTCGGCGAACGCGGTGAAACGGGAGCACATGCCGGGGCGCAACGGCACCGCGGACACGTAGATGTCGTCGGCCTCCAAGTCGTCCGGGACGGAGGTCCAGGCTCGGGTGGCACGCGGCAGAGGTGTCTCCCCGAGGCTGGAGACCGTGCCGGCCGCCGGTCCGGTCTGGGCGAGGACCAACAGGTCGGCACCGGAGAAGGTCTGGAGGTAGGCCACCTCGCGGTCGATTCCCGTCGGACAGGTTCGCGGCCCGGCGTCGGCGAGTGCCTCGGGCACCTGACCGGCCGGGATTGCGCAGGCGTGGAACACATGAACTCCTGGAGGCAGGGGGCTGGGCGGTTCAGAGAACGTAGCGAGCACCGCGGAGCCGATGAATCCCCACTGTTGGGGAGTGCCGGATGCGCCTCGGAGCTGCCGGGTCAGTCCGTGGCGAAGTGGGCGGAGAGGAACCCGGCCAGTTCGGTCCGGTTGGTGCAGCCGGACTTCTGCATGGCGTTGGTGAGGTGTGTCCTGACCGTGTAGAAGGCGATGCTGAGCGCGCGTGCGATCTCACGGTCAGTGCAGCCTCGCGCCACGAGCTGGGCGACCTGACGCTCACGCGGAGTGAAGTCGGGAAGTTTGACCTGCCGCCGCTGGAAGGCGCCCGTGAGGAAAGGCTGAAGGGTGAGGAGCAGGGTGATCTCCCGTTCCTCGAACTCCGGACTGTCCCGTCTGCGCAGCACGGTCAGTCGGCCGAGTTGTGTACCGTCCTGGGAGACGTAGAGGCCGAGGATCCGGTACAGGCCGTCGGGCGCCAGTACCTCCTTGAAGACCCTGCTGTTCTCGAACTCGCTGGCGGAAACGACTCGTTCCATCGGCGTGGGCCGGTCCAGCTCGCGGATCCGGGGCGCCCAGGTGTCGGTGTACTGGAAGTGCTCCTCGAACTTCTTGATGCTCGCGCTGCTCACGTTGGTGAAGCGCGGCTCGACGAAGCGTGCCTGGGAGTCGTCCCAGGCGAAGCTCACACAGGCATCGGAGCGCAGGAGGCGCAGCACGTCGCCGAGGATGCTCTCCCGTGCGTCGGCGGCGATGTCACGGGTCTGTGCCTTGGCGACGATGCCGGCGAAGAGGGAAAGGTCGTCCGATGTCATGGCGTGGACGAAACCGCTCATCTGGTTTCCTCCGGACGCGGCCCGAGGCCGCCTTTCGGGGGCTGAAAATTAGTACATGGTTTTATTAGTCCCCTTCGTTTGTCAATGGTGCAGACGAGCGGCTGTCATTCCCTACTCGATCAGCACGCTCGGCACGCGTACGGGAAAGCCGGTGAGCTGCTGTCCGTACGTCTTTCCCATGTCGTCGAAGCGTCGCGACGACACCGCGCCGCCGTCCAGGCCGTGGTGGAGCAGGAAGTTCAGCGCGCCGATGCCGGGCATCTCGAAGCGATCCACCCTCGCGGTCGCCGGGTCCGAGAAGACATGCCGGAACCAGGTCTTCACGCTCTCGGTCGTGAGGGCGTGCGCGAGGTAGGGCAGGAACCGCGGATCCCGGGCCACCACCGAGACGTTGGCCATGTCGCCCTTGTCCCCGGAGCGGGTGTAGGCGAGGCGTTCCAGCGGAACGGCCACCCCGTCGGGAGCCTCCAGCGTGGTCAGGGGCGTGTTCGTCCGGACGAGACCATCGTGGAAACCGTCGTGGCGCGGGACCTTGATGGTGGTGGCCTCGCCGTCGACGGTGAGAAGCGGGTCGACCTGGTCCTTGTCGAGCAGGAACGACCACACCCTCATCAGAGGCCGGGCCTCCGCGCTGAGATAGCACGTGCCGGGAGACATCGAGACGTACGTCGCTCCGTGCACCCTGAGGAGCGAGTCGACGGCCTCGCGGTTCGGGTGATCCGCCACCAGCCGGTAGACCACCTCCTGTGGATTCACCGGGCGGGCGTGCGCGCCGAGACTGTCACCGGACCCGATGACCTCCGTGCCCGTCGACGTGAACGGCCCCCAGCCGTTCCGCTCGTTGATGATCTCGGCCCGCGCGATGACCGCGTCCATGGTCTTGCGGGCCTTCTCGTCGGCGTCCTCACCTGCGATGACGTTCGCCAGAACGCCCCGCCAGCCAACGTGCTCGATGGAGCAGACCTTGTACGTCGAGGTCGGGGGGTAGCCCTTGGCCCCGCTGATCCGGATGCGGTCCGGACCGACCTCCTCCAGCGTCACCCGGCTCGAGTCCAGTGTGACGTCCGGGAGGAAGTAGCGCTGAGGGTCCGAGATCTCGTAGGTCAGCTGCTCCGCGATCGTGCCGAACGAGATGCGTCCGCCCGTCCCGGGTGCTTTGGTGATGACGATCCCTCCGTCGTCGTGCACCTCGGCGATCGGGAAACTCGTGTCGGCGAAGTCGATCTCGCGCCAGTCGGTGTGGATACCCCCACTGGGCTGGGCGCCGCACTCCAGCAGATGACCCACGAGGGAGCCGGCGGCCATCAGGTCGTAGTCGTCCAGCGGCCATCCGAACTCGTGCAGCAACGGCCCGAGACTCAGCGCCGAGTCGACGACCCGGCCGGTGATCACGATGTCGGGCTCGCCGGCCAGCACAGCCGCGATGGGTGCGGCTCCGAGGTAGACGTTGCTGCTCACCAACCGGTCGGGCAGTCTCTCGCCGGTGAACATGTCGACCTGCTCGGGGCCCGCGAGGTCAAGTACGTCGTCTCCGTGCACCACGGCGATTCTCGGCGAAAGGCCGATCTCGGCCGCCTGCCGCCGGAACAGTTCCGCGCAGCGCAGGGGGTTCAGCCCGCCGGCGCTGGCGATGATCCTGGTCCCGTTGGCCAGCAGCCGTCCCAGTTCGCCGAGGATGTCCGGCCCCAGGAACCCGGCGGCGTATCCGGCCTCCGGATCCGCTGCCCTCGCGGCGGCCATCTTGGCCAGGCCGTGTTCCATGAGGTAGTCCAGCACGAGGTAGTCGACTTCGCCGTACCGTGCCATCTGCGGCAGGGCCGACGTGACGTCCACGGAGCACCCCGCGGCGATTCTCACCATGCGATTCGGCATGTCTACTCCAGGTCGTGACCCCGCCCGTCCAGGCGGGGCCGAGCAACTCGTCCCGCTTCGGCCGCTCCCGGCCGTCGGCCCCGGTCAGCTCGTCTGGGGCTCCTCGGCGCCGGTGGGTGCAGCGGGTTCGCTGCCCGACGGTGGTGTCTGCGGCTCACTTTCCGAGTCGAGCCGGAAGTGCGTTCTGTGGCGCGGCAGCAGATAGGCCACGTAGTAGACGGCGGCCGCCGCGGCGATGATGCCGACGATCTTCAACGGGGTCGCCGACTGCTGGCTGGCGACCGCCACCATCGCGGCGAGGCCCAGGACCACCCAGAACTGCCAGGCCGGCATCTTCCAGCGGTCGTCCGGGGCGTTCTTCCTGACCCGGATGGCGATCGCGCTCACGGTCATGAGCACGTAGGAGATCAGGAGGACGATCACCAGGATGGTGACCAGGTCGCCGACACCGACGTACACGAGCGGGATCGTGATGGCACCGAACAGGACGGTGGCGATCCACGGGCTCTTGAAGCGTGGGTGCAGCCAGCTGAGCGCGTGGCTGATCGGCGTCGGCCATGCCTTGTCCCGTCCGGAGCTCCAGAGCTGGCGTGAGACGAAGACGACGAACAGCATCGTGGCCTGGGAGATCACGAGGAAGAGGAGGATGTTGACGACCTTGTTCAGCCACGCGCCGCCCAGCTGCCCGATGAAGTCGGCGAGCGGTGTCGCGGACGTGAGGGTCTCCTTGAGCGAAGGCGCGGCGAGGAACACGGCCGTGGTGAAGACCATCAGAATGCCGACGTAGGCGGCGTAGACCCACATCATGATCCGCCCCAGGTGGCGGCGGGCGTTCTCGGACTCCTCCGCGAAGACCACCGCACAACTGAACCCGGCGTAGTTCAGCGCGGCGAAGCCCGTGGCGGCGATGGCCGTCTTGAACGTGATGCTGGTGGCCGAGCCGTCGCTGCCCCAGACATCCGTGGAGAAGAGGCGATCACCGGCCTCGTTCCACTGGCCGTGAACGAGGCCCAGAACGATCACGACCGCGACGAGCCCGATGTCGACGACCAGGGCGATCGTCCCCACCCAGGCGCTCTCCCGGATGTTGAGGAGCCCGAGGACGATACCGAGAGCGATCACGGCGACCGCGACCAGCTCGGGATTCGCACCCGACCACACGGCCTGGGCCGCCATACCGGCACCCAGGCCGGTGATCGGCGCCGTCGCGACCAGCATGGCCATCACCAGGACGAACAGAACGAAGGCGGCACCCTTGTTGAGCGCGCGGCCGACGATCGAGTACTCACCACCGGCCAGCGGCCAAGCGGAGCCGAGCTCTGCGTAGACGAGATAGATGGGGAGCATGACGACCGCCCCTATGGCCATCGCGAGCCACGAGAACCCGCCGTAGATGCCGAACATGATCGGCACATAGACGAAGGCGGTGACCGCCGGGCTCATGTAGCCGAGGACGATCATCAGGAGATTCCAAGGCTTGAGAGCCTTCTCGAGTCTTGGTCCGCTGTCTGCTGCACTGCTCATCGGGGCCACCCTTTCCGTTCCGTCATGCCGACCTGGGTCCGGTCGCGTGGTCAGTGCGATCCAGATGTGTCCCCGTTTCGGGTCAGGTGCTTTCGTTCGCGGTGTGCCGGCAGCGGGTCAGTAGGCGCCGATGACCGAGAAGCGCTCGTTGATGTGCTTGGGCGTCTCGATCTCGTCGAGGAACGCGAGCGCGAAGTCCTGGGCGGACAGCTTCGACTCGCCCTGGGAGTCCTGTCCGAGGACGTCGCCGCCCACGATGTAGGACCCGACCGGCTCCTGCGGGGCATGCGCTCCGTAGACCGACGCGGGGCTGATGTAGAACCAGTAGCCCTCCTCGGAGGCCCGCAGGGCGGCCAGCACCTCCGCGTGCGAGGTCGCTTCGGGCAACGCGATCGGCGGGAAACCCTCGGACTCCAGCACCAGCGGGCCGTCGGCCGAGGTACGCAGAGAGCCCGCGCCGCCCACTATGCCGACGCGGGTGTCCGCAGCGGCTGCCTGCTTGAGGAGTTCGGGCACCGCGTCGATCAGCTTCTTGCCGTCCAGTTCGCGGGCCGGGATGGCGACGATGATGACATCGGCCTGCTCCGCGACCTTCTTCAGGGTCGCCGGGTCATGGAGGTCGCCGGCGGTGACACCGTCGCCCGAGCCGGACCGGGAGAAGGCCAGAACCTGGTGGCCGCGGCCGAGCGCCTCGGCGCGGATCGCGGCACCCGTGTAGCCGTTGGCACCGAAGATCGCGAGCGTGGTCATGTGAGTCCCTTCGTTACGGAGGTTGCGCGACGAAGGTCGCACGGCGGCGGGGTGCCCCGGCATCCCCACCTTTGGGGAGGCGGGACCGACGGCCCGCTGATCAAGGTCAACTTCGCCAATAGTGGGGATGGCGTGTTCCCCGATGACGCTGTGAAGTGGCGGAAGCAGACACGGGCGTGCCCGAGAGAGGTCGGCATACGCCGGAACGCGATGGCGAGGAGACGAGCAATACATGGGACGACTTGACGGCAGGGTCGCCTTTGTCACGGGTGCCGCTCGCGGCATCGGGCGGAGTCAGGCCGTGCGTTTCGCTGAAGAGGGCGCGGACGTGATCCTGGTCGACATCGCGCGCAAGATGGGGAGTCTGCCCTATGACCTCGCCTCGGAGGACGATCTCGACGCGACCGCTCACCAGGTCCGGCAGCTGGGTCGGCGCGCAAGGACGTACACCGCCGATGTGCGGGATGTCGAAGCTCTGAAGGCCGCCGCGGACGACGGAGTGGCGGACCTGGGCCGCCTCGACGTGGTCGCCGCCAGCGCGGGCATCATCAGCTACGGCACCGTGGTCGAACTGCCCGAGGAGCAGTGGCGGCAAGCGATGGACGTCAACCTGACGGGCGCGTGGAACACGATGCGCGCGACGGTGCCGCATGTGCGGAACGGTGGTCGGGGCGGTTCGGTGGTCCTGACCGGTTCGGTGTCGGGGCTTCGGGCCTATCCGGATCATCCGCACTACGTCGCGTCCAAGCACGGACTCATGGGTCTCGCCCGTGCGACGGCGCTGGAACTCGGCCCGGAGTCCATCCGGGTCAACGTGGTCAACCCGGGCGGCGTCGCGACCGAGATGATCCACAACGCGCAGACGTTCGCCCTCTTCGCACCCGATGTTCCCGAGGACGAGCGAGATGAGGCGACCCTCGCGCCTTCCTTCCAGGAAGGAAACGCGCTGCCGGTGCCGTGGGTGGAACCGGTCGACGTCGCCAACGCGACGCTCTTCCTCGTCTCTGACGAGGCGCGCTACATCACCGGGATCGCGTTGCCGGTCGACGCCGGTGCTCTTCTGAAGTGAGCCGGTGCTCTTCTCAATCGAGGCGGAGGATGGATCAGATGGCAGGTCGTGTCGCAGGGAAGGTAGCCCTCGTCACCGGGGCGGCTCGCGGCCAGGGGCGTGATCAGGCTGTTCGTCTGGCACAGGAAGGTGCCGCGATCATCGCCGTGGACATCGCGCGGACGATCAGCGGGATGGAGGAGTTCTACCAGGGCGCGACGGAGGACGAACTCGCCGAGACGGTCCGGCTGGTCGAAGCGGCCGGGGGAAAGGCGTTCGCGGCACGTGCCGACGTACGGAACTTCGAGGAGATCTCGCG
The DNA here is from genome assembly GCF_040643955.1 of Streptomyces sp. NPDC047061. NCBI lineage: Bacteria > Bacillati > Actinomycetota > Actinomycetes > Kitasatosporales > Streptomycetaceae > Streptomyces > Streptomyces sp. NPDC047061. The sequence goes on from NZ_JBEYVI010000001.1 coordinate 143,859, forward strand.
CGCTGTCGACGAAGGCGTCGAGCGGTTCGGACGCCTCGACATCGTTTCGGCGACGGCGGGGATCCTCGTATGGGACCAACCCGCGCATGAACTCTCCGAGGAGCAGTGGGATCGTGTCATGGACACGAACGCCAAGGGCGAGTGGCACACGGCCAAAGCCGCCATCCCCCATCTCCTGCGCCAGGGGAGCGGCGGCTCGATCATCCTGATGAGCTCGACCGCGGGGCACAAGGGAGTGGCCGGCGCGGTCGCGTACGTCGCCAGCAAGCACGCGGTCGTCGGGATCATGCGCTCGCTGGCGTTGGAACTCGCGCCGCATTTCATCCGGGTCAACACGGTGCACCCGACGGGCGTGCCCACACCGATGATCCACAACGACCGGATGTACAGGTCGATGCGGCCCGACATCGAGAACGCGACCCTGGAAGACTCGAAGGAGCTGGAAGCCGAGGGCAACGCGATTCCGGTGCCGTGGGTCGAGTTGGAGGACATCTCGAACGCGGTGCTGTTCCTGGCCTCAGACGAGTCGCGCTACATCACCGGCACCGAGCTGAAGGTGGATGCCGGGTTCACCATCAAGTGAGGCCGATCGCTAGCCGCCCGGGTCAAGGGCGGCTGTGACCTTCGCCATCTATAGCGACCTTCGCCATCTATAGCGACCTTCGCCATCTATAGCATGCGAGCGCTTGTTCGTTAAAGTGCCGGGTATGACTCCCCAAGTGATGGACCTGCTGAACACGTTGGTGGACAAGGGGCTTCGGCGCGAGCTGCCGACCCGCGAGGAGGCGTTGGCCGTGCTGGCCACTTCCGACGACGACCTGCTCGACGTGGTGGCCGCGGCCGGCAAGGTGCGCCGCCACTGGTTCGGACGGCGGGTGAAACTCAACTACCTGGTCAACCTGAAGTCCGGGCTGTGCCCGGAGGACTGCTCCTACTGCTCCCAGCGGCTTGGCTCGACGACCGGCATTCTGAAGTACACCTGGCTGAAGCCCGATGAGGCCTCCCAGGCAGCGGCCGCCGGTCTGGCCGGTGGTGCCAAGCGGGTCTGCCTGGTCGCCTCCGGGCGCGGCCCGACTGACAAAGACGTGGACCGGGTCGCGGGCACCATCAAGGCGATCAAGGAGCAGAACGAGGGCGTCGAGGTGTGCGCCTGTCTCGGCCTGCTCTCCGACGGCCAGGCGGAGCGGCTGCGTGAGGCGGGCGCGGACGCCTACAACCACAACCTGAACATGTCGGAGTCGACCTACGGCGACATCACGACCACGCACACCTATGCGGACCGCGTCGACACCGTGACCAAGGCGCACGCGGCGGGTCTGTCGGCCTGCTCGGGTCTGATCGCGGGCATGGGCGAGTCGGACGAGGACCTGGTCGACGTCGTCTACTCGCTGCGCGAGCTGGACCCCGACTCGGTTCCGGTCAACTTCCTGATCCCGGTCGAGGGCACCCCGCTGGCCACGGAGTGGAACCTCACCCCGCAGCGCTGCCTGCGCATCCTGGCGATGGTCCGCTTCGTCTGCCCGGACGTGGAGGTCCGCATCGCGGGCGGCCGCGAGGTCCATCTGCGCACCATGCAGCCGCTCGCCCTCAACCTCGCCAACTCGATCTTCCTGGGCGACTACCTCACCACCGAGGGCCAGGCCGGCAAGGCCGACCTGGAAATGATCGCGGACGCCGGGTTCGAGGTGGAGGGCGCGGGGGAGGTGACTCTGCCGGCCCATCGGGCGGACGTGGCGGCGGCCGGGGGCAGCTGCGGGCCCCATGCCGACACAGGCTGCGGCTCGCACGAAGGCGCCGGGTGCAGGTCGCACGAGGGCGGTGGTGTCTGCGGTACGGCCGCTGCCGCGCCGGCGGTGAACGAGCCCCGGACCGACCTGGTCGCCGTACGCCGTCGAGGGGCCGGAACGGACCTCGCGCCGAACGCCTGAGGCGTCGCCGCGCCCAGGTCACCCGAGGTGAACCAGCAGCCTCCTGGGCGCGCGGAACGACAGCAGATCGAGCATCGGAGGCTTCTGCCCGGGGACCAGGGCCAACTCGGGTATGAGGCTTGCGGCTGTCCGAAGCGCGACGGCAGTCTCCGTGCGCGCCAGCAGTGCGCCGGGGCACCGATGCCGGCCCACTCCGAACGACAGGTGCAGACGCGTGTTCTCCCGGTGAGGGCACAGCCGCTCCGGTTCGGGGAAGACCTCGGTGTCCGAGCCCGTACCCATGAGCAGGAGGAGCAACTGGGCCCCGGCAGGCACGGTCACTCCGCCGATCTCCGCGTCCCGGGCCGCTGTACGCCGCCAGCTGGTGACGGACGGCTCACGGCGCAGCACCTCCTCGGACCACTTCTCGGCGAATCCTGCCTCGCTCGCCGCACATGCCCAGGCCCGGCCGTCCTCGAGCGCTCGGCGAAGCGTGGTCGCGATCAGCTGACCGGTGGTGGAGTGCCCCGCCACGAAGACGAAGAAGCACACCGACACGGCGGTCGCGGTGTCCAGGAGCGTCCCGTCCGGCACACGATGTTGCTGCAGGGCTTGGATGAGGCTGCCTGCCTCGGCCGGCCCGTTGATCCGCGCGGAGAGCCACGTGTGAAAGGCGACCGCCTGGTCTGCGAGGTACAGCTGCCGCTCGGGCGAGGGGCGGCCCCAGAACAGTTCGAGCGCGGCCTCGCTCCAGTCCGCGAGGGTTTCTACGTCCACACCCCTGATGCCCAACAGATCCATGAGTACCTGGCAGGGCAGGACCCGGGTGAAGGATCTGACCAGGTCGCACTGCTCGCCCGCTGCCACCTGCTCACGCACGCCGAGCGCCAGCTGCCGGGCCCTCCGTTCTATGAGCGGGACCGCGGCGGCGACCCGGCGGGCGTCAAGGAAACGGGACACGAGCGAGCGTAGGCCCTGATGGGTGGGGCCGCCGTTGTTGGCCAGGGCCGGCGGCAGAGCGAAACGGGCGCGGGCGAGTGAGCGCAGCGCGGGCCGGGCCAGCGGAGTGGCTGCCCGCTGAGCGTTGTCCGGCAGGAAGGTCCGCGGATCCAGGAGCACGGTTCGGACGTCCCGGTGGCGGCTCACCAACCACAGATCCGTGTTCGGGTCATGGTGAACGGGGGACGACCGACGCAGGGCCTCCAGCGCGGGGTACGGGTCGAGGGCGAAGGGCTGCCCGAAGAGGTTGAGCCCCGTCAGTGCCGCGGAGGCCTCGGTCGTTCGGTTCGTTCTGTGCATACGCTGACTGCCTTCCGTGGGCCCGCACTGTAACAAACAAACGCTCGTGCGTATGATGGGGGTCGAGCTGCTTCCTGGACCGGGGTTGAGAATGGACAAGCCGGGCACCACGCTGAAGGTTATGGACGCGCAGAGCGCGGCCTCGTGGGACGAGGCCGGCCGACAGGAAGAAGCTGCGTTCTTCGCGGTGGACGAGCAAGGGCGGATCACGGCGTGGAGCATCGGTGCCGAAGGGATGCTGGGCTACAGCACCGCCGAGGCGATGGGGCGCCGCGCGGCCGAGCTGCTGGCGTCGGACGTGATCGACTCGCCGGCCGGGGGCGACTGGAAGGGAATGCTGTCCGTTTGTCTTCGAGGCGGCCTTCATGCGGAGGTCTCCGCTGCCGCGCATGAGACCGATATCGGGACGTGGGAGTGGCTGCTGACCGCGCGGTCTCCTGAGCGGCTCTCTCCGGACACCGAGGACCAGGCATTGTCCGACTGGCTTCTGTCCCAGTCCCCGGTCGCCCTGACCGTGTATGACTCCGAGCTCCGGTGCGTGCTCCAGAACGCGGCGATGCGGCGTCTGACCGGCATGAGAGACGAGGAACGCCTCGGTCGCGGACTGGTCGCGGTGCTGAACAGCACCGACCTCCCGGAGTGCGAGGCACGGATGCGCAGAGTGTTGGCGACCGGCCGGGCAGAAGTCGATTTCGTCGTCACGGGGCGCATCCCCGCGGATCCTGACCACGACCGCGTCTTCTCGGTCTCCGTCTCGCCTGTCCCGGATCGCCACGGCCGGATTCTGGGTGTGTGCACGACGGTGGTCGACATCACCGAGCAGCGTCGGAGCCGGGAGCGGTTGGCGTTGCTGAACGAGGCCAGCACCTACATCGGCAGCACACTGGATGTGCCACACACCGCACAGGAGCTGACCGATCTGGCCGTTCCCCGGCTCGCCGACTTCGCGACCGTCGATCTGCTGGAACCACTGCTGAGCGGTGAGGAACCGGAACCCGGACCCGTCACCGGCGACGCGGTGCTGCGCCGGGTAGCGCAGCAGTCCGTGGTCGCGGGGGCGCCTGAATCGGTGACCGAGGTGGGTGACGTCGATGTCTATCCCGCGAACTCGCCACCGGCCCGTTGTCTGGCCGTCGGGCGGCCCGAACTGCACAGCGGGATGGACACGGCCATCAGAGGTTGGCTGGCGGACGATCCCGCCCGCGCAGAGAAGGTCCGGACGTTCGGATTCCATTCGTGGCTCATCGTGCCAGTGACGGCCCGCGGTACGACGCTCGGTGTGGTGTTCTTCGGCCGGTGGCGTCGTGCCGAGCCCTTCGACCAGGACGACGTCACGCTCGCGGAAGAGCTGGTGGCGCGGGCGGCCGTCTGCCTGGACAACGCGCGACGGTTCACGCGGGAGCGGGCCGCCGCGCATGCCCTGCAACGCAGTCTTCTGCCCCGCAAGCTGCCGCAACCGTCCGCTGTGGAAGTCGCCTCCAGCTATCTCCCGGCCAATCCCCGGCTCGGTGTCGGCGGCGACTGGTACGACGTGATCCCGCTGTCCGGGGCCAGGGTCGCTCTCGTGGTCGGGAACGCGGCCGGTCCCGGCCTGCAGGCCGCGGCCACCATGGGGCAGTTGCGCTCCGCGGTGCGGACTCTCGCGGATGTCGACCTCGCCCCCGACGAACTCCTGACCCAACTCGACGACCTTGTGCTCCGGCTCTCCGCAGAGTCCGGGACGTATGACACCGCGGACGGAACGGCAGCTGAGTCGGGCGCCACCTGTCTGTACGCGGTCTACGACCCTCTTTCGGGCCGCTGCTCCCTCGCCCGCGCCGGACACCCGGCCCCGGTGGCGGTCGAGCCGGACGGCACCACCGTGTCGCTGGCACCACCGGCCGGGCCACGGCTCGGCCAAGGCGGCCTGCCCTTCGAGACGATGGACGTGGAGGTGCCGGAAGGCAGCGTCCTCGCCCTCTTCACCGAGGGGCTTCTCGGGTCCGGAACACATGAAACCGAGGGCGTGATCCAAGCCTTGGGACGTGCCTTGGCCCCTCCGGCCGACTCGCTCCCGGCCCGCTGCGACCACGTCATCGGAACCATGCTTCCGAATGGCCCGGGCCCTGACGGCGCCGCTCTGCTGCTGGTCGGCACGCATCGGCTCGGCTCCGACAGGGTCGCCTCCTGGGACGTGCCCGCTGATCCGGCCGAGGTGGCAGGCGTTCGGGCCGCGGCCTCGCACCGGCTTGAGGAGTGGGGGCTGGAGGAGAGCGCCTTCGTGACGGAGCTCGTCGTCAGCGAGCTGGTCACCAACGCCATCCGCTACGGCGTGCCCCCGATCCGGCTACGTCTCATCCGCGATCGCACGCTGATCTGCGAGGTCTCGGACGGCAGCAGCACAGCGCCACACCTGCGCCGGGCCCGCGTCTTCGACGAAGGCGGTCGAGGTCTGCTGCTGGTGGCCCAGCTCACCGATCGCTGGGGGAGTCGCCAGCACGCCAGGGGCAAGACCATCTGGTGCGAGCAGACACTGGCCGGAGGCTGAGACCGTGGCCGATTCCTCGAACCGGTCAGCTGCCGGTCAGGCGCAGCCACTGATCGCGCGCCCCCTGTATCGCGCTGTCCAGCAAGCCGGGAAACAGCTCCCGCAGGTCGTCCGAGCGCAGGGAGTTCATCCTGGACGTGCCCTGAGGGTACTGATGGATCACGCCGGCCTCCCGCAGCACACGGAAGTGGTAGGTGCACGTCGACTTCGACACCGGAAGCTCGAACGCCAGGCAGTTCAGATCGGTCGCTGCGGCAGCGAGTTCGGTGACGACACGCAGCCTGATGGGGTCGGACAAGGCGTGCAGCACCCGCTCAACCCGGATCTCGTCACGCGTCGGTTCGGGTAGCCGGGAAGTGGCGTTCGTGGGGCTGGGCCGTTTCGTCGTAGCGGGCATCGCTCCATTGTATGAGGAAGATCGTAGTTCGATATTTCTCGTGGTACGTTATTTCTCGTACCAAGAGGGCGCCGAGGAAGACGTACGCATGCCGGCGGCCCCGGTCACATCACGCATCCGCGCTTGTCGCACTGTGCTCTTGTCGAGCCCCCCACCTGCCGCGCGGACCGCATATCAAGGGAAGGACCCCCATGGCACAGCACGACTCCTCGCAGGCTGCCGGCTCGGAGGGCGAAGGCGTCGCTCTCCGGCTCGTATGGCCCCAGTGGCAGGGCGCCGGCGCGGCGATCGTCAAGGAACTGGCCCCCGAGTTCCCGCTCGACGTAGCCCGTCGCGGCTACACAGTGGGCACGGCCGTCCTCCAGGCAGTCCTTCCCCCGCACGAAGGCCCGACGGCGACCGTGCCGGTCACGATGTCCGACGAGGGCCTGGAGGTGCGCGACGGAGTCGAAGCCAAGGAAGTGCTCGTCAAGCAACTCGCCGGCGCATTGGAGGTCATCCGCGACCACGCCCCGGCCCGGATCATGACCATCGGCGGAGAGTGCGCCGTAAGCGTGGCTCCGTTCTCCGAGCTCGCCCGCCGCTACGGCGATGACCTGGCAGTGGTATGGATCGACTCGCACCCCGACGTGGGAACCCCGAAGAGTGAGTACCAGGGCTATCACGCGATGGCCGTCGCCGCCCTCACCGGGCACGGCGACCCCGACGTACAGGCGCTGCTGCCGGCGAACGTCTCCCCGAGCCGAGTGGCCCTGGTGGGACTCCACTCGTGGACCGACGACGACTTCCCGAACATCGCCGAGTGGGGCATCCAGCCGTTCGGCCCCGACGAACTGCGCGCGTCCACGCAGCCCTTGCTCGACTGGCTCGCCGCGACCGGCTGCTCGCGCGTCGCCCTCCACTTCGACGTCGACGCGGTCGACAGCAACGACGTCGTGCTCGGGCTCGGTATCGAACCGGACGGGCTCACCGGCACCGACGTGCGGCGCATCATCGCCGACGTCAATGAGGCCGTGGACGTCGTCGGATCCACCATCGCCGAGTTCATCCCCCGGCAGGTGATGCACCTGCAGCGGATCCTGAACGGCTTCCCGCTCCTCGCCGCAGACCACTGACCGGAGGGGAAGCACTGTGAAGTTCGGCATCATCGGCGCGGGGCAGATCGGCGGAAACCTCGCGCGTCGCCTGACCGCGCTGGGCCATGACGTCTCGGTCTCCAACTCCCGCGGGCCCGAAACCCTCGCCACGCTGGCGGGGGAGACGGGTGCGACTGCGCTGCCTCTGACGGAAGTGGTCCATGGGGCCGAGGTCGTGATCGTGACCATCCCGCTTAAGAGTGTCCCCTCGCTTCCGCGCAGCCTCTTCGGCGAGGCCGCCGACGGTGTGATCGTGATCGACACCGGCAACTACTACCCCCAGCGGGACGGCCGGATCCCGGAGATCGAGGAGGGAATGCCCGAGAGCCGCTGGACCGAAAAGCACCTCGGCCGTCCTGTCATCAAGGTCTTCAACACCACCCCTGCCCGGGACCTGATCGACGCACCACGCCCGGTTGGTTCACCGGACCGGATCGCCGTCCCCGTCGCGGGAGACGAGGAGGGCGCCAAGCGCCTGGTGAGCGCCCTGGTCGAGGAACTGGGCTTCGACGCGGTCGACGCGGGCGGACTCGATGAATCCTGGCGCCAGCAACCCGGAACACCCGTCTACGCGCGGCAGATCGACGCCGCCGCCGTCAAAGCGGCACTGGCGGCGGCATCACGCGAACGCCTCCCGGAGTTCCTCGCCTGACGCCCGTCGGGTCTCGCCATCTCAGCTCACCGAAATCTCACGCAAGGAGGATCCACAACCATGCCAGGGACCGTCGCCTTCATCGGGAGCGGCGCCATCGGCAGTGCTGTCGCCCGACTCACCGTCGCCGCCGGCCTCGACGTGGTCCTGAGCAACTCCAGAGGACCGGACAGCCTGAGCGGACTGGTGACCGAACTGGGCGGCAGGGCCAGTGCCGCCACTACCGCCGAAGCCGCCCGCGCGGCCGGAGTCGTCGCGGTGGCGATCCCCTTCGGCCTGTACGACCGGCTTCCGGCCGAGGCACTCGTGGGCAGGACCGTCATCGACACCATGAACTACTACCCCGAGCACGACGGCCGCATCGGCGAACTGGAAGACCGACAGCTCACCAGCAGCGAGATGCTCCAGCGGCACCTGCCGGGCTCCCGCGTCGTCAAGACGCTCAACAACATGGACTCCGTTCGCCTGTTCACGGGTGCCAGGCCGGCCCACTCACCTGAACGGAGCGCCTTGGCCGTCTCCTCGTGCGACGCCGGTGCCAAGGCGGACGTCGTACGGTTCCTCGACGCGATCGGCTACGACGCCGTCGACATCGGCACCCTGGCCGACAGCTGGCGCCAGGAGCCCGGCACACCAGTCAACGTGCACCCCTACCTTCCGGACCCGCCCACGGATATGACCCCGGAAGAGGCCAGGGAGTGGTTCCTCAAGGCGCCGCCTGTCACAGTGACGGCCGCGCGTGTCACCGAACTCACCGCCCAGGCGACCCGTGCATGCCGGGTCGGCGGGCGGCGCGAGGATCTCCCGCCGGGACTGCTCGGCACATAGAAATCGCGCCTGCAGGCCACTCCGAGATCCGTCCTGGGCCAGACGAACGTATGACCGTTCGTCTGGAGGTATCATGGCGAATCCGCGGAACGTGCCCGCACCCGGCAGGGCCCGCCGTGACGTGTCGGGCCGGGTGAGTCGATCGGAGACGCAGAATGCCACGTCCCACCGGCGGTGTGCGTACCGCCGACGCGATCCTGGAAGCCGCTGCAGAACTGTTCTACCAGCACGGCTACGAAGCGACCACACTCCGGGGCGTCGCGGCCAAGGTGGGCATCCAGGTCGGCAGCCTGTACAACCACATCAACGGCAAGGACGACCTGCTGCGCAGCATCATGCTGGGCATCATGGACGACCTGCTGGCCGCGCAACGTGCTGCCCTGCGCGGCCGTACGGACCCGGTGGACTGCCTGCGCGCGGCCATCGACTGCCACATCCGTTTCCATGCCGACCGCGCCCGTGAAGTCTTCATCGGAAACTCGGAACTGCGTTCTCTCGGGGAAAAGGACCGGCGCACCGTCGTGGCCAAGCGTGACCAGTACGAGCAGGTCCTGCGCGACCTGATCGAGACGGCGGCTGCCGAAGGCCGGGTGGAGCCCGTGGACGTGAGGCTGCAGGCGTACGCGATCGTCGCGGCCGGCACCCATGTTTCGACCTGGTACCGGCCCCGTGGCCCGCTGTCCCTGGACGAGATCGTCGACAAATACACCATCATCACCCTGCGGCAGCTCGGAGTGGCGAATGAGGAGATCGCCGCCATCGCCGCGCAGTCGGCCTCCGCGGTGAGCTGACCTCACGCTCACCGGACCTCTGCGCCCGGTGCCCTGATCGCTCATCGATCCGGGCACCGGGCGTTCTGCTTGTCCGTGAGCGGTTGACCTGGGCGGGGTGAACGCGTAACTTCAAAAAACAAGCGATCGTTCGTTTCGGGAGTGTACTGAATGCGCTTGGCCACGATCAGGCACGACGGCGGCACACGTGCGGCCATAGTCGAGGAAAGCCGTACTCGGCTCCTCCCTCAGTCGGATATAGGAGCGCTCCTGACCGACATCGAGGGACGACCGCTCGGTGAGTTGTCAGGGGTCCCCGGGCCGTCGCCCGACAGCGTGGAATACGCGCCCCTTGTCCCGCACCCGTCGAAGATCCTCTGTGTTGGTCTCAACTACAAGGACCACATCGCCGAGATGGGCCGCGAGACGCCCGAATACCCGACCCTGTTCGGCAAGTTCGCCGACACCCTGCTCGGCGCCGAGGACGACCTGGTCCTGCCCGCCGAGTCCGGCGCCGTCGACTGGGAGGCAGAGCTTGCCGTGGTCGTCGGCCGGACCGTACGGCACGCGAGCACCGCGGAGGCCGTCGCCGCCATCGCAGGATTCACGGTCGCCAACGACGTCTCGGCCCGTGACTGGCAACGCAGGACCGGCCAGTGGCTTCAGGGCAAGGCGTTCGAGGCGACCACGCCGCTCGGCCCGGTCCTGGTCACCGGCGAGGAAGTCGACGCAGCCGCCGACCTGGAAATCAGCTGCATGGTGGACGGCGTCGTCAAGCAGCGCAGCCGCACCTCACAGCTGCTGTTCGGCCCGGCCGACATCGTGGCCTACGTGTCGCGGTTCACCACCTTGCGCCCCGGCGATGTGCTGCTGACCGGCACCCCGGGCGGGGTAGGTGCGGGCCGCGAGCCCGCCGAGTTCCTCACCCCGGGCCAGGTACTCACCACCACGGTCGAAGGAATTGGCAGCTGCCACAACACATGTGTCGAGGAGGCGGGTCATCGATGAGCTTCTCCAAGGTCCTCGTCGCCAACCGGGGCGAGATCGCCGTCCGCGTCCTGCGCACCTGCCGCGAGCTCGGCCTGACGGGGGTGGCCGTGCACTCGGACCCCGACGCCGGGGCGCTGCACGTCCGCGTCGCCGACGAGGCGGTCCCGCTCGGCGGCACGGCGCCCGGGGAGAGCTACCTCGACATCGACAAGGTCGTGCGAGCCGCGCTCGATACCGGCGCCGGGGCCGTTCACCCGGGCTACGGCTTCCTCGCGGAGAACGCGACCTTCGCCCGCGCAGTGGAGGAGGCAGGCCTGGTCTTCATCGGCCCGCCCGCCGCCGCCATCGAGGTGATGGGCGAGAAGGTCGCCGCCCGGCAGGTCGCCGCCCGCGCCGACGTACCCCTGATCCCCGGCACCACCGAGCCCGTCACCGGCCCCGACGAGATCCGCGCCTTCGGTGCCGAGCACGGATACCCACTGGTCATCAAGGCCTCCTACGGCGGCGGTGGGCGCGGCATGCGCACGGTCGCCGGACCGGACGAGGTGGAGCAAGCCCTGGAGGCGGCCGGTCGTGAGGCCGCCGCGGCCTTCGGCCACGCCGACGTCTATGTCGAGCGCTATCTCGCCGGAGCACGCCACGTCGAGGTGCAGCTCTTCGCCGACCGGCACGGAAACGCCGTATGGCTGGGCGACCGGGACTGCTCCGTACAGCGACGCCACCAGAAGCTGGTCGAGGAGTCTCCCGCTCCTGGCCTGTCGCCCGAACTGCGCACGGCCATGGGCGAGTCCGCGGTACGGCTCGCCCGAGCCGTCGACTACGTCGGTGCCGGTACGGTCGAGTACTTGGTGGAGGGCGAGCACTTCTACTTCCTGGAGATGAACACACGTATCCAGGTGGAGCACCCGGTCACCGAAGAGGTGCTCGGTCTCGACCTGATCGCCGAGCAGCTGCGCGTCGCGGCGGGTGATCCGCTGAGTGTGACCGTGTCCGGCCTCGCGCCGCGGGGCCACGCCGTCGAATGCCGCGTCAACGCCGAGAACACGGCCGGCGGACTGTTCGTGCCGGCACCCGGCCGGATCACTGCGCTGAGTGTCCCGAACCGGCCAGGCGTGCGCTTCGACAGCGGCTACGAGGCGGGCGACGAGGTCCAGCCCTACTACGACAGCATGGTCGGCAAGTTGCTGGCCTGGGCCCCGGACCGGAACACCGCTATTCGGCGCTTGCGTGCTGTGCTGGACGAGTTCGAGGTCGGCGGCGTTCCCACCACAGTGCCCGCGGTCCGAGCCGTCCTGGACCACCCCGACTTCGCGGCCGTCTCGATCTCCACCCGCTGGCTGGAGGAGGCGGTGCAGTTCCCGGCGGACGACTTCGCATCGGTCCCGGACCCCGAGGCGGATGAGGACGAGCCCGCACGGGACGAGCTGTGGGTGGCGGGACGCCGCTACGTCGTCCCCTTCTTTGGCGGCGCCGTGCCGTCGTCGAACGCCACTGCCACCGCGGTCGCCGAACCGTCGCGGCGCGCGAGGAGCGGGGCCGGTGGCGGTGGCCGCAGGTCCGGCGGCCGTCGCGGCGGACCGGCGGGCGGCTCGGTGACCAGCCCGATGCAGGGCACGGTGGTCGCGGTGAACGTCGAGGACGGACAGACGGTGACTGAGGGTCAGGTCCTCTTCGTCGTGGAGGCGATGAAGATGGAGAACCCCGTCCGGGCCGCCGTCGGGGGAGTGGTGACCAGCCTCAAGGCAGCGCCCGGCGATGTCGTCCCCGCCGGCGCCGTCCTCGCCGTGATCGAACCGGAGACGTCGTGACCGCGTCGATCACCCCCTGTCCCGAGGAGACCGAGGAGCCGATCATGAAGCCGTACCGATCCTTGCTGTTCGTTCCCGGTCACAAGCCGACCTGGGTCGACAAGGCGCTGCGCGCCGGAGCTCACGCGCTCATCCTCGACCTGGAGGATGCCGTCCCCGTGTCGGCGAAGGCGGAGGCGCGTGCAGCGGTCGCCGACTCGATCGACCGCCTCGTGGGAAGCGGCACCGGGGTGTTCGTCCGGGTCAACCCGCTCGACACCGAGCACTTCGGCAAGGACATCGCCGCCGTGGTGCGCCCCGGACTGACCGGGCTTCTGTTGCCCAAGGTGTACGGCCGCGACGACGTGGTGGCCTACGACGCGCTCGTCACCGCCGCCGAGATCGAACACGGGATGCCGCGCGGGAGCGTGGGGCTCGTGCCGTCGCTGGAGACCGCCCGCTCGCTGGCGAACGTCGACGAGATCGCGGCCGCTCCCCGGGTGCTCTCGCTGATGGCGGCGGCCGCCAAGGACGCGGACATCTCCCGAGAGGTCGGCTTCACCTGGACTCCGGCCGGCCTTGAGACCCTCTACCTGCGCAGCAAGGTCGTACTCGCAGCCCGGGCCGCCGGGCTGCGGCACATCGTTCTGGGGCTGTGGCAGGAGATCGGGGACCTGGACGGGCTGCGGGCCTTCGCCCGTGACAACAACCGCCTCGGATACGGCGGTCAGGTACTGATCCATCCGTCCCATGTCGCCGTCGTCAATGAGGAGTACGGCCCGAGCGGCGCCGAACTCGACCGGTTGCGACGGTTGGTGGACACCTACGAACGCGGCGCCGCACTCGGTGAGGGAGCGGTGCTGTTCGACGGCGAGCACATCGATCTGGCGCACGCCCAGCACGCCAGGGACGTTCTGGCCGTGAACGAGGAGAACACGGAGGTGGCGGCGGTATGAGCGGGCTTTATTTCGAGGAGTTCGTCGTCGGTGAGATCGTGCGGCACAGCACCACGCGCACGGTGACGGAGACCGACAACCTGCTGTTCACCGCGCTGACGATGAATCCGCAGCCGCTGCACCTGGACGAGGAGTTCGCGAAGAACTCGATCTACGGCACGCGGATCGTCAACAGCGTCTTCACCCTGGGCCTCGTGGCCGGGTTGCATGTCGCGGACCTCACCCTCGGTACCACCGTGGGCAACCTCGGATTCGAGGAGGTCGTCTTCCCCAAGCCGGTGCTGATCGGGGACACGCTGCGGGTCGAGAGCGAGATCCTGGAGACCAGGGAATCGAAGTCCCGGCCCGACACCGGAATCGTCAAGCTGGAGCACCGGGCCTTCAACCAGCGCGACGAACTGGTCTGCCGCCTCCGCCGCGCGGCCCTCATGCAGCGCAAACCGTAGGGGCCGATCAGCTGTCGCGCCGACGGATCAGGAACCCGCTGGAGAAGGTCATCACCGTCTCCTGTCGTTGGTTCAGGGTCCGGTAGGCCAGGGTCCACACCCCCCTGCCCGGCTTACTGGAGGGCCGGGACTCGGTCACCTCGGCGACCGGGCGGATCGTGTCACCAAGGTGGACCGGCGCTTTGGCCCGTACTTCGTCCAGTCCGAGCCAGGCCACCACATTGCCGAACACACCGGTCTGGGTGAGCAGCCCGAGGGAGAGCGACAGCGTCAGCGGGCCGTGGGCGATGCGACCGCCGAAGGGTGTGGAGGCCGCGTACTCCGCATCGAGGTGCAGGGAGGTCCAGTCACCGGTCAGCCCCGCCCAGTTTGTGAGATGAGCGTCGGTGACGGTGATCCCCGGTCCCTGGAAGACATCCCCGACCTGCACATCCTCCCAGTAGCGCTCAGACATGGGCAGCTCCTCCCTCTTAACTTACAAGCGTTCGTTAGTTAGGCTATGTGTGGCCGCTCACGGCGGTCAAGAAGTCGAACTCGTCGGCGGATCGGATGGAAAGTATGGGTCAGACAGTCCACGAGGAGCTCTCCCAGCGGCTCGAACAGGCACGACTCGGCGGATCGGAGAAGAACCGCGAGAAGGTCCTCGCCTCGGGCAAGATGCTGGTGCGTCAGCGCCTGGAGCTGCTCTTCGACGACGGATGGTCCTTCGAGGACGGTCTGCTCGCCCGGTTCGAGGAGGGGCTGCCCGGTGACGCGGTCGTCACCTGTATCGGCAAGGTGGACGGCCGGGATGTCGCCGTCATCGCCAACGATTTCACCGTCAAGGCGGGCACCTGGGGCAAGCGGACCTTCGAGAAGATCATCCGCACCCAGGAGATCGCCGACCAGAGCGGCATCCCGCTCGTCTATCTCTTCGACTCAGCCGGCGCCCGCATCGACGAGCAGTTCGAGAGCTACGCGGGCCGTCGCGCCTGGGGCAACATCTTCTACAACCAGGTCCAGATCTCCGGTCGGATTCCGCAGGTGTGCGCGCTGTTCGGGCCGTCGCCGGCAGGTTCCGCATACGTGCCCGCACTGTGCGACTACACCGTGATGGTGCGCGGACACGCCACCGCCTACCTCGGATCCCCGCGCCTGGCGGAGATGGTCACGGGAGAGAAGGTGACGCTGGAGGAGATGGGCGGTGCCGAGATGCACTGCCGCACCTCCGGCCTCGGCGACTGCCTCGTGGAGGACGACGAGGAGGCCATCGCGGCGATTCGCGTGTGGCTGTCGTACCTGCCGTCGAACTGGGAGACCCCGCCGCCGGTCGCCGAGCCGGCCGAACCGGGTTCGGAGCGGACGGTCGAGGAGGTCGTACCGCTCCGCGAGTCCGAGGTGTACGACGTTCATGAACTGATCGACGCCGTCTT
This sequence comes from Streptomyces sp. NPDC047061, assembly GCF_040643955.1. Lineage (NCBI taxonomy): Bacteria > Bacillati > Actinomycetota > Actinomycetes > Kitasatosporales > Streptomycetaceae > Streptomyces > Streptomyces sp. NPDC047061. The sequence goes on from NZ_JBEYVI010000001.1 coordinate 158,966, forward strand.
CGACGAGGACAGCTTCTTCCCCTACAAGGAGCTGTTCGCGCCGGAGATGGTCACCGGCTTCGCGCGCCTCGACGGACGCAGCGTCGGCATCATCGCCAACCAGTCGATCCACCGCGGCGGCGTCCTCTTCCCGGACTCCTCCGACAAGGCCGCGCGGTTCATCTGGATCTGCAACGCCTTCAACATCCCGCTGCTGTTCCTCGTGGACATCGCCGGCTACATGATCGGCTCCGAGGTGGAGCGGCAGGGCATCATCCGGCACGGCGCGAAGATGCTCTTCGCGGTGGCCGAGAGCAGGGTGCCGCGGATCGCCGTCCTGGTGCGCAAGGCGTACGGCGGGGGCTACCTGGCCATGTCAGGTGCCCCGATGCAGCCCGACGCGGTGATCGCCCTGCCCACCGCCAAGCCCGCCCTGATGGGACCGGACGCGGCGATCAACGGCATCCACTACAACCGCATCCAGGCCATCGAGGACCCGGACGAGCGCAAGCGCTTCGTCGCCGAGAAGCAGGCCGAGTACGCGGCCGGCATCGACGTCTTCAAGATCGCCAACGAGAACGCGGTGGAAGCCGTCGTCCCCGCCAACGACCTGCGCCGAGAGCTGATCGAACGCCTGCGGATCTACGGCCGCCGGCCCATGACCCCGCCCACCCGCCGCCAGGCCGTCACACCCGTGTGACACGGCAGCACGACCAGGAGGAACCGACATGCGTGGCCACACCCCGTCCGTCGTACCCACCGACGACGGCGACGAACGTGCCGAACTGCGGACCCTGGTCCGGCAGATCGTCGCGCGTGAGGCCACGCCCGAGCGGATCCGCGCGCTGGACGAGGCCGAGGACTTCGACTACGACCTGTACCGGGCCCTGGGCGAAGCCGGACTGATCGGCCTGGAGGCGGACACCGAGGGAACCGAGCGTGCCGACCCCCGCAGCCAGGTCGTCGTCCTGGAGGAACTCGGTGCCGGGCCCACCTCGATGGCCGTCTGCCTGGTCGTCCAGTACATGGGCGTGCACCTGCTCGCCTCCCACGGCAGCGAGGCGCAGCGCAAGCAGATCCTGGGGCCGCTGCTGGAGGGGCGCACCCGCGTGGCGTTCGCCATGACCGAGCCCGACGGCGGTACCGACGTGGCACGCGTCATGCGGACCAAGGCGGCGCAGAGGGACGACCGTTCCTGGGTGATCAACGGCGTGAAGACCTGGATCTCCGGGGCCGCAACCGCAGACCACGCCATCGTCGTCGCCCGTACCGCGCCACCCGAGCCCTCGGCCGTCGACGGCATCACCCTCTTCCTCGTGCCCTTGGAAGCACGCGGAGTCGAGGTGCACGAGCTTCCGACCATGGCCATCCACGGCCTCGACACCTGCGAGGTCCTGCTCCAGGACGTCACCGTCGACCCCGGATCCGTCCTCGGCGAGGTCGGCCGGGGCTTCCGGCAGGTGCTGGCCACTCTCAACGGCGAACGGCTCAACGCCGCGGCCGCCGCGCTCGGCATCGCCCGCGGCGCATATGAGGCGGGCCTCGACTACGCGCGTGAGCGGCAGGCCTTCGGGCGGCCCGTAGGGGCCTTCCAAACACTTCAGCACCGAATGGTCGACGACGCCGTACAGATCGAGGCCGCACGCGAACTGGTCCGCAAGGCCGCGCGTGCCGACGCACTGGGGGAGCGGGCCGACCTGCTGTCGGCCATGGCGAAACTCGCAGCGTCCGAGGCCGCGACCCGGGCTGTCGACAACGGCATGCGGGTCATGGCCGGTGCGGGCCTGAGCCGTGAGTACGCGATGCAGCGCTACTTCCGCGACGCACGGCTCTACACCTTCGCACCGCTGACCGACGACATGATCCGCAACTACCTGGGCGAGCGGCTGCTGGGACTGCCGCGGTCCTACTGACTCACGCTCATCAACCCCGAACCGGAGGAACCATGCCCGCCATCACCCCCCTGGCCAACGACCTGAACGCGCTGCCGCCCCTCGCGTCCCGCTACGTCGACGTCGAGAAACTGCCCTGGAAGCCCACCGGTTTCCCCGGCATCGACATGAAGGTTCTGCTGCGCGAGGAGGAGACAGGCCTGCTGACCGCGCTCTTCCGCTGGGAACCGGGCGCGGTGCTCCCGCTGCACGAGCACGTCGAGATCGAGCAGACCTGGGTGCTGGAGGGCAGCATCGTCGACGCCGAGGGCGAGACCACCGTCGGCAACTTCTCGTGGCGCCCCAAGGGCAACCAGCACCGGGCCACCGCGCCCAACGGCGCCCTCGTCCTGTGCTTCTTCCTCAAGCCGAACCGCTTCCTCGAGGGTCCGGCGGCCGGTACGACGCTGGAGTAGACGAGGTGAAGCTCCTTTCCTTCACGCACGCCGGACGAGTCTCGTGGGGCTTGCTGGAAGACGCCGAAGTCCTGGATCTCGGCGCCCGGCCGGCTCTGGAGACCCCCACCCTTGTCCAAGCCCTCCGCGACGACGGGCTGATGGGTATCGCCATGAACGCCCTGGGGCTCGACCCGGACGTCTCCGTGGCGGCCCTGGATCTGCTGCCACCGGTACCCCTTCCTGCCAAGATCGTCTGCGTGGACGGCGGGGCCTGGAAGGCAGGGAATGACGACCCGGACGCCGTGTGGACCCGGTTCGCGGACACCCTCGTGGCACCCGGCGGCTCCTTCACCGTTCAGCGGGAAGCGGCGGTGAGTTGGAGGGCGGGCATCGCTGCCGTGATCGGCTCGTGCAGCCGACGGGTTCCACCCAGCCATGCCCACGAGATGGTCGCCGGCTACACCTGCTTCGCCGACTGGGCCACCGGAGGGCTGAGCGGCGGCGCCGCGTTCGGCCCGTGGCTTTTGACTCCGGACGAGTTCCTGGGGGCGGTCGGTGCGGAGTTCTCGGCCCGTGTCAACGGCCGGACGGTAGGGCGGTACTCCGTCCAGCCCCTGGTGGAGCGTCTGTGGGAGCTTCTCGCCCACTGCTCCTCCTGGACCACGCTGGAACCGGGCGATGTGGTCGCCGTGTTGGCGCCCGACGTGGCCGCCGTGGAATCCGGCGACATCTGCGAGATCGAGCTGCCGAGGGTTGGAGTGCTCGTGAACGACGTGTTATGAGGTCTGATGCCGGATGCGAGGGCCCCTCAGGGCAGATCGTTGCGCATGGCGTGCGCCACGAGCTCGCCGATGAGGACGGCGGTCGCGGCCGGGCCGCGTAGCGGGGCCGTGGGCAGGATGGACGTGTCCGCCACGCGTAGTCCGGTGAGTCCATGGACCCTGCCGTAGTGGTCGACGGCCGACCCCAAGGGCACTGTGCCGCACGTGTGTTGGGATGTGCCGAGGTGGGTCGCCGCCCACCTGTCCAACGCATCGTCGTCATCCAACACTTGGGGTTCGGGCCCGAGCAGGCTGAGGGCGATCTCGGCGAAGGAGTCGCTCGCCACCAGAGCGGCGGTCGTGCGGATCACCTCGCGCAGCCGACGCCTGTCGTCGGTGGTCCCCAGATAGCCGTAGTCGATCCGGGGCAGCACCGCAGGATCCGCGGAGCGCGTGACCAGTCGGCCACTCGATCGCGGTGACAGGTCGGACACGAGGAACGCCAAAGGCGCGCGGGCAACGGCGGGTTGCCCGCCCGCCAACCCGGCGAGAGGGACGAGCGATTGAAGGACCTCCAGGTCGCCGGAGGCGTTCACACCGTCGGACGACGGCAGGTGCAGAACGCCACCCAGCCACGAGCCGACGGGCGCCTCCAGCGGCTGCCGGGGGAGCCACTCCAGGGCCACCTGTGGGTGGTCGCTGAGGCGGGCACCGACGGCGGGGAGGTCGACGACGACGGGAAGGCCGACACGTTCGAGTTCGGCGCACGGTCCGATACCGGAGAGGTGCAGCAGATGAGGCGAGGCGAACGCGCCGGCACAGAGCGCGACTTCACCGGCGTCGAGCGTGATGCGCTGTCCGTCGCGCTCGACGACGACACCGGTGGCGCGACCCCGGTCGAGGACGATCCGGCGGACCGGACAGTCGCCCTCCACAGTGAGGTTGAGCCGGTCGAGCGCGCTGAGCAGGTAGCTGATGCCGGTGTTGACCCGCACCCCGTCGACCGAGTTGGACGGCACCGGGCCGAACCCAGGCGCGCCCTGGGCGTTCTTGTCGGCCTCTTCGGAGAAGCCGAGTTCACGTGCCGCGTTCTGGAACGCCACGGCGGCCGGGTGCAGCAGACCCGTGCGCCGGATCCGCACGGGCCCGGTGCCGCCGTGCAGATCGTCGGCACCGTGGTCGAGATCGTTCTCCAGCCGTCGCATCAGCGGGAGCAGCCTGTCATACGACCACGAGGCGCCTCCCGCGGCCGACCACCGGTCGAAGTCCTCGCGCCGAGCGCGGATGAAGTAGCCGCCGTTGACAGCGGTGGAGCCGCCGAGGACGCGTCCTCGGGGAGCCGTGTACGGGCGGTCGGGTGCGAGATGCACGGCGTAGGGCAGCACCGCGGGATGGCCGGGCTGTGCGCCCGGGACGAGCCGGGCGTCGAGCAAGTCGGGCCCGAAGTCGGCCTGTTGGACGGGGCATGGTCCGGCTTCGAGCAGCAGCACGCTGCGGTCGGGGTCTTCGCTGAGGCGTGCCGCGAGAGCGGCTCCGGCAGCCCCGGCCCCCACCACGATCACATCCCAGCGACGGGCCGCAATCTCCATGGCCACCAGCCCCTTTCATTTTGGCACTTGGTGCCATTACTCTCTGGACAGAGTAACGGGGGGTCCCGCGCCCGCGACAGTGAAGTCGCGGGATGTCATCGAGGAGGTCCCATGACCGAGAATCACCCCACCCAGACCGTCGAGGCCCGTGCCGAAGAGGCCATGGCCCCCGAGCAGCTGATCGAGGCCGACGACCTGATCGAAGAGGTCTCGATCGACGGCATGTGCGGCGTCTACTAGACCGCCCCGCCATGACCACGATGGACCTCGACCGCGCCTGGGACCTGCATCCGCAGGTCTCGGTGCGGCCCGAACCGTTCGGCGCGCTGCTCTACCACTTCGGCACGCGCAAGCTGTCGTTCCTGAAGGACCGGCGACTGCTGACAGTCGTCCAGTCCCTCGCGGACGCTCCCACAGCCCGGGCCGCCTGCCTGACCGCAGGCATCGGCGAGACCGAACTGCCGCGTTACGGCAGGGCCCTGGCCGCTCTCGCCCACTCGTCGATGGTCGTCGGGAGGACCTCATGACAACGGCAACACAAGTCCCCGGCACCGCACGGCTGGTCGACCTCTTCGAGCACGGCCTGGACGCTCCCATCTGCCTCACCTGGGAACTGACCTACGCCTGCAATCTCTCCTGCAGTCACTGCCTGTCCAGCTCGGGCCGACGCGACCCGCGTGAACTGACCACCGAGGAGGCCAAGGCCGTCATCGACGAGCTGGAGGCCATGCAGGTCTTCTACGTCAACATCGGTGGCGGCGAGCCCACGGTGCGTGCCGACTTCTGGGAGCTGTTGGACTACGCCACGGCCCATCACGTGGGCGTGAAGTTCTCCACCAACGGCGTCCGGATCACTCCGGAGGTCGCCGAGCGCCTGGCCCGCAACGACTACGTCGACATCCAGATCTCACTCGACGGTGCGACCGCCGACGTCAACGACGCCGTACGCGGGACCGGTTCGTATGCCACGGCCCTCAAGGCCATGGAGAACCTCGCCACAGCCGGGATGAAGAACTTCAAGCTCTCCGTCGTGTGCACCCGGCACAACATCCCACAGCTGGACGAGTTCAAGGCGCTCGCCGACCGCTATGGCGCGCAGCTGCGGCTGACCCGGCTGCGGCCTTCCGGACGCGGCGCCGACGTCTGGGACGACCTGCACCCGCTCCCCGCCCAGCAGCGTGAGCTGTACGACTGGCTTGTGTCGCACGGGGAAAGCGTGCTCACCGGGGACTCGTTCTTCCACCTGTCCGCGTACGGCGAGGCCCTGCCTGGACTCAACCTGTGCGGAGCCGGACGTGTCGTCTGCCTCATCGACCCGGTCGGTGACGTGTACGCCTGTCCGTTCGCCATCCACGAGGAATTCCTCGCCGGCAACGTCCGTGAGCCGGGGGGCTTCGCGGGGGTGTGGCGTTCCTCGGAGCTCTTCATACGCCTGCGCGCTCCGCAGAACGGGGGAGCCTGCGCCTCCTGCGCCTTCTACGAGACGTGTAAGGGCGGGTGCATGGCCGCGAAGTTCTTCACCGGGCTGCCGCTGGACGGCCCAGATCCCGAGTGCGTACGAGGGCACGGCGAGGAACTGCTCGCCAAGCGCCCGCGGGACAAGGCTCACCTGCCCAAGCCCGCGGTGGACCACTCCCACCGCACTTCCCCGGCAGCGCGTCCGAGGCCGGTGGACGTGACGCTCGTCCATCGCCGCGAGGACCTGGAACGGCCCCCGGTGAGCGCCTGCGCGGAGCATCCGCTGGCGGGACTGAGCTTCACCTAGACCCTCAAGAGAGAAGACAGGAAACATGGGCAGAAATCCCTGGTTCGAGACGGTTGCCGAGGCCCAGCGCCGAGCCAAGAAGCAACTCCCGAGCACCGTCTACGGTGCCTTGGTCGCCGGCTCCGAGCGCGGTCGCACCATCGACGACAACACCGGTGCCTTCGCGGAACTCGGCTTCGCTCCCCGTGTGGTCGGGCACCACGCGGAGCGCGACCTGTCGACGACCGTGATGGGTGTACAGACGGCGCTGCCGGTCGTCATATCCCCGACCGGAGTACAGGCGGTGCACCCCGACGGTGAGGTGGCCGTAGCCCGCGCAGCCGCCGCCAAGGGCGTCATCATGGGCCTGAGCTCATTCGCCGGCAAACCGGTCGAAGAGGTCGCTGAGGCCAACCCCGACACCTTCTTCCAGCTGTACTGGAGCGGCACCCGCGACATCATGGTGCAGCGCATGGACCGGGCCCGGGCGGCTGGCGCCAAGGGACTCATCGTCACCCTGGACTGGTCCTTCTCCAACGGACGGGACTGGGGCAGCCCGGCCATCCCCGAGAAGGTCGACCTCAAGGCCATGGCGCGGTTCGCCCCGAACGTCGTCACCAGGCCCGGCTGGTTGTGGAAGTTCGCGAGGTCGGGCCGGATCCCGGACCTCACGGCACCCAACCTGCGGCCGCCCGGCGGCTCGGCCCCCACCTTCTTCGGGGCCTACTACGAGTGGATGCAGACCACCCCGCCGACCTGGGACGACGTCAAGTGGCTGCGTGAGGAGTGGGGCGGGCCCTTCCTGCTCAAGGGCGTGAGCCGCGTGGACGACGCCAAGCGGGCCGTCGACGCCGGTGTCACCGCCCTGTCGGTGTCCAACCACGGCGGGAACAACCTGGACACGACGCCGGCCAGTATCAGGATCCTTCCCTCGGTCGCGGAAGCCGTCGGCGACGAGGTCGAAGTGCTCCTCGACGGTGGCGTCCGGCGCGGCGGCGACGTCGCGAAGGCCCTGGCCCTCGGCGCGCGGGCGGTCCTGATCGGGCGGGCCTATCTGTGGGGTCTGGCCGCGAACGGCCAGGCGGGCGTCGAGAACGTCCTGGACATCCTGCGGGGTGGCCTCGACTCTGCCGTTCTCGGTCTGGGCCGTGCCTCCGTCCACGAACTCTCGCGCGACGATCTGGCCATCCCGCCGGGCTTCGCGGTGGCACTGGGCGCCGGTTCCGGCCCTGCCTGACCATGTCCAACCACAACGCACAGCCGCCGGCAGCCGGTGACCTGGCACGCGCTGTCTGGCCGGCCATTGCGCCGGCACCTCTGGTTCTGGTGCCAGTCGGCTCGACGGAACAGCACGGACCGCATCTGCCGCTCGACACCGACAGCGTGATCGCCCGCGCCGTCACTGTGCGAGCGGCCAGCGCCCTGCCCGGCCCTGTGCTGGTGGCACCGCCCGTGCTCTACGGTGCCAGCGGCGAGCACGCACACTTCCCCGGAACCGTCTCGATCGGGCACGAGGCCCTGTGCTCGGTGCTCGTCGAGCTGGTGCGCTCTCTGTCCCTGTGGGCCGGGTCCGTCGTCTTCGTCAACGGCCATGGTGGCAATGCGGCGAGCCTCGCCACCGCCGTCCCGCAGATGCGGGAGGAGGGCCACGAGGTGACATGGGCCGGTTGCCATGTGCCCGGCGGTGACGCGCACGCCGGCCGCACAGAGACCTCGCTGATGCTGCATCTGGCCCCGCAGGACGTGCGCTTGGACGCGGCCGTCGCCGGAGACACTCGGCCGATCGGCGCCCTCATGCCGGACCTGATCGCAGGCGGAGTCCGCGCGGTCTCTCCCTCCGGCGTGCTCGGCGACCCGACCGGCGCCTCGGCCGAGGAGGGCCGCGGGCTGATGGACCTGATGGTCGCGCGCACGGTCCGCCAGATCACCTTGGGCGTCATCGACGGCCGCGGACGTCTGGTCGATCCCGAAGAGTCACCCGCCGGCGCCTCCACCGCTGGAACAGGGAGCACACGCTGATGACACTCCCTCACGGATTCGTGGTCACCCTCGACCGGCACACCCGGGTCCTCGACGAGGGCCGCGCCCTCCTCGGTGGGTTTCCCACCCGCCTGCTCCGCCTGGCACCCAAGGCGCGGCATCTGCTGACGGGCCGGACCCTGCAGGTGTCCGACAGAGCGAGCGCCGTCCTGGCGGAACGGCTGCTCGAATGCGGACTGGCCAACCCGGTCGTCGAGTCATTGCCGCTCTGCGCCGACCCCCGGTACACGGTCGTCGTGCCGGTCCGTGACCGCGCACGCCAACTCGATCGACTGCTCACCACCGTCGGGACGGACCACCCCGTGATCGTCGTCGACGACGCCTCACTCCATCCCGAGGACGTGGCCGACGTCGCGGCCAAGCACGGCGCTCACCTGATCCCCCTGCCCGCCAACCTCGGGCCGGCCGGGGCACGCAACGCGGGACTGCGACAGGTCACCACTCCGTACGTCGTCTTCGCCGACTCCGACATCGTCCTGACCCCCGCCACGGTGGCGACCGTGCTCAGACACTTCGCCGACCCCAGGGTCGGCATGGCCGTACCGCGCATCTCGGGCCTGCGGGGCGACGCCTCCCCGAACTGGATCGGCCGCTACGAGGAGGTCCGCTCGTCGCTCGACCTCGGGCGCCATCCGGCCGCGGTACGCCCCGGCACCCCGGTCTCCTGGGCGAGCACGGCGTGCGTCGTGGCGCGTGTCGACGCCCTGGGGCAAGGTTTCGACGAGGCCATGCGCGTGGGGGAGGATGTCGACCTGTGCTGGCGGCTGATCGAGAGCGGCTGGCGCGTGCGTTACGAGCCGACCGTCGAGGCGGCTCACGAACATCGTGTGCGGCTCGACGACTGGTTCCTGCGCAAAGCGGTCTATGGCACCGGGGCCGCCCCGCTCGCCCGGCGGCACCCCGAGTACATCGCCCCCGCGGTGTTCGCCCCGTGGAGTATCGCCCTCGTGGTCGCCGTACTCGCCCAGCGGCGCTGGTCGGTGCCTGTCGCCGGCGCGGTCTTCGGAGTGGCCGCACTGCGCATCGCCCGAAAGCTGGACCGCACCGAGCACCCGTATCGGCTGGCCCTGCGCCTGACGGCCAACGGAGCTGTCAGCGCGCTGACCCAAACCTCCGCTCTGCTGAACCGACACTGGTGGCCGCTGACGGCACTGGGCTGCACGGTGTCAGGGAGGGTCCGCAGGGCCGCCGCGGTCGCCGCGCTGACGGACACAGCCCTCGAATACCGTCGGGACCGAGCGCACCTTGACCCGGTTCGCTATGGCATCGCCCGCCGCCTCGACGATCTGGCCTACGGTGTCGGCGTCTGGCTCTCCGTGGCCAAGGGCCGGTCCACCAAGGCACTTCGCCCGCGCATCGTCAGGAACCGGCGCGGTCAGTAACGGCCGAAGCCGGCTGCGAGCTCCCGCATGGCGGAGTCCAGCAGCTGACCGAGGTCCGCGTCCGCCGCTGTCAGCCAGTGTTCGTAAGCGGCGATGCAGGACGCGAGCACGGCGTGGCCGATGAGGCGAGGCTGCATGTCGGAGGGTGCCAGGCCCGTGCGCGTGGCCGCGAACCGGGTGACGACGTCCCGCCATGACGCGTAGCGCAGAGTCGAGTCGGCCTGCAGGGTGGGCACCCGGAGAATGAGTTCCATGCGCTGCCGGTGCCAGGGCACGTCGGCCGGGTCGAACCGGTTGAACTCGACCACGGCATGCCGCAGCGCGTCCATCATCGAGGTGGCGGGATCAGCCGCGCTCAGCAGCTCCTCCAGCCTGACGAGCTGTGCTTCGAAGTCGCCCCAGACAAGGTCGTTCTTGGAGGCGAAGTACCGGAAGAACGTACGGCGGCCTATGCTCGCGGCGGCGGCGATGTCGTCGACGGTGGTGCCGTCGAATCCCTGACGGGCGAAGAGCTCGAAGCCGAGCCTCTCCAGAGAACTCCGCGAACTGACCGGCGGGCGGCCCGCTTTGGGCGCCGCCGGGCCACCGCGCGTCTTGTTCTGAAGTGGTCGCACACCCGCTCATCCCTGAGACTGCCCGTCTTGCTCGGCCGACGCGAGGGCAGTGTCCGATGGGCGCGCCGTTGTCGGATGCTATCGCGGTGTCCGGAGCGGTCGGCCAGGGTCATGACTCACGGGCCTTCGAGGGTGTGGGGTCATGCCTCAGGGACGTGGGGCCCATGTCCGTTGCGGCCGCCACGTCCCTGGGACACCGGGTGGCTTCAGCCCGTCACGCACCCCACTGCGTGCTCATCCCGGCAGTGACGTCGAGCGCCGTGCCGGTGATCATCGCGGCACCGTCGGAGACCAGGTAGAGCAGAGCGTCGGAGACGTGCTGTGCGGGGAAGGAACCGACGGGCAGTACGTGCTGCTGGCGCACGATCTCGTCGGAGGTCTCCCGGGTCGGGTTCTCGAGATCGGGCCGGAACATCCGGTTGTAGCCGTCGTAGTTGATCATCGGTGTGTCGATGTACGACGGGCAGATGGCGTTGACGTTGATGCCGAACTGACCCAGCTCCATGGCGGCGGTCTTGACCAGGCCGATGACACCCCACTTGCTCGCGACGTACGCGCCGAGGTGCGGTGTGCCGCGGCGGCCGCACATCGACGACGTCGCCACGATCTTGCCGCTGCGCTGCTCGATCATGTGCGGTGCGGCTGCTCGTATCGCGTGGAAGACGCCCTTGAGGTTGGTGTCGAGGGTGTCGGCCCACAGCTCGTCGGTCGTCTCCGTGATCAGAGCCGGGGACCAGACGCCGGCGTTGGCACTCAGGATGTCGAGCCGTCCGAACCTGTCGAGCGCGGCGGAGACGAAGCTGTCCACCTGCCCCGGGTCGCGTACGTCGGCGGTGACGGCGAGACATTCGCCACCGACCTCCTCGACCAGCGCCACGGTCTTCTCCAGGTCGCGTTCCGCGGTCATGTCGTACTCGATCGACGCGTACTGCGTGTCGATGTCGCAGATGGCGACCTTGGCGCCCTCTCGCGCCAGAGTGACGGCGTGGGTGCGTCCTTGACCGCGACCGCCTCCCGTGATGAGAGCGACCTTGCCGGAAAGCATTGCCATGATGTGGGCCTTTCGGGGGAGGAGTGATGCTGAAGGGGGGCAGGGTCAGCGCCCGGGCCACTTCACGGTGGTGCCGGTGTCCACGGGGAGGGCGACACCGGTCAGGTACCGGGCCTCGTCGGAGCTGAGCCAGAGCACGGCGTTCGATACGTCGTCGGGCTCGATCCAAGGCGTCCGCAGGAGGTTGTACGAGGAGAAGGCCGCGATGGCGTCCTCCTGCGTCGCGCCCGGCACGTCCGGACGGAAGTGCTGGTAGGTGACGTCGTTGAGGATCATCGGGGTGGCCACGTTCGTCGGATTGACGCTGTTGACCCGGATGCCGTGCGGCGCGAGCTCGTTGGCCAGTGAACGCATGAGTCCGTTGACGCCGTGCTTGGACGCCGCGTAGTGGGCCAGACCCGGCATGCCGATGAGTCCGGCGATGGACCCGGTCAGCACGATCGAACCGCCGTTGCCGCCCTCGATCATGTGCGGGATCGTGGCCCGCAGCGTGCGCCACACCCCCGTGAGATTGATGCCGATCAGCTCGTCCCACTGCGCGTCGTCGAGTTCCCACAGCCGGCCCAGCGAGGTGATGCCCGCGGTCGGCAGGACGACGTCGATCCGTCCGAACCGCTCCATGCCGGCCTGGACGACCGCCGTGACCGCGTCCTGGTTGCGGACGTCGCCCTGGTGGATGACGCTCTGCCCGCCGGCCTCCTTGATGAGCCGAACCGTCTCGTCGAGGTCGGACTTGGCGGCGGAGGGATAGTGCACGGTCGGGATGGTGTCGGCGATGTCCAGGCCGATGACGTGCGCGCCCTCGCGTGCGAAACGAACGGCATGCTGCCGGCCCTGGCCTCGGGCCACGCCGGTGATGAAGACGACCTTGTCCTTGAAGCGTTCCATGCGCGGATGAGTTCCTAGCCCTGGGGTTTCTGCTTGTCTGCTTCCGTCGCGACGAACCAGTCGACGCTGCTGAGGAAGTGCTTCTCGTGCTCGTGGACGGGCTGCGCCTGCGGAGAGTCGAAGGCCGCCCTCAGGTCGTCGAGCGAGTCGAACCAGAGCTCGGCCATGCCGTCGAAGGGCCAGGCCCTGCGGTGCTCGACGGCCGGGCTCTGTCGGTAGGCACGCAGTCCCGGCAACTGCCAGACCACGGCGGGATGTTCCTCCTGCCAGTGGCGGAGGAACTCCTCTCGTGACAGATCCGGCAGCGCCTTGATCAGCGCCACGATCTTCACTGACATACGGGAGTCCTTTCCTGCCGCGCCGCGACGGCTCAGGGCTGCCCCATGGCGATCACCTTGTCGGGCCGCACGTAGTACAGGCTGCGCACCTCGCCGCGCGGATCGCGGACGGGGTACTCGTCGACGCCCATGTAGAGCTTGGCGCCACGGTCGATCGTCTCGGTCGCCAGTCGGCCCCGCTCGGGATCGTCCTCGTCGATGATGTCGACGACCTCGCCCCGGACGCTGAGCCAGTGGTAGGCGTTCGCCGGATTCAGGAAGCACAGGCTGACCTGTGACCTGGCCCGTACGTTGCGGTCCTTCTGACGCCCCCGCACGGAGTTCACGAGCAGGTGCTCGCCGTCGTCGAGCACCCAGACCGGGCTGAGCTGAACGGAGCCGTCGCGGTTGACGGTGGACATGACGGCGGTGACGGGGCCCGCCAGCAGATCCTTGTGCGTCTCCGGCAGGTCGGCGAGGCCTCCCTTGCGGCGGTCGCCCACCTGGAGGCCGTTCTCCTCGCCGGGAGTGATCAGTATGCCGATTTCCATGGCGTGGCCTTCCGCTAGAACGGGGCGTCGAAGCCGCCGAAGAGGTGGCTGATCAGCCACTCGCCGGTGGGCTGCTTCACGAGGTCGAAGCGGTAGAAGCCGGTGGTCACGAGCTCCGTCGTGCCGCTCGGAGCGGAGAAGAGCAGCAGATACGTCTGCACCTGGGCCGTCGCTCCGTCCCAGGAGGTGACGACCGGGTTCATCGTGCAGTGTCGGCGTTGGGTGGTCTGGCTCTTCATGTGGCCGTGGAGCCACTCCACGATGTCATCGCGGCCGGAGATCGGGCCGATGGGCACAGAGCCCATCACATCGCCGACCCATACGGCGTCCTCGGTGAAGACCCCGGCGAGGGCATCGAGGTCCCGCTCGTCGTAGGACCAGGCATAGCGGCCAATGGTGTCCAGGATGGCGAAGCGGTCGGCCGCTTCCTGGGCGGAGACCTCGCCTCGCTTCCCCTGCCCGAGGCTGACGTGCCCCTGCAGCCGGGCCCAGGCGGGCGCGGCCCCGCCGCTTTGCTCGTCCATGGCTTCTCCTGTTGGTGATTTCTTAAACGTGCGATCGTTCGTTCGTCAGTATTGGAAGTCGCGCGATGGGCTGTCAACGGGTCGTAACCTGTTGATTTGCTTCTCTTGACGACTGGGTGCGGGAACGCGCTAATAGTTATGAACGAACGCTCGTCAGTCTAGGCGAAGCGGTCGCCCAGCTCGGGACGCCACGGCGGCGCGACCGCCCCGAAACGCGCTCGCGGCACGCCAATGGAGGATGATCACCCCATGCTGACCGATATCACCGTGGTCGACCTGGTGCGGCTCAACGCGCGCCGTCACCCGTCCCGCGACGCGGTCGTCGACGAGCGAGGCCGGCTCACTCACGCCCAGCTGGCCGACCGGGTCTGGGCCTTGGCCCGGGGACTGCGCGAGGCCGGCGTGCGCAAGGGTGATCACGTCGGGATCCTGGCCGGCAACGGCATCTTCATCGTCGAGGCGTTCCTCGGCGTCGCCGCCGCTGGTGGTGTCGCGGTGATGTACAACTGGCGCTGGTCCACGGCCGAGCTGGTGCACGGCATAGCTTCCACCGACGCCAAAGCGGTGCTGGTCGAGAAGGAGTTCGGCGACGCCTACGAGGAGGCCGCCGCCACCGGCACCCTCGACAAGGAGATCCAGGTTTACCGGCAGGGTTCGACGTACGAATCCCTGCTACGCCCCAGCGGCCCGGTCGATGCCGGAGTCACCGCCGCCGACCCCTTGTGCATCCTGTTCACGGGCGGCACCACCGGCTTCTCCAAGGGGGTGGTGATCCCGCACCGCTCGGCGATCTACAACTCGGCCAACGAGATCATCGACTGCGGCATGGCCCGAGAGCCGGAGAACGTCGGGCTCAACCTGACGCCGCTCTTCCACTCCGCCGCCCTGCTGTGCGTGTTCATGCCGCACTATGTCACCGGCGGCACCAACGTGATCGTCCGCAAGTTCGACGAGGGCCTGGTCGCGGACATGGTCGAACGGGAACGGGTCACCACCAGTTTCATCATCCCGAACATGATCCGACGGCTGACCAAGGCGGGTGCCCTGGAGACCCCGGGTTTCCAGCACCACTTCCGCCAAATGCACAGCGGCGGCGGCCTGCTCCGGATGCCGGACAAACTGGCTGTCCATGAAGCGGCGCCGCACATCCGCCAGTTCTTCCGCTTCGGCCTCACGGAAGCGGGCGCGATGGTCTCCCGGGCCCTCCCCGAGGACGTGATGCGTCCGGAGCTCGACGGCACGATCGGCCAGGAATACACCTTCACCGAGGTACGGATCGAGGACTTCGACGGCACGGAAGCGGCTCCCGGGCAGATCGGCGAGATCTGCGTGCGTGGCCCGGCCGTGATGCTCGGCTACTACAACCGTCCCAAGGAGACCGCCGACTCCCTGCGCAACGGTTGGCTGCACACCGGAGACCTGGCCATCCGGGACGAGCAGGGGTACCTCTTCTTCAAGGACCGCGCCAAGGACATGATCAAGAGTGGCGGGGAGAACGTCTACGCCGCCGAGATCGAGCAGCTCCTCTACACCCACCCCGCCGTCATGGAGGCCGGTGTGCTGGGCGTCCCCAGTGAGGAATGGGACGAGGAAGTCCGTGCTGTTGTCGCCATCCGTCCTGGCATGGCAGTGACGCAGCAGGAACTCCAGGACTTCCTGCGCACGCAACTGGCGGGCTACAAGGTGCCCAAGCAGTTCCTGTTCGTGGAACCGAGCCGGATGCCGGTCAATCCCAGCGGCAAGATCGTCAAGGCGCAACTGCGGCGGATCGCCGGCTGGTGACATGGCGCCCCAGCCGGGCCCCAGCTTGGCCGGCAGCCTCACATCGCTGAAGATCGCTGGTCCGTTCAGCGGTGATGTGCGCGGTTGGGTGGCTCGGTGTCCCGAGATAGCTGCACGCCCCGCGTCTCCTCACAGCTGACGCGGGCGCGCGAAGGCCGCCGACTGGTTACGAACGACGGTCTTGCGGCCATCCCTGTGCGTCGAATATGGCGATGGGGTCCAGGTAGTCGCGCCAGTGCGACACCTTGCGGTCCTCGACGGTCACGATGGAGACGAAGCGGTTGTCGTAGGGCCGTCCTGTCACCACCGACGTGCCGTGGACTTCGTACTCCAGGACGACCGTCGAGGTCTTGGGGTCGTGGTGGACGCGGAGGTCGTCCGCGCTGTGCAGCGCGATGTAGTCGCCGTAGTCGCTGTACAGGTCGATGATCCCCTGGCGTCCCTCGACCCGCCGAGGGTAGCCCGGCACGGTGATCACGTACTCGAAGACCACGTTCTCGGCGAGCAGGTCGTAGTAGTCCTCACCGTCGACCAGGCCGTCCAGCCCTTCCTTGATGATGCGGACGAAAGGGCTGTTCGCGCCGAAGGCAGCGTCGTCGTCAACGGTCTTCGTCACTTCGCCTCCGGAGTCCAGGCGTGGGCGTTGCGCTCAGCGAACTCGCGGAAGGTGGTGGCCGGCCTACCGGTGACCTTCTCGACGTCACCGGTAGGCGTGGCACCCCTGCCGACGATGATGGCGCCGGTGAGCCAGCGCATCATCACCGCGTAGTCGGCGGGGACGCCCGCGGCGAGCGCGCCGTTGATCCACATCTCCTGGTCGAGGTCGTGGTAGGCGACGGGGCGGCCGCTCACGGCGGCGATGATGTCCGCGACCTCCTGGAAGGTGAGGGCCTGCGGGCCGGTGAGCGAGTAGACGGCGCCGGCGTGAGTCTCGGGGTCCACCAGCGTGTGGGCCGCGACCGCCGCGATGTCGGCAGCGTCGACGAACGCCTCCCTGCCTCCGCCGCTCGGGACCATGAGCACTCCGTCGATGATTGGGAGGTGGAAGTCGGCGAAGTTCTGCATCACCCACGACGTGCGCAGGATGGAGTGTGTGATGCCCTGCCGGGACGCCAGATCGGCCTCGACGGCCGCGATGTCGACCTCCGTCGGCGCCTGGTCGGCGTTGTAGACGCTCAGGTAGGTGACGTGGCGCACGCCGGCCGCCTCGGCGAGGTCCAGGAAGGCTGCGACCTGGCTCGCGTAGCTGATACGCGCGGTGGGGGTCACCAGATAGAGGCGGTCAACGCCGTCCAAGGCGGCCGGGTGGGTGGCCGGGTCGTCCCAGTCGAAGGGGACGTCCGCTCCGCTGCGGGCCGCGGCGCGGGGGGTGATTCCCCGCTGGGCGAGCGCGTCGGCCAGCAGCGAGCCGGACCGGCCGGTGCCGCCCAGGATGAGTGCGATAGGTGCGTCGTTGTTCATAACTCCATGCTGGAAGCACCGAATGAGATAATCCATGCGTGATTCGCTCGATCTTTTACGTGATGCTCTCAAGCATTGACCCTGCATGGTCGTTCTGGTCATGGTGATCCCATGGACCTGCTGACTGACCACCTGGTGCGGGCGCGCGCCACCGGCGCGGTGTTCGCGCGGACGGTCGCCGAACCGCCGTGGGGACTGCGGCTGGGCGGTTCGATCCAGCTGTCGGTGCACACGGTCGTTCGCGGGCGCGGCTACCTCTGGCTGGACATTCCCGACAGCACCGTGGAACTCATACCGGGAACCGTCACCCTGGTGCGCGGCGGACCGGACCACTACATCGGGCATGAACCTGGCGCCGAATGCCTGGAGCCGGAGGAGTTCCGCGCACGGCACGCCCAGACGCGCCCCGGGGACAACCCGCAGGCCACCGTGTTCCTGTGCGGCGCCTACCAGTTCTCCGGTGACGTCGGTGGCGGACTGCTCGACGCCCTGCCCCCGGTCATGACGCTCTCGGCGGCCGACGACGACCCGCTGCGGGACGTGATCACGCTGCTCTCCCGCGAACTGGTCCGCAACGAACTCGCCCAGCAGATCGTCCTGGACCGCCTCCTGGACCTGCTCCTCGTCCTGGCCATCCGCAGCGACTTCCGCCGCAGCACGACCGCACCCCGGTGGTACCGGGCCGCCGCGGACCCGCGGCTGCGCCCCGCACTGCAAGCCATCCACGAGAACGCCGCCCACCCGTGGACGGTCCCCGAACTCGCCGCGATCAGCGGCCTGTCGCGGGCCGCGTTCGCGCGGGTGTTCAGAGAGGCGCTCGGCCAGGCGCCCGTGCAGTACCTGACCGAATGGCGCATGACGATCGCCCGCGACCATCTGCGCGCCGACGATCTCACCCTGCCCCAGATCGCCGACGCCGTCGGCTACGGCTCCCCTTTCGCCTTCGCTGCCGCCTTCCGCCGCCACCACGGAGAACCACCCGGAACCTGGCGGCAGAGAGAACGAGCGGCCGCAGAGACCCGACAGTTCACCACGCACCACGGCTCCTGAGCAGTCCTCGCCTAGAAGTTGGGGCACGATGTGGGCACCCTCATGTACTGGGACGGCGGCCGCGGGGACAACCAGGACGCGCCCGAGTTCATGCAGTGGATCGGGCAAGTCACCTGCTGTCGCAGGTAGTTCACCGGCACTCGCTGGGCGACATCACCATGAACCCTGAGACGGGTACTGCCCGGCCGAAGTGGACTCGGCCGGGCAGTACTCATCGGCGGGAGGCAAGATCCGGCGCGGAGTCCGTGGGGACGTCAGCTCTTCGGGAGACCCCACAGCTCGCGATAGCGGTTGCGGAAGTCGTAGCCACCGGACCAGACGGTCTTCGTGTCGGACGGAAGGTTGGACTTGTCGAACAGCTGGATGCCGTAATTCTCGCCGCCGAACCCGTCCGTGCCCCAGATCTTCTCCCCGTTGAACAGCCGGTTCATCTGGTCGGCCGCGGCATACCCGACCCACTCATTGGAACGGGCGTAGCTCGCCGTCTGGCCCTGTCCCTCGGCGAGCGCCTGGAGGTTCTGCGGGTTTCCGTCGGTGCCTACCGTCTTCACCTTCCCGACCAGCCCGGCTTGAAGGATCGCCTGGTTGATCTGGACGCCGGCGAAGTCATAGGGGGCGTAGACCCAGGTCACATCCGGATGTGACTGGAGCGAGGCCTTCACCTTCTGGGGGAACGTCGTCTGAAGGTCCACGATGGAGAAGTCCAGCGTCGCGCCCACCGAGCAGGTCGGGCAGTACGCGGCGAGGGCCTTCTTGAACGCCTGGAATCCGCTGTTGACCTGCGGATACTCCGAGTCGTTGACCACCAGGACCTTGGCCTTGGGATCCTTCAGCGCGACGTAGGCCGCCAGCACCTTCGCGAACGGCGCGTAGTCGTTCTGCATCGTGGCGTCCCACGTGGTGGCACTCGGCTTGTCCAGCTCGCCGGCCATGGTGATCAGCTTGATGCCGGCCTTGCGCAGTTTCGGCAGCAGGCTGCCGACCTGCGTCTTCGACGCCCCTGGCGCGAAGATCCCGTCGGCGCCGAGCTGTACGGCCTGCTGGAACGCGGCCTGGAGCTTCTGCGGATCGCCGGCTGGGTCGATCATCTGGGTGCGCCAGCCGAGTTCCTTGGCCGCGGCCAGGAAGGAGTCGCCGGGGCGGGAGCAACCGACCGCCGCCTGGGCACAGGGGATGTCGATGACGAACTTGCCCTTGGCGGGCTTGGGGGAGGAGGTCGGTCCCTGCCAGGTCGGTGCCTTCATGGCAGCGTCGACGATCTTCTGGAGCTTGGCGGTGTCCACCGAGCCGCCCGCTGCGACGGATGCGTCGTCCGTGGTGTTGGAGCAGGCTGTCGCGCCGAGCGCCAGGGCGAGGGCGGTCGCGGCCAGGGTCAGCCGGGCACGGGCGCGGCCTCTGTGGTTCCTGAACATGCAAATTCTCCGTTCCGGGCGGTTCTAGCGACGGTCTGCCGTGCGCCGTGTGACGAGGACGGTGATCGAGACCGCCAGGATCAGGGCGGTGCCGTTGAAGACGTTGGGGATCCAGAAGGGAGCGCCGGCGAAGGTCAGGCCGGTGATGCCGACGGACAGCAGCAGCACTCCGACGACGGTTCCCCAGACGTTGAACTTGCCGCGCTTGATGGTTGTGGAGCCCAGGAAGGCGGCGGCGTAGGCGGGCAGCAGGAATTCGGGCCCGGTGGAGGCGGTCGCGGAGCCGATCCGCGCGGTCTGGAGCATTCCGCACAACCCGGCGAGCGCTCCGGCGACGACGAACGAGGAGGCGAGCATGCGCCGGGTGGACACGCCGGACAGTCGGGCGGCCTCCCGGCCGAGTCCGGTGGCGCGCAGGAAACGGCCGTACGGCGTGTGTTCCAGCAGATACCACAGCAGTACGGCGATCGCCGCGCAGTAGAAGACCGGGAGCGTGAGCCCGGCGACCTCGGTCTGGGCAATGGACTTGAGCGAGCCCGGAATGCCTTCGAATATCGTCGCCCCACCCGAGACCAGGAGGTTCAGTCCGGCGAGCACGGTCGCCGTGCCCAGGGTGGCGATGAAGGCGTTGACGCCGATGCCCACGACGAGCAGCGCGTTGACCGCGCCGATCAGACAACCCGTCACCAGCGCGGCGAGCACAGCGATCAGCACCGGGGTGCCATGCGAGGTGAGGTAGGCGACCAGGATGGAGTTGAACCCCAGGGTCGCCCCGACGGACAGGTCGAACTCCCCGACGCTGAGGGGAAGAGTGACGGCGAGGGCGAGCATCGCGGGGATCGCCATGTCGCTGAGCATGGTCTGGGCGTTGGTCAGGGTCGGGAAACGCGCAGGTTGCGCGATGCTGAACCCGACCACCAGCACCACGAGGAAGAACACGACGCCGTAGTTGCCGAGCCGGCTGGCTCGGCCGCCCGCTTCCGGCGACACCTTGGCCTTGTGGGACGCTTTGACGCCGACGCTCTCGAGCACTCGCTCCACGTCGGTCGTCGCGGACCGGGATTTCTGTGTGGTCATGCTGCGGCCCCTTTCGAGCCCGTGGACAGAAGAGTGAGACGCTCTTCGCCTAGTTGCTCGCGGGGCACGTCCGCGATCAGCCGGCCCCTGCTGAGGACCAGGGCGCGGTCGCACAGCGGAACCAGCTCCTCGAAGTCACTGGAGCCGACGAGCACCGCGACGCCCTCGTCGGCCAGACGGCGGATGATCTGCCCGATCTCGTGCTTGGCGCCGATGTCGACGCCCTGGGTCGGCTCGTCGAGGACAAGGACCCGAGGACGTAGCCGGATCCACTTGGCCAGCACGGCCTTCTGCTGATTGCCGCCCGACAGCAGGGCGATCGGTCGGGCAGGGTCCCGGGGGCGGATGTCCAGATCCTCGATGGCCTCCCAGGCCACTGCCTGTTCCTGTTCGCGGTGCAGTCGCCCGCCACGCCAGAAGGACCGCAGGCCGGGCAGCGTGATGTTCTCCTGCACGCTCATCGCGGGGACGCAGCCATGGGCCCGGCGTTCCTGCGGGACCAGGGCCACCCCGGCGCCGACCGCGTCACGCGGTGTGCGGTGGTGGACTTCCCGACCGTCCAGGAGCAACTGGCCGGAGTGCGGGGTCTGTGCGCCGGCCACCATGCGCAGAAGCTCGCTGCGACCGCATCCGAGCAGCCCGGTGACACCCAGGACCTCGCCCGCCCGCAGCTCGAAGTCGACCCCCTGCAGCCGGGGACCGGATACCTGCCGTCCGGCGACGACCACGTCGCCGGGTGCGCGCAGCCGGGCGGGGTAGGAGCGCTCGACTCCCTTTCCCACGATCATGGTGACGATGCTTTCGGCGGTCAGGCCCTCGGCGTCGGTGCTCTCCACCAGTCGGCCGTCTCGCAGCACCACCAGCCGGTCGGCGATCCGCTGTACCTCGTCGATGCGGTGGCTCACGAAGATCACCGTGCCGTCGGCCGCCCGGACCCGGTCCAGTGCCCGGAAGACGCGGTCCACCTCGGAGGCGGGAAGCGCGGCCGTCGGCTCGTCGAGGATCAGGACGTTGGTGCGTACCCGCCCCGTCTCGTCCTCGTCGGCGAAGGCGCGGGCGATGGCGATCATCGTGCGCTCGGTCGGGGTGAGCCGTCCGACGTTCGTACGCGGTGAGACGTCGATCTCGAACTGGTCCAGCATCTCGGCCACCTTGCGGTCGAGACGGCGTTGCGGAATCCGGCCGAGCAAGGAGGAGCGGAAGCCCGCGGTGAAGGCGAAGTTGTCGGCGACGGAAAGGTCCTCGACGAGCCCAAGGTCCTGGTGAAGGAACCGCAGCCCTGCCGCGTGCGCCGCGTGCGGATGCACAGGAAGCCTGAGTTCGGCGCCGCCGACGGTGATCCGACCGCCGGGATCGGGAGCGTAGAAGCCCGCGAGGATCTTGATCAAGGTGGATTTTCCAGAGCCGTTCTGGCCCAGCAAGGCGGTGATCTGCCCACGGGGGAATTCCACGGACACGTCGTCGAGTGCGCGAACTCCGGTGAAGGTCTTGGACAGGCACTCGATGACCAGTCCCGTAGGGGGACCGGCCACGTCGGGCGGGGGTTCGTGGCGCATCGGCGCGGGAGGTCGGGGAGACATGGCCCCTCCAGGTCGTCACCGCCTCGACTGCGTGAGCCGGCGGATCAGCGAAACGTGCGAGCGATTGTTCGTCTCGCGTGGAGAGCAGTGTGGGGGTGGTGAAGGCCGTCGTCAATGGGTATGTCTGCGTGATTCCTCCAATTCGCCTCCTGTGCTGGTCAGGGGAGTGGACTCGGGTCCGCGGGTGCTGCGCGAAGGGTTGACGGGCCCGCGATGCGCGCATAGCTTCCGACTAGCAAAACTTACGTACGTTCGTTTGTCTGGCATTGAAGTCATGCCGAGAACGCCGACCGAAGCGTGCCGGGAACGCCGACCGCACCAAGGCCTCCGCCCCTACGGTGCGGGTGGCCGCAGGTCACGTCTCCCGTCCCCCTTGGTATCCGCGATCAGGAGCACGTCATGAGCAAGCCCGAATTCTTCGTCACTCCCGGCTACGGCGACCGCAATCTGGAGCTGTTCCACTATTCGCAGGCCGTCAAGGTCGGCAACCGGGTGGAGATCTCCGGTCAGGGCGGCTGGAGCGACGACTGGGAGTTCCCCGAGGCCCTCGTCGAAGAGATCGCGCAGGCATTCGTCAACGTCGAGCGGACCCTGGCGCTGGCCGGCGCGCGCTGGGAGCACGTGATCCACGTGAACTCGTACCACGTGGACATCGACGGGGACGCGGTCCAGGCGGTGACCGAGCGGTTCCGGCACTACATGCCCGACCAGGCGCCCATCTGGACCTGCATCGGTGTCCCGGCTCTCGGCGACCCGAAGATGCGGGTCGAGATCCGTGTCACAGCCATCCTGCCGGACTGAGCGGATCGAGGAGCCCCGACCATGCACACCATCGTCTTCGCGACCAAGCGCAAGCCGGGCCTGACCCGCGAGCAGTTCGCCGAGCACTACCGGAACATCCACGCTCCACTGGCTCGCAAGCTCCCGGGTCTCGTTGAATACCGGCAGACCCTGCTGCGCCAGGACTACCAGTGGCAGGGCCAGCCCTGCGACTACGACGCCATCTCGGTGTACGTCTTCACCAGCGACGAAGCCGCGGAGGCTGCGTGGGCGTCCCCCGAGGGCCTCGCCGTCAACGAGGACACCGGCCTCTTCATCGACTGGGACACCGTCATCGCGTACCCCGGCACCACCACAGACGTGCACCTCCCCTGACCCACGCCGCCGGACCCGCCGGCGGCTGCACTCTCCGGCCTCCCCCTCGGCCGACGTCCCCGTTCCCAGCTCCCCTCGGAGACCGCGCCATGCACGAACAGCACCACAGCGGGCCGGATGCCGGCCGCGTACGCGTCGAAGCCCACTCCACGGACTACATCCCGGAATCCGAACGCCACGGCACCGTCTGGCAGCAGGCGCCCTTCTGGTTCATGATCAACGCCAATGTCACCACGGCCCTCACCGGTGTGGTCGGAGCCGCCCTGGGGCTGAGCCTCGGCTGGTGCCTGATCGCGATCCTCGTCGGTGGCCTCTTCGGTACGTTCTTCACCGCGTTCCACGCGGCCCAAGGGCCCCAGCTGGGGCTGCCCCAGATGATCCAGTCGCGGGTTCAGTTCGGCAGCCGCGGCCTGGTGATCCCGCTGGCGGTGGTTGTCTTCATCCAGTGCGGCTTCGGGGTCTTCTACATCATCCTCGGCGCAGACTCCCTGTCCGGGATCACCAGCCCCCACAACGGCCTCTACGAACCGCTGATCTGCGCCGCCGCCGCGATCGTCGCCATCGTCGGCCACGACCTGGTGCACCGCATCCAACGGTGGCTGTCGATTGTGGTCCTCGTCTGCTTCGTGCTGGTGACGGTGGCCGTGCTCACCCAGGCCGACATGTCGAGCCTGCTGGGCGCCGGAGGGTTCCAGTGGACAGCGTTCCTGGCGCAGTTCGGCGCCTCGGCGGCGTACCAGATCGCCATTGCCCCGATGGTCTCCGACTTCACCCGCTATCTGCCGCGCAAGACGGGGACGAAAAAGATCATCGGAATGGTGTTCCTGGGCTCGCTCACCTCTGCCACCTGGCTTGAGATGCTGGGCGCCACGGTGACGACGGCGCTGCCGAACCTCGACACGGTGGGCGCGATCAGGCACTACGGCGACGCCTTCATCAGCGGGCTGGGCTGGATCACCCTCGCCGTCACCGTGGTGTCGATGCTCGGCGTCCTGCCGGCGACCTTCTACAGTGCCGCGATCAACGCACTGAGCGCGGTGGACGCGTTCCGGCCCATCCGAGCCTCGGCCCGCTCCCGCGTGGTCATGCTCGCGATTCTGGCGGTACTGACCTACCTCGCCACCGCCTCCATCCCGGACCACTACCTCGGCAGCTTCTCCGGTTTCCTTGCCCTGCTGTCGTATCTGCTCATCCCGTGGACCGCGGTGAACCTGATCGACTTCTACGTGGTCCGGCACAGTTCGTACGCGATCGCCGAGATCCTCGCGCCCGACGGAGGCGTTTACGGCCGCTGGGGAGGCCGGGGCCTTCTCTCCTACGCCGTCGGCCTCGCGGCCATGGTGCCGTTCTTCTCCACCACGTTGTTCACGGGGCCGGTCGCGCACGCCCTCGACGGCGCCGACATCTCCCCGCTGATCGGCCTCCCGGTCTCGTCCCTGTGCTACTGGCTGCTGATGCGCAGGGCCGACCTCGCTGCGGAGCGCGACGCGATCGCGCTGGACCCGGGCCGGCTGCTGAACCTCTCCGGAGCCGCGCCCGTTTCCGGCGCGGTGCTGGCGGATCCGGCGTGACGGTTTCCCGCCTGGTGAAACAGCGGTGGAAAACGCAGTACATCCGAAGGAAACGAAGGGTGCTCATCCTGACGGGATGAGCACCCTCACCGCCGCCAGCGCAGAGGAATGGGCGCAGCTCTGCAGCGAAAGCTTCGTCCCCTGCGGAATCGACCACGTGGCACTGGACTTCAAGGGGCGGCTGGACGAGTCGGCATTGACCGCCGATTCGGCGGTGATCCGGGTGAACTCCCAGCCCATGGACGTCGTTCGCTCGTCCCGGCACGTCGCCAACAGCGTCCGGGACGACTACTACATGCTCGTGGTGCACGGCGGGGGAGGGGCGGGCGTCGTCGAGCAGTCGGACGAGATGGCGCGGATCCACCCCGGGGACGCGGTACTGGTGGACATGTCCCGCCCGTACCGCTGGTGGTTTCCCGCAGCCATCGACCAGGTGGTGCTGAAGGTCTCCCACGACATGCTCGGCAACCGTGGACACGACCCGTCCGGGATGTTCATCCGCGCGCTGCCCTCGGCACTGCCCGCGCTGCGAGTGTTGTCGGTGTTCCTCAAAGAGGTCGCGGCAGTGGCCGGCCAGACCGAGGACCCCTTGCTGCTGGCCGAGTTGGGCCACACGGCAGGCGATCTGCTGACGACGGCGCTGCGCAGTGCCGACGGTGCGCCGGAACGGGCGGTCGCCGGGCGCCGCGCCATGCTCCGGAGCATGCAGCAGTGTGTCCGGGACAACCTCGCCGAACCAGGACTCGCACCGGCGACGCTCGCCGCGCGGTTCGGTGTCTCGGTGCGCTTCACCACCGCCCTGTTCCACGACTCGGGCACCACGCCCGCGGCCTACATCCGCGATCAGCGGCTGGAGAGCGCCCGCCGAGCGCTGACCGATCCGCGCCGCCGGGGAGTGGGTGTGGCCGTCATCGCCGGACAGGCCGGATTCGCTGACGCCACGACGTTCACGCGCGCCTTCCGGCGGCGGTTCGGGGTCAATCCGGCGCAGTACAGGGCGGACGCGGCGACCGACTGACGGGCACCTACCAAGGCTAGTACAAACATGCGTTTGCTCGTTACCATCATGACTCGCCTGATCTGTGCCAACGTTTCAAGCGAAAGAAACAAACGATCGTAAGTCTAGGAGCGGCGATGCGGATTGCAGTCATAGGCGGCACCGGAAAGGTGGGGCGGCTGGTCCTTGCCGGCATGCGCGGCCACGGGGTGCGGGCGATCGCCCGCACCCCGATGTCGGCCGACCAGCTCAGGAGCTGCTCCGACGCGGAGATCGTTCAAGCGGACCTCGATGCGCCGGAGACTCTGGAACCAGCGCTTCGCGGCACCGACGCCCTCTTCATCGCCACGCCCTTTCACCCCGACCAGGTGGCCCGCGAGATCGCCGCGGTGGAAGCGGCCGAGTCCGCCGGACTGACACGTGTCGTCAAGGTGTCGTCCTATGCGGCGGGTGTACGTCCCCTGGTTCCCTCGGCCGCCACGCACGTCGAGATCGAAGCTCGGCTGCGGCGGTCACCGTTGGAGTGGTCGCTGCTGCGCCCGGACTGGTGGCTCGACAACGTCCTGGCGCAGATCGACCATGTGCGCAACGGGGAGATCTTCTTTCCGGCGGGTGACGCGACCATCAGCGCGGTGGACGCCCGTGATCTGGCAGACGTGGCCATCGCCGAACTCCTGGCCGACTCGCCCGTCGGCGGAACTCTGACCATCACAGGCCCTGACAGCGTCACTCTCACAGAGATCGCCGAACGTCTGAGCCGCGCCGCGGACATACCGCTCTCCTTCCGCGACGAGCCGGCGCCGGAGTGGCCCGACTACTACGTGGCGGGCATGCGCAAACTGTTCGCGAGCTTCCGCGCGCGAGGGTTCTCGCCCCGCACTCACACCATCGGAGAGGTGCTCGGCAAGCCACCCCGCACCATTGAGCAGTTCGGCTCAGAGGTGCTCACGGCGGTGCTTCGGTCGTAGCGGTCGCGGACGCGCCCCGCAGCTGCAGTGACCCTGCTGCGGGACGCGCGGTTCGTAGCGCCTGCTCCACCCGCGCCTGTCGTCGCGCGCCGTCGGCCGGAGCACCGAGGAGGTCAGGCCAGGAGTCGCTCGGAAGTGTGCCAGAGCTGCTCCGCCGCCTCCGGGGCGAGGGCGTACACGGCGACTCGGGTATTGGTGCCGGGCCGAAGCGGAGACCTGGCAAATCCTGCGCCACTGCCGCTTCGAGGGCGACGGTGTCCACCACGCGATGCTCGGAATCGCTCGCCTACACAACCTGATCCTCGCCGGGTGGCTGAGAAGCACGCAGGTCCCCCAGCGCACCAGAGATCATTTACGGGGCATCGCTAGGGCGGCGCTGTTGGAGCCGCCTCGGTGGAGCGAGTCAGTCGCCTTAGCCGGGCCTCGGCGCGGGCGCCGAGGACGACCCCTGCGACACCGCCGCTCCTCTCTTCAGGTCACCGCTGCGCGGGTCCTCTGAGCGAGATGCCGTTCTAAAGAGGAACCGATGTGCGTCATGGCCACTGTTCAGACAGGTTCTTCGCATTCCCGGGAAAAGAGGTGAGCTGTGTGACAGGGAGTGCTCGCGTCTGCCAAGGCGCAGGGCGTCCAGCCCGCGACCGGTAGCGAGTGACAGCCGCGGAGGGCACTCACTCACCCCTCCTGCCACACCCGTCATGTCTTCTAGACAGAACGCTGTTCTGCTCAGTAGATTGCCTGGAGTGCTGAGCCGTACGACTGCACCATCCCGCACTGGCACCCACCCGGAAGGAATGCGCCGTGCCGCAGGCGCCGTAGCCCTTTCGAGGCCCTGCTCGCGCCTCAGCGCGGGGCTCAGGCTGGCCCGGCCCACTTCGTGGCTGCGAGCAGAACAGGAGGACTTCCGGTGCACAACCGCGACGCCATGGCGCGCTGGGAAACGGGCGCTGGCATCACATGGGCATCCGAC
Organism: Streptomyces sp. NPDC047061; assembly: GCF_040643955.1. NCBI lineage: Bacteria > Bacillati > Actinomycetota > Actinomycetes > Kitasatosporales > Streptomycetaceae > Streptomyces > Streptomyces sp. NPDC047061. The sequence goes on from NZ_JBEYVI010000001.1 coordinate 186,755, forward strand.
CACAGTGTGAGGTGGGGAAACCCGGCTAGAGCCCGCCACCTGCTGTCCATCGCATCCAGCAGTGGGCCCGGACGTGGCAGCCGAGGCGTGGCAGCGCCGGACGGCACATCCGACCCGCCGTGCGAGAACAGCTGACTCGGCGACGACAGGACCCCTCACCGCACGCTGGACACGCACCTGACCGCGGTTGAACACATCTACTGAGCGAGGGTCGATGCCGAGGAAACCCCCTGCGGGCTCCGGAGAGTCCGCCAGAAAGTACGCCTTTGACCAACTGCGGCAAGCCATTCTGCGAGGCGATCTTGTGCCGGGACAGCGGATGCACGAGCCGGAGTTCGCCGAGCGTTTCCGTGTGACACGCGGAAGCGTGCGCGCTGCCATGATCGATCTCACGGCCGAGGGACTGGTCGAGCGCGTGCACCATCGCGGCGCACGAGTGCGGGTGATCTCGCTGGACGAGGCCGTCGCCATCGCCGAATGCCGGATGGCACTGGAGGGACTGTGCGCATCCAAGGCAGCCCTCCTGGCCACCGATGCCCAGATCGACGAGCTCAACGGCCTGAGTGACGAAATGGCCACCGCAGTCACCGAGGGGGCCCTGACCAGCTACTCCGCCCTCAACCGCAACCTGCACGCGCAGCTCGTCGCGTACTCCCAGCAGCGGTCGGCAGGCCGAGTGCTGGAGCGGCTGAACGCCCAACTCGTGCGGCACCAGTACCGGTTGGCACTGCTGCCGGGACGTCCACACCAGTCTCTTCGTGAGCACATGGCCATCATCGAAGCGGTTCGGGCCCGGGATCCGCAGGCCGCCGAAGCCGCTGCACGTGCCCACCTATGCAGCGTCATCCAAACGCTCCGCAGCCAGGCGACATCCCCGACACCTGCGGTTATTCACCCTATCCCTGTCTAAGGAGACACCCGACATGACCCCGCCGCTCGGCGACATCGCCCACATCGGCCACACGCAGCTGTTCACCCCCGACCTGGACGCCAGCGTCGCCTTCTTCACTGACTATCTGGGCCTCACAGTCAACGGCCAGGACGGTGACACGGTCTATCTGCGGACGTTCGACGACTACGAGCACCACAGTCTGGTCCTCACTGCCCGCGAGCAGTCCGGCCTCGGTCGACTCGCCCTGCGTACCTCCAGCGAGGAAGCCCTCCACCGCCGCGTCAAGGCGAACGAGGAGGCGGGCGGCACCGGGAAATGGGTCGAGGACGAACCCGGCCTCGGCAAGCTCTACGTCACCACCGACCCCGACGGTCACGAGCACGCCCTGTACTGGGAGAGCGTGCACTACCAGGCCCCTGAGGAGCTGCGGCCGGCGCTCAAGAACCAGCCGCAGGCCAAGCCCAACAAGGGAGTGGGTGTACGGCGGTTGGACCACGTCAACTTCCTGGCCTCCGACGTCTCCATCAACGGCGACTTCCAGAGCCAGGTGCTTGGCGCCCGGGCCACGGAGCAGATCCGCCTGGACTCGGGCCGGATCGCGGGGCAGTGGCTGACCTTCACCCAGAAGTCCTACGACGTCGTCTACACCGAGGACTGGACCGGCTCCGCCGGCCGGCTGCACCACATCGCCTTCGCCACTGACACCCGCGAGGACATCCTGCGCGCGGCTGATCTCGCCATCGACACCGGCGTGTTCATCGAGACCGGCCCCCACAAGCACGCCATCCAGCAGACGTTCTTCCTCTACGTCTACGAGCCGGGCGGCAACCGCATCGAACTGTGCAACCCGCTCACCCGTCTCGTGCTGGCGCCTGACTGGCCGCTGGTGACCTGGACCGAACAGGAGCGCAAGAAGGGACAGGCCTGGGGCCTGAAGACCATCGAGTCGTTCCACACCCACGGCACCCCGCCCGTGCAGTTCTGACGCACGACGACACGACTGAGCGGGCCTCTAGTGCTGCTGTGTTCCACCAGAGCCGGCAGTCGGCAGGGCCAGGTGCCGCGCCACCACGCCCTCCATGGCGGCGACTTCCCTCTGCAGCGGCTCCATTACCGACGCCCCGCACGACAGCACATCGAAGCCCGGCAGGTCCGGTGGCAGTGACGGCACGGCGGCCTGCCTGAGCTGGACTGCCAGCCGGCGGATCCGCAGGCCCATCTCGGCCACGCCGTCCGCACACGGGGAAGCGCACCCGTGTGCGACCTGGGTGCGCATCGCGGTCGTCACGTCCACGACGCGCTCGGCAAAGACCAGGATCGGCCACCACGCCGCGGCTGTTCTGCCCGTCGGTGGAGGCTCGATCAATGCCTGCTCCAACTCCATCCGCACAGCCGAAAGATCACGGTAAAGGCTCCTTCGCAGGTGCCCCGGCGCGGCAGATCCGGCCGCGCCGGTGAAAGAGCGCTCCAGGTAGCGGGCGCAGTCCTCGACGGTGTCCGCCAGTTTCGCTCCCACCCGGGTGTGCCAGCTCTCCGGCCACAACAGGTATCCCGCGATCAGGGTGATTGCGCAGCCGATCGCGGAGTCGAGCAGACGGGGCCACAGCGCCGCTGACCCTTGATGGCTGAGCATGTCCGACAGCAGCAGGATCAACGGAGTGATGGCGGCCGTCTGGTGGCCGTACCCGAGCGGCGTGAGGGCGGGCACCAGCGCACCCAGGACCAGAACAACCGGCACGTCCCACCAGCCCCTCGGAACTCCTGAAAAGACCGCAGCTGCCACCGCCAGCCCCGGTACGGTGCCCACGATGCGCAAGACCGCCCGGGAGAAGACCGAACCGAAGTCGGGCTTCAGCACGAAGGTGACGGTCAACGGCACCCAGTACGAACGCGGCACGGAGACCAGCGAGATGACGGCCTGGGCCAGGCCGATGCACAGGGCCAGCCGCACGCCGTAGCGCCAGGCCGCGCCTGGTACAGCCAGAACTCGACGAGTGGCGCTGCCGGACGCGGACGCCGGGGCAGTGGCGATGCCATCCTCTGTGGTGCGCGCGGTGTTCTGCGTGGCGACGATGACACCGGCTGCATGGTGCAGCCCCGCGAGCACGCTCTGGTCCGCACCGCCGAGCGGACCGGCTCGCAGCAGCCTGCCGGTGGCCGGGCTGCCCGCTTCCACCATGTCGGCTAGAGCGCGCAGCGCCGCGGGAACGCCGCCGGGCCTGAAGCGGTCGTTAAGACGGGTCAGGGGAGCGGCCTCGATCAGCGGCGCCAGAGCGTTCAACTGTGCCGTGAGGCGGCCTTGTTCGTCGATGCGGCCGTGCGGTGTTTCCCCGTGCGCCAGCAGCAGGTCATAGGCCTGGTTTAGAGCGTGCGTCAGGGCACGGCGAGCCTGCTCGTAAGGCGTCGACGTGCCCTGCGCGCACGAGGCCAGCAACGTTGCGACGGCCCGGTAGGCGTTCGCGACCGCCCTGCGCTCCGGCGCCCATGGCCGCAGGGGCCACGCGATCAGGGCAAGGGCCAGGAACAGGAGCGTGCCCCCTGTCATCAGCAGCGGAGGCAACCACCAGGGCTCGGGCAGGGGCAGGCCCGCGCCGACCACGGTGTTCAGAAGCAGGAGCAGCCCGCAGGCGGAGGCGATGCGGCCGAGCGAGGAGATGGCCCCCGACAGCAACGCGATGAACGTGACGACGGCGATGGTCAGCCATCCACCGCCGTAGACCAGAGACCCCACGGTGAGACCGACGACGCAGGCGCCCTGCGGCACGACGATGCCGGTCATCCGTCGGCGGTAGCCGGTCTCGGTGTCGCTGGTGATGCCATTGAGGGCTCCCATGGCGGCCAGAGCGCCGTAGGCGGGGCCGCCGGTGGCCAGCCCGAGGGCCAGGGCCAGGGCCGTAGCGATCGCCGCACGGACGACCGCGGCCTTGCTGACGGTGGAGGTCCGCCCGCGCCGGGTTCGCGCCTGGCCCGGCAGGATCCCCGCGCCCGACTGGCGGAGGAGCGGAAAGAGCCAGGTCAGGGGCGAGCGTGGTGGAGCTTGCCGGGGCGGCGGCTGCGTTGCGGGCGGCGACTCGCGGTCCCCGGTTGTTGACAATTTCGACTCCTGTTATTGCGTCGGCGTTACGCACGACCTATCGTCCTGTGGAGCAGACGAACATTCTACATAGTAGACAGATGGAGTGCGGCATGAGCCAGGAGAGCGTCGAGCAGGCGATCCAGCGGGCGGGAGGGGCGGTGGCGCTGCTGCGCAACTCCCCGATTAGGCCGCACACGTTCCCGGTCGCGGCGGAGTTCACCAACTGGCGCAGCGAGCAGCGGGCCTGGCGCGACAGCGTCGCGCTGCTGGACCAGTCGCACCACATGACGGACCTGTACCTCCAGGGCCCGGACGCGCTGCGCCTGCTGTCGGACCTCGGCGTCAACAGCTTCAAGAACTTCGGCCCGGGCCGTGCCAAGCAGTACGTCGCGGTCAACCACGACGGCCACCTCATCGGTGACGCCGTGCTGTTCCACCTGGAGCAGGACCACTTCGACCTGGTCGGCCACCCGATGGTGCTGGACTGGGTGCAGTACCACCTGGAGGCGGGTGACTACGACGCCACGAGCGAGCGCGACGACAACTCTTACGACCGCGTGGCCGGCCCGCCCAAGGTCTACCGCTACGAGGTCCAAGGCCCCAATGCTGTCGCCCTGCTGGAGAAGGTGACCGGCGCCCCCGTTCCGGCGGTGAAGTTCTTCCACATGACCACCTTCACCATCGCTGGCCACCAGGTCCGCGCCCTGCGGCACGGCATGGCCGGCCAGCCCGGCTTCGAGCTGTTCGGTCCCTGGCAGGAGGGCGAGGCGGTCCGGGACGCCATCCTGGCCGTCGGGGAGGAGTTCGACCTGGTCCGCGCCGGCGCCAAGGCGTACTCCACCGCCAATCTGGAGTCGGCCTGGGTGCCGGCTCCGTTCCCGGCCGTCTTCTCCGGCGACAAGCTCAAGGGTTACCGCGAGTGGCTGCCCACCACCGCGATGGGCTCGCTGGGCGGCTCCATGGACTCCGAAGACGTCACCGACTACTACGTGACCCCCTACGACATCGGCTACGGCAGCATCGTCGCCTTCGACCACGATTTCGTCGGCCGCGAGGCCCTGGAGGAGATCGCGAAGAACCCGTGCCGCACCAAGGTCACCCTGGTGTGGAATCCTCAGGACGTCGCGGCTGCGATCGGGTCGCTGTACCAGTCCGACGAACCGCCGGCCAAGTTCATCGAGTTCCCCAAGGCCCGCTACGCCCTGCACCAGAGCGACAAGGTACTCGTCGACGGACAGCTCGTTGGCATCTCCATGGACGTCGGTTACATCGCAAACGAGCGGGCCATGGTCTCGCTGGCCACCGTCGATGTCGCCCACAGCGAGCCGGGCACCGAAGTCACCGTGGTGTGGGGTGAGAGCCCCAACTCGGCGAAGCCGGGCGTCGAGCGGCACCGCCAGGTGGAGATCCGCGCCACCGTGGCCCCCGCCCCCTACGTGCAGTTCGCCCGGGGCGCCTACCGAGACCGGTAGCCCCTCCCATGTTCCGGCCGGCCGGTGCCTACAGTCCGCTCCGCACACCGGTCGGCCGGGCCAGACCGCCCCGGCCACCCGGGTCTGCCGAAACCGCCGATACCCAACGCGCCCGCTATCGCGCTGGGTGCAGGCCTTACACCGCATGCCCTCAACCGTTCATGCCGTCCACCGCGCCGCTGCCTGAGCGAGCAAGGAGCACGATGACCACCGTTTCCACTCCCCAAGTCGCCGGAGCGGCCCTGCTGCTGCGGGACTTCTCGCTGGAGATGACAGGTAAGGACACCCCGAGACTGCACACTGCCGCCGAGTCGATCCCCGCGGGCACCCGCATTAACGTGACCTATTTGGGCAACGAGGACCTGCCACTGCGGCTTACCGCAGCACAGTCGGTCCAGGAACTCGGCTTCGTACCCGTACCCCATGTCTCTGCCCGTCGACTGGGCTCCCAGGAACAGCTCGAAGAGTTCCTCGCCGCCCTGCGGGACTCCGGCACGCAGAAGAGCGTCTTCGTCGTCGGTGGCGACCCAGCCCAGCCGTACGGCCCTTATACGGACTCCTTCGACGTCATCCGCTCCGGGCTGCTGCAGAAGTACGGCATCCAGCAGGTCGGCATGAGCGGATATCCGGAGGGACATCCGCAGATCCGGCAGGCGGAGCTGTGGGCGGCGCTGGAGCGGAAGGCGGCGCTCCTGGCCGCAGAGGGCCTCGCGGGCGACATCATCACCCAGTTCGGATTCGATGCCGAGCCCGTGCTGACCTGGATCGAGCAGCTGCGCGAGCGCGGTATCGACCTACCGGTACGGGTCGGCGTGCCCGGCCCCGCCGGGGTCAGGCGACTGCTGTCCTACGCCGCACGCTTCGGTGTCGGCACCAGTACGTCCATAGCCCGCAAATACGGCCTGTCCCTGACCAACCTCATGGGAACGGCCGGCCCAGACCGGTTCCTCCACGACTTGGCCCACCGGTACGACGCCGCCACCCACGGCGAGGTCAAGCTGCACTTCTATACCTTCGGTGGACTGGGCGCCACCTCTACCTGGATCGACGACTTTCGCACCAAGGAGGGCCTGAAGTGACCGTGGCTCAGCAGGCACCGGCCCGCGCGCCGCAGCACACCGCCTCCCCCCATCACGCTTCGCTGATCGTGCAGGGCACCGACCGAGTAGGCATCGTCGGCGCCGTCGGCACCCTGCTCAGCCGCCGCGGCGCCAACATCCTCTCGCTCGACCAGTATTCCGTCCCGGACACCGGCGCGTTCTTCCAACGCACCCTGTTCGCGCTCGACGGCCTCCAGGCAGCCCTGCCGGACATACGCCAGGAGCTTCAGGACGAACTGGCGAAGGACTTCGAACTCGACTTCACCCTGCGCGACATGTCGGTGCCCAAGCGGGTTGCGATCTTCGCGTCCAAGTCCGATCACTGCCTGCTCGACCTGCTGTGGCGGCACCGGCGCGGCGAACTGCCGGTCAGCGTTTCCATGGTGGTCTCCAACCATCCCGACACCGCGGAAGAGGTCCGTACCTTCGGGATTCCCTTCTTCCACGTGCCCTCCATGGGCCCGGACAAGTCGGCGGCCGAGGCCGAACACCTGCGGCTGCTGAAGGACAACGTCGACTTCGTCGTCCTGGCCCGCTACATGCAGATCCTCTCCGGCGACTTCATCCAGCAGGTCGGCGTGCCCATCATCAACATCCACCACTCCTTTCTGCCTGCCTTCATCGGTGCTGGCCCCTACAACAAGGCCAAGGAGCGCGGGGTGAAGCTCATTGGTGCCACCGCCCACTACGTCACCGAGGACCTCGACGAGGGCCCGATCATCGAACAGGACGTCGTCAGGGTCACCCACGCCGACACCACCGCCGACCTCCGGCGCCGCGGCGCCGACGTCGAGCGCGCGGTGCTCTCCCGGGCCGTGCTCTGGCACGCCGAGGACCGGGTCGTCCGCCACGGCAATCACACGATTGTCTTCGCATGAAAGGCCCCACGGCATGGCGCGCGGAGGCGGCCGTCATGACCACTTTCCTCGACGGGAAAGCGGCGGCCCGCTCCATCCGGGCACGGGTGACCCAGGACGTCGCCCGCATGGCACGCACCTGCCGACGGGTGCCGGGCCTGGCCACCATCCTGGTCGGCGACGACCCGGCCAGCGCCGTGTACGTGGCCGCCAAGCGGCGCGCGATCCGCGAGGCGGGCATGCGCGACGTGCACCGCGCCCTGCCGCAGCACGCTGACCACGCCGAGGTGGCAGCCGTCATCGACGAACTCGCCGACGATCCCGACGTGTCCGGAATCCTGCTCCAGCTCCCGCTCCCCAAGGGCCTGGATGCCGCAGCACTGATCGACCGCATTCCGGTCGGCAAGGACGTCGACGGACTGACCACCACCAGCGCCGGGCTGCTGGCCAGGGGAGCGGACGGCCTTCGCCCGTGCACGCCGGCCGGGGTGCTGCGCCTGCTGGACGCCGCCCAGATCGAACTGCGAGGCGCGCACGCCGTCGTGGTGGGCCACTCCGAACTGGTCGGACGCCCCATGGCCCGGATGCTCCTGCAACGGGACGCCACCGTCACCGTCGCCCACAAGCACACGGCAGACCTGCCCGCCCTGACCCGGCTGGCCGGCATCCTCATCGTGGCGACGGGCGTGTGCGGCCTCATCGGCGCCGAGCACGTCAAACCGGGCGCCGGGTCGTGGACATCGGCATCCACCGCACCGACAACGGCCTGCAAGGTGACGTCCGCACCCGGGAGCTGCAGGGGATCGCCGGACTGCTCACCCCCGTGCCCGGCGGAGTCGGCCCGATGACCATCGCCACGCTGCTGGCCAACACCATGCTGGCGTTCGAGCAGGAGCAGCTGTGCCGCTGATACCAGCCGCCACCGACACCGTGCCCACGCCGCCCGCGACAGGACAAGGGCTGCCTCGAGGCGCCGCGTGCGTCGTCATGGGCATCCTCAACGTGACCCCGGACTCGTTCTCAGACGGCGGCCTCCACGCCGACACCGCGCACGCGGTCGAGCACGGCTTTGCGCTGGCCGCGGATGGCGCCGACATCGTCGACGTCGGCGGGGAATCGACCCGTCCCGGAGCCCGCCCCGTGCCGGAAAGGGAGGAACTCGCCCGCGTTCTACCCGTCGTACGCGAACTCGCTGCCGGCGGCGTCCGCGTCAGCATCGACACCATGCACGCCTCGGTCGCCCAGGCCGCTGTGAACGCCGGCGCTTCCATGGTCAACGACGTCAGCGGGGGACTCGCCGATCCGCGTATGGCGGACATCGTCGCGGATACCGGAATGCCCTACGTCGTCATGCACTGGCGTGCGCCCAGCCACCTCATGCAACGCCACGCCGACTATCAGGACGTCGTGCAGGACGTGCCCGGGGAACTATGCCGACGCATCCAGGAACTGAGCGGCCGGGGCGTGCGCGAGGAGCAGATCGTGCTTGATCCCGGTCTGGGATTCGCCAAGCGCCCCGAACACGACTGGGCACTTTTGGCACACCTTTCGGCCCTCACCGCGCTCGGCTTGCCCGTCCTGGTCGGAGCGTCCAGGAAATCCTTTCTCACCACCCTGCACGACACCCCCTCCCCAGCTCCCGCGACCGAACGGGACGCTGCCACCACTGCGGTCTCTGCGCTCGCCGCCGCAGCGGGCGCCTGGGGGATCAGGGTGCACAACGTGCCGGCCAACCGGGACGCTGTACGGGTCGCGGCCGCCTGGCGCGCCGGCCGAACCGGAGCCGGCTGGCCAGGCGCCGCGAAGGAACACCTGGCTCAGGGCCGGTAGGCGTTCATCTCCTTCGCCAAGTCCGCGGCCGCCGCCTTCAGCTGTGCGGCGATACGCGACTCCCACTCGGCATCGGCCGCTGCCTCCGGACAGACCAGGCCGAGGCCGGCGAACATGCCCGGCTCCGGCAGGCTGACCGCGACACCCAGGGAGAGGACACCAGGCTCGCTCTCCCCGCGGTTGACGGCATAGCCGGCACCGCGCGCGATGTGCATCTGCTCAAGCAGCGCCTCGACACTCGCAATGGACTTCTCCGTCAGGGCCTGCGGAGGCGCGTCGCGGTAGAGCTGGCGCAGCTGGTCATCGCTCAGCGTTGCCAGAAGTGCCTTGCCCACGCCGGTGACGTGGGCCGGCAGCGTGTCACCGGTCCGCAGCGCAGCCCGGATGGTGCGGCGGCTTTCCACCCCGTCGACGTAGAGGACGTCCCGGCCGCGGGGCAGAGCGAGATGAGCGGTCATCTCCGTCGAGGCGGCAAGCTCGGTCAGGATCGGCCTGGCCAGGACCCGGATGTCCAGGGCGCGCACAGCTGACAGCCCGACATCGACGAGAGCGGGCCCCGGCCGAAACGCCCGGGAAGCGGAGTCCTGGCGCACGAAGTCGTAGTAGGTGAGCATCGCCATGAGCCGGTGCGCGCTCGATCGGGCGATGCCCAGCTCTGCGGCCACGTCTGCCAGGTTCAGCCGGTTGCGCTCGCTGAGCAGCAGCAGGATGCGCAGTGTGTTGTCCACCGAGGCGATCGGATAGGCGGGCGTCGCGCGGTCGCCCAGCGGCGGCATCTCGCCGAGGCGGTCGGGTGGGGTTTCCATGCGGTCAGCTTCGCATGCCGGGTACTTGCACCGCGCCTGTCTCGTTCGGTCTCTGGCAGCTCGAAGCGTGTGAGGGCAGAACCATAAGCTCGTCCTGCCGAGTCCTCCTCCGAGGAAGCGCCAGGGCCCGACCATCGCGTGCGCACATGATGGTCGGCGGGGCGTCTCGGCCCGGCCGATGGAGACAACGCTGAATGACTGATCACACCCAGACGCTCTCGCTGATCCTGAGCATGATCAGGAGCGGTTCGGCCGTGACCCGGCCGGACCTGAGCCGTCGCACCGGACTGGGCCGCACGATCATTACCCAGCGGGTGGACCAGGCGATCCAGGAGGGACTCGTGGCCGAGGGCGAGCCCGCTCCCTCCACAGGCGGCCGGCCATCCCGCGTCCTGCGGATCACGCCGGGCCGGGCCGTCGTCATCGGCGCGGTTTTCGGCGCAACCCACCTGCACGTGGCCGTCACCGATCTCGACGGCACCATCCTCGCCGACCGTCGTGTGGACTCGGACATCGACGCAGGCCCCGAGACTTCCCTGGCCACCTTGCACACGGTGTCCGCGCACCTGCTCACCCGGGAAGGCCAAGACCGGCTGTGGGGGGTGTGCGTGGGCGTGCCGGGGCCGGTCGACTTCGCGCAGGGGACGGTCGTGCAGCCTCCGATCATGTCGGGCTGGCACGGTTTCCCCCTGCGGGACCGGCTGGAGGCGCACTACCAGGTGCCGGCATGGGTCGACAACGACGCCAACCTGATGGCGCTTGGAGCCTGGAGCCGGACACGCGCCTCTGTCGGCGACAATGTCCTGCTCGTCAAGGCGAGCACCGGTATCGGGCTGGGGCTGGTCTCCAGGGGCCGGCTGCACCGGGGTGCCCGGGGCGCCGCTGGCGACCTCGGTCACACCATCGTGGCCGATGAGTCCCGCACCAAGTGCCGTTGCGGCAAGTTCGGATGCCTGGAAGCCTTCGCGGGAGGCTGGGCCCTGGCCCGGGACGCGCGTGCTGCGGGCCTGACGGGACGCAGCCGGTTCCTGGCCGAACGGCTGGAGCGGTCCGCGGCGCCCCTGGTCGTCACCGACGTACTCGACGGCTGCCGGCTAGAGGACCCGGTGTGCACCGAACTCGTGGCCAGGGCCGGTGAGCTTATCGGTGCCCAACTGGCGATCCTCGTCAGCGTCTTCAACCCCTCCACGGTCTATCTGGCCGGCCTGCTGGCGCAGGCGGGCCGGGTGTTCCGCGAGCCTCTGGCCGATGCCGTCGTCAGACGGTCCCTGCCGCTGGCCACGGACGAGCTTGTCATTGCCGAGGTCAGCCTCGACCGTCGGGAAGGCGTCATCGGCGCGGCTACCCTGGCCATTGACGAACTGCTGCAATCCGACATGCTGGGGCGGTGGCTTCCTCACGGCAGTCCTCGTGGCAGTCGTGCGCGCGACGAGGACTTCGCCAGAGTCACCTAGAGGGCATACACGGAAGATCAACCCGCCAACGGGATGCGGAGCAGGTCCCGACCGACAACCGCTTCGCTCTCGTGCCCTTGGTGGGCCCATTTCGTCCACTGCCGGACGTTGATTGGTTCGAGGCGCATGATGCCAGGTCCAATCGTTTCGCAGGTCGTGCACATGCCGTCTCGCTCTCTGACTGCGGATGAGAGTGGTTGTCCAGGGTGAGAGGCAGGACGCTGTGTGGCCTACGGGCGCTGTGGAAGCGCCTCGGTGTCCGATGCGTCCCGCACCGGACTGTCCGAGTCGGCCGAGGTGATGCCCACATCGAGCAGTGCACGCCGGACGGGAACCACGGCCAGCAGACTGACCGCGCACACACCGCCGATCAGCGCGGCGACCGCAGTCGAGGTGCCGGAGCGGGTGTAGAGGGACTCCGCCAGGAGCGGCACGATGCCGCCGCCAACGATGGAGCCGATCTGATAGCACAGCGACGCCCCGCTGTAGCGGACGGCCGCCGGGAACATCAAGGTGAGCATGGCCGGCTGGGCGCCGTTGATGAGGGAGTTAGCGAGCGCGATCAGCAGCAAGCCCGCGAAGACCAACGGCACGGTCGCGGTGTTCACCAGCAGGAACATCGGTCCTACGGCGATGACGGCGAGACCGGTCCCGGCCATGAACATCCGCTTCCTGCCCAGGCGGTCACTGGCCCGCCCGGCACCGAGCATCATCGCCATCCACGGCACACTGAGCGTCACGCTGATCCAGAGCATGGTGCCGGAGTCCAAGTCCAGCTGCCGGGTGCCGTAACTGACCATGTAGACGGACAGGAACGTGCCCAGCGTCGGGCCGGCCAAGGAAAGCAGGCTTCCCGACAGCACCTGCAAGGGCGAGCGGCGGAAGACCTCGACGAGGGGAATTCGTGCGATGTCCTGGTTCCGGCGGGCGTCCTGGAACTCCTCCGTCTCCGCGATCGACAGCCGCACCAACAGGCCGACCGCGATGAGCACCGCACTGAAGAGGAACGGCAGACGCCAGGCCCAGGCCCGCATCGCCGCGTTGGAGAAGACCTGCGTCATGAGCAGGAACGCCAGTTGAGAGACGAGGATGCCGGTGGGGATGCCGATCTGGGGGAACGCACCGTACAGCGCGCGCCGGTTCGGTGGTGCGTGCTCGACAGCCATGAGTGCGGCGCCGCCCCACTCCCCGCCCACTCCGATGCCCTGCACCAGCCGGAGCGCGACCAACAGGACCGGCGCCCACACCCCGATCACCGCGTAGGTGGGCAGCAGCCCGATGGCCGTCGTGGCAACCCCCATGGTGAGCAGGGAGAGCACCAGCATGGACTTGCGTCCGAGACGGTCCCCGAAGTGACCGGCCACCAGCGCTCCGAGCGGCCGTGCGACGAACCCGACCGCGAATGCGGCGAGCGAGGCGAGCGTGCCACCCGTATCGGACAGCTCCGGGAAGAACTGCCTGCTGAACACCAGGGCGGCCGCCAGGCCGTAGATGTTGAAGTCGTACCACTCGATCACGCTGCCGATGTAGCTGGCTAGCGCGATGCGACCGGGACCGGGACGGGACGCCATAGGGCACTCCTCCATGAGTGATCCGGCACAGCCCGTCCTGTATAGCAGTCACATATTCTGCGGTACAGACGCTCGGCATGGGTTAGTGGCCCCGCGCGGCGTCTATATCGATGTCCACCCAGCCGCCGTCGCGCGCCGAATCGACGACCGCCTGGGCGAGGCGCGCGGCCCGGAGCCCGTCGGTGAACGTCGGCAGTCCTTCGACCTGCTCCCCGCCGATCGCGGCGTAGGTGTCGGCGACGAAGTCGGCGAAGCACTCGTAGTAGCCCTGCGGATGACCGGCGGGAAGGACGGCCGAACGGCCCACGGGAGCTCCGGGCCGGGACGGGTCCCGCATCAGCACCTGATGGCTGTCGCGGCCGCCGATCCACAGGGACTCCGGGGTCTCCTGGCGGAAGGCATAGCTGGCGTCGGGGCCATCGAAGGAGAAGGACAGCGCGTTCTTGTAGCCGGCGGACGCCTGGCTGACCACGACCGAGCCGATGGCGCCGGCGTCGGTCTCGAACGTGACCACCGCCCCGTCCTCGGTGGCGACGGGCCGCACCGTGCCGTCCGCGGCCGGCCTTGCGGCAACCGCCCGCGCGAAGGCGGCGTTCACGCGGGTGATGCGCTGGCCGGTGACGAACTCGGCCAGGTCGCACCAGTGAACCCCGATGTCCCCGAACGCGCGGGTGGCGCCCCCGTCGGCCGGATCGACCCGCCAGTTGGTCGTGTCCGCGTCGGCGAGCCAGTCCTGCAGATAGCTGCCGTGGATGAGCCACGGCGGCCGGTGCCCCGGATCCGTGATGCGGGCCCGCGCCTCGCGTACGGAGGCGTAGTACCGGTACACGAACGGCACGGCGGTGACGAGATTCCGCTCGGCCGCCATTGCGGTCAGTTCCTGCGCGGTGGCCGCGTCGGTGGCCAGCGGCTTCTCGCAGACGACCGGCACGCCGGCGGTGAGCGCGGCGCGGCAGATCTCGGCGTGCGTAGCGTTGGGCGTGCACACATGCACCACGTCCACCCCGAACCGCAGAGCGTCCCCGATCGAGTCGAAGCCGCGGTCGGCGCCGAACCGCGCCGCGGCCTGCCGGCCCTTCTCGGGGGTCGACCCCACGAAGCCCACGACCTCGCCGCCCGCCGCGACGGCGGACCGTGCGTGGACGGCCCCCATGAAACCGGTGCCGACGACGGCGACGCGGAGATGACCCATAGCACGTCTCACCCTCTGCCCTTGCAGGGCTAGTGCATGAAGTGATCGAAATATCGGCATAGAGAGGCCGCTCGATCGTGGACTTTTGCTCAGATTAAGCTAAAGTCGCGGCGATTACCAAGGAGGCCGAATGACCCAGCAGAACCCCGAACCGGCCCGCCAGCCGGTGACCCTGTTCACCGGACAGTGGGCGGACCTGCCCTTCGAAGAGGTGGCCCGGCTGGCCAGCCAGTGGGGCTATGACGGACTGGAGATCGCCGCCTCTGGCGACCATCTCGACCTCGTCCGGGCCGAAGCCGACCCGGACTACGTCAAAGGCCGCCTGGACATCCTTGACCGCCACGGCCTGAAGGTCTGGGCGATCTCCCATCACCTCGGCGGGCAGGCCGTGTGCGATGACCCGATCGACTTCCGGCACCAGGCGATCCTGCGCCCGCAGATCTGGGGGGACGGCGAGGCGGAGGGCGTGCGGCAGCGGGCGGCCGAGGACATGAAGCGGGCCGCGCGTGTCGCGCGAAAGCTGGGCGCCGACACCGTGGTGGGGTTCACCGGGTCGAAGATCTGGAAGTACATGGCGATGTTCCCACCCGTGTCCCAGCAGGTCATCGACGACGGATACGAGGACTTCGCGCGCCGCTGGAACCCGATCCTGGACGTCTTCGACTCCGAGGGCGTGCGCTTCGCGCACGAGGTGCACCCCTCCGAGATCGCTTACGACTACTGGACCAGCGTGCGCGCCCTGGAGGCGATCGGCCGCCGTACGGCGTTCGGTTTCAACTGGGACCCGTCCCACTTGATGTGGCAGAACATCGACCCCGTCGGCTTCATCACCGACTTCGCCGACCGCATCTATCACGTCGACTGCAAGGACACCCGCCTGCGCCCGCCCAACGGACGGGCCGGCGTTCTCGGCTCCCACCTCGCCTGGGGTGATCCCCGGCGCGGCTGGGACTTCGTCTCCACCGGTCACGGGGACGTCCCCTGGGAGGATGCTTTCCGCGCCCTGGCTGCCATCGGCTACCAGGGACCGATCTCCGTGGAGTGGGAGGACGCTGGCATGGACCGGCTGCACGGGGCGGCCGAGGCCGTCGGTAGGATCCGCTCCGCGCTGTGGCCGCTGCCCCAGGCCGCCTTCGACGCGGCGTTCAGCAACCAGTGAGCCCTTCTGCGGGACCTGTCCAGTCGCACCGCAACGCTGGCGCCGGAACAGCGGCTGCGACGTATGGTCGTGCGGTGGATCAAAGCGCGGACGGCAGCGACGCGGCCCCCGGCCGCACATCGAAGACGTCTTCGGGCGTCCGGCAGGGCAACACGCGACGGGTCCTGGAGGCCCTGCGTCTGAACGGCCCCTCCTCCCAGGCCGCACTGGCACGCTCGACACAGCTGTCACCGGCGACGGTCAACAGCATCGTCAAAACCCTGCGCCAGCAGGGTGTCGCCCAGATCCGCCCGGTCAACGGGCGTGAGTCGCTGGTCGCTCTTGTCTCGAGCCACGGCGCCATCGCCGCGGTACAGGTTAATGTCGCCTCGCTGCGCGTCGCACTGTTCGACTTCACGGCCCAAGCGCGGTTCGACACCGCGCTCACGTTCACGGTGGACACTGAGAAGGAAAAGGGAGAAAGGGGAGGCGGCGACCCTGACCTGGTCGTCGACACCGTCCGCTCACTGGCCGCGCAGGCGGGTCTGCGTACGGAGGATCTCGCCGGTGTGGCGGTGGGCATGCAGGCTCCCCTTGCCCGGGCCACCGGAGCGGTGACCTCCTGGGCGCGCCGCCAACTGCCCGCGTGGCGCGACGTCGTCGTCGCCGAGACCTTGCAAGAAGCACTCGGCGTGCCCGTGCACGCCGAGAACGACGCCAATCTCGCCGCGCTGGCTGAATGGACCTGGGGAGCGGGACAGGGCGCAGCGGACTTTCTGTACGTGATGTGCTCCGAAGGCATCGGCGGCGGCCTCGTCATCGACGGACGGATCTACCGCGGCGGCGACGGCCTGGCAGGCGAGATCGGGCACCTGGTCCTGCAGCCCGACGGACCCGTCTGCTTTTGCGGCAGCCGCGGATGCCTGACCGCCTTTGTCTCCGAACACTCAATCCTGCTCGCTCTCAAGGAGTCGGGACACGCCCTCACCTCCCTGCGTGAGGTCATCGACCACGCGCGCCACGGCGACCCGGCCTGCCGCCGCGTCCTGTACGAGGCGGGCCGCCACCTGGGGCGTGCCTTCGCCAACACGGCCAAACTCATGGCCCCCAGCGTGGTCGCCATCGGGGGCGTCCTGCGCGAAGCGGGCCCCTTGCTCTTCGACAGTCTTGTGTCCTCTGTCGAAGTGCAGAGCCTCAAAGCCGTTTCCCCCTCGATCCGGTTCCTGCCAGCCGTTTTGGGGGAGGACTCGGTCCTGTTCGGAGGCCTGGCCATGGTGCTCACCGAGACCGGCCGGGGCGCCAGCGCCCTGCCCGCATGGGCCCGCCTCCATCAGACCATTCGAGTTCCGAATGGTCGAGCACGAAATCATTGACAAGCTGAACGCCGTTTATACGATGGCTGAAGTCAAGGGTGGCTCGAAGTGCCCACAGCACCTCGCAGTTCGCCCGAACGGGACGTTCATCTGCATGACGCGAGCCGTCGCGAGCCGAATATTCCCCTTCTGTGAAACACCATAGAAACGGCATATAGGCGCAGTGTCGGCTGCGCGCCCCCAGCCGCGGGGACACCAGGCCCCGGGCGTGACAGCACCCCTACGAGCGCTGATCGCTGACAACATCTGCCAGGCCGCCTTCCGGGTACCAGTCTGCGCAGATTCAGAATGTTCAGAACTCGAATGGTCTAAGGATCTCAATGATGAGAAGTCAACTGACGGACGTTAGCCAGGAAAAGCCGACAGCCGATGCCGCCGACGTTTCTGCGTCGGCACCGGATGCATTGGGCAGCGGCGACACGAAGATGTTCGTGCAGCTTGTCGTCATGATGCTGCTCGAGTTCGCCGTCTTCGGCTCCTGGTTCGCCACCGTCGGCCTGGTCCTCGCGACCAACGGGCTGCCCACCATCATCGGCACCGCCTTCACCCTGGCCGCCGTCGCCGCGATTGTCTCGCCGATGCTCCTGGGAGCGGTGGGCGACCGCTTCCTGTCCTCGCAGAAGGCACTCGGCCTCGCCCATCTGTTGGGCGGCGCGGTCATGCTGTTCCTGCCGGCCGTGGTCAGCGCCCGTGCGGGCGGCCTCGTCCTCGGCCTGATCTTCGTCTACATGCTGTTCTTCCAGCCCACGCTCGGTCTGACCAACGCCATCGCCTTCCGCCACCTGGGCGCGAACCAGAAGAGGTTCCCCTACATCCGGGTCTTCGGAACCGTTGGCTGGGTGGTCGCCGGGTTCGCTGTCGGCTGGATGGGCCTGTCGTCCTCGGTCAACCTCTTCTACGTCACGGCCGCCATGAGCTTCGCCCTGGGCCTGTACTCGTTCACGCTGCCCAACACCCCGCCGCCCGCCAGGGGAGTCCGCTTCGCGGTCGGAGACCTCGTCGGGGCGAAGGCGTTCCGGCTGCTGCGTCACCGCAACTACGCCGTCCTCATGGTCTGCGCCCTGTTCACCTCCGTCTCCCTCGGCGTGTACAACACCTACGCCTCCCCCTACCTCGGCGCGCTGGGCTTCTCCAACGTCGCCGGCACCCTCGCGCTCGGCCAGGCGGCTGAGGTTGCCTTCATCGTGACTGTCCCCTTCGTCCTCAAGCACGTCGGCATGAAGTGGGCGCTGTTCGCAGGCATGTGCATGTGGGGCGTGCGCCTGGCTTTCTTCATCCAAGCCGCGGACGCTGGCCACGCGGCCGCGATCGCCGCCATCGTGCTCCAGGGCATCTGCAACGACTTCTTCCTGGTCCTGGCGGCCATGTACGTCGGTCAGGTGGCGCCCGTCGAACTGATGGCGCAGGCCCAGGGCATGCTCATCCTCGTCGTGTCCGGCTTCGGACAGTGCATCGGCTCCTACGCCTCCGGCCGGATCTACGACGCGACCGTGGGCGCCCAAGCCCACAGCGTTGCCGCTGACTGGAGCGCGGTGTGGACGCTGCCCATCGGCTCGGCCCTCCTGGCCGCCCTGATCTGGGCCCTGCTGTTCAGGCAGCCCCACAAGCAGGAAGCCGTCCCGCTCGACGCGTAGGGCAGGCGGAAAGTCTCGGACGGGAGTCGGACAGTTGAGCGGAAAGGCAAGGTGACAGACATGCGGAACTCGGCCGAGAGCTCGAGCCGTAAGCCTCCGCGGACGACTCCCTGTCCAGGAGCGGGCACGCCGCACACCCTCCAGGGCCTGGTCTTCGGCGCCTGGGAGCGCAGCCAGAGGCTCGGTCTGCGTGAGGTACGGGGTCCGACGGCGTAGGACCGCCGTCATTCATCCGGACGACCGGAGCCGCCCCGACGGGCGAGGACCCTAGCCCCACAGCAGAGAAGAGTTGAAGGATCGTGAAAACAAAGCGCGCCCCCCGCAAGGAGATGGCCTCCGGCAGCGCGACCCTGGAGCCTGCCGGTGCCCGGCCCTGCGTGTCCGCCCGAGCGCAGGGCGGGTGCTGACCATGACGTCTCTCGACAAGCGCTACGACGCCATGGTCATCGGATCCGGCGCGGCGGGTAGCATCGCCGTGAAGGAGCTGACGGAGCGAGGCCTCGAGGTGCTGCTCCTGGAGGCCGGCCGTGACATCAGCGAGGCCGACTTCACTCCGCCGCCCGAAACGCAGCCCCAGGCGATGAGCATCAGCCTCGGCGGCCGGCTCCGCGCCGGCTTCAAGGGACAGTACGTCCAGGCCCGCCGGGCCATGTTCAAGGAACAGACCAGCCCGTTCCTCGTCAACGACTTCAAGCACCCCTACGCGTCCGACAGCGAATTCCTGTGGATCCGTGGCCGCCAGCTCGGCGGACGGCTCCACGCCTACGGGCGAGTGCTGCTGCGTTCCTCCGACCACGAGTTCAAAGCCGCATCGCGTGACGGACACGGCGAGGACTGGCCCATCACCTACGCCGACCTCGCCCCCTACTACGACCGGGTCGAGGAGTTCCTGGGCCTGTACGGCACCAGCGACGGCCTGCCCAACCTCCCGGACGGCAAGTACCGCGGGCCGTCCCTGCTGACAGCAGCGGAGAAGGAGTTCAAGGCCACAGTCGAGGGCCGGTGGCCGGACCGTCACGTCACACCCTGGCGGTATGCGGCCCCCAACTTGCACCGCGTCCCCCTCGGGATCGTCGCCGCCCGCAAGACAGGACGGCTGACCACCCGCACCGATGCGATCGTGCAGAAGATCACCGTCAACCCGAAGACAGGCCTCGCCGACGGCGCGGTCTTCATCGACCAGAACACGAAGAGCCAGCACCGGGTGTACGCGGATGTCGTCGTGACGTGTGCGTCGGCCATCGAGTCGGTCCGGCTCCTGCTGAACTCCGCCAACGACGCGCACCCCGACGGGCTGGCCAACTCTTCCGGTCTCCTCGGGCACTACTTCATGGACCAGACCCCGAGCCTGCTGTTCGGGGATGATCCCAACCACCCCGGATCCGAGGTGACGGATCAGGCGCCGGCCGACCCGTACTACCCGCCCATCGGCGGCGTCTACATCCCTCACTTCGACAACGTCGACGGCACCACGTCAACCGACTTCGCCCGCGGCTGGTCGGTGCAGGGAACCATCGGCCGGATGCCTGTCCCGGAAGGCGCCGGGGGCGTCGTCGGGCTCATGGGGTTCGGCGAGATGCTGCCCTACTACGGCAACCGCATCAGCGTGCATCCCCGCCGCACCGACGCGTGGGGCATTCCCATCCCGCGGATCCACCTCGCGATCACCGACAACGAGCGTGCCCTGATGCGTGCTCAGGTCCGCGGCCTGCGTGAGATGGCCGAAGCAAGCGGCTACCGCGTCAACTTCGCGGCCTCGGCACTCGGCCTGGACTCGCGGAAGATCTGGCCCAACGCCGACCCGGTCAGCCGAGCGATCTTCCGCATCGGGATCAAGCGGAGCCTGGCCATGGGCGCAGCGATCCACGAATGCGGCGGCGCACGGATGGGCAGCGACCCCGCCAAGTCGATCCTCAACGAATACAACCAGGCATGGGACATCCCCAACCTCTTCGTCACGGACGCCAGTTCCTATGTGTCGAACGGCGGAGTGGGCCCGACCCTGACGATCATGGCGCTCACCGCGCGTGCCTGCGACTACATCGCCGGCGAGCACGCGGACGGATCGCTTCACCAGCGTTCCGACCGGGCTCACTAGGGCACGGGCGGCGCCGCTCACGCCGCACGCCCCGGTGCGAGCCGACCGGCCCCTCTGACCACCCCACGACCACACCTGGTGCAAGGAATGTTCGAAAACTTCTTGATCCGCCCCGACAGCCTGCGCAATGAGGAGCGCGACGGGCAGACCGTCGGCTTCACCCTCGCTGTCCGCCACGCCAACTACCGCGGCTGCTACCTCTCCCTCCACAACGGCTACTACATCGAGGTCGACGGGACCGAATACCCCACCGACCAGCAGATGTTCGAGATCAACGGCAAGCCACCGCGGACCTTCGACGAGATCCGCACCGCCGTGCACGAACACTGGGACTACGACGACGAAGCCATCCTGCACGTCGCCGCCCCCGGAGGCCTCGCCCCTGGCGAGCACACCGTGCGCTTCCAGCAGTCCGTCCTCGCCGCCTACGGCTACCTGCCCACCGACGAGGAATGGGTGAAGAACCCGCCCAAGCCCGGCTCCGGAGCAGGCTCCGACAAGACCCCGGAAATCGTCTCCTACACCCTCACCCTGACCGAGCCGGAGAAGATCCGATGACCATCCAGCGCGGCGTGTCGCTCTACAGCTACCAGCAGTCCCAGTTCTTCAAAGAACTCACCCTCGAGGACCAGATCCGCGAGGTCAGCCACAACCTCGGCGGCGCCGACGGCATCGAACTCGTCGACGAGATGTCCCTGCGCTATCCCGACCCCGGCGACGACTTCCGCCGCCAGTGGTTCACGTGGATGGAGACCTACGGCACCAAGCCCGTCGCCATGGATGTCGGCATGGACGTCCTGCAGTTCCGCGACCACGTCATGACCATCGAGGAGTGCGCCGACCGGCTCCGCCACGACATCTGCCTCGCCAAGTCCCTTGGGTTCACGAACGTGCGCGTGCTGTCCGTGGTCCCGATCGAGGTGCTCGTCTCCGCCCTGCCCCTCGCTGAGCAGCTCGACATCAGGCTGGGCAAGGAGATCCATCAGCCCATGACCCTGGAGGGCCGCGAAGTCACCGAGATTATGGACATCGTGGACCGCACCGAGACCAAGCACCTCGGTATAGTCCCGGACCTCGGGATCTTCCAGTTCCGCCCCTCGGAAGTACAGCTGGCATGGTTCCAGCGACGCGGCGCCCAGGAATCGGCATGCGAGGCGTCCGTCCACCTCGCCCTGCAACTCCGTGACGGCAACGGCCCCTTCGACCCGGTCGACATGGCCCGCCACACCGCCGGCAACCTGCGCTCCGAGTTCAACCGCTTCCTTACCACGGGAACCTGCCCGGCCCCGTTCACCGAGGCGTTCGAAGGCGTGAAGCAGTTCACGAACAACCGAGTCCAGAACCCCCAGGACATCGACCTCCGGGTCGTCGCCGAGGCGCTCATGCTCTCCCGGACCTCCGCGGACACCCTCCGACAGCTCACCCCCCACGTCATTCACATCCACGGCAAGTTCAACAACATGTCCCCGCTGCCGATGCAGCCCGGTGAGTACCACGAGATCTCGATCGACTACGACGCCGCGATCCGTGCCCTGAAGGAGGGTGGCTTCGACGGCTACATCAACTCCGAGTACGAAGGCCAGCGCTACTTCCAGGATCGCGGCCGGGAAGACCTGATGGACGAGGTGGAGCAGGTCCGCCGCCACCAGAAGATGCTGCGGAGGTTGCTAGCCGCATGAGCAACACGCCCGAACACACCGAAGCCACCCCGCAGAAACGGGGCGGCCGTCTCATCGCCTTCATCGGCACCTACGGCAGCCCGTCCGACCCCGAAGCTGGCGGCATCACCACACTCGAAGTCAGCCGGGACGGGCGCAAACTCACCCTGCTCGGCCGGGTAGGCGCGCCCCGGGAAGCCGGCTACCTCGTCTACGCCCCCACTACATGCACCCTGTACGCGGTGGACGAGCGCAAGACCGACGGCAGGGGACCGGTGGAACCGCCTGCGAGTGTGCATGCCCTGTCCGTGTCTCAACAAGACGGCAGCCTGACGTGGCTGAACTCGCATGTCGCTCCCGGCCCTCGGCCGACGTTCCTCTCGCTCGACGAGGGGCGAGGCGTCCTGCTGACCGCCAACCACGGAGACTTCGAGCACGTCGAGCACGTCGTCCGCACAGGCGAAGGCACCTGGGCAGTGGAATACCTCTACGACGACTCGACCGTGCTGCTCTACGGCCTGGCGCCGGACGGAACGATCGGCCAGCTCCGCGACGTGCAGGTGATGCCCGGCCACGGCAAAGACCCGAACTTCTCGCCGCAGGCCGGCGGACACGCCCAGGCCAGCGCGCACGCGCACTGCGCCGTGATCGATCCCAGCGGAAGCCACGTGCTGGTGGGGGACAAGGGCACTGACCGCATCCACGTCTACACGCTCGGCGATACGCTCGAACTCGTCCACACGTACACGTTCCCGCCGGAAACCGGTCCACGGCATATCGCCTTCGATCCTGTGAGCGGGCGAGCCTTCGTCACCTGCGAGTTCGCGTCCGCCCTCGCCTCCTTCGCGTTCGATCCGGCCACGGGCCGGCTGCGTCCGCTGGACCAGGTTTCCACCGTCGCGGCCGGCCACGAGGGCCTGAACGAACCGGCCGAGGTGAGGGTCCACCCGGGCGGCAGGTTCGTCTACGTCAATAACCGAGGAGAGGACTCGCTCGCTTGGTTCCAAGTCGCTGATGACGGCAGGCTCACCCGGATGGGCCACGTCCCCGTCGCTGCCTCGCTGCACCCCGGTGTCGCAGCCCGCAGCTTCGCCTTCGACCCGTCCGGGTCGTTCATGCTCGTCGCCGACCGGCCGGCCGACCTCGTGCGCGCGTACGGGGTCCACGCAGCCGACGGGACACTGTCGCCACTGGCGGAAGTGCACGTACCCCAGCCCGCGTTCGTCGAGTTCGCGGAACTGCCCGGCTGATCCGGAACACGAGGTCCCCAGCCGCGAGGGCCGGACGGTGCATTCTGTCCGGCCCTCGCCGTTCGGCGGATCCAGTCTGCCCGCGGGGACGTATACCGGCGGTCGGCAGAACTCGGAACAACGCGCAGCATCTGGCGCCGCCGGTGTGGCTCATGGAGCGGTCGGCTTGCTAACTGAACTGTGCTCAGGCAGCGAAGCTGAACCCGGCGAAGGAGGCAAGTTCCGGATGGCCGGCAGGAGTGGAGTGAGCGACCCATGATGCGAGGCATTGCGGCTCGAAGAGTTCGTCGACGACCAGATGGACGGCTCCGGACAGCCCGGCCTCACTGCCGAGTGAGGAGCGTTCGATGCGCAGACGACGGGTGGCGAGGGGGAGCGACCGGTGGAGAACGGTCTGCCGGATCTGAGAATGAATCGTGTCACCGGTGTTGATGACGTTGCCGCCCAGGATGACCCAGCCCGGATTGTAGAAGCTCACCAGGGTGGCCAGAGTGCTCCCGACGAGCTTTCCGGCTTTCAGGAGGAGTGCCCTGGCGGCGGTGTCGCCGCGTTCGGCAGCTGACGCGATGTCGGCTGCGGTGATGTGGCCTTGTGCCGTGAGGATCTGCGCGAGCTGTGTGCTGCCTCCGCTCTCGGCGAGATGCTGTCCCTGGGCAGCCAGCGCCGCACCGCCGGCCACAGCCTCCAGGCAGCCCGTGTTGCCGCATCGGCAGGTGACGTTCTCGCTGTCGGAGACGGTGACATGACCGATGTCGCCGGCGCAGCCCTCGCTGCCCCGGTGCAGTCGTCCGCTGGAGACCAGACCTGCTCCGATTCCGGTACCGATCTTGACGTAGAGCAGGTTGCGGACCTTAGCGGCGGCGGGGTTGGCACGCAGCTCTCCGAGCGCCATCAAGTTCACGTCGTTGTCCACCCATGTCGGTGCGGACCACTTTCGCGCGAACCAGTCTCGGATCGGATATCCGTCCCAGCCGGGCATGATCGGCGGCGCCACAGGCAGCCCGGTGCTGAACTCGACGGGACCGGGGACGCCCACCCCTACACCCCATACTTCCTGGCCGGAGGCCCGGGAGGCCAGCAGGGAATCGATGAGGGTCTCGGCGCGGCCGAGCACGGCGTCCGGACCGGCGGCGACGTCGGTGGGTTCCATCACTCGGTCGAGGATGCGGCCGGACAGATCGGCCAGTGCGATCTTGAGACACGTCGCGCCGATGTCCGCTCCGACGATCAGTCCGGCTTCGGACCGCAGCCGGAGGCGGCGTGGTTGACGTCCTCCGGTGGAGGGGCCGACACCTGCCGTAGTGATCAGTCCGGCCGCCTCCAGCTCCGCTGTCCTGGAGGCGACGACGCCGCGCCCCAGGCCCAGGTGACGGACGAGGCTGGGCTGAGTCACGGCCGTGTTGCAGCGGATGGACCGCAAGACTGCGGCCAGGCTTTCAGCCTGTTCGCTCGGCACTCTGTCTCCTTGGCTCGATGACTGCGGAGTAGGGCCCGGTGCCAGGCCCGGACCGTAGGGGTCAGGGTGCTCGGGCCGCCCCTCGCGGTGCCATGGACGTGGTCCGCCCAGCTCCGGCAGCGGCGATGCGGAACTGGAAGCGCCGAGGAGGCGCTTGCCGGGGGCGCCCGTGAACTGCCGACTAGCTGGCACCTTGGAGCTGTCCACGCCGACACCTCTCCGTCGGGCGGGTTGCAACACGCTAACCGATCACTGCGAGGCTGCGGAAGCGTTTCGGCCTGGTCCGGCTTGCTGGCGCTCTAGCCCCGGGTGGAGCAGGTCCGGCCGGATGTGTCGTCTGGTGTAAGGGCGCCTGACCAGGTAATTCACCGGCCAACGGGAGAGGCACGGGCTGAGGTCGATCTTGACAGCTTCCCCCCACGGAGCAGATGGCCGACCCGATTGTCAGCAATATTGGCGGCAAAACCATTGACTTTTGCATGCAACTCACCAAAGTATGTGACCGCCATCACGAAGCTGTGTTCGGACGCTATTGAGCAAAGGCGGATACCAGCGGCTTCGTCAGGCCTTCTCCCTCTTTAGCCTCCCAAGGAGCACCCGGTGAGTGCAGCACGTAGACGAGCCCCCGATTCCGGTGCCGACGAGGCCCGACACGGCGAGGCGGCGTCCCGGCAGGCCAAGGGGGCCCCTTCTGTGGCCGACGCCGTTAGCGGGGTAGCCATCGCGGCAGAGCACGTCGCCAAGAGATTCGGCCACGTAGAAGCTCTGCGTGACGCGTCGATCCGTGCGGACCGTGGCCAGATCGTGGCCCTATTCGGCGACAACGGAGCCGGGAAGTCGACCTTCCTGCGGATCCTCCAGGGTATCCATCAGCCCGACAGCGGGCGGCTGATCGTTGACGGCCAGCCGGTCTCGATGACGTCGGTCCGCGACGCGCAGGCTCTGGGTGTCGACACCGTCCACCAGGACCTGTCGCTCGCGCCCGACCTCAGCGTGGTGGACAACATGTTCGTCGGGCACGAACTGCTCAGGCGAGGTCCACTGGGGCGGATAGGCCTCCTGGACCGGCGGGAGATGACCGAGCGGACCGATGCCGCGCTGCGGGAGCTGTCGATCAACCTCCCCTCGCTGACCGTTCCGATACGTGATCTGTCGGGCGGACAGCGACAGGCGGTCGCCGTAGCCCGGGCCGTCATGTGGTCGAGCACAGCGGTGCTGATGGACGAGCCGACGGCAGCACTGGGCGCCCGCCAGTCCGAACTTGTCTGCGACCTGATGCGGACCGTCGCCGCTCGAGGGCTGGGCGTCGTGGTCGTCTCCCACGACCTGCCCCGGATCCTCGCCATGGCCGACCGGGTCGTCATCCTCTGTCGCGGACGCACCGTACTGGATGCTCCCGCCAGTGAACTCACCGTCCCCGATGCAGTGGCAACAATGGTCGGCTACGGCCAGGAAGAGAGTGCGGCATGAGCTCCCAGGCGCAGCTCCTGCCCAATGGGGCATCATCCTCGGTAGACACCCGGGCCGTCGCCGCCAAGCCACTGTGGCTTCGCGCCCTGAGCACTCGTGCGGCCGCGATTCTGGGCCTGGACATCGCGCTGTTCGTGACGTTCACCGTCCAGTCCGGCGGTCTGTTTGCCACCGAGGCCAACGTGCAGTCGCTGCTGTTGTCGGCGACCGAGGCCATCTTGCTGGCAGTCGGGCTGTCCATGATGCTCGGCGCCGGAATCTTCGACCTGTCGCTCGGAGCCAACCTCGTCCTGTCCTCGGTGGTCGGCGCGAAGCTGATGCTTGCGGTGGCTGACCAGACCCCGGACGGCAACTACCGCAACCTCGGGACCGTGGTGGTCGTGGGAGTAGCCGGCTGCCTGGTCACCGGCATGCTGTTCGGACTCGTCAACGGTGTCCTTGTCGCGTACTTGAGGATCAACGCCCTCATCGCGACGCTGGGCACGCTCGGCATCGGCAACGGCATCGCCTATGTGATCAGCGACGGCTCAGATCTGGCAGGACTGCCCCCACAGATCCAGTCCAACTTCGGACTGCTGACCTTCGGCGTGGTCCCGGCCCCCGCCCTCGTGGCGATCGCCGTCGCCGCCGCCGTTTTCGTCTGCATCCAGTTCACACGCTTCGGGTCCCGCACTCTGGCCATCGGCTCCTCACTCCGCGCGGCCGAGCGCGTCGGCATCCGGGTGCCCCGGCACCTGCTCAAGCTGGCCGTCCTGGCCGGACTGCTCGCCGGGATGGCTGGCTTCATCGACCTCTCCCACATCGTCAGCACCAGTCTCAACGGCCACGCGAGCGACGCCCTCAACGCAGTCACCGCCGCCGTCATCGGCGGAACCCTGCTGGAGGGCGGCAAGGTATCCGTGCTCGGCGCCATCTGGGGCGCCGGCCTCGCGGTCATCCTGCAGGCAGGCCTGGTCATCGCTGGCGTGTCGTCGTACTACCAGCTCATCGCGGTCGGCACGGTCCTCATCCTCGCCGTCGGCATGGACCGCTTCAGTTACATGCGGCGCGAACGGGCCTGACCGGCCCCGGCACGCGGTGCCCGTCGGCGACGGGCCACTGAACCACCACTGCACCGCCTTTCGCCGTCCGACCTGGACAGCGGCTCTCCGAGACCGGCTCCGCAGCTGACTTCCTGCTCACGCCGCGGGAGCCGCAGTCGGCCATTCGGTCGCCTGGATGGCCAGCACCCGACAGCGACGCGAGCTATGAGCCACGCGTCCGTCCCCGGAGGACTGCACCCCCACCGCAGCCCCGCGCCCCCTTTTTAGCGGTCCCACTTCCTTCCCACAGGTCCCAGCCGTTTCCCACCCCTGAGGAGCAAAGAAATGAGAAGGCCCATACACCGGCTGCTTGCCGGCACCTCTGTTGTCTCGCTGGCTCTGGTGACAAGCGCCTGCAGCAACGCCTCAACTGACACCTCGTCCACCCAGGCCACCAGCGCAAAGCTCTCGGTCGCGGCTGTGTACGGGCTGACGAGCGATCCGTTCTGGACGACGCTGGGCTGCGGCGCCAAGAGCGAGGCAGCCAAGCTCGGCGTGACCTACAAGGAGTACACCTCCGCGAACGGGGAGACCTCCTCGTACTCGCAGAACTTCTCATCGGCCCAGCTGACGAAGCCCGACGGCATGATCGTCAACCCCGCCAACCCGAACCAGTTCACGAGTCAGTACAAGACCCTGATGAACAACGGCGTCCCCGTCGTGACGATCAACTCCGCGGAGCCCCCCACGCAGTACAAGGTCGTCGGCACCGACACCGAGAACCTGGACTTCCTCTCCGAGCTGACCAAGCTCGTGCCGAGCGGCTCCGGCTCGATGGCCGTCATCAACGGCATTCCCGGGCTGGTGCCGGTCGACTCGCGTCTCGACCCCGTCGTCAGCGCGATCAAGAAGGCGAACCCCGGCCTGAAGTCCTTGAAGACCCAGTACACCAACTACGACACCACGAAGGCGACTTCGGCGGTCTCCTCGCTGCTGATCGCCCACCCGGACCTCAAGGTGATCGTCGCCGCGGACGGTCCCGACGGGCAGGCGACCGCGGCCGCCGTCAAGCAGGCAGGCAAGGCAGGAAAGGTGACGGTGATCGCCTTGGACGCGATCCCCACCGAGGTCGCGGCACTCAAGGAGGGGACGATCACGGCTCTGGTGGCGCAGTCGCCAGTGCAGATCGGTGAGCAGCAGGTCAAGGCCGTCGTCGACTACCTGCGTGAGGGTAAGAACGGTGCCGTGCCCGCGTCCTCGGACAAGACCGGTGTTCCCCAGAAGCTGCTCACCAAGGACACCGTCGACGACCCGGCCAACGCCGACTGGGTCTACAAGAGCAACTGCTGACCCAGCAAGGCACAAGCGCTGCCGAGACAGGTGGACACCGCAGCGCTCAGACCGCCATGCCGATCCGACGGCTCTGCCGTCGCCGCCCCACCGCCCTGTTTCCACCGCTGAGGAGAAGAGCATGAGGAACCTCGGGCACGGTTCACGCGCCGGAGCCTGTGTCGTCTCACTGACGCTGATGACCAGCGCCTGCGGCAACGCGATGACGAGTGATGCGGCATCCGCCGAGTCCGCCGACGCAAAGCTCTCGGTCGCGACCGTGTACGGGCTGACGAGCGACCCGTTCTGGACGACGCTGGGCTGCGGTGCCAAGAAGGAAGCCGAAAGGCTCGGCATCTCCTATCAGGAGTTCACTTCCGCCAACGGGCAGAGCTCCTCGTACGCGCAGAAATTCGCCCTGGCCCGACAGACGAAGCCCAACGGCATGATCGTTAATCCGAGCAACCCGAATCAGTTCACAAAGCAGTACAGGGCCCTGATGGACGACGGAATCCCGGTCGTGACCATCAACTCCGCAGAGCCCGCCACGCAGTACAAGGTCGTCGGCACCGACACCGAGAACCTGGACCACCTCTCCCGTCTGCCCCAACTCGTGCCGAGCGGCGCCGGCTCGATGGCCGTCGTCAACGGCATCCCAGGACTCCAGCCCGTGGACTCCCGACTGGACCCCGTCGTCGACGCGGTGAAGAAGGCCAACCCCGATCTGACCGTACTGCCGACCCGCTACACCAACTACGACATCGACCGGGCGACGTCATCCGTCTCCGCACTGCTGGCCGCTCATCCGGACCTCAAGGTGATCGTCGCCGCCGACGGTCCCGACGGGACGGCCACCGCAGCCGCCGTCAAACAGGCCGGCAAGGCAGGAAAGGTGGCAGTCATAGCCCTGGACGCGACCCCGACCGAGGTGCTGGCACTCAACGCGGGAACCATCACAGCCCTGGTTGCGCAGTCTCCGCTGCAGATTGGGGAACAGCAGGTCAGAGAGGTCGTCAACTATCTCCGCCAGGGCCAGGACGGTGCAGTGCCCGCATCCTCCGCAAAGACCACAGTCCCTCAGAAGCTCCTGACCAAGGACAGCGTCGATGAATCAGCAGATTGGATCTACAAGAGCAGCTGCTGACACCACAAGAACCTCGCGTCCCCCCCTGGCCCAGCCCAGCCCGCTCCCGCGCCCGGAGCACACGTGAAATGAGTCGCCGAATGCGCCGAATCGCCCAGTCCGTAGCTGCTTCCACGATGGCCCTCTCGCTTGCCGGCTGCGGACTGTCCAGCGCATCGAAAAACAACACGGACACGAGCCCGGCCAAGGGCAACGACGTGACGGTTGGTTTGCTCCTACCGGAGAAGACCAACACACGGTACGACCAGTTTGACTACCCCAGCATCAAAAAATGGGTCGCCTCCCTCACCGACGGCCAGGGAAAAACCGTCTACAGGAACGCGGATCAGGACGGGGACGAGCAGGCGTCCCAGATGCAGAAAATGATCGACGAGAGAGTCGACGTCATCATCCTCACCGCGGTCGACGCGCACACCATCGCCCCCATGGTGAGGAAGGCCAAAACTGCGGGCATCTCGGTCATCGCCTACGACCGTCTGGCCGAGGGACCGATCGACCTGTACGTCTCCTTCGACAACGAACTCGTCGGGCAAATACAAGGCCGGTCCCTCATCGAGGCCCTCGGCCCGGACGCGGACTCCTCAGACAAGATCGTCATGTTGAACGGATCGCCTACAGACCCGAGCGCCAAGGAGTTCAAGACCGGCGCGCTGTCCGAGATCTCCGGCAGAGCGACGATCGCGCAGTCCTACGACACCAAGGGCTGGAACCCGGACATCGCGCAGACAGAGACGGCCGAATCTATCAACGCTGTAGGCGTGGACAACATCGCCGGTGTCTACTCCGCCAACGACGCCATGGTGGCCGGCATCATCAAGAGCTTCGTGGCCGCAGGGGCCACCAAGTTGCCTCCCATCACCGGCCAGGACGCCGAGCTGTCAGCCGTGCAGCGCGTGATCACTGGCGACCAGCTGATGACGGTCTACAAGCCGTACCCGAGCGAGGCCGAGGTCGCCGCCGAGGCGGCCGTCATGAAAGTCCAGGGCAAGAACATCCAGTTCGACGCGCTGGCCAACGACAAGGTCGACAGCCCAACCCACAGGGACATCCCGACACACCTGGTCACCGTGGTCGCCCTGACCCGCACGAACATCAAGGACACGGTCATCGCCGACCGCATCTACACCCTGGACCAGATCTGCTCCGCCAAGTACAGGTCGGCGTGCGCCGAGATCGGCCTGTAGTAGTAACCAGGCCGCGGGTGGGTTTGTCCCACTGCGGGCGGACGCACGGGGGCTCGAACGCGGCTTGTCCCCCGTCATCTCCTGCCGAAATGCCGCAGCGATGTCCCCAGGGGTCCTCAAGCAGGACGCTGGGAGAGCTTCGGGGGTCCCGCAGGCTTCACAGAGGCTGCCCCGGCTACGTCCGCATACGTCGATGGCGTTCCCGCACAGCTCCGGTGCCGCCGCGATCCTCGCCCAGGAGCACCCGGACTGTACGGGGCAGCGCATCAAGGCCGCGTTGATGGCCTCCACGATCGCGCTGATCGGCCCCGACTCCCCTTACGAGCGCGGCACGGGCCGCGTCGACGGCGGGCGCCACCCGTCAGACCGTGATCGCCGACGCGCCGTCGATGTTCTTCGGCCAGCAGCTGTGGCCGCACCACGACGACCAACCGGTGACCAAGACCCTGACCTACCGCAACACCGGGACCGAGCAGGTCACTCTGGACCTGTCTGTGGCGGGCGACGCACCGGCCGGCATGTTCACCGTGTCGCCGAGCCGCGTGACCCTCCCGGCCGGAGGCACGGCCACCGCCGACAGCCGCGTCGGCGCCGAGGACGGCGCCCACGGCGCCACCGATCACAGCGAACGCGCAGGGCGCCAACGGCGAGAGCGTCCGGACCACCCTCAGCGTCGTGAACTCACGGTGCCGATCGGGCTGCGGGGCCCGGCGGCGAAGCGGGGCGCGGTCAAGTCCCTCGTGGTGAAGATGTCGTACGACGGTGGCCGCACCAGGAAGCTGGCCACCGTGCACGCGGGTAAGGACGGCAAGAGGCACCTCACCCTCACCAGCCCCGCCCCTCCCATCACGGTCGGTCTCAAGGCCACGCTCGTCGATCGTGACGGCAACACGGCGACCAAAACTCTGCCGAGCGCAGCGCGAAGGACACGTTCGCCGAGGTGCTGGCCGAACGTACCGGTCTGGCGCCCGACTCGTGCGTCCTCCGCGCGCAGGCCGCCGCCGTGAGCGCCGTGTTCAAAGTGGCGACCGATCGCCTCGCCGTCGACGCGGCCTCATCGGGGGCCGGCCCGGAAGTCCTGAACCGCCACCGAGAGCAGCTCGCGAGCGCACTCAAGCTAGTCACCCGAGGACTCTCGGATGCCTCCCGGCTCGTGGCGGACGACTGACCGGTCGTCATTTGATTTGTGGGGCGGCGTCTTCCCTCCAGGATCCATCCTGCTCGGCCACCGCCTCGAGACGCTGCTGCGAGGGGAAGTCGCCGCCACGGATCGACTCGTTGGCGTCGTAAAGCGGCTCACCGAGCGCCTTGCTGGAGACATGCGTGGCCTGGAGGCACAGGGTGCGCAAGCCGTTCCTTGCGGATGCTGCGGTAGAAGTGGCCTGTGCCAACCCGGGCAGCGTCGTTGCGCTGGCCCTCGCGTATATCGCCGTCACACCGTCATCCGGAGCAAGGCGTTCTCCGGCGTAGCGCGACGTGCCTTCGCCCGGCCGGTGTCGTCACACCGGACCTGCTTTCCGCTGGGCGTTGTCGAAGGCAGTGACAGGATCCTGACCGGCATGGTTCCAAGGGAACTCGGTGACCACGCCCTCCAGTGAGTGGAAGACGGGTGCGGCAAGCGGCGCCCTCCTGGCCGCGACCAGCGAGAAGGCGAGAAGGTTGAGGTCACGCAGGGCCTCCGCATGGACCAGTCGGCCCGTCTGCGGCCACAGGGCAGCAGCATTCCTCAGCACGGTGTCCGCCTCCTGACCGGACCAGAAATGGTCCGCCATCAAAGCGTTGACGCCGCCGTGGGCCATGGTCCGCAGGTATCGGTCGACCAGGGAGAACAGAGGCAACCCCACGATGGGCGCTGTGGTCGGCGTCGACGTTCGCACCCGGTCGACGAACTCCAGAGCCTGAGCGTGGGAGCCGCACTCGTCGGGGGAGAGGTAGCCGTACATCTGCAGATGGGCCTCGCGATGCCAGCGATCCCGTGCGGAGATCTCTTTCCATACGGCGAAGACCTCCTCACGGGGGTGTCGCCACTGTCTGAGTAGTCCGAGGCGTGCCACCCATGGGCTGGGATCGGAGGGATCCAGGCGAGCGGCTTCATTGCATGCCTGCAGTGCGTCCGTGACTTCGCTGTAGGACAGGGCGGAATGGGCGCCTCGGACCATGGCACCCCACGCGAGCAGGTTGTGCACGTCGGGAGTGCCGGGCGACTGCTCGATGAGGGCGTACTGGCTGCCGGGGCTGATCGTGGCGCCCAGGACCGCGAGGCGGTGAGCGCGCCGGTCCCAGTCCCGGCCGGCGTCGTGGAGCAGCCGCTTCACGATCGGCTCTGTCAGGGGACGTCCTCGCGGGTTGTTCCTGACATCGAACTGACGGCACGCCTTACCGAGGTCGGAGTCGTCGAGTTCAGGGGCCAGATGTGGGCTCGGTCTTCTACGGTTGAAGATCACAGTTCCAAGTTCCTGCGCGGATCGAGCATGGACGGACTTCCGGAAGGACGCGGACGGACCCCGCGCGACGAGCGACGGCGAGCCGGTGCGAGAACTTCACCGGCTCGAACCTGGTCACGTGCACGGTTGGTACGGCGCGAAGCAGCGTGGGTGGCGTCGTGACCGTGAAGGCGGCTGGCGTCGGCGACGCCAACGACCTGCCGTAGCCCTTCGATGACGGCGCGCCCGGGGTTGCCAAGGGGGACTCACTGCCGGTGGCCAACACGCAATCCTTCCAAGGGGATTCTGACGACTCGCCGATGACGGTCGGTGAGCGCGTCCGGGGCAAGCCTTAGTCGGCTGCCATCCCCGTACATTCGATGAGTGGACGATATGTGTCAAGCGGCGAACGAATAGCGTCCGTTGGCCTAAGCTTGACCAGCCTTTGGCGTCAGGAGGGTCGTCCTAGGCAGGGAATCGATGACGTTTGCGGCCATACCTGCATGAAGAATGGGAAAAAAGGCAACTTCTCCACGGCCCCGAGGGCAGATACAGCGCGACCGCGATGGCCGCCTCGCCAACCACGACCAGGTGCCAGAAGCCGCTCTGTGTGAAGTGCGCCGGCGTACGTGATCCCAAAGGCGCCCGGGCCTGCCGCAAGACCCGTTCGGGCCGGGGCCACAGGCGGACGACAGCGGGACGGCACTCAGGGGGCAGCGCTCCCTCCGAGGCTTCTGATGACGGTACGACGACCGGGCTGGTAGGCGGGTGTTCCCAAGCGGCGACGAACATGGATAGGGCGTGCCATGCGATGGGCCTTTTTCCTGAGAAGTCGGTCACAGCCCCGTCTGCTGATCCAATCCTCACCGCATACTGTCCAGCGGCGTGGATAGCGCAGTGTCCGCGGCGATTTCCGCGTCTCCGACGCTGGAGCCCCCGTCGGTGATCCTTTTGTGACCACGTCGGCGGGACTGACCTGCCCGCAACGCCGCGTGGTGCCACCTAAGACAGGCGTTCTCGGCATCCCAGGACGCATGGGCCGTGGGAGAAACGAGAAGCAAGGTGACGATCCAACCCATCCATGTACCACAGGTGGGGAATCTGCCCGCGGCTCTGACGTCGTTCGTGGGCAGGGCGAGAGACCTCGCAGAGGCGCGGCGCCATCTCGGAGAGAGCCGACTGCTGACGCTGACGGGTGCCGGTGGCGTGGGTAAGACGCGACTGGCGCTGGAGGTGGGCGCAGCGTCGGTGTCGGACTTCGAGGACGGAGTGTGGCTCGTAGATCTGGCGTCGGTGCGGGACCCCGCGTTGGTGGTGAACGCCACGGCAACCGCGCTGCGAGTGCCGGACCTGGGCGCAGCAATGATCACCGAGCAGTTGGCTGCCTTCCTGGCTCGTCGCAGCGCGTTGATCGTGCTGGACAACTGCGAGCACCTGGTCGACGCCAGCGCCGAGTTGGTTCATACGCTGCTGTCGGCCGCACCTGGACTTCGCATGCTGACGACCAGTCGACACGCGCTGGGAATCCACGGCGAGCACGTCTTCGCGATTCCGCCACTGGCACCGGACGATGCGCTCGAACTGCTGCGTGCCCGGGCCACCGCAGTCCGCTCCGAATTCGCGGTCACCGACGGCAACCGGGCCCAGGTCCTTCGGCTCTGCACCGACCTGGACGGACTGCCGTTGGCCATCGAGTTGGCCGCTTCCCGGCTGCGGACGCTCACCGTCGACGAGGTGTTGGACCGACTGACGGACCGCTTCGGTCTGCTGACCGGAGGCAGCCGGGTCGCCCGACCGCACCAGCGGACGCTCCGCGGTCTCATCGACTGGAGTCACGACCTGTGCACTCCGGTCGAACAGCTGCTGTGGCACCGGCTCTCGGGCTTCCCGGGCGACTTCGGCCTGGACGCGGCGGAGGTCGTCTGCTCGGGCGACGGCATCGAGCGGGACGAGGTACTCGATATCCTCGACCGGCTGGTGATCCAATCCGTCGTCGTGCCGACCGTGCACGAGGGCAAGCCCCGCTACCGAGTTCTTGAGACCATCCGCGGGTACGGGCTGGAGCGGCTTGTCGAGTCCGGTCAAGAGCAAGATGTGAGGCATCGGCACCACGCTTTCTACGTTGCGTTCGCCGAGCGCATCGCCAACGCCTGGTGCGGTTTCGGCGAGGAAGAGAGCCTGAACCGGCTGCGTGCCGAACGGGCCCATCTGCGTATGGCGTTGGAGCACGGCCGCGCTCCTCAGGCAACCCTGGCACTGGCGGCCGCCCTGCGCCTGCACTGGTGCGAAGGCGGCTTCCTGGGAGAAGGCCGCCTCTGGCTGGAGCGGGCGCTGGAAGCCGCTCCCGAGCCCACTCCGGCTCGGGCGAAGGCACTGTGGGTGGCCAGTTGGGTCGCGACCCTCCAGCGTGATCACGCTGCGGCGCACCGATGGTTGGACGAGGCCGCTCAGCTGGGCGGGCAGTTGGACGATCCGTCGGTGTGCGCGCACGTGCAGAGTCTGCGTGGGATGGTGGCGTTGTTCGGGGGCCGAATGAAGGAAGCCGTCCCACTGTTCGAGGAAGCGGTGACGGCTCACGAGGAGTCGGGCGACGAGACCAGCGCGATTTACGCTCTGACCCGCCTGGCGACGGCCCAGTCCCATCTGGGGGATCCGCGCGGCGCTCAGACCTGTCGGCAGTTGTCGGCCGTAGCTGAGGAGCACGACGAGCGGCTGGTCCGTGCGCAAGCGCAATGGGTGCTCGGCTACGCCGCCTGGAGACGCGGCGATCTCCCGGAAGCCGTGGCCATGACCCGGTCCGCGCTGGAGAACGCGCAGGGTTTCAATGGCTACGACACGATCGGATTGATGTTGGAGCAACTCGCCTGGGCCAGCGCCGCAGGCGGACACCACCGGCAGGCCGCGCGACTGCTCGGGACCGCACGTGCCCTGCGGCAGGACATCGGTGCCACCATCTTCACGTTCGGTCCTCTCGCGGTCGAGCAGCATGTCCAGTGCGAGGAAGAGGTCGTCCGCGCTCTGGGAAAGGCGGCCTACGAGGAGGCCCTCGCGGAGGGCGCCGCTCACCGCAGTCCCGATGAAGCCATCGCCTACGCCCTGCACCTCGAACCCGAGCCGCCCGCCACCGATCCGCTGACCCCGCGGGAACGGGAGGTGGCCGCGCTGGTGGCCGAGGGCATGACCAACCGGCAGATCGCCACGGCGCTGGGCAGGTCCCCGCGGACCATCGACGCCCACATCGAGAACATCCTGGCCAAGCTCGGCTTCGGCTCCCGCGCCCGGATCGCCTCCTGGTGGACAGCGAAGCAGGCGTCTCTCACGTAGGACAACCCCGTAGAAATACCTAGCCGCGGGACGGGTCGGCCTCGTAGAAGTACCAATGGTCCCGGAGCGCACATTGCGTGGAACCTGTCGGTACGACGCACTGCCGGACTGTGAGACAGGAGCGCGCCCGACCGATGGCGCGCCGTTTCCCGGTCCCGCCGCGCATGCGGGGAGGCAACGGCGCCGACAAGAGCAGCGGGCAGCGCGCGTGAGCAAGGGATCACTCATGACCGAAGGAACTCGCGTGCACAGCACCACGGGGGACGGACTCCCCAGACGATCGTTCATCGCCGCCATGGTGGCCGCCGGCGTGGTCGCCGGTGGACTGGTGACCATAGCCGCCCCGAGCGCCAGCGCTGCCACCGGCTCGAACGTCACTTGGCGCAACACGAGCGAACCGGCCGACGCCAGGACTCGCTACGCCGCGCTCCTCAACGCCGTCCGGACGGCGATCAGGGCCGGCAGGGTTCGCCCGGCCGACGACGACAACGCAACCACTCCTCCTGCTCCACTTGTCGATGTCACCGACTCCGCCGGCACCACCTCCTACATCACCGTTGATCTGCATGCCGAGGACAGGTCCGAATTCATCCGGGTGGTCATGCGCCGGTCGGACGCCTACGTGATGGGCTGGTTCCCGGGTGTCGAGAACGACATCGGCGGCACCGTTCAACTCGGCGACTTCTACCCGCTGGAGTCAGGTCTGGTGAACGGCCAGGGAGGCATCCCGCAGGGCCGGCCCGCTGGAACCCTGAGCGCGACCGATCCGGGCAGCCAGGTGGTTTCCCGGTTCAACACGCTCGCCGGATACGACGCCCTGGCCCGACAGGGCGCCAGTCGCAACGGCATGCAGATCAGCCCCGCCAGTCTCAACAACGCCGTACTGGTTCTCCAAGCTGCCCAATCGGCGTCGGTCGCCACCGCGGCGCCGGCGATCCTTCAGGTGATCGTGGCGCTCGCCGAAGGCATCCGGGCCCGGGATCAGGCCGCCGAAACCGCGACGGCCTTCGGGCGGGGCGTGCCCTTCACCCTCACCACCGGGCACATGGAACGGCAGAACAACTGGGCCATCATGAGCCGTACCCTGCTCGTCGCGGTGGCCGGAGGGCTCACCGTCTTCGCCGCTCCCCTAGAGGTCGGTGGCATCGTCTTCGCGACCACGGCGATTCTCGCGCGCTACATCATGCTGGCCCACCACTCGAACGTGGACCTCTCGCGCAGGAAACTCACCGGCGAGATCGACGACATCCTTTACGTGCAGCCCGACGAATTCGGCGACTACCCGACTGTTCAGTCCGCGCTCGACGCCGCACCCAAGGACGGGATCCAGCGCACCCTCTTCCTCGCCGCCGGCACCTACAACGAGCATCTCACCGTCCCGTCGGGCACGAGGAACCTGTTCATCAAGGGGGCTACCGGCAACGCTTCCGATGTAGTGCTCACCGGTGACCGCGCCCACGGAATGATCGATCCCGCGACCGGTCAGCCGTACGGCACCGAGCGCACTGCCGTACTGACCGTCAAGGCGCCCGGCGTTACGGTGTCGCACGTCACCGTCCAGAACACGTTCGACCCGGCCAAGCACCCGGAGATCGACGCGTACTCGACGCAGGCCGTCGCGCTGGCCGCAGAGGGGGACCGGCAGACCTTCACTCAATGCCGGATCATCGCCCGGCAGGACACCGTCCTGTGCAAGGCACCTGTCGCGACCGGGCAGTACCGGCAGTACTTCGTCGGCTGTTACGTCGAGGGCGCGATCGACTTCATCTTCGGCAACGCCACCGCCGTCTTCGACGCGTGCAACATAGCCATGAGCAACTGGGTCGGCGGCACGGTGCTCGCGCCGAACACCGACAAGAGCCAGAAGTACGGCATCCTGATCACCGGGAGCACGATCTACACCAACGGTGTACCAGCCAACACGATGTACCTCGGCCGCCCCTGGCACAACTCGGTCGACGCCTCGCCTCAGGCCGTGGTCCGCAACACCACGATCAACTCCGGTGTCACCGCCGCGCACCCCTGGACCAACATGACCACCGACTATTCGTGGACGCAGGCCCGGTTCAAGGAGTACAAGAACACGGGCGCCGGCGCGGGCACCGGCGCGAACGCGCCTCAGCTGTCGGACTCCGAGGCCGCCGACTACACCGCCGACAAGTACCTGGCGGGCACGGACGGCTGGAGCCCGGTCCTCCACAGCTGACCGTTTCGGAGGCGACTGTCCCACCGCGCGCGAGGTCAGTGTGTCAGCGGCGTGACCGGGTCCCTCGGCGTGGCGGGTGCAGGACGACTGCACCCGCCACGCGCACGTGGGCCCGAGCACTGATGGACGAGCAGGGCCCTTGATCTGCGGCGGAGCATCGGGGCCTGCCGCAGCAGTAGGCGGACGGACGGAGAAGTACCGCGTTTTCGGTAGGCGCTCATGCCGTTTCAGCAGTCAAAACTGCCAGCAGCGGCACGACGACCCGGTGGCACCTGCAAAGGCAGCCTGAGCAGGTACCCGAGACCGATATGGAGTCTGCCGTGGCTACCTTCCTCTACCGACTGGGCCGCTTGGCCTTCCGACGACGCTGGTACGTCGCCCTGGTGTGGGCCGGCGTCCTGGCCTGTGTGGGGTTGGGTGCCCTCAAAGCCCCCGGCACCACTGACCAGGAGTTCTCGATGCCGGGGATCGAGTCCCAGAAGGCATTCGATCTCATGGAAGAGCGTTTTCCCGGGGCGGCTGCGGACGGGGCTACCGCTCGGGTGGTGTTCGTGGCTCCCGATGGCCAGAAGGTGACCGCGACGGACAACCGTGAGGCCGTCGAGGAGGCGGTGAATTCGCTGGCGTCCGGGTCGCAGGTGGCCGGTGTGGCGGATCCGTTCGAGTCGCAGGCGGTGAGCAAGGACGGCTCGACGGCGTATGCGACGGTCACCTACAAGGTGAAGTCCGAGGAGGTCACCGACGCCAGTCGTGCGGCGGTGGAGGAGGCCGCGGATCAGGCGCGTGAGGCGGGCCTGACGGTCGAGGCGGGTGGCTCGGCGATGGACAGCGGTGGTAGTCCGGGTGGGGTCGCCGAGATCATCGGTATCTCGGTGGCAGCGGTCGTACTGCTGATCACCTTTGGTTCGATGGCCGCCGCGGGACTGCCCCTGCTGACCGCCATCATCGGTGTCGCCATCACCATGTTCACGATCACTTTGCTGGGTAGTGCCCTGGGTCTGTCCACGAGCACCGGCACCCTGGCGATGATGCTGGGGCTGGCGGTCGGTATCGACTACGCCCTGTTCGTCGTCTCCCGCTACCGCGAGGAGCGAGCCAAGGGCCACTCCCCGCAGGAAGCGGCCGGGCTGGCCGTCGGAACGGCAGGTTCGGCGGTGGTTTTCGCCGGGCTCACTGTGGTCATTGCCCTGGCCGGTCTTGCGGTGGTCGGCATTCCGATGCTGACCAAGATGGGACTGGCCGCCGCCGGCGCGGTCATGGTCGCCGTGCTCATCGCTCTGACGATCGTCCCGGCACTCCTCGGCTTCTGGCCGAACGCAGTGCTCCCTCGCACCGCGCGTAAAGGGGTCAAGCGAGCCAGGAAGGCCGGGGTGCGTACCCGGACTCTGCTTGTCAGGAGGGTCGTGGCGGGGAAGAAGACGGTGACAGGCCGCACAGTCCTGTCAGGCGAGGCGGTACCGGGCAAGCACCGTGCGAAGGTCAGCAATGGCCTGTCCGATGCAGAGGCACCCAAGGACAACCTGGGTACCCGCTGGGCGCGTTTTGTACTGCGTCGCCCGCTCCCTGTCCTGATCCTCGGCGTCCTGGGTCTCGGAGCTCTCGCGCTGCCGGCGACGGGCCTGCAGTTGGGCATGCCGGGTGACGAGGCCAAGTCCACCGCCACCACCGAGCGGCGAGCCTACGACGCGCTGGCGGAAGGCTTCGGCCCCGGCTTCAACGGGCCGCTGACCATCGTCGTGGATGCCAAGGGCGCCACGGATGCGAAGGCCGCGGTGAGCGCGATCAGCGAGAAGATCGCCGACACCAAGGGCGTCGTCTCCGTCGCCCAGCCCCACTTCAACGAGGCA
This sequence comes from Streptomyces sp. NPDC047061, assembly GCF_040643955.1. Taxonomy (NCBI): domain Bacteria; kingdom Bacillati; phylum Actinomycetota; class Actinomycetes; order Kitasatosporales; family Streptomycetaceae; genus Streptomyces; species Streptomyces sp. NPDC047061. The sequence continues at coordinate 227,561 of NZ_JBEYVI010000001.1, forward strand.
GGTGACACCGCGGTCTTCAGCGCGACGCCGTCCACCAGTCCCACGGACGCGAAGACCATGACGCTGGTCAAGACTATCCGTGCCGAACGCTCCGCGACCGAAGCCGCTGTGGACGGTGCGACCTTCGAGGTCACCGGCACCACGGCCTTGAACATCGACATCGCGACGAAGGTGCAGGGTGCGCTCATCCCGTATCTGATCACCATCGTCGGCCTGGCGGTCGTCCTCCTGCTGGTCGTCTTCCGCTCCCTGCTCGTCCCGCTTAAGGCGGCCTTCGGCTTCCTCCTCTCCGTCCTGGCAGCCCTCGGTGCCGTGGTGGCGGTCTTCCAGGAGGGGCATGGGGCGAGCCTGCTCGGCGTGGAGCAGACCGGGCCGATCATGAGCATGATGCCGATCTTCCTGGTGGGCATCGTCTTCGGACTCGCGATGGACTACGAGGTCTTCCTTGTCTCCCGGATGCGGGAGTCCTACGTGCATGGGGAGTCGGCGCGCGAAGCCGTGGTCTCAGGTTTCCGGCACAGTGCCCGCGTGGTGGTCGCTGCCGCACTGATCATGGTCGCTGTCTTCGCCGGCTTCATCGGCGAGAGCGACTCCATGATCAAGATGATCGGCTTCGGTCTGGCGACGGCCGTGCTCTTCGACGCCTTCGTCGTCCGCATGGCCCTCGTGCCCGCGATCCTCAGCCTGCTCGGCGACAAGGCTTGGTGGCTACCCAAGTGGCTGGACCGTCTCCTGCCGCACGTCGACATCGAGGGCGAGACCCTCAACCGCCGTCCGGCGGAGCACGAAGCTGAGGCTCTGCCGCCCCAGGACCCGGTACGCGCAGGCGTCTGATCAGGAGACCAACTTCCTTCGGTCCGCCCGCGGCGCATACCGCGGGCGGACTTCGCGGGCTGCCCACCTCACACCCCAGAGAGCGACCGTCATGATCACCCTTCTCCTCGTGGACAACCAGACCCTGCTTCGTCTCAGCTTCCGCGCGTTGCTGGAAGCCCAGCCCGACATGTCTGTCGTCGGCGAGGCCACAGACGCCGCCGAAGCGGTCCGCAAGAGCGCCGAACTGAGCCCCGACGTTGTCCTGATGGATGTCCATGACCCCGGAATGGACAGTATCGAGGCCATTCGGTGCATTACTCAGAGAGCCGGACTCCCGCAGAACCTCGGCTCCGTCCGGGCGGGGAGACGCGCACCTAGTGTCCTGGTCCTGACAACGCTGGACATCGACGAGTACGCCTACGAGGCCTTGCGTGCCGGCACCAGCGGATTCCTGTCCAAGAATGCGTCACCGGACGAACTGATCACGACGATCCGGATGCTGGCGGCCGGAGACGCCGTCATCGCACCCAGCCTCACCCGTAAGTTCATCGATGCTGTCGCACGCTTTCTTCCCCACCTCGTCCCGCAGCCGGAGCGGAAGCACTCGGAGCTCACCGCCCGTGAACGGGAGATCCTCGTCGCTGTGGCCGCCGGCTGGAGCAATGCCGAGATCGGCGAGCGTCTCCACGTCGCCGAGAGCACGGTCAAGTCTCATGTGAGTCACATGCTCGCCAAGATCGGCGCCCGTGACCGCGTCCAGGCCGTGGTCTTCGCCTACGAGGCGGGTCTGGTCCGACCCAATGTCGCTACTGCGCCGGATCCACCGCACTCCGTGGTACGCCGAGCCGGCCTGCCTCAACAGCCGAGCGGCTCTGTGAGGACGACTGAACACACGAGCACTCGCCAGCTCTGCCGGTGAAGGTGGTTCACGTCCAAGGCGATAGCGTCCGCCCAAGCACCGGCCGGTCACGTTTGACCGCTCGGCGCACTGTGCATGAGTGTTCAACCCCTACTGCTCCTGCGCCTCGCCGGGACATGGGTCGGCGCCTCCGAGCCGGAGCATGGAGCGGTGGAGTTGGTCCCCGGTCAGTGGCGGTTCGGGGAGGAGATGGGCGCGGTCTGCGCGGAAGGCGTCGAGCATCAGGTACAGGTGGCGGCGCCAGTTGTCCGTTGCGATGCCATGGGTTGCGTGGGCGATCCGGGTATGAGACCAGACGACGTACGCCAGGTCCTCGGGGGTGATGTCGGCGCGTAGGGTGCCCTGCTGCTGCGCCCGTTCGACGATGTGGGTCGCGAGCCGTGCGATACGGCGTTGGACCTCATCGAGGCCAGCCGACTCGGGCAGGCGTACCGACGCCAGGTCGCCCAGGCCCCGGTCGTCGGCCAGTAGCTCACACGTCGTCTCCAGGTAGAGCCGGAAGCCTTCCCACGCGTCCTCTTCCGCCGCCGCACGCTCGGCCGCCTCGTGCCAGAGACGCAGCTTGTGCACGAAGATCTCCTGGAGCAGCTCCACCCGGGTCGGGAAATGCCGGTAAAGGGTGCCGATGGCCAGGCCCGCACGGCGCGCCACCTGCTCTAGCGGGGCGTCCAGGCCGCGTGTGGAGAAGATGTCCCGGGCCGCGGCCAACAGAGCGTCACGGTTGCGCTGTGCGTCGCGCCGCAGGGGCGGCCGCGCCGTGTCACTGGCGCTCTCCATCTCGGCAGGCATGGCTCGACCCTATCAATCGGAGGGTGCCCTCATGTTACGGTTCGCCTCAACCTGAGGGCACCCTCACATTTGGAGATGCCGTGAGTCAGACCGAGAACGCTGCGCCCAAACTTCCTCCCGTCAAGGTATTCCGGTTGCTGAATCGGGTGATACGCCCGCTGCTCGCATCACGCCTGCACCGCCTGCTCAGCGGGCGTGTGATGTTGCTGAGTTACACCGGCAGGAAGACTGGGCGTGACATCACCGTCCCCATCTCCTACTTCGCCTGGGATCCCGGCACGGTCCTGGCCATGTCCAGCCAGCTGAGCTGGATCCCGAATCTGCGCACAGGACCCACCGTCCGGCTCCGTATCCGGGGCCGCGAACACGACGCGGTTCCCACGGTCTTCGAGGACCACATTGCGATCGCCGATCTACTTGCGGAGTTCGCCCGCCGCAACGGGCCGCGGGCAGCCAAGGCCCTGATGCTCGGCCTTCCTGGCGATCGCCAGCCGGCGCCGGAGGAACTGCGTGCGGCCAGCCAGAAGACACGCTTGGTCGTTTTCCGTCTGGCTCGATGAGTGGTGTGCATCGCGCCTGGCCGGAGTGAACTGGGCGCGATCAATGCGGAGTTGGTCAAACAGCGACAGGAGTACAGGGGGTCCGCAAGCCAGTACCTCGGTTCAAGTCATAGCGTTGGATGAGGAGTTGGGTTTTCAGGCGGCTGTGCCGGTATCAAGCGTCAGTAGTCCACGCTTTGCCCGATCTCGACGGCGACCACTCGGGCCGGGACCAGATGCTAGACGCCATGCAGGACCGGGCTGAGCAAGGTCTGGGACAAATAGCTTCGGCGTAGTGATGCAGGACAGTCGAGTGCCGTCGGTCGCCTCCCAGGCGCCGGCGGCACACGACCGTGTGGGTGTACAGGACGGAGCCGCTGTCGATTTGTTCGCTGTGGGAATCAAGACGGCTTCCACGTAAGGCCCTGCTGGCTGGGAAGTGATCAGGCAAGTGGCTTATATAGAGCGCAAGTTGTAGTCGCAAAAGCCTGTGACCTGCATGGGCGCACGAGGTCGTGAAGTAACTGTGCAGGCGCGAACATGCGATGCCGTACTGCGATTTCAGTAGAAGCTCCAGCACGTTCAGTAGGGCCGACTGACAGCACAGGCAGGACGACTAGGGAGGGGCTCTCGCGAAAGGCTGGGCATGCACGCGGGACGGAGGCGACCTCCCCCGATCGTCTCCGGCTCGCGTCGCGATATCCCCACGTCCGCCGAGCACGGCGGCCCCCACAGCCCGTGAGGAACTTTCATGACCAGTACGGCGCCCGACGCTCCCGACTTCCCCTTCCGGCGCACCAGCGTTCTCCACCCCGAGTCCGCGGAGGGAGCGCCGCAGATCAAGTGCCCGGTGACCCGCGTGACGACCCCGGCCGGCGATCCCGCCTGGCTGGTGACCGGATACGAGGAGGTGCGCCAGATCTACGCCGACGACAAGCGCTTCCTGCGTTCGCACCACGACCCGGAGACGGCGCCCCGCATCACCCAGGCCTTCTTCCTGGGTGGCCCCACGCTGAACTACGGCAGGGAACAGCAGGACCACGACCGGATGCGCCGGATGCTGGTGCCCGCGTTCTCGGTTCCCCGTATCCGGCGGCTCACCGAGCAGATCCACACGTTCATCGAGCAGTGCCTGGACGGCATGGAAGCGGCACGTCAGGACCGGCCGGATCAGCCGGTGGACCTGTTCGAACTTCTGGCGAGCCGCCTGCCCGCCATGGTGGTCTGCGCGATGCTCGGGGCACCGGTCGAAGACCACGTCAAGTTCCATGACTGGTCGCAGCGGCTCGGCGCCGTCTACGGTGGCGACGACGGCAAGGCCGCCATGGGTGAGTTCATGGCCTATACGAGCCAGTTGGCCGCCTTCAAGCGCGAGAACCCGGGAACCGACGCCATCTCGGACATCCTGGCCATGCAGGCCGAGGACCCCTCGTTCACCGACCGGGATGTGGCGATGATCGCGGCGGTCCTGTTGTCCGCGGGTGTGGACACGACCACCGACCGGATCGGCATGGGATCGGTGTGGCTGCTGTCCGACACGAGTCGGCGGGACTGGCTGGCGGCCGATCCGGCTGCCCGGGTGAACGGAACGGTCGAGGAGATTCTGCGGATCGCCGCTCCCGGCGGTGTCGGGATGCTGCGCTACGCGGACGAGGACGTGGAGGTGGGCGGCGTCCCCGTCGCCCGTGGCGAGGCGGTGCTGCTGGGCAACGACGCGGCCAACCGGGACGCCGCCAAGTTCGAGAACCCCGACGAGTTCGACCCGAGCCGCAGCCCCAACCAGCACGTCTCCTTCGGCTACGGCCCACGCGTGTGCATCGGCTCAAGCCTCGCCCGCACCGAGCTGCGCATGGTCTTCCCCGCCCTGCTGCGCCGCTTCCCCGACCTGCGTCTGGCCGTCGACGTCGACGAGATCGAACTCCGCTATGACCAGCACGTCACAGGCGGCGTGGGCAGCGTCCCCGTTCTCTGGTGAGCGTGCTCATCGAGTCGGCCTCTGTCTAGACCGGAGAGTCCTTGATCCGCCCGGGCGCGGCGACCGCGCGCCCGGGGTCATGGGATCACCCGAGCGTCCCCGTACGGCCGGTCCGTTGTGTGCCGTACCGACGAACCCCCACAACCCCAGGAGCAATCATGACTGTGTCTGCCACGGGAGAGACCGGCCTTCCCCCGTTCCCCGTTCCCCGTCCCGCAAGCTGCCCGCTGCAGATGGCCCCCGAGTACGGCGAATGGGTCGCGCAGGAGGGCTTGGAGCGGGCCGCACTGGCCGATGGAACCCCCGTATGGGCGGTGAACCGGTACGCGGACATCAAGGAGGCGCTCGCCGACGAGCGGCTCAGCGCGGACGGCCGTAACCCCAGCATGCCCGGACCGGGTACCGGCCCCGACGGCACACCGTCCTTCCCGAGGATGGACGACCCGGAACACAACCGGATCCGCCGCATGTTCACGAAGGACTTCACCGTCAAGCGGATCGAGGCGATGCGGCCCGGTATCCAGAAGATGGCGGACGACCTCCTCGACACCATGACCGCCAAGGAAGGCCCGGCGGACCTGGTTCAGGAGTACGCGCTGCCGCTGCCGTCCCTGGTGATCTCCCTCGTGCTCGGAGTGCCCTACGACGACCACGAGTTCTTCCAGAACCACACCATGCTCGTCCTGCGCTCAGGCGTGTCGAAGGAGGAGATGATGGGGTCGCGGAGGGCGATGTTCGCGTACCTGCTCGACTTGGTCGCCCGCAAGGAGCGCGAGCCGGCCGACGACCTGCTGAGCCGACTGGCGCAGGAGCAGATTCTCACTGGCCAACTCCGGCGCGAGGAAGCCGTGGTGAGCGCGAGCGCTCTCCTCGTCGCGGGGCATGAGACCACCGCCAACATGATCGCGTTGAGCACCCTGGCCCTGCTCCAGCACCCGGATCTCCTTGCCCGGATCCGCGACACCGACGATCCCAAGGTGGTCGCGAACGCGGTCGAGGAACTGCTGCGCTACCTGACGATCGTGCACAGCAACGTCTTCCGCGTCGCCACCGAGGACCTCACCCTCAGCGGGACGCGGATCAAGGCCGGCGAGGCCGTGTCGATGAATCTGCCCGCCGGGAACTGGGACCCCGCCTACACCACGGATCCCGGGACCTTCGACCTCGACCGTGACACCCGCGGCCACCTCGCCTTCGGCTACGGCACGCACCAGTGCGTCGGACAGCAACTGGCGCGCGCGGAACTGCAGATCGCCCTGCCTACCCTGCTGCGCCGACTGCCGGAGCTGCGACTGGCGGTGCCGGCCGAAAAGCTGGACTTCCGCAACGACATGATCGTCTACGGCCTGTACTCGCTGCCCGTCACCTGGTGATCCCCCCCATCCCCCCACTCACACCCAGGACCTGAGGAAAAACACCATGCATGTTGTACTGGACGAGCCCAAGTGCGTCGCCTCCGGGCAGTGCGTCATGGCCGCCCCCGACGTCTTCGACCAGCGTGACGAGGACGGCATCGCGATCCTGCTGGACGCGAACCCCGGCGAGGAACTGCACGCAGGGGTGCGCGAGGCGGCCGCCATCTGCCCCGCCGCCGCGATCCTCCTGGCCGAGAAGTGAAACGCGTCGTCATCGTCGGCGCCTCGGCCGCCGGACTCGCGGCAGCCGAGACACTCCGACGGGAAGGCTTCGACGGCAGCCTCACACTGATCGGCGACGAACCGTACTCGCCCTACGACCGACCGCCCCTGTCGAAGCAAGTTCTGACCGGGGAATGGGACGCGGAGCGGGTCGCGCTCCGCACTCCCGCCGACGTGACCGGCCTGGACCTGGACATGCTCCTGGGCGTCACCGCAACCGGCCTGGACCTGGCGGACCGTACGGTACAGCTGACCGACGGCACACCGGTACCGTACGACGCGCTGGTCATCGCGACCGGCGTACGACCACGCCCCCTGCCCGGTGAGGGCGCGCACGTTCTACGCACCTTGGACGACGCGCTCGCGCTGCGGGGTGTGTTGAAGCCGGGCCGTCGCCTGGTGGTGGTCGGCGCGGGGTTTCTGGGAGCCGAGGTCGCCGCGGTCGCCCGACAGCGCGGCTGCGAGGTGACTCTTCTGGAACCGTCCCCGGTGCCGTTGGCGCATGCCGTGGGCGACGAGGTCGGCCGAGTGCTGACGCGGGCTCACCTGGAGCACGGCGTGAGCCTGCGCTGCGGAGTCAGCGTCACTGAGGTCGCGGAGCACGGCGTACGGCTCGCGGACGGGGAACTGGTCGAGGGGGACGCGGTGTTGGTCGCCGTCGGCTCGCTGCCCAACACGGAGTGGCTCGAAGGCAGCGGTCTGTCCACCGGCGATGGCGTGATGTGCGACGAGTACTGCGAGGCCGCGCGGAACGTGTACGCGGCCGGCGACGTCGCCCGCTGGTGGAACCCCCTCTTCGACACCGTGATGCGCATCGAGCACCGCACCAACGCCGCGGAGCAGGGCATGGCCGCCGCGCGCAACCTGCTCAACCCGGAGAGCCGCAAACCGTTCGCGCCGGTGCCGTACTTCTGGTCCGACCAGTACGACATGAAGATCCAGGCGTACGGCTATCTGCGCGGCCACGACGAAGTCACGGTGGTTGAGGGCGATTTGACGGATCGTCGGTTCCTGGCCGTCTATCGCACGGGTGACCGGCTCTCCGGCGCCCTGGCGGTCGGTATGCCGCCCAAGGCCATCCGGCAGTGGCGGCAGGCCATCGCCGTTCGCGCCGCCTGGCGCGATGCGGTCCCGGATCGGTCGGCGGCTGCCATCTGAGTCGCTTCACTCACACACGGCTGCGAGGCGCCCACGAGCCTCGCAGCCGCCACCACTACACGGCCCCCGGCCTTCTCCCCGGCCGTTGTCACAGGCCACCCCTCACAGAGGCCAGTCCATGCATCCGACACATCCCTCCGCCCTCGACACCAAGGACGCGGCGCAACCTAGGCTGAACGTCCTGGTCGTCGTTCTGACGTTCGCCGGTATCGCGGTCGCGTTCACGCAGAGCATGGTCTTCCCGATCGTTCCTCTGCTGCCCGGTCTGTTGAGCGCTGGATCGGCGGACACGGCGTGGGCTGTCACCGCCACACTGCTGTCCGGCGCCGTGGCCACGCCGGTCATGGGCCGGCTCGCCGACATGTACGGCAAGCGGCGCATGGTTCTGCTCGGCATAGTTGTGCTGGCGGCGGGATCGGTGCTCTGCGCGCTGAGTGAATCCCTAGCCCCGTTCCTCGTGGGGCGTACGCTGCAAGGCCTTGCGGCGCCCGTAGTCCCGCTCGGCATCAGCATCATGCGAGATCTGCTCCCCGCCGAGAGGGTGCCTGGTGCCACGTCCCTCATGTCCGGCTCTCTGGGAGTCGGTGGCGCCGTGGGCCTGCCCATTTCCGCCTTGATCGTCGACAACTTCGACTGGCACGTCCTGTTCTGGGCCGCCGCAGCATTCGGTGTCGTCGCTGGCGTGTTCGTGGTGCTGCTGGTGCCCGAGTCGACGGTGCGGGCGGGAGGACGCTTCGATCTGACCGGCGCCCTCGGTCTGGCGGTCGGCCTGGTCTGCATGCTGCTCGCGGTCTCCAAAGGCGAGGACTGGGGATGGGGCAGCGGCAACACCCTCGGCCTGTTCGGAGGAGCCGCGGTTGTCCTCACGTGGTGGGGCTGGTTCCAACTGCGTTCCTCACAGCCCCTCGTGAACCTGCGAACCGCGGCCCGTCCACAGGTCCTGTTCACCAACCTCGTAGCGTTGGCGATCGGGTTCTCGCTGTTCGTGATGAGCCTGGTCCTGCCGCAGCTGCTTCAGACACCGGAGTCCACCGGTTACGGGCTGGGCAAGTCCCTGGTGGTCGTCGGCCTGGTCATGGCCCCTTCGGGACTGGTCATGTTGGCCACCACGCCGCTGTCCTCCCGGCTCACCCGGGAGAAGGGCCCGAAAACCACGCTCATGGTCGGTTCCGTGATCACGGGGGCCGGCTACCTGCTGGCCATGGCGATGATGTCCGAGGTCTGGCAGCTGATCGTGGCTTCCTGCGTCGTCGCCGTGGGCGTCAGCTTCGCACTCGGCGCGCTGCCCGGGCTCATCATGGGCGCCGTACCTGTGTCCGAAACCGCCGCCGGCAACAGCCTCAACGCGCTGATGCGTTCCATCGGCAACACCGTCTCCAGTGCCGCTGCGGGCGTCATCCTCGCCCACATGACCGTCGCCTTCGGCGACGCGGTCCTGCCTTCTGAAAACGGTCTGCGTGCGGTCTTGGCCATCGGCGTCGGCTCTGCTGCCCTCGCCCTCGCCGTCGCGTGCTTCATCCCCCGCCAGAAGCCGGCCGACCTGCTTGAGGAAGTGTCCGCACCGACGGAGAAGGTAGCCAGAAGGCCCGTCGCCGACGCCGAGTAGGTGCCGTGAAGCAGCCCGCACGGTCCCCCCACACCTGACAGAACACCTCCCTGAGGAGAAGCATGCAGTTGTTGCTTGCCCAAGCCACGAACGAACCGACAGGCGGTGTCGCCGGCTGGGCCCTCGACCTGATCGACTCACTCGGTGCAGTGGGCCTCGCGCTGCTCTCCGCTCTGGACAGCATGACCTCGGTTCTGCCTGTCGACCTGCTGCTCCCTCTGGTCGGGTACTCCGCGACTCAGGGCGGCATTCTCATCGCCACCGCCATAGCCTGCGCCACCGCGGGATCGGTCACGGGCTTCCTTGTCATGTACGCCATCGGGGCGCGACTTGGCAACGACCGTGCGCGCGCGGCGCTGACGAAAATCCCGGGCATCAAGGCGGAGGGCGTCGACCGCGCCGAGGCGTGGTTCACCCGGCACGGCACGAAAGCCGTGCTGTTCGGCCGGATACTGCCAGGCGTCCGCTGCTTCATCTCGATCCCGGCCGGGGTGCACCGGATGCCACTGCCGAAGTACGTGCTGTTCAGTGCATTGGGCAGCCTGATATGGAACTCCACCCTGCTTCTCTCCGGTTACCTGCTCGGTGAGAACTGGCACCGGATCACCGATGCCGTCGGCATGCTCCCGTACATCCTCATCGGTGTCACTGTCGTAGCCGCCCCGATTGTTCTCATCAAACGCCGCAGGCGTCGGCAGGGGAGCGTCGCTGAGGTGTCGTCTGCGTCGCCTGTTTCGCCCGGTCGTAGTGGCCGGAGGCGGAAGTTCGCCGCGGTCTTCTCTGTCCCGTCCGTCCTGAGGCGTTGCAGTGGTCGGCAGGGGGAAGCCGCTGCCGTGTCGTCTGCGTCGGCTGTTTCGTCTGCTCGTAGCCACCGGAGGCGGAAGATCGCCGCAGTACCATCTGTCCCTGCTGTTCTGAAGCGTCGTGGTCCTCGGAGGCGGAGGTTCGCCGCGCTCCTGTCTGTCCCCGCTGTTTTGCGGCGTCGCAGCCGTCGGCAAGGAGAGGTCGCCGCGGACATGGAGACCATTGACGAGAACGTAGAGGTGACGCAGCCGTGACGTACGAACGCAGACTGGGGTCGACGGACCATGAGATCAGCCCCATCGGTCTGGGCTGTCTGCAGTTCGCCCAGGGTCGGGGCATGGCGGGGCGGATCTTCTCACCGCTGGACGCGACCATGACGGCCGAGATCGTCGGCGCGGCCCTCGCCGGCGGGGTGAACTGGTTCGACACCGCCGAGGTATACGGACGCGGCGCCTCTGAACAGGCCCTGACGACAGCCCTCCGGGACAACCGGGTGTCAACTGACGAGGTCCTGATCGCCACGAAGTGGGCTCCCTGGCTGCGACGGAGCGCGAGCATCGAGCGAACGATTCCCGATCGCTTCCGGGCACTGCAGGGGTACCCCATCGGTCTCCACCAGATCCACGGCCCCCACGGAAGTCTGTCGTCGATGCGGGCGCAGCTGCGGGCGATGGCCCGGCTTGCCCGGGAGAACCGCATCGGCGCAGTCGGGGTCAGCGACTTCTCGGCACGGCAACTTCGCGAAGCCGCTGAGATCCTTCGCCAGGAGGGCGTCACCCTCGCCTCCAACCAGGCCCGGATCAGCCTGCTGGACCGGGACATCGAGAACAACGGCGTCCTGCAGACCGCCCGCGACCTCGGCATCACCCTGATCGCCTACTCACCGCTCTGCCGCGGGGTGCTCACCGGCCGGCTGCACGAGGACCCGACGCATCTGGAGGCACAGTCCCGAAGCCGGCGCCGACGCAATCCGCATCTGCGCGGTGAGGGCCTGACCCGGACCTGGCCTCTGATCGAAGAGTTGCGCGCGATCGCGCACGCCTACGACGTGAGCGTGACCCAGATCGCGTTGAACTGGCTGATCACCTTCTACGGCGACACGGTCGTCGCGATCCCGGGCGCCTCCCGGCCCCGACAGGCGGAAGAGGCAGCCGCCGCGATGGAGTTGAAGCTGACCGGGAAGGAACTCGAGCGGTTGGCGGTCGCTGGCGACCGCGTCAGGTGAAACGGGAGCGGCGCTGGGGCCGAATGGTGTGACGGTGCTGACCCGCGCTGTCCGAGGAGGGACAGACGCGGGTCAGGCTGCGCGACATGTGCAAGGCGACGCGGGGCAGGGGGCTACTGGACAAGCTCCCAGTCCTGGGAACCGTCCGTGGTCGCGGACTGCAAGGTCAGTTGCGCTCCGGCGGAGGCGCCGGTCAGGTAGAGGCCAGTGTTCTTGACGGACTGCAGTTTGTAGAACCCGTCGCTGGTCTTGATGAGGTTCCAGCTGCCCGCGCTGCTGTTGTCCACCCACTGGCCGATCTTCTGCCCGGCCGTCGCGTTGCCCGTCCAGATGGCCGCCGCACGCCCGCCTGACTTGTTCAGCAGCGTCACACCGCCACTGGGTTCCGTCGTCAGGTGCCAGAACTGGGTGTCTGCGTTCGCCGCCGAGCCGGGGGCCTCCAGACGGACGTCGGGTACGTCGCCGTTGCCGAGGTTCGCGTCGTTGGTCTTGTTTCCCGTGCCGATCACCTGGTCCGTTTTGCGGTTCACGAGCTGGTAGTAGGCGCCGGCGGTGTGGCCGAGGTCGACTTCGGCGAACTTGAGGGTGGATGTGCCCTGGTTGTTGAGAATGGAGATGCGGCCGGTGCCGTCGACGTACTGAAGGCTGCGGCTGTAGCCGGCTTGCGAGGGCGTCTGGTACTCCTTCCACGTCCCGTCGCTGCGTCCGCTCTCGTTGACCCAGACGCTCCCGCTGCCCGCGGCGTTGTAGACCAGGCGGCCACCGGGAAGCCTGATGAGCACCGGGCTGCCACTCATTGCCAGAGTGCGTGAACCGGTGTCCACCGGAAGGGAGTTGACCCCCGTGCCAGTGGTTGACCCGGTGTAGAACTTCAGTGGGTCATCGGCGATCTTGTACCGGGTGTTGGCACCGCCGCCCCAGTACTCGTAAGTGATCATCCACTTGCCGTCCGTCGTTCGGACGACGTTCGTCATGCCAGGGCGGCCGTCTCCGATCTCCGTCTTGCCGCCGCCCATGTCCTTGGTCAGACCGGCGATGTCGACGACGGGAGCACTCCAGTTCGTGCCGCGCCCGTCCCACGTCTTGTGAACGAGGATCTGGCCGAGGGAGTCCGTGGCGGTGTCGTTCGCCGGGTCCAGGGTGGGGACGCCGGTGGTCGCGTTGAATCCGGTGTAGTCGTTCTCGTCGGAGTAGTAGCAGACGAGCTGGCCCTTGTAGACCATGAGGTAGGGCTCCCAGAGGGGATCCACCTGCCTGTTCGTGTTGGCGTTCGCGATGTTCTGGCCGGTGGCACCCGCGCTGCCGCCCTGCCAGCCGCCGGTGGCGACGATGTTGAGGATCTTCCAGGTCGCGCCGTCGTCGGTGCTGGAGTACAGGGCGATCGCCAGGTCCTTGCGGTCTCCGTCGTTCGACGGGGTCCAGTTCGGGTCGGCTGCCTTGTGTTCCTTGTAGTAGTAGTCGTCCCCCGAGACGACGGTAGCGAGGAGCAGGGTGCCCTGCTTCAGGTCCCCGACGTCCTGCGGAAGCGTGTAGAGGTAAGGGTTGGTCCAGTTGCTCGTGTACTTCGCGTACTTGGAGTCACTGGACATGTACGCGGGCGCCTTGACCTCGGACAGTGGCTGCCACGATGTGCCGTCGTCGTCGCTCTTGTAGACCGGGAGCGTCTGCTTGTCGGCGCTTCCCGTCTCCACCACCACCGTGGACTTCTCGAACGCGGCCACCAGACGACCGCTCGGCAGCTGCGCCGACTTGGGGTAGACGGCGCAGTTGCCGCGTCCCTTCAGGCACGGCTCGCTGCCGAGCTGGTACAGGGTGCCGCCCGTCGGGTTGTACGCCTGCGCACCGGACGCGGGTATCGCAAGCAGCGCAGACGCTGCGGCGAAGGTGCCCAGCGCCTTCCCTAGGGTTCTTCTCTGCACAGTTCCTCCTTCTGGGGATGACCATGGTGATGCCCGGGGTACTTCGGCCACCGGAACGGCGACCTGCTCTGTGGGTCCGCGCGGCAACTGCTCATATGGCCGGACGGGAAGAGGGCGGACTCTGAACGAAGGGGTCAGTCAGTGCTGTCGGTGGAGACAAGTACGCGAACGTCCCACGGACCCAGATCCAGGACGGCGCCGGCGGGCACGGCATCGTCGGTCAGGATGTCGGCCAGATCCACCGGGGCCTGGGCGTATGCGGACTCCCAGCTCCAGTTGTGGACGATGTGGACGCGGCGTCCGTCGGGGGAGACACCGGTCGTCGCGGTCACGGAGGCGGGGAGCCCCTGCCACCCGCTGCGTGCGGCAGGAGTGAGCCAGTCGGCGAGTGTCCGGGCGAGGTCGCGACCGGGTACGGTGCCCACGCAGGTGATGCGACCGGCGCCGTGCTGACGGGTGGTGACGGCCGGCCAGCGGCCGAAGTGCGGGTGGTCGTAGGAGGCCAGCACGTCGGCGTCAACGGCCGTGAGGCACTCGATCCAGTGCGTCGCGTTCGCGCCCCCGGCCGCCTTGAGCGAGCCGCCAGGCTCGACACGGACCGGCACTTCGTGGGTGAGGTTGCTGAACTCGTCGTACCGGACGCCCGCGGCCTCGGTGAGACGGCCGGGGGCCGGTTCGGTGCGGGCGCGGGCTTCGTGGTCGGCGTAAGCGGTGCGCGGGCCGAGCACGAGGTGGCCGCCCGCGTGGGCGTAGGCCGCGAGCCAGTCGAGTGTGGCGTCGTCGACGATGTACAGGGCGGGGGCGACGAGGACAGGATGGCGTCGCACGGCCTCCTCGGGTGTCATCCCCTCCCGCTGCCCGCTGGGGTCGTGCAACTGGCGGGCGTGGACGATGCGGACCTGGCGGCCGGCGTCGAAGGCGCCGCGGTAGAAGGGGTCGAAGATGCGGTGGTAGGCCGCCGGGTCGGGTTCACCGTTGGGCTTGGCGAGCGGCGGGTACTTCTGCATCAGCCATTTGCTCGGCATCGAGTAGACCATGGTGATGTCGGCGTCCGGCTCCAGCCCGGCGACCAGCGGGCCAGCCTTGTCGAACTCGGCGCCCAGGCGGGCCAGTTCGGCGTACGTGCGGCCGGGCTGTCCGCTGTGCAGCAGCACCCCGCCCCAGTACGTCTCCGCGCCGAAGCGCAGGGTCTGCCACTGCCAGTACTCGATCATCCGGGCGCCGCGCGCCACGTGCGCCCAGGCGGCCTGCCGCCATTGCCCGTCGTAGCCCGGACGGTTGTCCCAGGCGAAGCCGATGGAGTTGGCGTTGGTCTCGGTGACGAGGAACGGCTGCTGCCGGGAGGAGAACATCCAGTCTGCGGTCTGGTACATCGACCACACCCCGGTGGTCTTCCAGACCTGCTCATGCTCGTCCGGTGTCGGGTCGGGCAGCAGCAGACCGTCCTGCATGTCGTAGTACGGGTTGCCGGAGGCGATGTCGAGGCGGTCGGACATCTCATCGTCCTGCACCCCCTGGCGGGTGTAGGAGATACACGTCGTGACGAACTGCCCGTCCTGCGCATACTCGCGGACGATGTCGGCCTGCCAGCCGATGAACTCCGTGACCTGGCGAGCCTGGAACTCCCGCCAGGCGACGTCGTACTGGGGCTGCTCGTTGCCGTCCGGGGTCCACAGGTCGGCCCAGGTCGACAGACGGTGCGACCAGTAGACCAGGCCCCACTCGCGGTTGAGGGTCTCGACGTCGCCGTACTTCTCCCGCAGATGGTCCACGAAGCGCTGGAAGACGCCGTGGTTGTGGAAGAGGTGCAGGCCCGGTTCGTTGTCGACCTGCCAGCCGATGATCGCCGGGTGGTCGGCGTACCGGGCGACGATCTTGCGGATCACCCGTTCTGCGTGGAAACGGAACGCGGGGTGGGTGAAGTCGACCTCCTGGCGGGCGCCCCAGCCGATGCGCTCGCCGGTGCGCCGCTCACCGGTGATCTCCGGGTACTGGCGGGCCAGCCACGGCGGCACCGCGTAGGTCGGTGTGCCGAGAATGACGGAGATGCCGCGCTCGTGGGCGCCGTCGAGGACGGGTTGCAGCCAGTCGAGGTCGAAGCGGCCGTTCGAAGGCTCCCAGGTCGACCAGACCGACTCGCCCACCCGGATCACGGTGAAGTTCGCCTCGGCCATCAGGTCCAGGTCGGTCTTCAGCCGTTCGTCGGGGCGCAGTTCGGGGTCGTAGGCGGGCGTGTACTCGTGGTAGTACGCGGCGCCGAACAGGACACGGGCAGGCAGAGCCGCCATGAAGAGAAACCTCCGAGGAGACGGGGAAAGGTAAGGAGGGACGCCCGCTACTGCTTGACGCCGCCAGAGGCCAGACCGCTCTGCCAGTAGCGCTGGAGCATCAGGAAGGCCACGACGAGGGGCAGGATCGAGATCAGGGATCCGGTCACGACGAGCGCGAGCATGTCGCTGCTGGCGCCCGCTCCG
Source organism: Streptomyces sp. NPDC047061 (assembly GCF_040643955.1). Taxonomy (NCBI): domain Bacteria; kingdom Bacillati; phylum Actinomycetota; class Actinomycetes; order Kitasatosporales; family Streptomycetaceae; genus Streptomyces; species Streptomyces sp. NPDC047061. The sequence continues at coordinate 243,422 of NZ_JBEYVI010000001.1, forward strand.
CCGTTCTGGGCCTGCGCGGCCCAGGACGAGAGACCGACCGTGATGGGGTACAGGTCCGGGTCGTTGAGCATGATCAGCGGCAGGAAGTAGTTGTTCCAGGTCGCCACGAGCGTGAACAGCAGGACCGTCACCAGTCCGGGGCCCAGCAGCCGCAGAACGATCCGGAAGAAGATACGGGCCTCGCCGGCACCGTCGATGCGGGCGGCCTCCAGGATGCTGTCCGGTACGGCGTCCTCGGCGTAGACGCGCATCAGGTACAGGCCGAACGGGTTGACGAGCGAGGGCAGGATGATCGCCCACGGGGTGTTGACCAGGCCCGCCTTCGCGAAGAGCAAGTACGTGGGGATCGCCAGGGCCGTGGTCGGCACCATGACTGCGCCGAGGACGAGATTGAAGGCGGCTCGGTTGCCGCGGAAGCGGAACTTGGAGAACCCGTAGCCGCCGGCCGCGGCGAGCAGGGCGGCGCCGACCGCGCTGACGCCGGCATACATGACAGTGTTTAGCAGCCAGCGCAGGAAGACGCCGTCGTCCTGGGTGAAGGTCTCCTTGACGTTCGTCAGGAGCTGCGGGGCGTGGGAGAACCACAGGCCGAAGCTGTTGAACAGGTCCTGGGTGCTCTTGGTCGACGCGATCAGCAGCCAGAACAGGGGGAGGAGGAAGTAGCCGAGGGCGGCGAGCATCGCGATCGTCAGCGGGGTGCTGTGACGACGTGACGACGGACCGTGGCGCTTTGTGCGGTCCTTGCTGGCGGTTCGCCCCGTGGTCGGTTCGACGGCGGCCGGGGGAGTGAGGGTCGTCACGAGGTCCTCCTGCGGTTGGCGGTGAGCAGGACGCCGTAGGAGGCGATCACGATGGCGAGGCCGAGGAGGAAGGACACCGTGGCCGCGTAGTTGACCTGCTGGCCGGTGAAGGAGAGGGAGTAGGCGTAGAGGTTGGCGGTGTAGGAGCTGCTGATGACGTCCGGGGCGACGTTCATCAGGAGCTTGGGTTCGTTGAAGAGCTGGAAGCTGCCGATCACGGAGAACAACAGGGTGAGCAGCAACGCCGGTCGCAGGGCCGGGAGTTTGATGGACCACGCGATACGCCAGGCACCCGCGCCGTCTACCGCCGCCGCCTCGTACAGCTCGGTGGGAACGGTGCGCAGGGCGGCGTACAGGATGATCATGTTGTAGCCGACGAACTCCCAGGTCACGATGTTCGCGAGGCTGCCGAGCATCCAGCCGTCGCTCAGGAAGTCCGGGACCGGCAGGTCCAGGTTCCGGCTCAGCTGGGCGAACGGGCCGAAGTCCGGGCCGTAGAGGTAGCCCCACATGAGGGTGGCGACCACGCTGGGCACGGCGTACGGCACGAAGATGCCGAGCCGGATCACCCGGGCGAGCCGCAGCAGACCGCTGTCCAGGGCGAGCGCGAACAGCAGCGCCAGCAGCAGCATGAGGGGCACCTGCATGAGGAAGAACAGCGCCACCCGTCCGACGCCGTGCAGGAACTGCGAATCGCCGAGGGCCTGGGCGTAGTTGTCGAGGCCCACGAACACCGTGCCGCCGATGAGGCGCTCCTGGAAGAGGCTCAGGTAGGCGGCGTAGCCGAGCGGTGCGAGGAACAGCAACAGGAACAGCACCATGAACGGTGCGACGAACAGGGGCCCTGCCGAGATGCGGCGGCTCTTGCCACCGCGCCGGGGGCGTGTCGGCCCGTCTCGGCGCCGGCCCTTGGCAGAGGCCGCGGCTGTGGCAGTCATCATCGGCCCTTTCTGGGGGAGGGGTTGGGCTGAAGTGAGGCGGGCGGGCTCCGCGCCGCCGCGCGGGACCCAGCGAACCGTCAGGAGTGGACGGTGAAGCCCTGCTTCTTGGCGTACGTGATGAGCCGCTCCTGCCAGGTGCCGAGCGCCGCGACCGTGTCGGACTTGTCGGCCAGTGATGTGCCGACCGTCTCGGTCCAGTCGGTCGCCGCCTGGTCGAGGAAGGGCGGCCACTGGAAGGAGGGCGAGACGGTGTCGCCGATATCGGCGAAGACCTGGTTGACCTTCTGGCCGCCGTAGAAGGTGGGTGCGTCACCGGTGAACGACGCGTCGGTGAGCAGGGCCTTGGTGGCGGGGAAGAAGAACTGCTCGGTCGCGAACATCTTGGCGCTCGCCGGGTCGCTGTTGAGGAACTGGGCGAACATCGCCGCCGCGATGGGGTTCTTGGTGGAGCGGATGACCGCGGTGGTGGAACCGCCCCAGTTGCCCGAGCTGGGCTTGGCCACGTCCCACTGCGGCAGCGGCGCCGCCCGCCACTTGCCGGCGGTGGACTTGGCGGATCCGGAGAGGAAGACCGGACCCCAGGCCGCGGTGAGCCAGGTGGCGTACTTGCCCTTGTTGAGGGCCGCGTACCAGGAGTCGCTGAAGTCCGGCTCGACCCCGATGACCCCCTCCTTCGCGAGAGCGCCCCAGTACTCGCCGAGCTTCTTCGAGACCGCGTCGTCGACGCTGATGGTGATGTCGCCCTTGCCGGCGGTGACATACGGCTTGGCGCCCGCCTGCCACAGCAGGCCGTGCCAGGCGGCGGGCTGGTTGGCCGCGAGGTTGGTGAGGTAGATGTCGGGGTCGGCCTTGTGGAGCTTGCGGGCCGCCTCGGCGAACTCCTCCCAGGTCTCCGGGACTTCGATGCCGTGCTTGTCGAAGATGTCCTTGCGGTACAGCATGCCCATCGGACCGGTGTCCTGCGGGATCGCCCACACCTCACCGTCGCTGCCGCTGACCTGGCCCCAAGTCCAGTCCACGAAGCGGCTCTTGAGGGCGGACGCGCCGTACGGCCGTAGATCCAGCAGGCTGTCGGTGATGGTGAAGGTCGGGATGGCCTGGTACTCGATCTGCACCATGTCCGGAGCGCCGCTGCCGGCCTTCAGCGCGGTGCGCAGCTTGGTGTACTGCGGGGTGCCCTGACCGGCGTTGACGACCTTGACCTTGATCGCCGGGTACTTCTTCTCGAAGAGGGCGACCTCCTTGGCGATGTTGGGGACCCAGGTCCAGAACGTCAGCTGGGTCGGCGTCTTCATCGCCTTGTCGATGTCGGCCTGGCTGACCGGCTTGGCGGACCCGGACGAGCCGCCGGAGTCGCCGCCGCCGCACGCGGTCAGGGCGGCGCCCAACGAGACCGCTCCTGCGGCGGTGAGGAAGAGCCGACGGCTCATCTGGGAAGGACTGGGTGTGGAGTTGGATCTGCGCATGGGAACTCCCGCCGAAGACTGAGTGAAAGGCACGCCGGACGACGGCGTGCGGAAAAAGGGGTGACGAGGGAGGAGAGGGCTCGGACGCGACGGCCAGGACACTGAGGTCGACAGGGCGTGGGCTTACGTCCTCGGGGCCTTCGTCCGCAGGCGTTCGGCTGCTGTCGAGCGGGAAGCCGGTAGCCGGGGAAGGCACGGGATGGAGCGGAGAACTGTTGCGGCGAACCTGGTCAGCGGCAGCCGCGTGGGGGGACGCGTCGCCCGTGTAACGGGGTCTCCGTGAACTGGGCGGACGCGGCCTGGGTATGGGCGATGGGTGCAGGGACCGGTACGGCGGCTCGCCAGGTGATCCCGGGCCCGGCGCCGAAGGGTCCGGCTCGGGCTGATCTGCTCTGGTCAGTCATGGGCGGACGGACCTCCGTCCAGGGACTGACCGTGCCGTTCCCCGCTCAGGCGAGAAGCGGTACGTCGGCCGCGCCCTCGGGGGGGCCGGGGCGGCGGGGCCGCGGTGGAGGCGCGGACCACGAGGTCCACCGGTGGTTCACTCGCCGGCAAGGGGTCCGCCTGCGGGTTCTCGATGGTGTGCACGAGGCGTTTGATGCCCTCCTGTGCCACGACATCGAAAGGCTGACGCACCGTGGTGAGAGGAGGAGACACATAGGCCGCGACGGGGATGTCGTCGAAGCCCACGACGCTGACGTCCTCCGGCACGCGTAGGCCGGCCTCCGTCAGAGCCCGGACAAGGCCGATCGCCATGTCGTCGTTGGCGGCGAACACCGCGGTCATGTCGTCGGCAGTGGCCATTTCGCGGCCCGCCGCGTAACCGGAGGCCGCCGACCAGTCGCCTTCGATCACCGGCGGCACCGCCCTGCCCTTTTCGATGAGCACGGACCGCCAGCCCTCCATACGGTCCCGTGCGGAGTACCACCGTTGCGGACCGGCGAGATGATGGACCGTCTGATGCCCGAGGTCCAGCAGATGCTCGGTCGCCGTCTGCGCCATCAGGTCGGCACCGACACCGGCGGCCAGCGCCCTGGGTACGGGGAAGGGCGGCGCCCCCAGAACGAGGACGGGTACGTCGAGACGGTCTGCGAGGACTCCGTCCTGTCCGTCGTCGATCGGCTCGGAGATGACGATGCCGTCCACACCCTGGTCGAGGAGGGAGTCGACGGCCCCGCCGATTCCCGCTGCGTCTCCCTCCACGGTGTTGACCACACGCAGGGCGTAGCCGGTGTCCCGTACGGCGCGTTCGACCCCCATGATCAGTGAGGCGGGCCCGTACAGAGCGGTTCCCAGCGTCACGACACCGATGTGGCGAGTGCGCCCGGAGGCGAGTGCTCGGGCGGCGTTGTTCAACCGGTAGCCGAGCTCTGCGGCGGCTTCGAGAACTCGTCGGCGTACATCGGCGGAGACATACGGCTCGTCGTTGAAGACCCGGGACACCGTCTTCTGCGAAACACCAGCCAGCTGGGCCACGTCCACGCTGCGCGGTGCGCCGGAACTTCCGCCCCGTCCTGCCCCTCGTGCCATGGTGTCTCCCGACGATCGTGATCCCAGGCGGCATCAGCCGAATTTCGTCTGACTGCGCCGTCTGACTGCGTTGCCATGTCTACGCAGTCAGGCGAAGGTCGTCAAGTGTTCAGAACACATTCGTAACGTCATACGAACCTGCCGTTCGGCCTGTCGATAACGTGCTGACGGAATGGCAACGAATGAGCCCGAGGTCTTGACCGGTCCACCTCTGACTGCGTAGGCATCTCGGCGGGATGTCCCACCCGGGTTTTCGACGCAGACCGTGACTCTGCACCGGCCGACGCGGAGTCACTTCGTACAGACGTTCCCGTTGCCAGGTCAGCAGGAGGCTGGCGAGGTGATCACCTTCGCGGCGGACGGGTGGGCGGACCACCTGGAGGTGCCCGATCACCCTCTCGCCAGCCCGTGGGCGCCGCTGCTACCGGCCGGAGTAGACGATGACTGCCTGATGGGAATTTGCTCAACTAGACCGCAGCAACAGTCGTACACGCCACGCCCGTTCGATACGGTCGGGGCGTCTGTCGTACCGCGGGGAGTCGTCGTGGCGTGGCCCGCGCTTGACCTTCCCATTGATGTGAAGCTCTAGGTTCGGATCACGCGGCTCCGTGGCCCCCGGGCCGGGCACCCGGACGACATCCGGGGCGCGCCGCCTGGCCTGACCGCTCTCGCACCAGAGGTACAGCCCGTGTCCCCAACGCGCGATGCCCCGGCGCTTTCCCTGCTCGACAACGCCCCCATCCGACGTGGGTACACCGCGCAGGATGGGCTGGCGAACACTGTCACGCTCGCTGCTCACGCCGACCGTCTCGGCTTCCATCGTTACTGGCTGGCTGAGCACCACAACTTCCAGACCATGGCGAGCTCGGCGAACATCGTTCTGGCCGGAGCCGTCGCCGCCGCGACCGAGAGGATAGGCATCGGCACCGCCAGCCTCAACCTGTCCAATTACTCCCCGCTCGTCGTGGCCGAGCAGATCGGAACCCTCGACGCGCTGCACCCCGGTCGCTTCGCCCTCGGACTGGGCCGTGCTCCTGGCGCGGACGCATGGACGGCGGCGGCCATCCGGCGGGGCCGCACCGACGGCGCGGACTTCGCCGAACTGCTCGACGAACTCCTTACCTATCTGCACGGCACCGACCCCCGGGTGCACGCAGTACCGGGGGAGGGGAGCCGGGTTCCGATCCACTTCCTCGGATCCGGCCTCTACAGCGCTCGCCTCGCCGCGCACCAGGGCATGCCCTTCGGCTTCGCCGGCCATTTCGCACCGGCGCGACTGCAGGAGGCGATGGACCTGTACCACTCCACCTTCCAACCGTCGCAGGCGCAGGACGAGCCCTACGCGATGGTCTCGGCCCACGCCGTCCTCGCAGACACAGACGCGGAAGCCGCGCACCTCTTCACCTCGGTCCAGCAGAGGTTCCTGCACGCTGTGCGAGGCCCCATGCGCCCGGTCGACCCGCCCGTCGATGACATGGATCCGCTGTGGAGCCCGGAGGAGGCCACGGCGGTAGGCGAACTGCTGGCCGAGTCGTACGTCGGCACGCCCGACACCGTACGGCCGCAGCTGGAGGACCTGGTCGCCCGCACCGGCGCTCGCGAGCTGATCCTCATGTCCGAGCCGTACGACCCGCAGGCGCGGGCACGCTCGTACGAACTGATCGCTAGCCTGTGGGCCGACTGAACATCCGTCTGTGGGCCGCTTCCATGGCCACCGTGTCTTGCCTACGCCGCCGATGCATTAACCGTCAGTAGCCGCGCAGCGCCCAGCAGCTTCCTGATCTCTGAGATGTCGTGCAGTCGGCCCGCAACGACTCAGCAAGGTGGCGAGAGCCACAGTGGTACGTCGGATCTGGTCAAGAGGTCGGAGTGCTGGGGTCTCTTACGAGTTCTGCTCCTGTATCAGGCGGCCGCCGCCTGCCCCGGCAAGTCTTCGCTCTGGACCGACTGGGACAAATACGTGCGAATGGCGTCGCGGTTGCGGGTCAGAGTCTCGATGCGCTGCTCGATCTCTCTGAGCTCCCGGGTCAGGCTGCCCGCCACCCAGTCGTCGACCACCGGGCGCATCGTTGGCCCAGATCCGGTGAAGCACGGCAGGAGTTCGCGGATGACCTCGGTGCTCAGGCCTGCCTTGAGCAGATCACGAACCTGCTCGACCCGTTACACCGCGTGCTCGTGGAAGTCGCGGTAGCCGTTGGGTAGTCGGCTGGGATGGAGCAGCCCCTGCTGTTCGTAGTAGCGGAGCAGGCGTGTGCTGACGCCTGTCCGATGAGACAGCTCTCCGATCTTCACCTTGACCTACTTACGGCTGGGCTCAACATTGACATTGATGTGCAAGTTTACTGACACAGAGGGTGCGAGCCGAGAACCTGCTGCGTCGGTACACGGCAGACCGTCTCGTCAATTGGCCCAGAGCTCGGCGAGGAGTGCGTAACTGCGCAGGCGGGCCTCGAAATCCCACGTCTCCGTCTGGACGATCAGTTCGTCCGCCCTGGTGCTCTTGACGATGTCCATCAACTGGGCCCGTACCGTCTGTGGCGAGCCCACCGCGGATACACGCAGCATCGCGTTGACAGTCGCCTCCTCCTGGGGGTTCCACAGCGGGGAGATGTCGTCCACTGGGGGCAGGAACTCCACGCCGCCGCGGCCGTGGGTGAGGAACTTCTGCTGCAGCGTAGTGAACAGTCGCCGCGCTTCTTGGTCGGTGTCGGCGACGAGGGCGTTCACGCCGACGATCGCGTGCGGCTTCTCCAATTGCTCGGAGGGGCGGAAGTGGTCGCGGTAGATCTCGAGCGCCATCTGCAGCTGGTCGGGTGCGAAGTGCGAGGCGAAGGCGAACGGGAGGCCCTCCTGCGCTGCGAGCGCGGCGCCGAACGTGGACGAGCCGAGGATGTAGACGGGGACGTGAGTGCCCTCGCCGGGAATCGCCCGTACCTTCTGAGTCGGTGTTGCTGTGCCCAAGTAACGACGCACCTCTGCGACTTGGCCAGGAAAGTCCTTGCCGTTCGTCTCGCCGCGACGCAGCGCTCGTGCGGTCCATGGGTCGGTTCCAGGAGCACGTCCCAGGCCCAGGTCGATGCGGCCCGGGTGGAGGCTCTCAAGGGTGCCGAACTGCCCGGCGACCACGTAGGGCGCGTGGTTCGGGAGCATGATGCCGCCCGAGCCGACCCGGATGCGGGACGTGGCGGCGGCGACCTGACCGATGAGCACGGAGGTGGCGGAGGAGGCGACCGCGGGCATGTTGTGGTGCTCGGCGATCCAGTAGCGGTGGTATCCCATCGCGTCTGTTTCGCGCCCCAGCGCTATGGTCTCGCGCAGGGTCTCGGCTGCGGTCCCGTTCTTTCGGATGGGGGCGACGTCAAGGACGGACAGCTTGACGTGAGGGGTCTTCGTCATGACGGACATGCCCTTCGTGGTGCGTGTTCAGAGGCGAATGATGGCCACCGTAGGCATTCACATCGATGTCAAGGTCAAGCGAAGGATCACTGAGGTGGGCCACGCGGACGCTCTTCCCCTCCGGGCCGCACGGGCGCGTCACTGGTCCTGACAGTCCGCGGCAGCGACTTGCCGCGGTCCGTTCAGCTCACTCGAACATGGATGCGACAACATCCAACACAGGTGTCGCAAGCGGCACTTCGGCCCAGATGGTCTTGCCGTCAGCGGTGTAGCGAGTGCCCCAGCGGTCCGTGAACTGGGCCACCAGGAAGAGTCCACGACCGCCCTCGTCGAAGAGGCCGGCCCGCCGGAGATGCGGGGAGGTGTGCCCACCGTCCGAGACCTCGCAGATCAGGGTGTGGTATTGGTCCCACAGCAGTCGCAGCCGGACAGGGGCACCTCCGTAGCGGATGGCGTTGGTGACCAGTTCGCTGACGACCAGCTCGACGACGAAGGCCACCTCGTCCAGCCCCCAGCGAGTCAGCTGGTGCGAGACCTGTCGACGTGCGCCGGCCACCTCGGCGGGGTCGGGCGGGATGGCCCAGCTCACCATGGCTTGATCGGCGAGTGTGTGTACGCGGACCAGCAGCAACGCCGCGTCGTCCCGAGCGGGGCCGGTCGACGCTGTACGCGAAGCGATCTGCTCACAGGCGTGTGACAGAGGCAGCTTCTCCTGTCGTAGGACCTGGCATACGTCCGTCACGCCGGCCATGGGGTCGCCGTCCCCCTGCTGAACAAGCCCGTCAGTGAACAGGGCCAGGACGCTTCCCTCAGGCAGGTCGAGTTCGGTGACCTCGAAGGGCAGCCCTCCGAGGCCCAGGGGAGGTCCCACGGCCATGGCGAGAGGTTCGGGTGTCCCGTCGGGCCGGGCCACCACCGGAGGCAGGTGGCCCGCGCTCGCCAGCGAGCACCGGCCGGAAGCCGGGTCGTACACGGCGTACAGACAGCGAGCCCCCGTAGCGGGATCCTCTTCGGCAACCGGCTGGACCGGGTGGATGCCGATACGGGCCTGAGCGACCAGGTCGTCCAATCGCATCAGCAGCTCACCGGGGTCGAGATCGAGAGCAGCCAGAGCACTCACGGTCGTACGCAGCCGGCCCATGGTGGCTGCGGCGTTCACGCCATGGCCCACAACGTCTCCCACCACGAGTCCCACCCGGGCGCCCGAAAGGGGGATCACGTCGTACCAGTCGCCGCCGACGCCCATGGGGCCTGCCGCCGGAGCGTAATAGTGGGCGACCTCCACACCAGTGGGCGCCGGCAGCGCGGGTGGAAGGAGGGTGCGTTGGAGTGTGAGCGCGGTCTTGCGCTCGCGTGCGTAGCGGTGTGCGTTGTCGATGCTGACGGCCGTGTGTGACACCAGCTCTGCGGCCAGAGCACGGTCCGCTTCGTCGAACGGGTCCCTGAACGCGGTCCGCAGGAACGTCACCCTGCCCAACAGCGCTGCCCCGGCCCGCAATGGAAGCGTCAGACGCATCCAGCTTCCGGCGTTTGCGGGTGTGTAGGAAGGGAGGGCTGCGGCGCTGTCGGCGGCACGCTCGGCGATCGTGCGCATCGTCCGGGGGAGTTCGGCGACGGCGGCCGAGGGCTGGTCTCCCGCCAGCACCCATTCGGCTACCTCGACCCGGGCGCTGTCGGAGAACTCCGGGACTACCAGCGCGGCCAGGTCTTCTGCCGTCTGTTCCACGTTCAGGCTGAGCCCGATCGTGCTGGCTCGGCTGAGTAGAGCGAGCCGTCTATGGGCTTCGTACCGCTCGGTGATGTCGAACGCGCTTTCACACACGCCGAGCGTGTGCCCCTGACCGTCCTCAAGTCGGAAGTAGGAGCAGGACCAGACGCGTTGATGAGTCGGGTCGCCTCGTAGGGGGCTGCGAAAGTGCACGTCGAAGAGTGGCTTTCCCGTGAGCAGCACCTCTTCGACCGCGTTCTCCAACGAGTCGGGATGGGTGGGGGAGAGCACCTCGCCACCGGGGAGCATGTCTCTGACGTGCTTGCCGACCCATTCTTCTGGCGTGCCCATCTGCGCGTCCAAAGCGGCGTTCACCCAGCTCACACGGCCGTCCGGCCCGTAAACCGTCAGAACGATGGGGGACTGGGTGAACAAGCCGTGGAGCATCGCTTGGTCGGTGACCCAGTGCTTCAATCGGGCCTCGGGTACCAGCGTCACCAGCCAGACGAGCCCGGCACCCGGGGATTCCAAAGGGGACGCATGCAGCAACGTACGCACGGTGCCGCCGTCGCGGTGGCGCAGTGAATACGCCTGGGTGAAAGGTCCGGGGGGCTCGGCGGCGATGAGCAGGCTCGGCCAGTCGCTTTCGGAGTCGAACAGGATCTCCTGGACAGCGCCATCCCTGACCTCTTCGGCGGTGAAGCCGTACGCCGTGCGCGCGGCGTCATTCCACGCGAGGACTGCGCCATGGCGATCCAGCACCACTGTGGCCGCCGTCCGCGCGTCGAACGGGTCGCCTGGCGCGTTGGGCTCCGGAATACCGGCTGTCGCCATGGGAGTCCTGTCGTGGATCCGTGCTCCTGTCAGCAGATTACTCGCCGCCTGTCGCCTTGCCATCTGGGTTCGAAGGGCCTACGAAGTCCGCCACGGCCCGGCCCGCCCGTAGCGGACGCTGTACATAGAGAGTGAGGAGTCGCTCGTCTCGCGCTGTTGACGCGTCGGGGCGCGACAGGGGCAGGATCAGCTGCCGGGTGTCTTGCTGTAGATGAGTGCTTCCACGAGCATGCCGTCGCGCACCCGGATGAGGGTGACGCCACGGTTGTAGTCGCGTTCGCCGGGGCCGTACTGATACCGCCAGCGCAGGGCACCGCGATCATTCGCGACCGCGACGATCTCCTCTGGCTCGAACTGCGTGGTGTGATCATGCACGATCGTCTGCCAGAACGCTAGGCAGGCCTCCCGGCCCACGATCCGAGCGCCGTCCGGTGCGGGATCGGCCGTCTCCATGACGCAGTCCGCGTCCACCAGTTGAGGTAGCACGGTCGCGTCGTGCTTGGCGAAGGCGTCACTGAAGCGGCTGATGATTTTGTTCGTCAGCATGTGGGCTCCTGTCATCGAATTTAGCCAACCGACTTAGTCGGGCGAACGACAAGGTGAAGGTCTACTGGGCGGGCCGTCAGGCGTCAAGGCGTTCATGACAAGGAGGGGCCGGGTTGCTGTGGCTTGGATCTTGGGGTGTGGTGCTGCCGGCCCGGAGCCCGCTGCCGGAAACGGCAAGCGCCAGCCAGCCGTCCGAGGCGGACGCGTTTGCCCAGGTCAAGGGAGCTGCTCCTGAAGAAGGGCACCCTAACCGTTCCCTGAAGTATTGACGCTCGTCACCTGTAGGGGTACTAATGCCGTAGTTGAGTTGTTCGAGCGCCCAACTAAGTCGAACGGTCAACGTGGATTTCAGCCGTTCTTGTCGGGCGCATGCGGCTCTCGGCGTGCGCGTTCTGGCTCCCCTTCACGGTCCAAGCCACCTCTCCCCCCATCGCGAATGCTCACGCTTTGATCTTTGAGGAGACACAAATGCCCACCATCCACTACATATGTCCGGACGGCTCACGCCGCGACGTCGAAGCAGCTGCTGGCCTGTCGGTCATGGAGGCGGCCGTCAAGCAGGGCGTCCCCGGACTGATCGCCGAGTGCGGCGGCGCCGCGGCCTGCGCGACCTGCCATGTCTACGTCGATGAGAAGTTCGCCGCGGCCGTCGGCGAAGCCGACGACATCGAGGCGGAGATGCTGGACGACGCGATGGCCGAGCGGCGGCCGACGAGTCGCCTCGCGTGTCAGATCGAGATCGGTGACGCTCTCGATGGCATGGAGATCGAGATTGCGGCGGTCCAGTGAGCTCGGGCCTGCTGGTCGTCGGAGGCGGCCAGGCTGCGGTGCAGGTGGCGTGTTCCCTGCGTGAGTCGGGATGGCAGTACCCGATCACCATCGTGGGTGAAGAGGTGGCACTTCCGTATCAGCGGCCTCCGCTGTCCAAGGCGTTCCTCGCCGGCAAGGCGGACGCCGAAAGCCTGGCGCTGCGCTCCGACGACTATTTCGCCCGAGAGGGCATTGAGGTCGTCCGTGGTGAACATGTCACTCAGGTGACCGCCCCGTGCCCAGACGGAACGGCCCCGGGCGCGGCGGTCACGAGCGAGGGGCGTGCGTTCGAGTTTGCTCATCTCGCTCTCACAGTGGGCGCCAGCCCGCGCCGGCTGAGGCTGCCCGGCTCCGACCTCCTGGGGATCAGTTACCTCAGGGACCTCTCGGATGCCGAGACCCTCAAGCGGGACCTCGCCGTGGCCAAGAGCGTCGTCGTCATCGGCGGTGGGTTCATCGGCCTCGAAGCCGCCGCGGTGGCACGGGCCCGAGGCCTCGACGTGACCGTGCTGGAGGCCGCGGACCGGCTCATCGGCCGCGTTGTCGCTCCGGTCGTCTCGGAGTTCTACCGGGAAGCCCACGAACGGCGTGGAACCAAGGTTCGGCTGGGCGCCTCGGTGGTCGGATTCCAGGGACGTGAGGGGCGCGTGACGGCGGTCGAGCTGGCCGACGGCACGACGGTGCCCGCGGACCTCGTCGTGGTGGGCATCGGTGTGGTGCCGCGTCTGGCGCTTGCCGAACAGCTCGGGCTGGAATGCGACAACGGGATCGTCGTCGACGAGTACGCGCGGACGAGCCACCCCCGGGTCGTCGCGGCCGGTGACTGCACCACGACGTCGCATCTGTTCGCCGGAGGCGCGCGCGTGCGGCTCGAATCCGTGCAGAACGCGGTCGACCAGGCGAAGTGCGCCGCTGCGACGATCGCCGGACGAGCCGAGCCGTACACCTCGGTTCCCTGGTTCTGGTCCGACCAGGACACCCTCAAGCTGCAGATCGCCGGCCTTTCCTCCGGATTCGACACCGCCCTCGTGCGCGGGCGACCCGAAGAAGAGAAGTTCTCGGTGCTCTACTACCGCGACGGTCAGCTCCTCGCGGTGGACGCCGTCAACTCTCCGCGCGACTACATGGCCGTCCGTCGGGCTCTCGCCGCCGGACGAACGATCGATCCGGAGCGGGTCACGGACATGTCGACGGCGCTGACGCCGGTCTGACCCCGGTCCGCGCGCGGAGGCAGTGCACCTCTGCGTGATCGACAGCAGAAACAGAGCGTCGGCTTTGACGCAGTCAGGGCGACCCCACATATCCAGTCGGGCGATACCAGGGCGCAGTAGGCCCACTTTCATCTGGAGGTAGCACCATGTCCACGTCTTCGAAGTTCGACCACGCGGTCGTCATCGGGGCCAGCATCGCGGGCTTGCTCGCCGCCGGCGCAGCCAGCAAGTCCTTTGAGAAGGTGACCGTCATCGAGCGGGACACGCTTGAGGACAAGGCCGAACCGCGCAAAGGCGTTCCCCAGGGCGCCCAGATCCACGCTCTTCTCCCCGCCGGGCTGAAGCGTATGCAGGCCGTGCTCCCCGGTCTCCGCGAGGACCTCCTCGCGGAGGGTGGTGCCCCCTTCGACGAGGCGGCCAACGTGGTCGCCCTGACGGGTGCCGGCTGGCGCCTCCGGGTGCCGGGCCAGGAGTGGGTGGCCACTCGTCGGCCGCTGCTCGAACTGGTCATCCGCCGACGGGTGCAGGCTCTTCCCAACGTCGAGATCGTGCAGGCTTCCGTCGCCGGTCTCGAGGTGACGGAAGACCGCAGCAAGGTCACGGGGGTCACTCTCCGGGACGGCTCGTCCCTCGACGCCGATCTCGTCATCAACGCCACCGGTCGGCGCACCAAGGCCCCGGACTGGCTGGCGGCCCACGGGGTCGAGGCTCCGGCCGAGTCCTTCGTCAACGCCTACACGGGATACGCGACGCAGTTCGTCCGGCTGCCCGACGACGCGCTGAAGCACGGGGTCATCGGACTCGGTGCGCTGCCGTGGCCGGGCGAGCACCGGGGCATCGCGCTGTTCCCCGCCGACAACGGCACCCACGCGCTCACGGCCGTCGGCATGATGCGCGATTACCCGCCGCGTGACCGCGAGGGCGTCATCGAGTTCCTCTCCGAGAGCACGACCCCGCTGTCGGCCGAGATCGCCCGCAAGGCGGAGCCGGTGAGCGACGTCAACACGTACCACATCGACGGTTCCCTGCTTCGCCGCTGGAACCTCGTCCCGAACATGCCCGACAGGTTCCTGGCCGTCGGTGACTCGGCAGCGTCGATGAACCCCATTTACGGACAGGGCATGAGCCTGTCCGCAGCCGCTGCTGTCCTCGTGCTGGAGCACCTGGCCGCCGCCGACAACCTCGACGGCGTCGCCCGAGCGATCCAGAACGACCTGGCGCCGATCCTCGACGGAGCCTTCGGTCTCGCCGGCTCCACCGACGCGTGCTTCGAGGGCGCCGAGTGGAGTGACGACTTCACCCCGATGTCCGAGCAGGACGCGGCCCGAGGCCTCGCCATGGAAGTGCTCGCCACCCAGAACCCGAACGTCTCCTCCACGGTCAACGACGCCCTGTACGACCTGCGGCCCGAGGACCTCGAAACCGAGGAGTTCATCGCCCTGTGCGACAAGTGGATCGCCGAAGGCAACGAGATCCCGCCGTTCGACCGGGAGCAGTACCCCACCTCCGTGACGCCCATCGACGCCACGGCGTGAAGGCCAGGTCGAACCAGCTCAGGCGTACCGCACTCACGGAAACGGAACGACGATGACGACAGGCGCTGAGAACGCAACAGGCGACATCTTCAAAGACTTCGATCACTACAACCCGCACATCGGCCCGGACGGCTCCCCGAGCGACTACATCGAGGCCATCCGCAACCAGGTCGTGGCCGGTCAGCGGATCGGCCGGAGCGAGGTGTACGGGGGCTTCTGGGTAGCCGGCGGCTACGCCGAATGCCAGGACATCCTCAAGGACACCAAGACGTTCTCCAACAAGGGGAACATCTTCCCGAAGTACGAGACCGGCGACGCCATCCTCATGATGGCGGAGCAGGACGACCCGGATCACCGCAAGTACCGTCAGATGGTGGCCGGGCCGTTCAACCCCATGCGGGCCCGGGCGCTGACTGACCAGGTGCGCGAGCACGCCAACCGTCTCATCGACCGGTTCATCGGGCAGGGGGAGATCAACGTCTCCCAGGGATTGGCCAACGAACTGCCGGGTCAGTTCACCGCGGCGTTCCTCGGACTGCCCGCCGAGGACGGCGACATGTACCGGGACTGGGTCGAGGCGATGGCGCGCGGACACCTCACCGATCCCGAAGGCGCCAAGCGCAAGGTGGCCGACATGACGGCCTACGTGCAGAACGTGATCGACGAGCGGCGCCGGAAGCCCGGGGGAACCGACGTGTTCTCGACGATCATCGACACCGAGTTCGAGGGCGAGCGCCTCACGGACTGGGAGCTGCTCAGCTTCTTCACGATCCTGCTCATCGGCGGTCTCGAGAACACCTCACGCATCATCTCGGGGTCCATCTGGAGGCTGAGCTGGGACCTCGACCTGCGACGGCGCCTGCTGGCCAAGCCCTCCCTCGTCGCTGGTGCGGTCGAGGAGATCATGCGGCTCTACACCGGCCCCGCCCCATGCCGGCTCGTCACCGAGGACATCGAGTTCCACGGGATCTCGATGAAGAAGGGCGACACGGTGATGACCCTCTCGGGGGTCGCGAACCGGGACCCCGAGTTCTTCCCCAACCCCGACTACCTCATCCCCGACCGGTCGCCGAACCCCCACCTGTCCCTGGGACAGGGCGTCCACCGGTGTCTCGGCGCCCATCTGGTCCGGGTCGAGGCGAAGGTCGCCGTCGAGGAGTTCCTCAAGCGGGTCCCCGAGTTCCAGCTGGACAAGCGCGAGGGCAAGGAAGTCACGTGGGAGGGCGGTCAGGCGGCCGGCTTCACCAGCGTGCCGATCGTCTTCGAGCCTCAGCAGTCTGCTGGTTGAGATCGGAGAGGCCATGCCTGACGCGACTCTGAATCTGCGATGCCCCTGCGGCGTGCTTCTCACGGGTGAGGGCGAAGACGGCCTGGTCGAGGTGGCTCAGGAGCATCTGCGGGCGGTCCATCCGGACCTCGCCGACACGTATGGCAGGGACGAGATTCTCGTCTTCGCCTACTAGGAGGCAGTCAGCACTGCAAAGGCCGGTTCACGGCGCGTATCGCTCCGTGAACCGGCCTCGACTCGTGGGTGACGCCGGGCCGTCAGCCCCCATGGCCGCTGGGCAGGGGGGCACGCGTCTGAGAGAGAGTCATGATCATCTTCGCGATTCCTGTGATGTCCTCGGCGTCGACGTAGCTTTCACCGGCGCACAGCATGCCGAACTGAACTCCGTCGCAAATGATCAGAATCAGCTTGGCGAGATACCGGAAATCAGCGTCACGCTCATTCTCGCGTGCAGCCCTTTCCAGGGACGAGGAGATTTGGGAAATCAAGCGCTCGTAGAGGTCCGCGGCCTCGTTCTCGGTGTCCTGGTTCCGCATGCTCCAGAGCAGAATGTCGAACTGGGCGAAGGTAAGCGAACGATCGACGTTTCGGTATCCATCGAGGAGCTCGTTCACGGCCTTCAGCAGACCGGAACCGGTGGGAATGCGCTCCTCGTCGAAGATCTCATCAGTAATGGTCGTCGACCAGCGGAGCAATTCGGCGAAAAGCGCGTCTTTGGTACCGAAAGCGTAGTGAAGAATCGCTTGTGGGGCTCCGGCTTCGGTGGTGATGGCTCGCGTTGTGGCGCCGTTGACCCCTTGGCGACTGATCACGCGTGAGGCGGCCTGGATGAGCTGGATGCGTCGCTCGTCTGCTGGAACGTGAGCCATTTTTCTCCCTCGGGGAAATTCGCGAATTTTAGTTTATCGCACGACTTGGTCACGGCAAAGGTCGGGCCCCGGCCGTTAGCGGCGGGGTGGCCTGAGGTGACTCCTGGTCTGCGGCGGGTCACACACCTCGTGCGGCACGTATCGAGTGTGCGGCGGTCGACCCCGAGCGCTTGACGCGCACCGTTGGGCACGGTAGAAGGATAGTATTACTTGTTCGGGCGCCCAACTAAGTCATCTGCCCATAGCTATATCACGGCGTTTGGCCTCCTGCTCCTGGTCGTACCAGATCTCACGGCGTCACGGACCGCCCGTCGAGGCCGTACGAGCGACCGCAGGGCCGATCTGGATGCCGCGGGAGAGCGGACCGCAACCCCGATGGCGCAGCGCATGACAATGTCGAGAAGGATCCGATGAGCACTGTTACTGAACGTGTCAAGGGAACCGGCCAGCAGGCCCCGCTCGTGGTGGTGGCCGGCTTCGGGGCCGCAGGGGCCGCGGCCGCGGTAGCCGCAGCCGAATCCGGCGCTCGGGTTCTCGTCTGCGACCGTGCGCCCGCGGTCGATCGCGGTGGGAACACTCGCGAGAATTTGTTCTACATGAGCATGAAGAGCGTGGACGAGGTCGACCCTGACCTGATGGCGGCCCTGCGTGCGTCCACGGCGCCGACGGAAACGACCGCCGCTGAGTGGGGTGTCGACCGCGAGTTCCTCTCCGTCTGGATCGAGGACGCGGCACCGACCCTCAAGTGGCTTCAGCAACTGGGATTCGAGTTCTCCTACAGCGAGAGCGACATCATTGACGACGGCTTCGCGCCCGGCCTGATTCCCCACGGTGGCGGCAACGTGATGCTCGACGTCCTGGAGGACAAGGCGAAGCAGCTGGGCGTGCAGTTCGCCTACGAGACCGCGCTCGTCGGCATCCGGACCGATGAGGACGGCACGGTCACCCAGGTCGTTCTCGAAAGCGCCGGCGCACGCCGCAGCGCTTCGGCGCAGGCGGTGATCCTGGCAACGGGCGGGTTCCACGGCAACTATGAGCTCATGACCCAGTACCTCGGCCCGCGCGCCAGGTACGCCGTGCCGCTGACTCGATACGCCTACTACAACAAGGGCGAAGGCCTTCGCGTCGCCCTCGGTCTCGGCGCGGCGACCACTGGGGATCTCGGTGAGTGGCACGGGCTGACCATCGACGCCCGGGCCAAGGGCGAACGGTGGGTCGTCGGGGGTGGTCCGCTCGGGATCATGGTGAACACGGAGGGTCGGCGGTTCGTCGACGAGGCGCTGTGGGAGCCCGCGGAGAAGGCGGTTCGCGACCAGCCGGGCGGAACGGCGTTCTACCTGCTTGATGCGGAGGGAAGCCGCCATCCCTTCTACGGGCGGAGGTTCAGCAGCGGAGGGGCGCCCCTTCGCGCGAACACGATCGAGGAACTGGCGGAACTGATCGACGTTTCCCCCGAAGAACTCGCCCGTACGGTCGCGGAGTACAACGCCGCTTGCGACGCCGCTGGCGGTGGTGCGGGCGCGAGCCTCGACATCCCGAAGACTGACGGCGCTGTCTCGCTCACCGAAGCGCCCTTCGAGGCCTGGCCGGTCCAGGCGGGTATCTGCTTCAGCCTGGGCGGCTTGAGGGTCGACGCGCACGGGCGCGTGCTCTCGCTTGACGGCAGGCCGATCCCCGGGCTCTACGCCGCCGGAGACGTCGCTGGCGGTTACTTCGGCGAGTACGTGAACTACACCTCGTCCCTCAAGGCTCTCGTCCTGGGACGCCGAAGCGGTTGTCACGCCAGCACTTCTGAATCGGATGGGTCGGCGTGAGCCGTGAAATCCCAAAGGCCTGAACAAGTAATCGAACCACCGGCGCCCATGTGGAGCCTGTTCCCCATCGGAGGAAAGTCCCATGCACACTAACCAGCTCACACCGGACATGTTCGAGGTCAGGCATGACGGCGCGGTGGGAGGTATGGACTCCATCTTCCCCGATTGGGACCGGCACGACCGCTTCGGCATCGTGATCCATGAGGCGTGGGGAGCCATCGGAGCCAGCCTCTTGATTCAGGGCGCCGTGTCCGAGTTCTTCCGGGCACGCCGTGCGGCGGGAATCAAGGACATCTACCCCGAGATCTACGCGATTCACGTGGGTCGGGATTTCGGCGACCTCAGCATGTACGACTTCTGGCCGCACAACAAGGAGACGGTTGTCGAGAACAACCCGGCCAAGGTGCTGCAGGCGATCAACGACCGGGCGATCACGCGACTGGCCGTTCCGGCCGGCGAACGTAAGCGTTACGACCTGATCTGGCCCGAGGTGATCGCGGTCAAGGACCGCGTGCGGACCGTCATCGCCTACGACGCCAGCGGCAGGACGCCGGAAGCCGACATCGAGATCCATGCCACGTCGGACAAGGTCGAGCCGAACACGGTGCAGAGCCTGGACATTCTCACCCCCATCCAGGAGTACAAGGACTCGGAGCTCCCCGACCAGCGTCGCTGGATCGGTTACGTCAACGCTCGCCTCACAGCGGTCACGCCCGAGGAGACGCAGCGGGCCTTGGAAGCGCACCGCGCCAATCTCAAGGACGGTCTCCCGATCGAGACGTTCCTGAAGGCCGACGTCAAGTACGCCCTGGACCGGCTGGTGGCGTGAAGTAGGGGCCGCGGTGACATCGCGCGGCACGCAAACGCACATGACAAGGAAAGAATTCGCCGAGCACGGCGACATCGATCGGACCCCAGAAGGTCGATCACCAGGTCCGATATGTTGAAAGAAGGCGAGCGATGAGTTCCCCAATTGAGCTGCGTGTCGTCGATGTTGTCGCGGAGACCGTCGATGCCAAGTCTTTCGTCCTCGAACCGCCGGAGCCTACGAGCTACAGCCCCGGCCAGTTTTTGACGATAGCTGTCCCGTCCGAGGAGCAGGGCCTTGTCGCCCGTTGCTACTCCCTCGCGAGCGCCCCGCACGAGGGCGGCCTTCTGACGGTCACGGTCAAGCGCACACCCGGCGGTTACGCGTCGAATTGGCTGTGTGACAACGTCACCGTCGGTCAGGCCCTCAAGTCGCTGCCGCCCGGCGGCGTGTTCACCGCGGAATCGGTGGACGACGACCTTCTGTTGTTCGCCGGCGGAAGCGGTATCACGCCGGTCATCTCGCTGGCGAAGGAGACGCTGGCGCGTGGCTCCGGCTCGGTGGCGTTGTTCTACGCGAACCGCAGTGCCGACTCCGTCATCTTCGGATCGACGCTGGCGAAGCTGGTCGCCGAGTATCCGGATCGGTTCGCGATCACCAACTGGTTCGAGGACAGCCAAGGGCTTCCGACGGCGGCAGACATTCGCGCATTCGCGGAGCAGTTCACGGACCGCCACGCGATGATGTGCGGCCCGGCGCCCTTCATGCAGGCTGTCATGGACGTCCTGAAGTCCCTGGATTTCCCGCGGGAACGGCGCCGCCAGGAGAAGTTCGTCTCCCTGAGCGGCAACCCCTTCGAGATCAGCGCAGAGGTCGTCGATGCCGCCGACCTGGGGGCGACTGTCCCGGAGGGCGCCGGGTGTACGCGGGTCTCGGGTGAGATCGATGGCGCCGCGTTCGAGTTCGACGACTGGCGACCGGGAGTGCTCCTGCTCGACTTCCTGCTGGAGAAGGGCATCCCCGCTCCCTTCTCGTGCCGGCTTGGCGACTGCAGCGCTTGTGCGTGTCGGGTGATCGAGGGTGACGTAGAGATGGTCACGAACGAAGTGCTGGAGCCCGAGGACATCGAGGAGGGCATCCGCCTCGTCTGCCAGTCGTTGCCCGTTACCGAGCATCTCAAGATCAGCTTCAGCTGAGCTCGGTTCGCCTGTAGTCCTGCCGAATGTCAGCGCACTCGGCAGGACATGGCAGGCATGCCGAGATTTCTACTCTCGGGTTTAGAAAGGTGATGATCGACGGACGTTATTTGAACACCAGGCAGCGCATTTCTCGGGGAGTGCCGTTGGCTGCTCGTGCCTCTCGATGTAAGTGTCACGCTTCGCTCCTCGTTGACCGAAGCGACTAAATGCCGACCTGGCTACCTGATCGGCGATCTTTCCTTTGGTGAACGCGGCGCCCCTTCATTACGGTTGAGGGCGCTATTTTGCTTGCATTTTACTTTGCACGTTTTGCGTGGCGTGATGCCGCACGCGCCTGTGATTTCTGGGTCCAGGGCTTGGTGTGCGTGTGATGGATCAAGTGTCTGACGCGTCGGGGCTGGCAATGCTTCGTTAAATCGCTCGAACGTTATCTGTACGCGTCTTGACACTTATCGCTCACTCCCCGAGTGTACGAGAAACAGATTGACGCGTCGCCCAGAGCATTGGGCCGAAGACGCACTCGCCGGCGATGGCTGGTCAGCTCTCCGCTCATCCCACGCAGCCTTCAGGCCGCAGGCGCAGCCCTCAGGCCGCAGGATTCCCCCTCGAAAGGAACGTCGATGGCTACCACTGGTGAACCAATTGCCGTGGACCCTGGATCGTCTTCATCAGCGGCCACCGGAAAGCAGCTGCGGGGCAAGCTCGGAACCCGTGACCTGGTCTTTTCGGCGATAGCCCTGGCCGCACCTTTGAGTGCCACCACGGGGTACGTGTCCATCAATATCGCTTACGGCAACGGACTGGGCACGCCGACTACCTTCCTGGTGATCACCGTCGCCCTCGCCCTCTTTGCGGTCGCCTTCGGCGGGATGGCTCAGTACGTGGAGCGGCCCGGCTCCTTCTACGCCTACATCTGTGCGGGGCTGGGCAAGCCCGTCGGTCTGGGCGCCTCCTTCCTCACCCTCCTCGCGTACGCCGTCCTGTCTCTGGGCTTCTACGGCTACGCGGGCGTCGCAACCGCGGCGTTCGTCATCCGGGAGGGCGGTCCGGATGTGCAGTGGTGGGTGTGGTCGCTGTTCTTCTGGGCTGTGGTGGGAACTCTTGGATACCTCCGCATCGACATCTCGGCGAAGGTGCTCGGCGTTGCCCTGTTCGTCGAGGTGCTGGCCGTGCTGATCTTCGATGCGGTCGTCTTCGCCAAGGGAGGCCCCGAAGGAGTCTCCGCCACCGTCTTCACCCCGGACCAGTTCTTCTCCGGTCAGGTCGGCCTTGCCCTTGTCCTCGCGATCTTGTTCTTCGTCGGCTTCGAGTCGACCGCCATCTACCGCGACGAGACCTCGCAGCCCGGAAGGACCATCTCCCGGGCGTCCATCGTCTCCGTGGTCCTGATCGGCGTCTTCTACACGATCACTTCGTGGGCGGTCATCACCGGACTCGGTACCTCGCAGGCCGTCAAGGCCGTCAACGATGACCTGGCCGGTTCCTTCTTCACGGTGTCCGAGCGCTACATCGGCGCCGGCTTCAACGACGTCACGTCCGTGCTGTTGCTCACCAGCATCGCCGCCTCCCACCTGGGGCTGCAGAACATGATGAGTCGGTACGTGTTCAACCTCGCGAAGGACGGCATCCTCCCCAAGCCCCTCGCGTCGGTGCACGGACGTCACGACTCGCCCCACATCGCCTCTCTCACGACGAGCGGCGCCATGCTCCTGGGCGCTGGCGTCATGGCGGCCCTCGGAATGAAGGGTGAGGATGTCTACTCCTGGTTCGCCGGCGCGTCCTCGGCTCCGATCGCGTTCGCTCTGTCGCTCACCTCGCTCGCCGCGCTCGCCTTCTTCGCGCGGGTCCAGAGCTCTGCCGCGATCTGGCGGTACCGGATCTCCGCGGCCCTCGCCACGGCCTTCCTGCTGCTCTGCGTGACCATCGCGCTGATGAACCTGCCTTCCCTCATGGGTGGTTCGGCGGGGTTCCGCAACGGCACGCTGATCGGCTTCTCCGGGGTCTTCATCGTGGGAGTCGTCCTCGCTGTCGTGCTGCGGGCACGCCGCCCCGAGATCTACGCCCGGATCGGACGCGAGGAGGCGTAATAGGAGTTGGGCTTACGTACTCGCTTTAGTCGTCCTACGAGCCCCCGCCCGTGCGCCCGATGCTAACCCTTGGCATCGGGCGCACCGACGTATCGGCTGGTCCGAGTCGCGCTGCGCACTGTGGATCTTCAGCCGCGAGTGACACTCGTTCGGTCAGATGGCCAGGAGGAGAGACCGTCGCTGTGGGTGTAGAGCGGGTCGGCCGAGTCGAAGGGCACATCCTCGCGAGAGGCGGCGTGAGCCGGTGCGGCGGTCGCGACCCGTCACTTGCTGGAGCAGGGGGGTCGGCGGCTGGCGGTCATCCTGCCCGAGGAGGAGTACTCGGCGACCACGGAACGGCTTGCGAGCTGCCGCGACGTCATCGCGGATGCGGGCGCCGAGGTTCAGGTGAACGTGGTGCGGGCTTCGTACGACAAGTCGGTGGTGCACTGTGCCGGATTGCAGGAGCTGCTGAAGGACACTCAGATCGATGGAGTGTTCTGCACCACGGACTTTTTCGCGCCCTCTGTGTACCGGACGTTGCGGGCAGCCGGGTTGGCCATCCCGGACGATGTCATCGTGGTGGGCTTCGACGGTGACCGAACCTCATGGCTGCTCGACCCCATGTTGACCACCGTTGCACAGCCCCTGGAGCAGATGGGCAGGACCGCGATCGAGCTCCTGATGGCCGCGATCGACGGAGGAGCAGCCGATAGCCGAGGGATTGAGCTGCCCACCGAGCTCATTGTCCGGGGCTCTTCGATGAGGCAGTGAAGCCGCTCCTGGCTTCGTGTGCCGAAGGCCTTCCGAATTCCGGCCGGAGCCGGGACCGGATCTTCCTCGCATCCCTGCGGCGTACAGATAGTGTGACGGTACACTCGCTCATGTGACAAAACAGCCCCAGGGTCCGGACCGGGAAGGCGCAGCCGAGTCCCCGCGGTCAGCGTCGAAAGGTGCCGTCAGCGAGTCGGCCGGGGGTTCTCTGACCCTCGAGCGCGGTTTGCGCGTGCTCACGCTGCTGGGTGAGCGACCTCTGGGGCTGACGGTGTCCGCGATCTCTGAAGAGATGGGCACCCATCGAGCCGGCATCTACAGGCTCCTCAAGCCCTTGGAGGCGGCGAATCTCGTGGAGCGCCGGCCGGACGGGCGATACACGCTGGGTCTGGGGCTGCTCAACCTCGCGGCCAACGTGCGTTCCCGGTTGCAGGAAGTTGCCGCCCACGAATTGCAGGAGCTGGCCAACAAGCTCTCGTGCACGTGTGCCCTCACCATCCGTCTCGGCGAGGACGGGGTGGTGGCCATCGTCCAGGAGCCCGTCGTCTCCCGAATGCACATCGCCTACCGCCCTGGGCTTCGCCATCCACTCACACAAGCGGCCTCTGGCCTGGCCATTCTGGCTGGTGACATCCCTCGTCCCGGCGAGCGACCGGAGATCACGAAGGCGCGCGAAGTCGGCTACGCCGTGACTCGGGACGAACTCTTCACGGGGGCGAGCGGCGTAGCGGTCCCGGTCCTGGGGCCGGAAGGCAGGGCCACGGCGAGCGTCAGCGTGGTGTGGCTGGGAGTCAACCCCGACGAGAGCCGGGCGATCGAGGCGCTCCAGGCGTGTGCGGCGCGGATCATGGCCGCGCTGCCGAACGAGAACGGCGAGAGGTTGACCCAGCCCATTTCTCGGAAATGAGAGCGCAGGGTTCGCTGCCACGGGGGATGGCGTTGGTCCGAGCCGGTTTCGCATGACGATCTGCGTACGTTAAGTATCCGCCCTGTGCGCATATCGACCACAATTTGAACCCTGCTCCTGCTTCCTCCCTATGAAGAGGAGTGGCGCAGGTAGTCAAGAGGTGGCGCCCAAACCGGCGCCGAGGCCGCCGCTTGGACTCCTACTCCGCGACGAGCCTCCACCTGAATTCGAAGCACTTGCCCCACTCGGCCCTACTGCGTCTGCAGCACGAACAGTGCCAGCAGCGGCACGACGACGTACGCGCAGCGCCCAGCGACGCTGAGGTGACTTCGGAAACCGGCAACCTTGCCGCGTCAGCGGTGCGGGCTGCCGTCGCACACCTTGCGGCGCCTGACGGTGAGTCAGGTCGGTTCACGCGCCAGCGTGTTCGGCCCGACGAAGCTCACGCGGGCCGCGTACTGGAGGCAGGAACTCGATGAAGACTCGCACTAGTCTCGGGCTTGCGGCAGTCGCCTCGTGCGCTGCGTTGGTCACCGCGGTGGGGATCGGCAGGGACGGCGACGGTAAGTCCGCGCGGTCCGACTCAAAGCCCTCGAACGGACCATACGTCGCGCTCGGAGACTCCTACACGGCCGGGCCGAAAATACCCGCGCAGAATGGCAGGCCTGCGGGCTGCGACCGGTCCAGCCGGAACTATCCCGCGCTCGTCGCAGGCGAACTCGGCTTGAAGCCACATGAGTTCCGAGACATGAGCTGCAGCGGTGCCATCACCGACGACTTGTTCGCCCCGCAGTCCACGGGCAACGGAGTCAACCCAGCCCAGTTGTCCGCCGTGTCCGACGCGACCCAACTGATCACCCTGGGGATCGGCGGCAACGACATCGGATTCAGCTCGATGATCACCACGTGCGTCAAGGTGGGCGTCCGCTATCAGATAGAGACGAGGATCGGCGACTCGGAGACGAACGGCGCTCCGTGCCGGGACAAGTACGTCTCCGGTGACAGTGACGAGGTCCAGGCGAAGATCGAGGCAGCAGGCGGGCGGCTGTCCAGCGTACTTGACGACATCGAACGCCAGGCGCCCAAGGCGCGAGTCTACGTCGTGGGCTATCCGGCGATCCTGCCCGCCGACAGCAGCAGGTGCGCACGCGCGATGGGACTCGCGCCAGGTGACGTGAGATTCCTACGCGAGAAGGAACAGCAGCTCAACGCGATGCTGCGCAACAGCGCTCAGGCTGCCGGAGCGGTGTACGTCGACACCTATGCGTCCTCCATCGGACGGGACGCCTGCGCGGACCGGGACGTGCGCTGGGTCGAACCACTCATCCCGGAGTCCGCGGCGGCGCCGGTGCACCCCAACGAACGCGGTGAGCTCGGGATGGCCAGGGCCGTTCTGCGCGCGGTGGGCACGACGAGCTGACCCAGGTGCCGTGGGAACGGCAGAGCAGCACGGGAGCCGCCCGCATGTACTGCGGATTCAGTACCTGCTCCAGCGGATTCGGTAGGCGGCATTGCCAGTAGCTGCATGACGACGCAACAGGCCCTGACCAGCAAGGCTGGATGGGCAATCGAGAACGGACTTGGAGTTCGCTGACGTGGCAACTTTTCTGTATCGACTGGGCCGTATGGCCTTCCGGCGGCGAGGCTATGTCGCCCTGATGTGGGTGGCCCTCCTGGCCGCCGTGGGTCTGACTGCTCTGCAGGCGCCGGCAGCCTCCGACGAGGAATTCTCGATGCCTGGGATCGAATCCCAGAAGGCATTCGACCTCATGGAGCAACGTTTCCCTGGCGCGGCCGCCGACGGTGCCACCGCTCGGGTGGTGTTCGTCGCGCCCGATGGCCAGAAGGTCACCGCGACCGACAACCGGCAGGCGATCGAAGAAGCGGTCGACTCCCTGGCTGAGGGTTCGCAGGTGGCGGGCGTCGCGGACCCGTTCGAGTCGCAGGCGGTCAGTAAGGACGGCTCGACGGCGTACGCGACGGTGTCGTACAAGGTGACGTCCGACCAGGTCACCGACGCCAGCCGTACGGCGGTGGACAAGGCCGCCGACCAGGTGCGTGAGGCGGGCCTGACCGTCGAGACCGGCGGCTCGGCGATGGACAGTGGCGGCGGTCCGGGCGGGGTCGCCGAAATTATCGGCATCTCGGTGGCGGCGATCGTGCTGCTGTTCACCTTCGGCTCGCTGGCCGCCGCCGGGCTACCGCTGCTGACCGCGATCCTCGGCGTCGGCGTCAGCCTGTTCTCGATCCTGTCCCTGTCCGACGCGCTCGGGCTGTCCACGAGCACGGGCACGCTGGCGATGATGCTGGGGCTGGCCGTCGGCATCGACTATGCCCTCTTCGTAGTCTCCCGCTACCGCGAGGAACGCGCGAAGGGCCGGACGCCGGAGGAAGCGACCGGGCTGGCTGTCGGCACCGCCGGGTCGGCGGTCGTCTTCGCCGGGCTCACCGTGGTCATCGCTCTGGTCGGGCTGTCGGTGGTGGGTATCCCGATGCTGACCAAGATGGGCCTGGCCGCCGCCGGCGCGGTCGTCGTCGCCGTGCTGGTCGCGCTGACCGTCGTCCCGGCACTCCTCGGGTTCTGGCCGAACGCCGTGCTGACACGCCGGGCCCGCAAGGGAGCGAAGGAGGGGGAGGCCGCCGAGGTCCGTCGGCGAGCTGGGCGAGGCAGGCGGCTGCTGCCCTGGCGGAAGGCTCTGGCCCGGAAGAGCGCAGATGCCGAGGTCGTGCCTCCGCACAGCGCCTCGGTGGAGAAGCGCGACCGGGACAACATGGGCACTCGCTGGGCCCGCTTCGTACTGCGTCGCCCGCTCCCCGTACTCATCCTCGGCGTCGTGGGTCTCGGCGCACTCGCGATACCGATGACCTCCCTCCAGCTGGGCATGCCCGGCGACGAGGCCAAGCCCACCTCCACCACGGAACGCCGCGCCTACGATGCACTCGCCGAGGGTTTCGGCCCCGGCTTCAACGGGCCTCTGACCATCGTCGTGGACGCTCAGGGCTCTGCCGACGCGAAGGCTGCTGTGGCGACGATCAGCGAGAAGATCGGCGACACCGAGGGAATTGTCTCGGTCTCGCAGGCGCGCTTCAACGAGGCCGGCGACACCGCGGTGTTCATGGCC
Source organism: Streptomyces sp. NPDC047061 (assembly GCF_040643955.1). Taxonomy (NCBI): domain Bacteria; kingdom Bacillati; phylum Actinomycetota; class Actinomycetes; order Kitasatosporales; family Streptomycetaceae; genus Streptomyces; species Streptomyces sp. NPDC047061. The sequence goes on from NZ_JBEYVI010000001.1 coordinate 271,046, forward strand.
ACGCCGTCCACCAGCCCCACCGACGAGAAGACCAAGACCCTCGTCAAGACCATCCGCGGTGAACGCGCCGCCATCGAGTCGGAGGCCGACGCGTCCTTCGAGGTCACCGGCACGACCGCGCTGAACATCGACATCGCCACCAAGGTCCAGTCGGCGCTGGTGCCGTATCTGATCGTGGTGGTCGGCCTGGCGATCGTCCTGCTGCTGGTGGTCTTCCGGTCGGTACTGGTGCCGATCAAGGCGGCGCTGGGCTTCCTGTTGTCGGTGCTGGCAGCGCTCGGCGTGGTCGTCCTGGTCTTCCAGCAGGGCCATGGTGCGAGCCTGTTCGGAGTGGAGCAGACTGGGCCGATCATGAGCCTCATGCCGATCTTCCTGGTCGGTATCGTCTTCGGCCTGGCCATGGACTACGAGGTCTTCCTCGTCGCCCGGATGCGGGAGTCCTACGTCCACGGAGAGTCGGCCAGGCAGGCGGTGGTCTCCGGGTTCCGTCACAGTGCCCGGGTGGTCGTGGCCGCCGCGCTGATCATGATCGCGGTCTTCGCCGGCTTCATCGGTGAGCACGACTCCATGATCAAGATGATCGGGTTCGGCCTGGCCTCCGCGGTGCTCTTCGACGCCTTTGTCGTGCGGATGGCGATCGTGCCCGCCGTTCTGGCCCTGCTCGGGGAGAAGGCCTGGTGGATGCCGAAGTGGCTGGACCGCATCCTGCCGCGGGTCGACGTCGAGGGCGAAGCTCTCAGCCGCCAGTCGGCCGAAAGCCGGGCCCCCGACCCGGACCCGACCCCGGAGGAGCCGGTCGAGGTGCGCGTCTGACCTCGACTCGTCTGTCCCCGGGCCGCCCGAGGCTCTGCCTCGGGCGGCCCACACGGCCGCCGCCCCCTTCATGGGCCACCATGGACCCAGTACTTCCAGCCGGAGAATCACGATGACGAGCAACATCGAGCGTTTTACGGAGCGTCATCCCCGCGTCGTGGACACGATGGCGATCCTGGCGCTGTTCGCCTGCACGGCGCTGGGTACCTCGCTCAGTGTCCCCGGGGCCGATCTTCCGCACGACGACCGGCTCGCCACGCTCCTGGCCGCGATCTCGTGCCTCGGTCTGCTGAAGGCGCGCAGCCACCCGCGCATCGCCGTCGCGGTGGCCACGTTCTGCACAGTGGCCACGGGGGCCATGGGCTACCTGCCCACACCTCTGCTGCTGGCGCCCCTCATGATGGCGCTGTACTGGCTTGCGGTCGGCACCGATTCCAAGATCGCTTACCGGTATGGGCTGGTGATCATGGCCATGGTGGTGATCACAGCAATCTTGGACAAGCCCAACAGTGACATGCTGCTGCTTCGGACCGTCGGTCCGGTGATGTGGCTGCTGCTGCCGCTGGTCGGTGGCAAAAACGCCCGCCTGCGCCATGACCATCTGGAGTCCGCACACGTGCGCGCCGCGCATGCCGAGCGCACTCGTGAGGAGGAGGCACGGCTGCGTGTGACCGAGGAGCGCATGCGGATTGCGCGTGAACTGCACGATGTGGTCGCCCACCATATGGCGGTAGCCCACGCGCAGGCCGGAACCGCCGCCCACCTTGCCCCCACTCATCCGGAACAAGCACAGAAGATCCTCGCAGACCTGGCCGGGACGACGTCCTCCGCCCTGTTGGAGCTGCAGGCCACGGTAGGGGTGCTACGCCACGCCGATGACCCGGAGGCCGACTCGCTGCAACCCGCTCCTGGCCTGGACCGACTGCCAGAACTGGTGACGGCGTGTGAGTCTGCCGGTCTCACTGTGACGGTCACGGCCGAGGGAGAGGTCCGGAGCCTGTCACCCGGGGTTGACCTCACGGCGTATCGGATCATCCAGGAGGCACTGACCAACGCCACGAAGCACGCTTCCGACCGCGCGGCCCATATCCGGCTCAGCTACTCGGACAGCTTCTTGAGCATCACTGTCACAAACGACGGCACCGCTGTCGCCCCGGCGGTCCCTGGTGGCGGGTACGGACTGATGGGTATGCGCGAGCGTGCCAACTCCGTAGGTGGCAACCTGCGCGCCGGGCCGCGCCCCGAGGGCGGCTTCGAAGTGGCCACTGCTCTGCCGATCCAGCCCCACCCCCAGGTGAACACCCTGGCCGACCGACAAGAGGCAACCCCTTGACCATCCGTGTCCTGCTCGCCGACGACCAGGCCCTGCTGCGGGGCACGTTCCGGCTCCTGATCGACTCCTGCGCCGACATGGAAGTCGTCGGCGAGGCCGGCGACGGCCAAGAGGCCATTGAGCTTGCCCGGACACATCGCCCAGATGTCGTCCTCATGGACATCCGCATGCCGGGCACGGACGGTCTGGCCGCCACGGCCGCGATCTGCGACGACCCCGAGCTGGCCACGACCCGCGTCCTCGTTCTGACCATGTTCGAGACCGAGGAGTACGTTGCCCAGGCACTGCGTGTCGGGGCGAGCGGCTTCCTGGGCAAGTACGTCACCACGGAAGCGCTGCTGACAGGGATCCGTACCGTCGCGGCCGGCGACGCCCTGCTGTCACCAGGAGCCACCCGGACCTTGATCAACCGTTTCCTCACCAGCACCTCGCCTGCGACCCTCATCGCGCCCGCGGAACGCCTAGGCGACCTCACTCCGCGCGAACGTGAAGTCACCACGCTGGTCGCCCGAGGACATTCCAACAACGACATTGCTGACCAGCTCGTCCTGAGCGTCCTGACCGTGCGCACCCACATTCAGCGTGCCTTGACCAAGCTGGGCGCCCGCGACCGTGCCCAGCTCGTGGTCATCGCCTACCAGACCGGCCTAGTGCGTGCTGAGCCGTCCAGCTTCTGATCTCGGCCTCCGGAGAGCAGTCACCGGGGCTTTCGTCGTGGACAGGCAGGATGGATCAGGCCGCGACGTTCTTTGCCCTCGACTTTGGCACCTCCACCTGCCCCACGGCCCGGTCGATCGTGATCTCAATGACCACGCAGTCCGGATCCGGACCCGGCGTTCGTCCGTAGCGCTGCCCGTAGCGCGTGACGGCGGCTTCGGCCACCGCCTCTGGGCGCGTGAGAACATGGTTCGGTCCGGGCCCAGCGGCGTTGTGGGAGCGGTGGCTGAAGCCAGCGGTGGGCTCGTGGAGCGACCGGGGCGGTGTGCGGCGGAGGTCCGGCTTCCCGGGGCAGCGGCGCGCGCGGGCGGACGGACTGCAGGCGTCGTGGCGGGGGCTGTGGCGTGATTGGTAGCGGGTGTGCAGGGAGTTGAGGTCGGCCAGGGCGCGTAGGCTGCCGGTGATGAGCTGGTGGGGCGTGTCGGAGAGGTCGATCAGCGCCCACAACTCATCGTCCACGATCCACGGTCGAGTACCCACACCCCACGAACTGTTACGAGCACTTGCACCCTGTCCTACGTGGTGAGGCGGACGAGGCACCTGCAGCAGCAGAGAGCGACGCCAAACCGAGAAGTGCTAGGTAGCTGCGGGGATTGCGTTCGTAGCGGGGACTGAGTCTGCGGTAGCCGGACAGCCACGACATGATTTGCTCGATGACCCAGCGGCGGCGCCCTAATAGCTTACTGGACTCGATACCCCTGCGCGCGATCCGCACTCCGATGCGCTTGCCGTGAAACCATTTCCGTAGATCGGCACGGTCGTAAGCCTTGTCCGCGTGTGGGTGCTGGGGCTTGAAGTACTACCGGCCGCGATCGGGGTCGTGTCTCCTTACGTTGTTCCTGGGTTTGGTTCCGGTCACTCGTAGGATCGGAAGGCCCAGGGATGCTGGGTGTGGCTGCGTGTCTCCAGCCCATTGGTGGCTTCAAACGATTGGCCGCCTGGCATCCCACGACGACTCGGCCACTCATTGGGATGCGCGGCAAAAGATCGCTTGGTAAGGACACGCTGGCGAGGTCGTCTGTTGGTACACGGGAACGACCTCGGAGGTGGCGGTGCCTGAGCTCTGGGCCGGTGTGGACGCGGGGAAGGCCGAGCATCACTGCGTAGTGATCGACGTCGGCGGCAAGCGGGAGCTGTCGCGGAGGATGGCCAACGATGAGAATGCATTGCTCAAACTGATCAGCGATGTACTGGAGTTGAGCGATGGCGAGCCGGTGACATGGGCGATCGACCTCAACGCCGGCGGGGCTGCCCTGATGATCGCGCTGTTGACCGACAACGGGCAGAAGGTCCTCTATATCCCCGGCCGCACTGTCCATCACGCCTCCGGTTCCTACCGGGGCGATGGGAAGACGGACGCGAAAGATGCCTTCGTCATTGCAGATCAGGCCCGCATGCGCCGTGATCTCCAGCCGGTGCACCGTGGCGACGACATCGCGGTCGACCTGCGGTTTCTCACCTCGCGTCGCTTGGACCTGGCCGCGGACCGCACGAGAACCATCAACCGGCTGCGAGCCCAGATGCTGGAGTACTTCCCGGCTCTGGAACGGGCCTTCGACTACAAGGAGTCGAAGGCGTCCTTGCTGCTGTTGACGGCATACCAGACCCCGGCTGCACTGCGTCGGATGGGGAAGAACCGGCTCGCGACCTGGTTGAAGAACCGCAACGTCCGCAACTCCCAGCTGGTTGCTGCCACCGCGATCAAGGCCGCCGAGGCCCAGCACACCGCCGTGGCCGGAGAGAAGGTGGCAGCCTCAGTGGTGGCCAAGCTCGCGCGGGAAGTGACTGCCCTCGATGCGGAGATCGCCGAGACCGACGGCCTGATCGAGAAACGGTTCCGCGATCACCCGCATGCCGAAGCCATCTTGAGCATGCCCGGCATCGGCCCTGTTTTGGGCGCTGAATTCATCGCCTATACCGCCGGAGACATGAGCGTCTTCGGGAGTCCCGACCGCCTTGCCGGTGTCGCCGGCCTGGCCCCGGTCCCGAAGGACTCGGGACGGATCAGCGGGAACATGCGCCGCCCGCGACGCTACTGCCGAAGGCTGCTGCGGGTGTTCTACATGTCGGCCATGGTTGCCGCCCGGTGTTGTCCTGTCTCAAAAGCGTTCTACGAGCGAAAGAGGGCCGACGGCAAGAGCCACAAGCAGGCCATCATCGCCCTCGCGCGACGACGCCTGAACGTCATATGGGCACTCATACGCGATGGCCGTACCTTCGAAATCGTCGCACCCCCGCCCCCTTGTCACGAAGGACTGAAACGCTCACAGCGTGTCACCAGCCAGGCTTGACAACCGCTGTGAGTCTTCATGTGGCTGGTTCGGGACCGGCTGGCAGGGTTGACGTCGGTCGCCTCGTCGTAGTCGTGACTCGTGACAAAAGTGGCCCCCGAAGGGTGCCTTGCCTATGAACTGTCCGACTGCGGCGGGCGGCCGGCGCCGACCCGGCCCACCTCGGTGGCCTGATAAGAAGCCTGCCCGGCCCCAAAGGGGCCGTGGCCCGTCACAGTTCTGCCTCGAAGTGACCTCTCCCGGGCACGGCGCCGGTCCGCAGCGACCGGGACCACCGCCTCACGGAGAGGAAGCCTGATCGCGTGAACACCATTGTCGCCCTCACGCATTCATTCGTCATCGGCGTCGACACCCACGCCAAAACGCACACCTACGCCGTGCTCGCCTCCAATGGTCAGCACCTGGGCACGGAGGCATTCCCCAACACCCACGCCGGCAGGGCACGAGCCATCAGCTGGGCCGGACGACGCACCGGTGGAGACCTCGGTGCTCTGTGGGTGATCGAGGGTGCGGGCAGTTACGGAGCCCAGATCGCCCGCCAGACAGTACGCGCCGGCTACCAGGTGGTTGAAGCCGCCAGAATGGGCCGCGCCGGCCGCCGTGGCATCGGCAAGTCCGACCCGATCGACGCCCGGCGGATAGCAGCTGCCGTGCTTCCGCTCCCCGAAGAACAGCTGCGCACTCCACGAATGGACGAGGGGGTGCGGGCAGCGGCACAGATCCTCCTCACTTCCCGGGACGGGCTCACCAGCGAGCGGACCAGGGCGGTGAACGCCTTGACTGCCCTGGTGCGCATCGCCGACCTCGGCATAGACGCCCGTCGTCCCCTCGGTGCCAGGCAGATCGGCGAAATCGCCCGCTGGCGCCCCCGTGAGGAGGACCTCGCCGCCACAACGGCCCGCACCGAGGCCGTCCGTCTGGCCAAGAGGATTCTCGCCCTTGACACGGAAATCGCGGACAACATGAACCGGATAGGCGAGCTCGTCGACGCCAGCCCTGCGGCCGGCCTCCCCGAGGAAACAGGGATCGGCCCCGTCACCGCTGCCACCGTCCTGGTCGCCTGGTCCCACCCGGGACGGGTCCGTGACGAGGCCGCGTTCGCCGCCCTCGCCGGAGTGAGCCCCATCCCCGCCTCCTCGGGCAACACCACCCGCCACCGCCTCAATCGCGGCGGCGACAGGCGTCTCAACCGAGCTCTGAACGTCATCGCGATGGTCCGCATGGTGCACCACCCGCAAACCCGCGCCTACGTCGACCGACGGCGAACCGAAGGCAAGACCGACCGCGAGATCCGCCGATGCCTCAAGCGCTACCTCGCCCGACGCCTCTACCGTCATCTCAACAACGCCGCCGCGGCTGAATTGGGGGTTGACGGGACATAGAAGCTTCATTGGGAATCGTTTGGTGACCCTCGACCATGGGCTTCAGCCCTCCGCTGTCGTGGGTGTTGCAGGCCGAGACGCCAGCGAAGAGGGGCAGTCCGTTCGCGTCCGAGAGGACGTGCATCTTGGAACCCGGCTTACTGTGGTCCACGCTCTCGGAATTGTGTGTTCGCCCCGCTTTTGGCGCGGACGTGGGCGGCGTCGAGGTCGATGGGGGAGACGTCGATGAGGTCGGCGTCGTCGAGCTGGTGCAGCACGGCCTCGTGGAGGCGCCCCCAGAGACCGGCTCTCGACCAGATCAGGAAACGGCGGTGAGCCGTCGACTTTGATATGCCGAAATAGGGCGGCAGCTGACTCCAGGCGCAGCCACTGACGAGAACGTAGATGATCGCCTCGAACAGCGTCTCATCAGGCGTGTCCTGCGTTCCGCCGGCCCCCGGCCGCACTCGAAATGGCGGGATCAGCGGCTCCGCGATCTCCCGCAGCCCATCCGGAACAATCCAACTCCACGTACCCCGCCCCATGCTCGGAACAGCGACGCCTCACCACGCAGGGCACGGTCTTAGAGGGTGAAAGCGGTATAGGTGCCGACTGTGAGGCCGGAGAAGGTGATGAGGGCGAGGCTTGAGGCAAGCGAACGCTGTGTGTATCCCGATGCCAAGAGCGATCGCCAACGGGGTCGTGGCGGGGGCGAGCAGTGCTGGAGGCAAGGCAATCTCTGCCGCGATGACGGCGGTTGCGATCAGCTGCCACAGTCGTACGTCGCGCTCGGCAAGGTTGCCCAAGTGGCGGCGGATGAACCCGGGCACGGCGAATTGTCGGCGGTACGGGAGTTGTTCTCTGACGTGTGTGAGGACGTGGACCCACTGGGCGAGGTACAGCCCGCTACGGAATTGCGGTGAACGAAGCTTCTGCCAGGCACTGTTCCAGTAGATGTCTGTGGTGATCAGCACGAGGAGGCATTGGGCCCAGGTGTTGGCGGTGCTCGGAGTGTGCTCGATGGCCAGTCCGTGACCGAGATCGCCTGCAACCAGGAGACAGCCGCCGGTCAACAGGGTGTAGCGCACCGCATTGGGGCTCCGGAGGTAGAGCAGCTCCATGGCGGCTCCGGCCAGGACTACGAACAGAGACAGCCGCGGTAGCAGCCCGGCAGTGAGGGCGATAGCGGCAGCCGTCCGGATGACGAGCGCCGGCCGGTACGAAGCCGCGAGGAGGCGGGCTCGGCCAGGACCGAACCGCTGCTCCGCGAGGTGGAGGCTGAGCGATCCGGGGATGAGCCGCTCCCAGCCGCCTTGTCCGATGGACAGCGCGAAGCGCAGGCTGCAGACGGTGCCGAAGATGATCCGGAACAGTTGAAGGCGCCCCGGGTCCGTCGGGTACTGAAAGCCGGAGGTGACGGCGTCAAAGAACCACACGGCTGTTCGTCACCTCCAGCCGCCTTTCGCCTGCTGCCGACAGGAGGCGGCCGGAGCCGTCGATCCGGTCGTACTGGCCGCTGCTGGTCAGGGAGTTGATGACCGCCTGGAGCTGGGGCGGGCCGAGGAGGAAACTACCTGGTGACAGGTGTCGGTAGACGTTGACTGGCTCGGTGCGGCCGTCTTTGGTGCCGGTTAGGGTGACGACGGTGAAGGTGGCCCGACAGAACATTTTCCAGCGCAGCCAGCGGCCGGGCAGGCGCGTGAATCCGGTGAGCATCCACACCACCAGGACACCGGTGACGGCGAGTTGGAGAGCGGACACTACCGATGCGGACATGACTGAGCCTCCAGGAACGGGAGGGTGATGAGGGACGCCTCAGCGGGTGGGCGTGGGGGTCAGCGTTCGGGGTTGGCCGGCCGCTGCATGAGCGCGGCCGTGGCTTCCTCGATGCTGATCTTGCCGTGCAGGAGTGCAGCGATGGCCTCGGCGATCGGCATCTCGACACCATGGGTGCGGGCCAGTTCGAGGATCGCTTCAGCCGATTTGACGCCTTCGGTGGTCTGTTGGGTCGCGGCGGTTGCTTCGTCGACGCTCATGCCCTGGCCGAGGTGGGTGCCGAAGGTGCGGTTGCGGGACAGGGGAGAGGTGCAGGTCGCGATCAGGTCGCCGCTGCCGGACAGGCCAGCGAGGGTTTCGGGGTGTGCGCCGAGGGCGGTGGCGAGCCGGGTCGTCTCTGCGAGACCGCGGGCGATGAGGATGGCTTCGGCGTTGTGGCCGAGGCGCATGCCGTGGGCGATGCCGGTGGCCAGGGCGATGACGTTCTTGACCGCGCCGCCGAGTTCGCAGCCGATCACATCGGTGCTGGTGTAGGGGCGGAAGTACGAGGTGTGGCAGGCCATCTGGAAGCGGCGCGCGGTGGCTTCGTCGGGGCAGGCCACGGTCGCGGCGGCGGGCTGCCCGGCCATGATCTCGCGGGCGAGGTTGGCCCGGACAGTACGGCGATCCGCTCCGCGCCCAGACCGGTCACCTCGGCGATGACCTCGCTGGCCCGCTTCCTGGTGTCCCGTTCTATGCCTTTCATGAGCGAGACGATCACAGTGCCGGGGCCAATATGCGGTGTCCAGTCGGCGAGGCTCGTGCGCAGGGACTGGGCGGGGATGGACAGCACGAGGTAGTCGGCGCCGTCCAGCGCGGCTGCCGGGTCGGTGGTGGCCGTGAGCGTGGCGGGCAGGTCGACGTCCGGGAAGTATCCGGGGTTGCGGCGCGTCGTGTTGATCGCGTCGGCGATCTCGCTGCGGCGGGCGTGCACGGTGACGATGGTGCCGGGGTCGGCAAGGATCTTCGCGGCGGCGGTACCCCAGGATCCGGCCGAGAACACGGCCGCGCGGGCGGGGGGCTGGCTCACTGCGAGGTCCTTTCGCTGGTCAGGGGGGGGCGTCCGACGGGCACCGTCCGGGCTGGGGCATCGTATCGGGCCTCGGAGGCTGATCGCCTTGTCATGGGCGGCGCAGGGTCAGCAGGACCGCGCGGCGGTCGGGGAGCACGGGGAGTCTGGTGCGGGCCTCGTGCAGCATGTTCGCGGCTTGCTCTGCGCCGAGCTCATGCTCCAGGTCGTCGGCGTGGTCGATCCACAGCCGGTACAACCGCGTCCACATAGCGGGTTCTGCCAGTCGCTCGTCGACGTGTTTCACGACGAGCGCGGCATCGCGAGCCTGCTGTTCCCAGAGCGGCTCGGCGCCCCGCCGTGCTGCGCGGGTGACCACGAGCCGGTCTCCAGGCGCCAGGATTCGGGCGAGTTCGCGCAGGGCGTGGCCGCGGTTGGCGGCGAACGAGAGGGCATCCACGCACACCACCCCGTGCGCGCTGCCGGTGTCGATGCCGTGGGCGAGTTTTCCGGCAAGGGTGGAGAGCTGGTCCGCTGGGGTGTAGGCGGAGGCGCGGATGGCCTAGGCGGGATGGTTCATGCTGGAACCGGCCCAGAGGGGCCAGATGTCGAGGAGTTGGGAGTCGTGGGCGGCGAAAGCGTCGAACTGGACGCCGACCTCGCCTTGTTCGGTGTTCCAACGCATCCAGCGTCTGTCTACGGTGGGCGGCCAGCCGACGTCCGCGAGCGGCCGGACGGCACTTGGTGACGGTCGTCTCGATGGGGCTGCCGAGGGCGCTGTCCTGGGCGTCTCCGGCGGCGAGGGCGGACAGCAGGGCGCCGAGGACCGGGGCGGGGACGGTGGGGGTGAGGGTCATGTGCCACATGCGTTCGCTGACTGGGCTCTCGTAGGCAGCCAGCTTCCAGGTTGCGTCGCGGGGGCCGGCGTCGTGGTCGAAGGATGCGCCGGGTCAGTGACTCGTGGTGGGCGATGGTGGTGTTGTCGTACCAGGTGCGGTACTTCTCCCAGTGGTCGTTGGCGTTGAGGAAGGTGTTGAAGACGGCTTCGTGGTCGCCGGGGTCGGCGGCATAGGCGGGTACCCGCTTGACCACCGGCGCGACGGTGTCGGTCGGGTCCGTGTCGAGCGGGGCGAGGCTGGTGCGGCGTGGGCGATGTGGCGTTCGGTGTCGGTGAGGGGTGCGGGTCCGGGGCGTACGTCCTTGCCGTGAGCCTGTTCGAAGGCGTTCACGGCCTGGGCCGGTGAGGCGAGGGCGTGGGTGATGCGACGCAGGTGGCCCTCGCCGTACAGGTGGACGCTCTTGCCGGTGTCGCGGTAGGTGCCGACGGCCACGGTGTTCCAGCTGGTCTCGGTGTGGGCGTGGGCGTGGATAACGAGCCGTCCGTCGTGGATGGCCTCGTGGATCTTCTGGGCCTGGTCCGAGCATTCGCGGATCTCGTCACGGCTGAGGCCGGGCGCGGGGTAGTTGATCCAGGTCCACTCCTCATCGATGGCTTCCCGCAGTCCGGGGGCGATGTCGGTGGTGATGCCTTCGGCGTGCAGGGCGTGGGTGGCCTTCTCGGCCCAGTACGGCTCCTCGCGGTCGATCCGGACCAGGACCATGACGCGCTCGTCGAGGGAGTCGAAGCCGCGCGCGGCCAGGAGCGCCTGGGCGGTGCGGCGGTGGCTGCCGGTGAGGCGGGCGACGGCGGCGGTGGGGTGGGCGGGATGGGCGTCGAGGAGGACTTGGGCGTCGAGGCGGAAAGGGGCGTCGGGAGGAATACCAGGCTTGGAGACGTGGACTCGTTTCGGGGCCGGGCCCGGCTGTACGGGTGGCCGGGCCCGGCAGTGGGGTCATCGGTGGGTGCGAGGGCTGAGCAGGGCTGGCTGGGGCGGCGGGCTGGTAGCACGGGGTGGTTGCCCGCGGCGTGCCGGCGTGACTTCGGCGGGAGCGTGCTGGGGTGCGGTGGCGCGCGTCCAGCGGGTACGCAGGGAGCCCAGGTCGGCCAGGGCCCGGCGGCTTCCGGTGATGAGCTGGTGAGGGGTGTTGGCCAGGTCGTCGGTGTAGGTGGTGATCCGTGCGGCGACCGTCTGAGCGCGGGCGAGGAGAGCGCGCTGGAGGATCTTCTCGCCCCAGTACTCGGGGGAGCCGGCGGGCGTGGAGACCAGGGCCATCAGGTCTTTGGGGGTGAGGGTGCCGGTGAGCAGACCGCGGTGCTGGGCCTCGCCGAGGACGGTGACCGGGTCGACCATGCCGCCGCGGTGGACCAGTGCCGTGATGGCCTGCCAGAGCGCGGCGTGCAGTGGCAGCAGGAAGTCCGCCTCGGTCAGCCACCGCATGTGCGGGACCTCCGCCGGGTAGGCGGTGGCGGTCGCAAGGAGGAGACGTTCTTCGTCGAGGTCCTCCTCGCTGGCCTGGCGTGGGACCTCCGGCGGGAGTGCGGTACGGGGGAAGGAGCCGGGGTGCGGGGCGAACTGTTCGGCGAGGGAGTCTAGGACGCGGCCGATGTCGTCGGTCATGCCGAGCACCGATGCGACCGGGTTGGGCAGGCCCGGGTCGGACGCGGTGGACGCGAGGCGCTCGGCGTGGGCGCACAGAACCCTGCGGGCCTTGTCGGCGCGGATCATCCGGGCGTACGCCGCGGCGTGCTTGGGATGCGGGCAGAACTGGATGAGGGCGTGCAGGTAGGAGGCGTTCAGGCCGGGCGCGTGCGGACGCGCGTGGTTCAGGACTGTGTTGAGCCAGGCGGTGTCCTTGGCGTGGTCGGCGGGGTCGGGTGGTGGGAGCGTGCGGATCGCGGTGAACAGCATCGCGTGGGTGTGGCTGTTGAAGTGCTGGGCGATCAGCGGCTCGGTGTCGGCCAGACGTGCCGGTTCGAGGAGGAGGGCGCCGAGCAGGGCCTGCTCGGCGTAGTGAACCGGCTTCGGCGTCGGTGCGCGGTCGAGGTCGTCGTCCTCGTCAGGGTCGGGAATGTGGGGCATCAGGCGGCGAGGGTGAAGTCGTCGGGATTGAAGGGCTTTCCGAGGTGCGGGGCGAGGAGGTGGGCGGCCAGGCGCGGGGGGACGGCGTTGCCGATCTGCGAGAAGGTCTGGCCCTTGTTGCCCTGCCACGGGTAGTCGGCGGGGAAGCTCTGCAGCACGCCCGCCTCCCGGGCGGTGATCTTGATCGGGGCCGGTGTTGCTGCTTGCGCACCGTCCGGGTGGCTGGTCGCGGCATCGGGAATCCACACGCATTCGTTGGCCCGGTGGCCGAAGAACAGGGTGCCGGCGGGCTCGTCGGCCCGGCGCACGGTGGCGTTGGTCTGGTTGTTGCTGCGCAGTGACCATGACCAGCGGTGTGCCTCGGCGGTGCAGGTGGGGGCCAGGGCATCTGCGGGACGGCTCTCGGGGGCACCGAGCCGAGCGGCCGAGCCGGAGCCCTCCCGGCGGGAGGCCAGGACGCTCCCGGACTCGGGGCAGGGCCTCCAGGCGCCGCGCTCGCGGGCGTCGTTGAGGGTCCTGCGGGAGCCGGACGGGAAGGGCTCGGGGCCGCCTCCCGGCCCGCCGCCCGCGCACACTGTGGGCACGGGACGGTCGGTGGCGCCCCAGCCGAGGGCTTCGGCCATGGAGACCCAGCGGGCGCGGCCGGGCCCGAACAGCGATTCCGGTTCGGCGGACTGGGCGTGGGTGGGTGGCGGAGGTGCGGCGGTGCGGACGCGGGAGGCGAGCAGGATCGCCCGGCGCCTGGTCTGGGGGACGCCGTAGTCGGCGGCGTTGAGGATGCCGGTCCACACGGAGAATCCCCAGGTCCGCAGGATGGCCGCGTACTGCCGCCACAGGGGCAGGACGTCGGGGACTTCCTCCATGAGTACCCACTCGGGCGCGCCCACCGAGTTGAGGGCGTGCAGGTAGCGCATGGGTTCGGCGGCGAGGAGCGAGCGTTCGTCCGTGCACGCGCCGAGCAGCTGCGCGCGGGTGTCGTGACCGGTGGCGAGGTCGGCGACGGCCTGGTGGACGAGCGGCTGGTCGAGCAGACCGAGGCGTTTGCCCGCCATGCTCCATGCCTGGCAGGGAGGGGAGGCGATCAGCCCGAGGATCCGGCCGGAGAAGGTCCACGCCGGGTAGGCGGCGACATCGGTGCGTATCGTCAACTGCCCTGCCCGTGCGCGGGTTTTACAGGCCCACTCGTCCCACTCCAGGCCGAGGTCCCGCGCGCCGAGGACGGTGAGGGCGTGGCTCCAGCCGCCGGGCCCGGCGAACAGGTCGAGGATGATCCGCCTCAAGAAGCCAGCCCGAAGTCGTCCTGCACCGGCTCCTGTCCAGCCTCGCCCCGGCAGGCCCAGGGAGAACAGCCGTCCACCACACCGTTCTCCAGCTCCTCGGCCACGGCGGCCTGGCCGTCGAGCTCCTGCTGGCGCGCTGCCCACTCGGCGGCCGTGACATGATCGATCGGGGTCTCATCGAGCGGCACGCGGGAGCGGTGCAGGAACGCCTCGCCGAGCAGCCGGTTCCCGGAGGCGTTGGCGCGGGCGTTGCCCTGGCGGATGGCCGCGTCGAATGCCACCACGTCCGCCCATTCGTCCGGGCTTGTGTCCCGGATAATTCTCCACTGCTGATTTCCGTGAAATGGGCAAGTTATTGAGAATTGAGACAGGGGTGTGACCTTTCAACTGGTGATGGAAGGCAAGGCAGAGCCTCGCGATCAAGGTGGTGGCGGATTCCCGTGTGTCCTTGGTGAACGTGCGACTAGGTTTGCGGGGTGACTGACACCGCCTACCTCGCCGGGGTCCGGGAGTCGTACGACACCGTGGCCGCCGACTACGCAGCAAGCATCAAGGCACCTGCCGAACTGGATCCGCTGTCGCGGGCGATGCTGGCCGCGTTCGCCGAACTCGTGCAGGCAACCGGTCGCGGACCGGTCGCAGACGTGGGGTGTGGTCCTGGCAAGGTGACAGCGCACCTGACCGACCTAGGGCTGTCGGCCTTCGGTATCGACGTGTCGCCGAAGATGATCGAACTGGCCCGTGAGGCTTATCCCCACCTGCGGTTTTCCGTGGGCTCCATGACTGCGTTGGAGATCGGCGACGACGATCTCGGCGGCATTCTGGCCTACTACTCGACCCACCACACGCCGCCGGAGTTGCTGCCGGTCGTGTTCGCCGAGTTCCACCGCACCCTGGCCCCTGGGGGTCACCTCATGCTCGTCTGCCGTGTTGGGAAAGATGAGTATCTGCGTCGAACCGTTGCTTATGGCGATCATCCGGCGCCCTTCGAGTCCTATCGGCTGCCAGCGGATCGCATCTCAGAACTACTGCAGCAAGCCGGGCTTGTTGTCACCGCGCAACTGGCGCAGACTCCCGGCCAAGGAGTGAAGGGAACGATCGCCAGCTTCATGGTCCACAAGCCGGAATAGCCTGGGTCGGCGACCTCCCGTCCCCGGTCAGGTTGTGGAGGGGGGACCCCCTGGTGTCGTGGTGATGCTGTTCGTGAGGCGGGTCAGGGGGTGGTTTCGTAAGCGGGAGCGGGCAACGTTTGTCGACGGTTCTTGGCAGCACTTAGCGATCAAGTGGCTCAGAAATGTCGATGAGAACTGACAACGCTGGAATGGCTGAGCGACCGTGGCAGCGGATGTGTCATTGAGGGATCGGGCCCTCCGGACGTCTTGAGTCAGAAGCTGATCGGGGGGAAGCCCCGGTTGGCGTTTTGCGTCAGCCCCAGTTGTGATCTCCGGTGAAGCCATCGATGGACTCGCGCAGGATGTCGGCATGACCGGCGTGCCGGGCAACTTCTTCGAGCATGTGGATCAGTGCCCAGCGCAGTGAAACGGTGGCGCCGTCGAAGAACGCGAAGGCGGTGCCTGTGGCGTCGATGTCGAGGCTCCCGATCGCCTCGTCGGCGGCAGCCCGGGCGCGGGCATAGAAGTCCATGATGTCTTTGGTCGGCTCGTCAGCAGCCACGTGCCAGTCGGACGCCTCGTCGCCTTCGACTTGGAAGGGAAGAGGAGGGCACTCGCGGCCGAACGTCAGGCAGAACCAGCCGAGTTCGGCGCCGGCCAGGTGCTTGAGCAGCCCGATCAGGCTTGTGCCCGATGGAGTCACCGGGCGGCGTAGTTGGTCGTCGTCGAGGCCCTCGAGTTTCCATAGGACCGCATCGCGGTGTCGGTCTAGGGCGGTGTGCAGGCTTTCCTTCTCGCCGCCGGTGAACGGCACGTGCTTGACCATGCCCAGACCCTAGTGGTTGGGAGGTTCTGTGATCCCGACTCTGTCTCCGCAGGGGAGAGTTTCTGCCATCGTCGTGACGACAATGAGGTTGATGCTGGTCAGCCTGCGGGAGCGTCATGTGCCCGGGCCGCCCTGGTGCTGGCGAGTCGGTAGGACTCCGTGCCTGTCTCGATGATGTTCCCGCCGAAGGTGAGGCGGTCGACGATGGCCGCGCAGAGCCGCGGGTCCGTGAACGTCCTCGTCCACCCGCCGAACGACTCGTTGGAGGCGATGGCGACGCTGTTCTTCTCTTCCCGCTCCGTCAGCACCTGGAACAGCAGCTCAGCGCCCCTGCGGTCCAGCTCCATGTAGCCCAGTTCGTCTATGCAAAGAAGATCGACTCGCCCGTAGCGGGCGATGGTCTTGGTCAGGATCTTCTCGTCCGCAGCTTCGACCAGCTCGTTGACCAGTTTGGTGGCGAGTGTGTAGCGGACCCGGAAGCCAGCCATGGCGGCTTCGGTGCCGAGCGCGATCAGCAGGTGGGATTTGCCGGTGCCTGAGTCGCCGATCAGGCAGAGGGGCATACCTTTCTTGACCCATTCGCAGGTCGCCAAGGTGTGGATGACCGCGGCGTCGATGTTCCCGTTGGCCTCGAAGTCGAAGGCCCGCAGGGACTTCTCCCTTGGGAACTGTGCCGCCTTGATCCTTCGTTCGGAGCGGCGGCGGGCCCGGTCGTCGCACTCGGCCATCAGCAGTTCGGCGAGGAAACCGCGATAGGACATCTGGTCGCGGGCGGCTGCTTCGGCCAGTTCGGGGAACTGGGTCCGGATGGTCGGCAGCCTGAGCATGCGGCATGCCTGGTCGACGGCGGCGGTCGCGGCCTGTTCGGTCAGCCCACGGTGGCGTTTGAGCGTCACGGCATCTCTCCCTGGATGGCGGGGCGGTCGGCCGGCTGCCGGGCTCGCAGCAGCTGGTCGTAGGCCGCGACCGAGGGCAGCGGCCGGGTGTCGGGCGGCAGCTGGGCAAGCCGCCGTTCAGTCAGCGAGGTCACGTTCGTCCGTTCCAGCACCGGCGGGATGAAAGCAGCCACAACCTCGTCGGCTTCGGCCGCCTTCCGTGCCTCCAGGGCGACGGCGTCCGCGGTCAGCGCACCGGCTCTGACCGCGGAGGCAAGCCCGGCGACCAGGTGTTCGTGGGGGATGTGGCGGCCCATCAGCAGTACCTCGATCAGAGCCCGGGTGCCGTCCCTCTCGCCGTGGGCAGCCTTCGCCGCCTCCCACCAGGCGTCGTGGATGGGCGTGAACTTTCCTGCGGAACGGGCCTGTTCGAGGGCAGTGGCCCCGGGAAACGCTCCAGGCTTGCGGACGAGGGCTTCGAGGTAGTGGTCCAGATCCAGGCGGGCCTGGCCTTTGGCGATGAGTCGTTCGTGGCGGGCGATCTGGGTCTGTCCGTCGTAGACCAGGAGTTCTGATGCATGCAGCATCGCCCGAACAGTCCGCCCGATGAACCGCACCGGCACCGAGTAGCGGTTGGTGCGGACACTGATCTGGCTGAAGCGGTCGACCCGCAAACTGAACAAACGGCCAGTTTCGAAGGGTTCGTCCGGCAGTGGCTGCAGCAGGCGCCGTTCGACGGCAAAGTACTCGTTCACCGGCCGTGGCCGGGAGCCGATCCGGCGCCGCTCGTCTTCCTCATCCCACTGCTCGATCATTGCGTTCAGCTCTGCGAGGGAGGCGACCTCCGGGACGGGGACCATGTGATTACGGCGGAACCAGCCGATCTGTCCCTCGACGCCGCCCTTCTCGTGGGCGCCCTCGATGCCGGGCAGGCAATACGCGGCATCAATGCCATAGTGCGAGCGGAACGCCGTCCACCGCTCGTTCTCCGCCCGGGACCGCGAGCTCAGCACCCGGGAGACCGCGGAGCGGAGGTTGTCGTATCGGACCTTGCCGGTGGGCACCCCGCCCAGCACGCTGAGAGCGTGGACGTGGCCTTCAAGAAACGCCTCCTGCCCGCAGGAGGCGAAGACGCGGTGCACGGCCTTGCCCGAATACGACAGCCGCATCGCAAACACGAAGCAGGTGACCTGCTCGCCAGCCAGGCGTACCTTCACGTCGCCGAAGTCCACCTCCGCTTCGGCTCCCGGCCGGTGCGACTGCGGGATAAACGCGTGCACGACCCCGCGGCCAGCCTCGACGGCGACCTGCGGCCTTCGGCCGGCGACATAGGCCCGCACCATCGGATAAGTCACCGCTTCCGCCCCGTGCTCGTCCAGGAGCCGGTCGAAGATCCGCTTGACGGTGTGACGCTGCTTGCGCGGAGCGTCCAGATCCACCCGGAGCATCTGGTCGATCAACGGCTTGTAGGGGTCCAGTCGGGTCCCGCGAGGTCTCGGCTTCTTGCGCGGCTCCGGCCAGACCGACTCCAACGCGGCTTTCACCGTGCGAAACCCGACTCCGTACTCGCGCATCAACGCCCGATACGACGCCCCTGCCCGGGCATCACGGCGGATTGCCGCGTACAAGTCGACCTTGGATTTCGGTGGCAGACGCGGGTGGCGACGCGAGTGACGCCCGCACGTTATGGGTTTTCGTACAGATGTCCGCCGCCCTGGAGGGCTTTGAGGGCGTCGTACTGGGTGGGCGTGAGTGCGGGGCCGTGATGGCCGGCCGTCTGCTGTGTGGATGCCGCCTTCGGCCCGACGAGGAGGCCAGCTTGTCGAAGGAATCGAGGACGGCGGCGACCTCACTGGTGTGCCTGGTGCAGGCGAGAGCCTGCTGGTTCGTTGTGGGGTGGGTGATGGCCCGCGGTCTGACGTCGGGGGTGCTGTTGCCGCATTCCACGCAGCAGCGGCGTGCGGGGTTCCAGTCGACGGGAACGTCGTGGATCTGTGACATAGGGGCTTCTGGGTGTGGTGGATTGTCTCGTCGGCCGTATGGAGGGCGAGGAACTGTCAAGTCCTGCTGACCGGCATGGAGTTCAGAAGGGCGGGGCAGTGACCGCTGCGCCGTCGGAGCCCCGGCGCCAGAGGCGAAGAGAAGGCCGGGGGCATCGTGCTGCGGGACTCATGCCGTCTTGCCGAAGTCGGACTGCTGCGGGGCGGCCTTGGCGATGGCGCGCGTGGTGATGGCCTTGGACGCGCGGGCGGAGGCGGCGGTAAGGGTGTCGGCGCCGGGTTCTAGGTACCAGGGGCGCAGGTCGAGCATGGCGGCGCGCATGCCGGTGGCGAAGCAGAGGGCGGTGCCCTTGGGGAGGGCTCGGATCGCGTCGGCTGGCAGGATGCGTTCCTGACGCATTGACACCGAGGTCGACTTACCAGACTCCGAGACCGAGGTGGAGGTGGTCTCCACGTCGTGGTCACCGATGAGGCGGGAGAGCTTGTCGGCGAAGTCCGGATCGTCGATGCCGCTCCCGATGATCTTGACGGTGCTCGCGGACCACATGGCGTCCATGCCTGCGTCCGACCAGACCTTCTGGCCTTGGCGGTAGGACTGCAGAATGGTGATCGGGATGATCCCGCGCGAGCCCAAGTGCGAGTACAGGTCCGGGAGATCGCTGACCTTGCAGACGTTGGCGGCTTCGTCGAGGATCGCGAGCATCGGCGGGTCGAGGCGTCCGCCGGCGCGTTCGGCCTGGGCGGTCGCGGCGCGCATCACGGAGTCCGCGCACGCCGCGATCAGTGCGCTGGCTCCGCCGCCGCCGTCCTTGGACAGCAGGTAGAGGGTGTCGGCGGAGACGACGAACGCGGACGGCCGGAACTCGGGGACGTCCCTCTGCGGGGTGACCCAGCGGGCGATCTCGGAGTTGAGGAGGGCAGCGGCGTACTGGCGGGCGGTCTCGTAGATGCCGTCCCTCGTTTCCGGTGGGCCCTCGACCGTGCCCTTGAGCTGGGCGGCGACCGCGCTGAAGCCGTGATCGCGCAGGATGTCGAGCGGGGTGCGGTCGGCTGGGAACGCGAGCCACTGCATGACGTCCGTGATGGGGCGTTCGTCGAGCGCGGCGGCGAGGAATAGCTGGCTCAGGATGTTGCTGCCGGCCTTGGACCAGAAGTCGCCCTGCTGGCTCGCGTCGACGCTGGCGGCGAGGAAGTGCCCGGCCAGGCGGCCCGCGCCGTCCAGGGTCTTCGCGTCGGCGAGCGGGTTCCACCACATCGAGCGTTCGGCGTGCGCGATCTGCTGCGGGTCCATCGACCACACCCGTCCTACTGCGGCGCGTGCGTCGAGAGTGGCGGTGTAGGCGTCACCGGCGGCCTTGTTCGAGGTCAGCAGGACCGCGCCGGGGGCCGCCAGGATGGAGGGGATCGCGAGGCTGGTGGTCTTCCCGGACCTGGGGGCCATGATCGCGACGGCGACGTCCTCGTACCCCATCCGGACCTCGTGCCGGGTGCCTTGCAGGTTGCCGAGGAGAATGCCGGTGTCGGCCGGGTCGATGTGCTTGGCGCTCTTCAGGCTCGGCCGCAATGAGCGCGCTTTGGCGGTGATCGCCTTGGCCATCAGCGGCTCGATATCCTTCGGCTTCGCCATAGCGGGGACCTTCTTCCTCCGTCCGCCGCTGGCGTCCTTGTGCCGCGACCAGACGACAGCGGCGGTCAGCGCTAGAACGGCCAGTACGGCGAAGGGGATGATGCGGGTGGCCCAGAGCAGGGACGTTTCACCGGCTTGGGGCCACAGCCGGGCCGGATGCAGCAGGGCCTGGATCGGCTGGTACGGCGCCCAGGGGCCGGCGTTGGTGGCGCGGGCGATGAGGTTGCCGCACAGCCAGGCGAGGTTGGACAGGGGGACGGCGACGGCGAGGGCGCCGAGGAGGACCTTGAAGGCGACGTCGTAGCCGTCGCTGCTGGAGGAGGACGGGGTGTTGGGCAAGGGCAGGAGTCCAGAAGGAGATAAGGCACGGGGCCGGGTCAGCGCGTACGGCGCTGTGGGGGCTCGCGCCGGTGCGGCGACACGGTCGGGATCGGACGGGGGCGTCGGGCGGCGAGGTCCTGGACGCGCTGTTCCAGCGGATCCAGCCCGGTGTCCGGGTACGGCGGGGCGGGGACGGTCTGCAGGTGGGGGCGTACGAAGAGGGGCAGTGTGGCCGGGTCGCGGCGCAGCGTCGTGGTGTCGGTGAGGGCGCGTGCGAGGGCGGCGATCAGGGGCAGCGGGGTGTCGCCGCTGAGGTGGGCGCGCCAGATCACCGTGTCGGGGTCGCCAGGCAGGGTCGTGGTGATGAACCAGCTGCCCGGCCACGGCCCGTGGTCTGCGCGTTCGGCACGCTGGAGGCCGTCGGGGGAGGACGCGGCGAGGTCGGAGTGCTCCAGCCAGCCGGCTGAGTAAAGGATCTCGAAGGGATCGTCCCCTTCCACCGATGTGGTCGCGGGGCCGGTGAAAGCGTCGGTGGACGCGGCGAGGATCTCCACCGGGATCCGGGCTGTGAACCGCGCGTACCAGGCGGGGTGTTCACCGGTGGCGGCGTGGAGGATCGTCCACCACGGTTCGTCCGGGGCCGGAGACAGGCTCAGTTCGGCCCGCTGGTCGCGGCGGACCAGGTGGACGTACGGGGACAGCGGCAGGTGGTCGTAGCACCATCCGTCGGCCTGGTGGAGGGCTGCGGTGATCCAGCGCGGGTCCCCGCCGCCGGCCAGGCAGGGCGGGGAGACGAGGACCTAGTCGGCCGCGTCGTGCGGCCGGAAACGCATCCGTTTTCACCTCCGGGCCGCCGGTGCCGGGCTCGCGGAAACCGTCGGCGTGGGCCGGGGTGCGACGGCCTCCAGGCGAGGCGGGGCGGCTTGGACGGCGGCATGGATGGCGAGGATCGCCGGGGTGTGCAGGGCGAGTTCGTTCAGCGCGTGCCACGCCTCGGCGTTGCGGGCGTCGACCAGGTCGCCGTACGCCTCCGTCCCTGGTCCGGCGGACGGCCGCAGGCCATCGAGGCGGGCGCTCACCTCGGCCTCGATGGCGTCGAGCTGGTCGAGGGCGTCGTCGGACGCGGCCAGATGCCACGGCCAGGCCGGCTGGACGGTAGGGGCGGGCAGGTGCTGGAGCTGGACGGCGGCGGTGGAGACAAGCTCGCGGGCGAAGTGACGGATGCGGGCGGCAGCCTCCCAGGTGTCGGACTCTCTCCGGGCGGCGCGGTGCCCGTAGGCCTCGTCGTCGTAGGGCCAGCCGTCGGGGTCGGTGTGCTGGTCGGAGTAGGCGTCCCAGGCGTCGAGGATGTGCTCGCTGGTGCGTACGAACGTGGCGAGCTGGTCGAGGCGCTGTTGATGGAGGACGCTCGGGCAGGAAGGCGGGGAGGTCAGGGAGAGGTTCTCCTTGCTCATCGGGGGCGCGCCGCCGTCGGCACCGAAGCCGGGACGGGGGCGGCCGGGGAGGGGGCGGCATCCGGACGCCGGCGTCGGGCAGCGCGGACGCGGGCCTGGATGTCCGTGATGCGCTGTTGGTGGGCGTCGGCGATGACGCCGCCGGTTAGGTGGGTGCGCTCGTGGTGGACGCCGAACGGCCAGCCGTGCTGGCCCCAACCGCGCAGGAGCGGTTCGGTGCTGGTCAGGGCGGTGATGAAACCGGTGACGGCGTGCGCGGGCGTGTGCTGGTCGAGCCAGCCGTCCCACATGGAGGGCCCGTCAAGAGCGCTCTCGCCGTCGGCCGCGGGGTACGTCTTCGCGCGGATGCGCCAGGTGAAGGAGGCGAACTCGATGTCTTCGGGGCGGCTGTATTCGACGAGCACCCGCCGATTGGGTGCGAGGGCTTCGTGCCGGGTGCCGTTCTCGCTTTGGGCGACGCTCCAGCCAACCTCGTGGAAGAAGTCCCACGGGTCGGGCGCCTCGAAGGGCACGGGGGCGGGTGTCATGAGCGTGTCGGTGAGTCCGGCGAGGATCTCGGCCGGGACCTGCCGACTGAACGAGGCAGACCATGTGGTGGATTGGGGTGGCTTGGCGGTCACGTGCCACCAGCGGCTCCGTGTGAACTGGCTCGCCACTTCCAGGCGGGCCGAGTGGTCCGGGCTGGTGAGCCGGGTCTCCGGGCAGGCCGGGTCGGAGGTGACGCTCCAGCCGGCGGCGAGCAGGGCATGGGTGATGTGGCGGGCATCGCCGGGACCGGCGAGATACCGGGGGCTGGTGACGTGGAGGATGTGCGACTCGTGGTCGCGGCGGAAGGCGGCGAGTTGCCGCTCGGTCACCGACAAGTGCCGCAGCCCGCCTGCGGGTTGAGGGGGATGCGGTGCGGGCCTTGTGCGAGTCCGGGCAGCGTGTTGCTGAACGCGTGGCCGAACCGGGCGCCGACCGTGGCGGTGTCAAGGCAGGACCGCACGCGTCCGGTCAGGGCCGTCACTCCATGGAGCGTCGGCGGGCTGCTGGTCGAGGGAGTGAGCATCAACGTCCTTGCGTGAAACGGGTGGTGAGGCGGTTTGGACGGGTCGGCTGCCCGGCTAGCGGAGCTTCTGTCGCCGTGCTGGCCCTTGGGTCGAGGGCTGGCCGGGCAGGGGGTGGCATGGCGCGCCGGGCAACTTCGAGTCGCTGTCGGCGCATTTGCACGAGCTGCTCCGGCGAGACGGCGCTCCTGGTGGCGGTGCGGTGGAAGGCGCCGCTGGGCTCTTGGCCCTCGTCGCGCAGCAGCGGTGCCGGGTCCGTCAACGCGGTGACGAAGCCCGCGATGGCCTCGGAGGGTGCCGTCTCGTCGATCGACGCGCCCCACAGCCACAGGCGTCGTTCTGCCGCGACCGCAACGTTGACCTCTGCTTTCCAGCGCCAGACGGGAGTGTCGGAGACGGCGGCGCTCGGTACCAGGGCCATTACGGCGGTCTTGTCGGGCGACAGCGCATAGGTCTCGGAGCCTCGGCGATAGAGGGACCCAGCCCCGGTCGGCCGCCAGCTGCCACAGTTGCCCAAGGGGGGATGGGCGCGCGGCCGGTGACGGCGTCGGTGAACTCGGCGATGATCTCGACGGGGGTGTGGCCGCCGAACTGGGCGGACCATTCGCGCCGTTCGGCGGGATGGATGCGCCGCCAGGACTCGCGCGGCTCGGGCGCGGTGGGCTCCAGGGCCAGATGAAGCCGTTGGTCGGGGCTCTCCAGCAGGACGTGCGGATAGCCGGGCACCGAGTGGTTGCTCCAGCTGGCGGCGAGCAGGTGCTCGGTTCACATGCCGGGGATCGCCGCCACCGGCCAGGTGCGGTGGCCCGACCTCGTCCAGCCACCGGACGCCGTTGTGCTGGTGGATGGTTGGGCCGTTGACGCGGGAGTAGATGCGTTCGTGGCTCACCGGGCCCGGCCTGACTGCCCGGCATGCGGGCGTGCTCCGGGCGGGGTGCGGGACCGGTTGGTGGCGAAGGAGTGACGGGCCCAGGTGGCGGCTCGGGCGGCGGTGATCCTCGCCTGCTGCCACGCGCCGAGCTGGGACGGCAGGACGGACACCGAGGTGGTGAGGATCCGCTGGGAGGGCGGAATGTGGCCGAGGGGCCGCATCACCGGCTCCGGGTCCGCGAGCGCCGTGCTGAACGCCTGGACCAGGTGCATCGGCGTGGTCGGCGTGAACATCGCCTCCCACACCCGGCCGTGTTCGTTACGGGCACCGGCCCACCAGTGCGCCTGCCCGGGGCCGGACTGGTGGAAGCGGACGAAGGCGTCGCCGACCGGGCTGCGGGCGGTGAAGTGCCGCCCGCGCTCGGTCTCCCAGCCCTGCTCCAGCAGGGATTCCCACACGTTGGGGGCATGCGCCGTGCGTGCGGTGGACAGGGCGTCGGTGAGACCGGCGACGATCTCGACAGGCGTCTGCCGTCCGAAGGTGGCGTGCCATGCCTCCTGGTGCGCGGTCTGTTTCCCGCGGATAGTCCAGCCGCCGGGCTGCGTGAACGGGTCGTATCCGATGCGCACGGACTTGTCCGGGCTGTCGAAGACGAGAGGTCCGCCGGTTGTGGACTTGTCCTTCCAGCCGGAGGCACGCAGGTACTCAGTCACGTGGCGCACGTCGCCGCCGCCGGCCAGATGGCGGGGTTCGACGAGGTAGTGCTGCTGGGCCTGCTGGTCGGCGGCGCCCCAGCCGGTCCACTGCTGCTTCTTGCTCAGTGGCTCCTCCTGACGATCATGGCGGAGGGGACGGGCTTCGCCTGTATGGTGCCGGCGGCGGAGGGTGCCTCGAGTTGCTTGAGGGCGTCGGTGTGCCCGTCGAGTTCCGCGCTGATGCGCTCCAGGTCGTTGGCGCAGCGGCCCATCGAGAGCCACACCTCGGGAGGGAGCGCGCCCCGGTGTGCGTGCCCCTGGGCGAAGCGGGATCCGGTGGCGATCAGGTCGGTCACCAGGGCCACGACGCCGTCGTCGTAGATGAGGACCTTGCCGAGGATCTCGGCCGCTTGGCGTGGAGCGGCCTGGGCGAGCTGGTCGTTGAGGGTCTTGAGCAGGCTGGTGATGTCCTCGGCGAGGCGTACGGGGTGGGACGAAGGGGCGGTCATGGGCCTCCTGAACGGGCCGGGTCGGAGTGCTAGATGTGGTGGCGGATGCGGTGGCTGTCGATGAGAAGGTCCATGTCCCGGCGTCGGGCTTCGTCGAGGGCGGCCTCGGGGTGTCCGCCGGCCAGCAGATGGTTCCGGGCGCGGGGGCTGGGGGCGACGGCACGCAGGTAGAGGCGGAAGAGGACCACTGCCAGGCGGGGCGGGCGCTCAGCGGTCATGGGCGCAGGTGTGCGACGTGGTGTGCGAGGGACGGGAGGCTCCCGGAGTGAGAGTGGCGAGCGGAGTGCGGTGAGGGGGCGGTCAGCGCACGCGGGCGGGGGTGGGGCGGACGGTCGAGGGCGGCAACCTGGAGGCCGGTGCGCTGGAGAGGCGGTGGCGGCGGGCCTCGGCGATCCGTGCTTCGTGCAGCGCTTGTTCGTCGTCCCAGCCGAAGGCGGTCTGCGTACGGCGGGTGTGGGGCCCGCAGCGGTACATCGGTATCCCGATGGCCATCCGCGGCAGCGGATCGGGGCCGGCGAGGCTGCGGGTGGACGCGGCGACGAGCCGGGGCGGGGTGTGGGCGGTGAAAGCGGCGGTCCACCAGGTGTATCCGTCGACCGTGCAGGCCGCGTGCCACGCGTGCGGCGACGGGCCGGCCACGTTCTCCTGGGCGAAGCGGACCAGCCAGTCCGGTGACACCGCCGCGGTCGCGTCCGGATCGGCGTCCGTGGTCCAGCCGGCTGCGGACAGGGGGCTGAGGATGTCGGGGCGGTGGCGGGTGCCGGGCCGCAGCATGGTCTCCACGAGCGCGGTGACGTACTCGACGGGCAGGTGAGCGCCGAGGGTTGCGGTCCAGTGCCGCCCGGCCGGGTCAGTGGCATGCAGGCTCCAGGTCCAGGCGCCCTGGCGGTCGAGGCCGACGTGCAGGGAGCCGTCGGGGCTGGCCAGGAGGGTGTGGTAGTCGATCGTGGATGCGTCGCGCCAGCCGTGGCCGCGCAGCAGCCATTCGGTCGGGTGTTCCCAGGAGTTGCCGCCGGCGAGGCAGCCGGGGGCCGCCTGGACGTAGGGGGTCGGGAGGGGCACAGAGGATCGGGTCAGCGGCTGCGGTGCGGGGTTGCCACCGGCGGGTTCGGCGGCAGGGTCGCGGCGGTGCCGAGGGCGGGCCGGGCAGGCGGATGGCGCAGGACGACGCTCACGCCGAGCTGGGACAGGCGGTCGCCGGCCGCTCGTACGGACGCGGCCTGGTGGGCGGAGTCGTCGCCGGACAGGACGAACACGCCGCGGGCGGTGTCGAGGGCGAAGCCGGCCTGGGTCAGGGCCCCGGCGATGTCGTCGCGGTCCGGCCGCTCGACGACGAGCGTGTCGTCCGACCAGGTCATCACCAACGCCTCCGGCTCGGCGGACGGTGGCCCCGCGAGGCGGGCGGCGTTGGCGTGGACCTGGGCGAGGGCCTTGTCGTAGCGGGGCAGCAGGTCGTAGTGGATGTCCTCCGCGGCGCTGAACGGATCGGCGGCCACCGCGATGCCGTCGGGCTCGCGGACGCCACGGAACGCCTCGGCCGGTGCGTCGGCGGGGGCCATGGCGGCAATCAGGTAGCCCTCGCCGGGCCCCGGACGGTCCGCGACGAACAGGCGGGTACCGTCCTCGCGGGTCAGTACGGCGCAGTGGTCCACGGCACGCCGGGCCAGGGTGTCGGCGACCTCGTTCAGGTCCCACACCTGGTCAGTGAGGGCGCCGTGGTCGCCTGTGCCGCCGCGGTCCGGGTGATACGCGCTGGTCCAGGCGCCGGGAAGTTCGCCGGCGAGGACGGCGGCGAACGAGCCGAGGCCGGTGTCGGGGGTGGGGTCGTGCATGGTCTCCTCGGAAGAAACTCGGGGGTGGGGGCTCAGCGGCGGCCGTTGGCCGGGGCCTGTGAGGCGGGCGCGATGACGGGGCTGGTGGCCGTCCGGGCCGCAAACGGCGTCGGCCGTGCCGTGGTGGGCAGGGCGGCGGCGGTGGAGTCGAGGTCCTGCTGGATGCCGTGCAGGCGGTGAGCGAGCAGCTCCAGTTGGTGTCCGGCGGCCGGGCCGTAGGCGTGCGGGAGGCGGCCGAGCCGGTGGGCCGTGTGCTCGACGAGACCACGCACGGTCGCGAGCGGCCCGGTGTACTCGTCGGCGAGCTGCCGCAGCAGTCCGCCGAGTTGCGCGGTGCCGTCCACGGCGCCGGGCGAAGAACGGTTGACCGCTGCGGTGGCGCGCTGCGCGAACCGGGCACTCTGACCGGGATCCGGGCCGCCGTCCTGGACGGAGCGAAGCCCGAGTTCGGCCTCGATGCGCCGGCACTCGACGGCCAGGAGCGCGGGCAGCCGGTGGTGCTGCGTGGTCCAGGTGCCGTCCGCGCGGATGAGGTTGGCGAGCAGGTCGAGGCGGCCGGGCTGTGCCTGGACGGCGATCCAGCGGCAGCCCTGGTCGTCCCCCGGCCGCTGGATACCCGCCGTCCGGGCCAGCCGGTGGGCGATCTCGGACCACTCCGGACCGGTGAGTGCGGGGTCGGCGGGATGCAGACGGATGTCCGCGTGCCAGATGGTGCGACGGTCGTCCTGCGGACTGACCGCGAACGCCTGCCACCTGCTGGGGTCGTCCAGATGATCGGCCCACTCGGCGGACGTCCACGTCTTCTGCTCGTCGTCGGGCGTGCAATAGTCCAGCCCCCCAGTGGGCGACCACCGTGTACTCGGTCAGTCCCTCGTCGTCGCTGACCGGCCGGCCGAGGGCCTCGGCGAGCGGCCCGGAGGGCACGGAGTCACGCGGACGAATACGGATGATCATCGGGAGTCGGGCTTCCTGCCCTGAGGGGCGAGTCGGGTCAGGTCGAACGCGGCGGTGATCAGGGTGTGTTCGCGCACCAGGTCCGCGTGGACGGCCTGCTGGCCCGGCGGCAGGAGTTCCAGGGCTCGCTCGATGGCCGCGTGCGCCTGGCGGTAGTGGCCCAGCGCGCGCAGTGCCGACGCCTTGCGGAACTGCGCGATCGGATCACCGTCGCCGCCGTCGGGCAGCCGGTCCACGAGGGCGACCAGCGTGTCCGCCCGGCCGGGCAGCAGGCCGCCCAGCCACACCCCGTGCAGCAGGACGTGCAGCGTCTTGGGGTGATCCGACGTACCGGAGAGGACCTGCTCCATCACGGCCAGACCGTCCGAGCGGGACTGGCCCAGGCGCGCGAAGGCATACAGCGCCCAGCTGTACGGGTCTGCGTCGAGCACGCTCAACGGCACCTGGTTCAGGAGGATTTCTATGGAGCGGCACCGGAAGTCGTAGCGCAGGGCGCTCAGGTAGAGGTGCCGGTACGTCCGCGAGACGACCGCCCCCGGACCGGGTCCGGGGGCGGTGACGTGCTCGGGGGTGAGCAGGATGACCGCGCTGTTCCCGGTGGCGCGGGCCTGCCAGGCGACGTCGGCGCACACCTCGGCCGACTCCTGCCAGGTCGCGTCCAGATCACGCAGGGCCTCGGCCAGCCGCACCGGCCACCGGGTCCCGGTGACCGTCTCGACAGCGATCGACGCCGCGCCCGCCAAAGCCGCGGTGCGCTCCGTGTCGTGGCTAGGGTTCATCGTCCGCCCCGGGCGTCGGCGGCGTGCACCACCTGGTTGAGGGGGGTGAGCGCGTACCAGCCGCAGTCGATGGCCCCGTCGGCGCCGGCCAAGCGCGGCACGAGGTAAGTCCGCAGCGCCTGCTGGTAGATGAGGCAGTCGGGGCAGCGGCGGGAGAGATGGACGAGGTAACGCGGGTGCGCGGTTACATAGGTGCGCGCCCCGCCGGCCGGGTCGTACAGCCGCCACCCGTCCTCGTCGGTCGGCGTGTGCCACGAGGGCGTGACGACCCTGTACGCGTCCCCCCACAGGTCGCCGCCGGAGACTCCCTTGAGGATCACGACCTCGTCGCCGGGCCGGAAATGCTGGTGGGTCATGTCCCGTTCGGGGGTGACGATGTCACCGGGAGCATGGAGGGGACGGGAGACGGCGTCGGGCACAGCAGAGAGTTCCTTCCACGAGCAGGCACAGACAGGCGGTGGGAGGAACAAGACTCCGGAGAATCCCCGGTTTCGGTAACCGGGGATCGTCGGGTATAAGCACCCGCGTCTACCGGAACGGGTTCTCCGTTCCGATGTCGTTGGATGTGGCGGCGTCCAGGAGTTCGGGCAGTTCAGTGCCTTCGGTATCCCTCTGGTCGATCCACCATCCGGCGCGGGTGATGGGGCGGATCTTGTCCTCCAGGACGGTCCAGTCGGCTTCGTCCCAGCTGCCCTCGGTCACCAGCGCGCTGAAGGCGGCGGTGACGAGTTGGTGGCGGGAGCGTTCGGCCCAGGCGAGGGCCTTCGCAGGGCCTTCGAGCGGCGGCATGTCGAACTGCGCGGCCCACTCGGCAGCGGCCTGCTGTTCCTCGGCGCGCTTGGCGGCCAGCCACTCCTTCTTGCCGGCGCTGTCCTCGTCGCGGGCAGTCTTCCAGCAGTCGGTGCAGTCACGTTCCCGCAGCCAGCGGGCGAATGAGGCGCGCCGGTCGGCGGGACGGTTGGACAGGTCATGTTCTCGTTCGTGTCCACATCGGTGGACGACGGGCCAGGTCATACGGACTGCCACGCGGTTGTTCCTGCTTTCTGTCTTCTGCGTCGTCTCAGCGTGTCCTGCGGATGGCGTCTGTGGCCGCCGTGGCGATGGCGGCGGGAGCGCTGGAGGGCTGGGGCAGGTGCAGCAAGGTGGTCCCCGGCAAGTGGTGGGACTTCGCGGTGAGGGTGAGCTGGAGTACGGCGCAGCCGGCGGTCGTGAGCTGCTTGACGCGGGTGACGGCTTGAGCGGTTTCGTCGCTGCCGTAGTGGGCGTCGGTGACGATCACGAGGAGGCGGCCCGCGCCGGGGCGGCTGAGTTCGAGGCCGTGGTCGAGTGCGTCGATGGCGTCGCCGAGGTTGTGGTGGCCGCCCTTGGCATCGAACGTCGTCACACGCTCTGGTGCTCGGTGGGTGGGTCGGGTCAATGCGGTCAGGTGCCTGTCATAGGCGATGGTGGCGGTAAGGGAGTCGGGGTCGGTCAGGGCTGCTGCGCGTGCCACGATCCAGGCAGCGGACGCGACGGGCGCGCAGGCGGCACGCATGGAGCCGGAGACGTCGACGGCGATACCCACACGCAGCGGTGGGGTGGGGGAGTTGCGGCGGCGGGTGTGGGTGAACGGTTCCGCGGTGGGGACCGACCCGGCCGCGCGCTGAGCGTCGCGGGCGAGGGCCGCGCGCATGTTGAGGCGGCCGGGCGGGGTGGGGCTGGTGGTCCGCTCCTCGGTCCGCTCGCGGTAGGCGGCGGCACGCAGGGCGCGGCTCAGGCGCGAGGCGGCACTCTGCTCGGCGGCGGTGGGCCTGCGGGTGCCGGTGACCGGGTTGCCGTAGGGCGCCGGTGTGCCGTCGGGGGTGACGGTGGTGCCACGGGTGTTGAAGACCGCCTTGGCGGTGGCGGCGGCTTTGCGTCGCTGGTCGGCCCGCTGGGCGCGGTCCTGAGCCTGCGCCTTGGACTGCGCGGCCATGGCATTGGTCGCTGCGGCCTGTGCCACGAGGTCGGCGGCGTCGGTGGCTGCCGTGCTGTCCATGACGATTCCCACGGCGCCGGACAGGAGATCGGTGAGGTTCTTAGGCACGGGCAGGGCGGGGGCCGCGGTGTCCAGAGCGTCGCACCATTCTTGACCGTGCGCGAGCATGGTCGTGGTGTCGTGGTCGGCGCACTGGTGGGCTGCGGTCCAGATGCGGGTGAGTGTGGCCAGCAGGTTTGCGCCCAGCACCTTTTCGCACAGATCGGCGACGGCCCGGGTCTCGCCGGCGTCCAGGATGCCGACGTCACGGCGGCCGAGGACCAGGGCCGCCACGGCGGCGGCGTGCTCGATGCCCTTAAGGGTGGGGTGGGCGATGTCGGGCATGACCAGGGTTCGGGCACTGGTGCGCAGGTACGTGCGGTCTGTGGGCCGTGTGATCAGGTGGGCGCCTTCGACACGGCTCTCCTCCAGCAGGAGCGCGGCCTCGACGACACGGGGGTTCGCTCCGGCAGGCTGCGTCCAGACGGAGTGGGCCGCGTGCGCGGCCTCGTGGACGAACACTCCCCAGGCGGCGGGATACCGCTCCTCGTCGCCCACGATCCGCGGATGGATTTCGTGGGGCTGGAGCGGGGCGAACAGGCCGGCGTCGAACTCGACCTCGCCCAGCGTGGGGAAGAACGCGGCCGGTGCGCCGCTGCGCGTGCCGGGGCGGCAGGTGACGAGGAGGTCCTGGCGGCCGGAGAGGGTGACCAGCCGGTCGCCGAGTTCGGCTCCCACGCGCAGCCACAAGTGCGGGGAGGAACGGGGTTGCGCGGGCGGGGCGCCGTCGTCGTCCCATCGCGCGAGGTCGGCGTCGTCGTCCGGCGTGGTGGCGGGGGACTGGACGTGGTGGTGGGCGCTCATCGCGAGCGGCCCCGGTGCGCGGAGCCGGTGCTGCCCGGGGGCTGCCGGACGGCCGAGGCGGAGAGCTGCTTGCCGAGGGTGAGGGGAGCGACCTCCTTTACGCCGACAGCCTTGATGACGGCAGCGGCGACGGCGTCGCGATCCTCCGCAGGAGCGATGCCGACCAGGTTCGCGAGCGCGGCTTTGGTGCCGAGGACGGCCTCGGTCTTCTGGTAGCTGAGCAGTTCCCGCAGTTGGGGGGACCAGCCCAGCTCGCCGAGTTCGACTTGGCGGGAGAGGTGTCGGGCGACCCGGACCACCCGGGCATCGATCCTCAGCGCCAGGGCGAGGTCATAGTCCGTGCCGATCTGGATCTGCACGCTGAACCGGCTCGCGAGCGCCTCCGTCAAAACCGCCCCGTGGACGCCGGGATTGTGGCCCGCCACCACGTAGAAGCCCGGCTCGGCCTTGATGGTCTCGCCCTTGTGGGCCTTGACCTGGATCTGCCTGCGCCCATCCATCGCGGGATACAGCGCCGCCAGAACCTTCGGTGAGATCAAGGTGGCATCGTCGATCAGCAGGGCGCGGCCCTCGGTCATCGCGGTGACCAGCGGACCGTACTGGAAGACGTAGGCTCCCGCGTCGTCCTGTGTGTACTCGCCGATCAAGTCGCCGACCGTGGTGTCGCCGTCACCGGCGACGGTGAGCAGGTCCGGGAACGCCGCCTCGACCAGACTCGTCTTGCCGGTGCCCGGAGGGCCGTAGAGCAGCACCGGCACGTCGGCGTCGCGCAAGCGATTCAACGCCTCGACGTCGGGCAGATCGGCCAGCTCCCGGGGGTGGTAGAGCTGGCCCCCCGCGCGGCGGATCGGGCCGGTCTGCCTAGGCGTGGCTGCTGCGGGAATGGTCGTGCGGGCCGTGGCCGCCTGGGCGCGGGGAGAGTGGGTGCCCGGCGGGCTGATCACAGCGGTCTGCGCGGCTGCGGCGGTTTTCCCGTTCGCGCGGAACTCCGGCTGTCCGGTTCCGCCTTGGTCGGCCTCACCGCGTCGCACCAGGGTGAGGGCGGCGTTGCGGACGGCACCGTGGGAGTGGCCCAGCTGCCTGGCCATGTCCCCGATGGTGAGCGTGTCCGCCGACCGGTCGGCCAGCAGTCGGGCCACCTTGGCCCGTAGTTCGCCGCCCTTGGTGCGCGCTGGACTGGTAGGCGTTCCGGGTGTGGTCAATACGAGGATCTTTCAACAGGTGCGGGTGCGTGCGGGGTTGGCGATGCGCTGGAGAGGCTGGCCGTTCTCGGAGCGGATCACGGACTGTGCGGACATCGGCGACGGGGCCGACCGGGGCGTACCGTCGGCGCTCACCGGCCGACCGAGGGCTCGGTGCAGGTGCACGGGATGGCCGGCGACGAGCAGCTCGCTGGCTGCCGGGCAGGCCCGTGCGTCCGCTCCGTACTGGGTTCCGTCGCCCGGCAGGCGCAGTTTGGTGTCTCTTCGAAGCCAGCCTGGAGCAGGATCCGCCGGGCGGCGGCGTTGTAGCCGGTGGTGGTGATCTCGCCTGTGATGGCGTGCCGGATCGTCATGAACGGCTCTGCTGGTGCTTCAGGCAAGGCGAATCTCCTATCGGTGGTGGCGGGAATGCGGTGGGGTGTTGGGCGAAGGCGAGGCCGGCCCGGAGCCTCCAGCACATCAACGGTGCGTGACTGGACCACGTACGATGGGCAATGACTGCCGACATGCTCCAGGGCGGGCCCTCACCGCCCTGCAGCTACCTGACTCGCCTTTCCGCACGTTCCGATAGCCGGGTGTACCAACAACGGCCATGTGCAGGGGAATCTCCTCGTGACGGGGTGAGGGCGGGGCGCCGGTGGATTCAGGCGGCGCGGGAGCGTGTGTGGAGTTCGGTGAACTGCTCGGCGGCACGGTCGAGCAGGTCGATCTGGCGCCGTGAGGTGCGGCGGGCGGCGGTGGCCAGGACGCGGTCGATGCGCGGGTCGAGGGTGCTGACAGCGTCCAGTCCAGCGGCGCGGGCGACGGTCAGTCGCAGCTCGGCCTCCAACCAGGCCCACTGCTTGGCGGCGGGCGTTGGGACGCTACCGCCGCCGAAGCCGTTCAGGTATTTGCCGCCAGCAGACAGGATGTCGCGCAGGGGGATGTCGTCGGAGGCCATCCAGCGACCGTGTTCCAGCAGTGTGAGGATGGCGCAGCGCATCAGCGTCATGTCGTCGCGCTCCGGCGCGGTGCAGATCCGGCAGGCGTGGTCGTCGCAGTTCCAGGCGGGCCTGGTCGAGCGGGGTATGTAAGAAGTGCCTTTCATGGGTGGGTAGTTGGTCGGTGTGGGTTGCCGGGTCAGCGTCGTGGTCGCCGCGTGGTGTCGGCGGGTGAGGACTGCGCGGTCATGGCGGTCTTCGCGCGGCGCGGCGGCGGTGTTGATGCGGCGGCCGGGGCGGGCCGCAGATCAGGGTCGAGGTCGACGGTGTACCGGGCGGCGGTGAGCATCTCGGCCGCCCAGGTGGCGTGGCCGTTCTCCCAACGGCGACCCCGGTCGAACGGCAGGCGGATCCAGACGCCACGCAGAATGGGGTAGGTGTCGAATCCCGCGCGGGCCAGGATGCTCGCGGCGAAGGCGTCGACCGGGCCGTCGACCTCGACTTCGCCGCCCAGGCCGCGGGTGATGCGGATTGCGGCGTCGCTCATCGGCCCCGCCCTCCTCCGGCTGCCCGGGCTTGGCCGCTCACGGGTTCGGCGACCTGCGGCACACCCTCAGTAGGGGACGTGGCCGGGACGGTGAGGCTCTGCGGGGAGCGGGTGGCCGCAGCGTGCGCGATGCGAGCGCGACGCTCCAACAGCCCATGATCTGTACCCAGTTGGGGAGATCCCGGCCTGCGGTCAGGGACGAGGGTGGGAGCGGTGTGCACCTGGTAGCCGAGGCGGCGCAAGTCCCGCGCGGCTTGGCGGGCGCGGCGCAGGCCGTCGTGCGCGGGCTGGACGAGCCGGTACTGGCCCGAGGAACCCGGTACGGGCTCGAACTGCTCGTGGGTGAGCAGCCAGCCGGCCAGGTGGCCGGGGATCTGGGGGTTGGCTTCGGCCACGTAGCCGTGCTCGGGATGGGTCGTGAAGCGGAAGTGGTCGGACAGAGACGAATCGATGGTGTCGAGGAGGGTGCGGCTGGTGTGTTCGTTGGCCTCCTTGTTGATCTTGGAGGAGTGGGCGATCTGGGCGAGGGCCTCCTTCTTCGTCAGCGTCGGCTCAGGGGGCGGCGTGGGAGAGGCGCTGCGGGTGACCTTGGCCGGGGTGCTCGTGGTGGGGGAAGAGGTGCTGCACGCGGTCGCGGTCAGGGCGATGGACGCGGCGGTGAGCACGAGGGCGGCCTGGCGGGCGGTCGTGTGCGAGGGAATGATGGTGCTCCGGGGAGGGGGGTCAGCGGGAACGGGACGGGGCTGTGGCACGCGCCTGCGCGGGCACGGCGGTCGCGGCCGGTGGGGTGCGGGTGTCGGCGGCTGTGCGCAGTTGCTTCGCGGTGTGGGCGAGGTGGGTGCGGCTGTCGCCGAGGCGGTCCACGAGCCGTTGTTGCTCGGTGGTGATCGCCCGGTCGCGGGCGGGGCCGGGGGCCTGGTGGGCGAGGTCGGCGAGCTGGCCGAGGTGGTGGACGGCGGCGCCGAGGGCGGCGAGGGCGAGCCCGGCGGGTTCGGCGGCGCTGGCGAGCGCGAGGGTCGTACGGCGCACCGTGGCCGTGGCCGGGTAACGGGAGGCAGCCCGGTGACGGAAGGCGCTCTCGCCGGCCAGGAAGGCCAGCAGGCGGGCCAGATGGCGGACTTCGTCGTCCAGGATCTCGCTCAGCGCCAGGTGCGGGCGGATCTGGTCGGGAAGCGGAAGCTGGTCGGAGACGGCGTTGAACTTGTCGGCCACATCGTGCAGCAGCATCCACTGGTCGGGATCGGACGCGGACAGCGGTAACTCCTTGATACCGGGGCGGTGTTCTACCGTCGGGAGGCGGACTTCGGCGCCGCGGCCACAGGCGACCTGTTCGTGGCGGCCGATGCCGCAGCGGAAGGTGGAAGGGGCACGGCACGGCGGAAGTTGACCCCGATGCTCTTCAGCATGAGCCGCTGGGCGGCGAGTTGGACCAGCACGGCCTGCTCCCCGGCGCTGTAGGAGGCCGGCAGCACGACGGCGGACTCGTTCGGGCGGTACTGGAAGTGGCGGTCGAAGAGCGTCATGTATGCCTCTTCGGGCACCGAGTCGTACGGTGCTCCCACCACGCCGTCCGGATACCAGACCAGCGTGAGGGTCCGCGCGACCTCGGACGCGGGCTGGCGGTGTGGCGGTTCGGGCTGGTCGAGGCCTTGGCGCGGTCTGCGGCCACGGCGGTCTCGTAGCGGGGCAGTAGACGCCGGGTGATGGCTGCGGCGGCGCGCGCCGGGTGGTTGGGGACGGCGATGCCGTTCGGCTCGTGCACCGCGGAGGTCTGGTGGCGTGTGACGCCCGAGGGTTCCAGCGCTGCCACCACGAACTGGTGGCGGTAGTTGGGCCGGTCGGTGGTAGAGCTGCTCGCCGTCGGGGCCGGTCAGGACGGCGTCATGGCCCAGGACGTACTGGCTGACGATGTGGTCGACGTGGCCGAGGTCCCAGAGCCGTTCGACGGTGGGGAACTGGTCCGCATAAGTGCGGTGGCGGTGATACTCGCTCGTCCACATGCCGGGCAGACGCTCGGCGAGGGCGGCGGCTACGAGGGCCAACGAGGCCTGGCGGGGTGCGGGCATCGGTTCCTGGGCTGGGGCGGCGGGTGGTTGGTTCATGGGCGGGTCAGCGCCGTGGTTTGCCGGGTCCGGGCTGGGGGTCCGGCGGGGCCGGAGGTGTGGCAGGCGCTATGCGGGTCTGTTTGAGGAGCGCGTCGAGGTCCGGGGGCGGGTCGTAGTGCGCGTGGAGGATGTTGAGATCCGCTTCGGTGGCCATGGCCAGCGCGGTGGCGATGCTGCTGGCGGCGCCGCGAAGCAGCCAGGGCGGCGAGCCGGGTTCGGCTCCACGGTTTCGGCCCTTCCACTTCGCAGTGGCCGCCAGGTGGTCAATGACCTCGTTCAGGAACAGTTCGACCGCGTCCAGCAGGGTGTTGAGCACGGTGCTGAACTCGGCCGGTGTGTCGGCCGCGTCCAGAGCCGTGCGGTAGGGGCTCAGGTCCGGGGCGGGGAAGGGCTCGGGCGGCAGGGGGTGCCGGGTACGGAAGGCTTCGGCGTCGCGATCGGCCCAGCGGCGCAGGTCCTCCCTCGTGGCGGAGCGGGTGTGGTAGGCACGGATCTGCTCGGCAGTGCGGCCGACGTTGTCGTACAGCTCGAAGTCTGGGTGCTGCAGGGGGACTCCAGTCGATGGGTCAGAGTTGCCGACGGCCCTGGCGCGGCGGATGCGGGTTGAAGGGGGTGACGGATGTCCGGGCGGGATGGGCCGGTGCTGCGCGGGCGGCAAGACGGCGCAGCCCGACGTGCACCGCCGCGTTGAGGGTGTCCGTGACGGGCCAGCCGGCCGCACGGAGTCGCTCGGCCGGTTCGAGGCCGCCGGAGAACAGGACCGGCTGCGCGCCGACGGCCCGGGCGGCCCGCGCGTCGTCGAGGGAGTCGCCGATGACGAGGAAGGGGCGGGAGCGGTTGTCGGGAGGCAGGGCAATGAGATGGTCGGCGAGCACGGCTTCCTTCGTCCCGTCCGGGCCGCGGCGTCCGTCGATCCGGGCGAAGAAGCCGGTGATACCCAGCCGTTGGACTTCACCGCGCAGGAGCTCTTCGGGATACAAGGAGAGCAGGGACTGGCTGTGTCCGAGGCTGTGCACGCGGGCCAGGAGAGGTTCGGCTTCGTCACGCAGTCGCGGCGGCCGGTCGCGCAGGAAGTCGGTGAAATCCCTTTGGGCCGTGGCCCATTCGTTGTCGGTGAGCGTCCGGTTGACCAGCTGGGTGTACAAGCGGCGCACGGGCAGGACGTGTCGTGCCTGGTAGGTCGCGAGGTCGATGGGAGCGGCCCGCAGCCCTTTGAGCGTGTGGTTCACGGCGCCGAGCAGGTCTGCTCGGTCGTCTTTGAGGGTGCCGTTCCAGTCCCAGACAATATGGATGGACATGGTGCGGTGGTGGCTCCGATAGATCACGGGGGTGTGCGGGCGTTACCGCAACCGGGCGTCGGTGTCGAAGAGCGACAGCTCGTGCGGATGGAGGAGGTGCTGGACGATGAAAGATCGTCCGGCGACCTTCCACAGGCCGCGCCCTCGGTTGAGATGGGCGAGTGCGTCGCTTTCCACCGAGGTGAGGCCCAACAGGGCTGTTGCGGCATGGAGTTGGTCGGTCTCTTGCCGGTAGATGATGCGGGTGGAGCAGTCTGCGAGGAGCCCTTCGGCGAGGGCGCGTCCGCGGGATCCGGCGTCGCCGGCGGTGAGCAGGTCGGACAGCCGGTGGATGACCATGAGGTTGGCGATGCCCAGGCCGCGGCTCAGCTTCCACTGGGACTGCATGCGCTGCAGCAGGCCGGGGTGGCGCATCAGGCGCCACGCCTCGTCGTAGACGATCCATCTCCGGCCGCCGTCAGGGTCGGACAGGGCGGTTTCCATCCAGGCGGACGCGCAGGTCATGGCGAGGACGAGTGCGGTGTCGTCGCCGGTTCCGCCGAGCCGGGACAGGTCGATGGTCAGCATCGGCGAGTTGGGATCGAACGCCACCGTGCTGGGAGCGTCGAACATCCCGGCGAGGTCTCCGTGGACGAGGCGGCGCATGGCGTGGGCGAGGTCGCGGGAGGCGTCGCCGAGCCGGCCGGACATGATGCCGCCGGCCGCGTCGAGTTCGGCGGGGTCGTTGAGGGTGGCGGCGATGTCACCGAGCAGCGGGGTCCTTCCCGCCGCGGCGGCCCGGGTGACGACCGCATCCAGCGCGACGTCGAGGCCGGTGTGCTCCATCGGCAGCAGCTCCCGCCCGAGCACGGTACGGGCCAGCGAGCCGAGCAGCAGCAGACGGCGCTTGCGGGTCTCGCCCGCCCAGTCGGTCTCCGAGACACTGTTCGGCCGCGGCGCCGCGTCCAGCGGGTTCAGCTTGCCGGGCAGTCCCGGCCCGAGCGCGATCGAGGTGCCGCCCAGCGCCTGCGCCACCGGCGTCCACTCCCCCTTGGGATCACACGGGACATAGACCCGGTATCCGAAGGCGATCGACCGTAGCGCGAAGGACTTCGCGAGCGCCGACTTGCCCTGTCCGATCACTCCGGCCAGCAGCACATTCGGATTGGTGAAGCCCTCGAACTTGCCGTACAGGGCGAACGGATCGAAACAGAACGACGCCTCCGCGTGCACGTCGCGGCCGATGTAGATGCCCTCGGCCCCCAGCCCGCCCTCGGCGAGGAACGGATACGCCCCGGACGCCGTGGCGGTGGTCATCCGGTGGGCGGGCAGCTTGAGCCTGCTGTGGCGGGCGGACGCGGGTCCGGGCCGCCCGGCGGGCGGAAAGAGGGGAGAGGGCATCTCCTGTTCCTCCGCGGCGGCGCCACCGGTGCGGGCGGCTGCTTCGGCGCGGGCCTTCGCGGCGGCCTCGGCGAGCTGACGGCGGGCGGCCTGGCGGGAGGCGCGGTCGCTGCCGTGCGGGGTGAACAGGGGGCTGGTACTGGCGCGGCGGGCACGGCGTGCGGGCCGGTGACTCATGACGGGGCGGCTTTTCACGAAGGCGGCGGGTCTGGACGCGGCGCGGAGGTCAGACGACCGGCGAGGCGGTGAACAGCACCGGGCTGCGATACCCCTTGCCGTCGCCCGACCAGTCCAGCTGGATGTAGCCGTCGGCGAGGTAACGGCCCGATCCTGCCGGGTACTTGAGGGTGCCGGTCGAGTAGGAGCCGTTCCCGTAGCCGCTGCTGTGTTCGAGCGCGTACTCCAGCCCGGTGTAGGCACCGGACTTCACGACCGGGTCCGTGCCGCTGACGCTGCGCTTGGTCTGGAGCTGGAACTTGGCCTTGTTGAAGGTGTACGTGCTGCGGTTCTTGGCCGTGTACGGGCCGTCCCAGTACACGGTGGCGGTGGTGTAGATGGTGGCGCCGGAGCGCATGGCGCACAGCGTGACGTCGAAGTCCCAGTTGTCGGAGTCGGGGCCGTTGTAGCTCGGGTCGTCGACGGAGTGGCTGCTGGTCTTGCAGTGGTAGCTGGCGGCGGACGCCGGAGTGGCGGTCGCCAAGGCCGCGGTACCGGCGAGCGCGGCGAGAATGAGGACGGCGGAGGTGGAGCGCTTCAGGGCGTGCAATTTCAGGGCCTTTCGGTGATGCGGGATTACCGGCTGCACGTCGTGGTGTGGCCGTGCAGCGGGGTGTTGAGATCGCTCGGGGTGGTCTTGCGGCGGACGACGTGACCGGCGGCGAGGTGGCGCCGACAGATGGTCAGGACGGGCGGTCCCGCGGGTAGCTGTTCGGGGGGACATTCCGTGTCCGTCGGCGTCTCATCCGCGGCGGGCAGGAGGTGGTAGGCGTCGTGCACCGCGGCGGCGGCCTGGAACAGCCGGCTATGCGCGGTGGCCAGATGGCGACCGGCGGCGGGATGCGGCGGCCGGGAGGTCTCGGCGAGCTGGTCGAGCAGCTGGTGCAGCGCGGTCAGATGGGCGTGCAGGACGTCGAGGTGCACGCGGTCCGCCGACGAGGAGACCGGCTCCCTGCGGGGGGTGAGGGTGCGGGCGTGGTGGCGGATGCCGGCGCTGGCGGCCCGCAGATACGGGTACGCGTCGCCGACCGGGAGAGCAGAGGTCAAAAGGGGGAAAAGTTCCTTCCTGCCGTGGCGGCAGGGCGTCGTCCGGTGCCGGGGCGGGATTACAGGGTGGTGCGGGCGAGCGGGAGAGCGCCGAGCGTGAAGGCGGCGGGCTGCTGGTAGAGGAGCCGGCGCAGGTCGACCTGGGCGGTGACGGCGGCGGTCTCGATCTGCGCACACGCGGCATCGAGCAGAGTGTCGGTCTCGGCGGACACGGTGAGCAGACCGGTCAGGGCCACATCGGCGTGCCCGGCGATCAGCTGGCGTTCGCGGACCTTCACGTCGGCGTACTCGACGGAGTCGGCTTCGGAGTCGACCTGCCCGCGGCGGGAACGCTCTTTGGCATCCGCGATGATCGCCGCCTTGGTGCGCTGCACGTCACGCAGCGCGGACTCGATCCCCTGCGGCACGTAGATGAGGGAGAGGGTGCGGCGGACCCCGGCGGTGAACATCACGGGGTGGAGGAACCCGGCGCTGGTTTCGGTGCGGGGCCAGTCCTCGACCCAGTAGGTGGCATGCCGTGCGGTGTCGGTGGCGAGCCGGTCGTACTCCTCGACCTGGACCACGGGCCCGGCCGCGGCCGGGGTGGCCTCGGCCCGCCCGGAGGTGGACCACTGCTGCAGCGCGGACAGCGCGCTGGGGTCGTAGGCGGTGCGGATGACGGCGGCGATCTCGCGGGCCGTAAGCCAGCTGGTCACCATCAGTCCGGCACTGCGCGCGGCCTGTGCGACCGACGCCGTGGTCTGCTCCATCACGGTGAACGCCCCGGGCAGCCCGCCGCCGGCCTGGGAGATCAATCGCTTGGCGGCCTTCAGGTCGAGGGAGATCGCCAGGTACGTCTCGTGCGGAGCTGCGGTAGGGCCTGCGGAGGCGACCAGGTCGGAGTAGATCTGTCCGGCGACCGGGGCGTCGGGGCGGCCCTGTCGGGTCCAGTGGCGGGCGAGGGTGTCGCCGGAGTCGGGGACGGTGCGTTCCAAGACCTGCACGGTGGCGACGTGCCCGGTCCGGGCAACACCGGCCAGGGCCCGCCCCCAACTGCTCACGTTGTGGTTCTGAGCGGCAGGGTCGAGGAGCGCGAAGGCGCGTGAGGCGACGCGGGCGACGGCGGTCAAAGTCTGCTGATGCGGGTCGTGTACGGCGGCGGCGCCGTTGGCGGAGTCGCCGGGGGTGACGACACGCAGGGAGGCGGCGGTGCCGGGCAGGTGCAGGATGCCGTCCTGCCGGGGTCGGGTGACCGGCCGGGCCAGCCACAGACTCTGGCCGGTGCGCCGCCGCTGGGCGAAGCGCCAGACGATCGGTGCCCAGTCGATCAGTGAGCGGCCCTGCCGGCGGACGGCGACCAGGGCGATGACCGTGGCCCACAGCGGGGTGAGCGCGAGGGCGCCGAGCAGCCCGGTGGACACCACTGTGACTAGGAGCAGCGCCAACGTGCCCGAGGTGAGGACGAGTTGGGGCAGGGAGAGGCCGAGCAGGATGCCGCGCCGGGACCGGCGGGGGAATTTGACGGTGAGCGGGGTGGCGGTGAGATCAGACAAGGGCCGCTTTCGGTGGTGCGCGTGAACGGTGGCCGGGGCGGCACGCGGCGAGGACGTACGCGGCGTGTGCCGCCCCGGAGTCGGGCAAGGTCACAGACCGGTGGGCGGCGGCGTTCCGGTTGCGCCGGCGGTGCCGGTCGGGTTCGGCGGAGGCGGGGCACCCTGCGGCGGCGGAGCCGAGGTGCCGGCGCCGGGCTGCGACATGAAGCCGCTGCCTCCGGAGGGCGATCCCGGAGCGCCGCCCTGTCCGGGGGCACCGCCGATCTGGCCACTGGTGTCGTCACGGGGACTGGTCGGCGGGGGCTGAACAGCCTTGTCCGGACCGCTCTTGATCCCCTCGGTTGCGGACGACGGCGCGCTCGGGCTGCCGCCTTCCTTGCCGGTGCCCGGCGTGGGGTGGGCGGCGATGTCGCCGGGGAATCCGCCCGGAACCGATTCCGGTCCCTGAGGAGCGGCGCCCGCTCCGGCTGCGGCTCCTCCGGTGGCGACCGCGGCGGCGGCCTTGCGCCCGGCGCGCTCGGCATGCTGGCGGGCGAATTGCGCGCCCGCGCCGCCGGAGCGGTGCAGCGTTTCCGCGTCGGAGCCTTCGGAGGCGGCCCAGTGCACGAACTTGAACGTCGCGTACGGGCACAACAACACCAAGGCCATGATGACGATGCCGGCCATCACGTCGGCGAGGGCGGCGATGCCATCCTTGGCCTCCGTCTTGCCCATCGCCGCGATCCCGAGCACGAAGATCACGGTCATCAACAGCTTGCTGACCACAAGGGTGGCGGTGGCTTCGATCCACCCCTTGCGCCAGCGCCGGGCGACCTCCCAGCCGCCGCCGGCTCCGGCGAAGACGGCGAGGGTGACCATGACGAGGATGCCGACCTTGCGGGCCACCATCACGCACCAGTAGAGGAAAGCCCCGATCGCGGCGCCGACGCCGACGAAGACGGTGACGAGCCAGCCCAGTCCGGACAGTTCGGCGATCTGTCCCACCTTGACGATGCGCCGCACCGCCGTGGCGATGTCGAGGTTGGCGGCTTTGAAGAGTCCGTCGGAGAGGGCGTCGACGAGTTCGATGACGACGGTGGTGAAGGCGATCGCGGTGAAGGCGAACATCACGCCGGTGGCGGTGCCGGTGAATGCCTGGGTGAGTGCCTGGCCGTCGCGGCGGATCGCGGCGCGTACCAG
Organism: Streptomyces sp. NPDC047061; assembly: GCF_040643955.1. Taxonomy (NCBI): domain Bacteria; kingdom Bacillati; phylum Actinomycetota; class Actinomycetes; order Kitasatosporales; family Streptomycetaceae; genus Streptomyces; species Streptomyces sp. NPDC047061. The sequence goes on from NZ_JBEYVI010000001.1 coordinate 313,815, forward strand.
CTGGGCGCAGAACGTGCCGACCAGCATGATCAGGCCGATCGGGAGGATCATCTCGTAGTTGTCGCGGAACCACGTCGCGTTGAGGTCGACGTTGGTGGTGGTGTTGACTGCCTCGGCGGCCAGGTCGGCTGCGGCGGCGGCGAGTTCACCCGCGCTCTTGGCCATCCAGTTGCCGATGGCGGCGCCCGGGTCGGAGGCGAAGTCGACGGCGTCGCCGACGGCGCAGAGTTTGTCCGCGAGGGGGAGGTCGCAGAAGCCCAAGAGGCGTCATGCTCCTTTCTCAGGTGGGCTGGGTGTGTCAGGGCACGACGCTCGGGGCGATGGCGACCAGGGAGCAGTTCGCGTTGGGGCGGCACTGCACGGCGAGGGTGATGGAGCGGTCCTCGGCTCCGGCTCCGCCCTTCTTCCAGGCGATCTGCTGCTTGCCGGTGACGGTGACGGCGTAGATGTACGCCTTGGTGATCGCCGACGGATCGTCTGCCAGTGCTTCCTTGAACGCGGCCGGGTAGTGGGCCTCGGTTACGGTGGAGGTGGCGTACTGGTCCTGGTCAGCCATCCGCGACCACAGCACTGGATCCGGCACCTGCGCGACGATCGAGGGCCAGTCCCCGTACTTGGTCTCCGCCGTCAGCCACGCCCGCATCCCGGCGAACTCCTCATCGCGGCTGGTGGTGCGGGTGTCGTACGACCACAGCATTGCGGCGGCGGCCTTGGCGAACGCCACCGGGTCGGCGACCGGTGGCGGCGTCGCCACCGAACCGGCACCGGCCGATGCTGTCGGGCCGGCGGATGAGGAGGTGCTGCTGCTCGGCTCGGACGACGGGACGGTGGCCCGGCTGTCGCCGGTGGTGGTGCGGCCGGTGAACAGGGCAACGGCGGCGGCCAGGGCCAGCAAGACGGCGAGGCCGGTCGTGATGACCGTGACGCGCTGCCGGGTGGACCAGCCGAGGCCGTAGCGGGACAGGGAGGGGAGTCGTTTCGGCATCAGTGGACTTGCGACCCCAGGGCGGAGAAGAACGCCACGACCCCGTTGGCGGCGCCGAGCCCGAGGGCGGCGCCCGCCGCGACGACGGCGCCCTTCTTGCCGTTGGCCTCGGCCTGGTGGCCGCCGGTGTGGTGGCCCCAGGCCCACACGCCCAGGGAGACGGCGAGCGCGCCGACCACCGCGACGATGGCGAACAGGTTGATCGAGTTGACCACGTTCTTCAGTACGGCCAGGCCGGGCAGACCGCCGCCGGAGGGCGTGATGCCGGGGTCGTAGGCCAGGTACTGCACGGTTTCGAGCAGGGGCAAAGAGGCTCCTTGCGCGCGCCGAAGGCCGGCACGCGGGAATCACAGAAGAAGGGGGAGGGAGGCGAGCGCCTGAAAGAGGGAGGGCCGATGGCTCGACGGGGGGCGGCCGGCCAGATCGACGCCCGCGCAGGGAGGCGTGCACGAGAACACGGCTGGTACCGCGGTGAGGCTCGGGCGAGGCCGCGCCTCGGGCGGGCCGTTGGCGATAGCGCTCCGGCTCGGAATCCGAAGTGGCGGCCGGGGTGCGCTACTTCGGGATCGACGGGGTGGGGGCGCCCTTGGTGCCGTACGGGTTGGCGCACTTGTAGATCACGTAGCCGCGCAGCTTCTTGCCGTCGGACTTGCGGGTCACGGTGCCCCGGGTCCACCAGGTCTTGGTGGCCTTCCGGTAGACCCACTGGTCGTAGGTGATCTTGTCGTTGCGGTAGGCGACGCCGACCGTGGTGGCCGTTGTCGAAGGCGACTTGCGGACCTTGACCGCGCTGCACGAGATCTTGGTGGTGTCGGTGTCGTACGCCTGCGCGGTGGAGGCGGTGGCCAGGCCGCCGACCGTGGTGGCCAGGCCCAGAGAGGCTGCCGCGAGGGCGCGCTGGGCGTGGTGACGGGATATCAAGGAGGTGCTCCGTGGTGTCAGGGGGAAGGAGGATCGGCAGGGCGGCGTGTCCTGTGGGCCCCGTCCGCAGGCGGACGGGCCTCTGGTCAGGGGTGGTGAGCCCGGGCTGCCGGGGCCCGGAACGGGGATCAGGTGACGCGGCGCGCGGCGAGGATGTCCCAGTCCGCGAGAGGTGTGATTCGAACTGGTTTTCCAGTCCTTGGCGCCTCGATCGCGAGTCCCGAGCCGATGTACATGCCGACGTGTTCGGGGCGGGCGGCGCTGCCGCGGGAGAAGATCAGGTCACCCGGCTGAAGATGCTTGGGCGAGACGGCCTTGCCCTCGTTGATCTGCGTGTACGTGGTGCGGGTGAGCGTGACGCCGACGTGCTTGTAGGCCTGTTGGGTCAGTGAGCTGCAGTCGCAGCGGCTCATCGGGTCGGGGCCGTGCGGCGCGGTGCAGGTGCCGCCCCACTGGTACATCGTGCCGAGCTGCACCATGGCCCAGGCGATGGCCTTGCGCGCCGTCGGGTCGGTGTCCTTGGGGATCGAGTAGCCCTTGGGTACCGAGCCCTCGGGGATGGTGCCGTACCCGGAACCGTCTTCGGTCACCGTGCAGGACCCGGTGGTGGTGTCGGCCGTGCTGGTGTCCTGGTCGGTGTCGGGGAACGTCGCGGCGATGGCCTTCTGGAGGGCGCTCGCCAGCTCTTCCCACTGCGCGTAGGCGTCGGGGTATGCCGAGCGCTGGACCGCCTGGGCGGCCTGGGTGACGGTCAGTTGCTGCCAGCCGTCCACGGCGAGCAGGTGCTTGTAGAACTGGGTGGAGGCGTGGACGGGGTCGCGGATTTCCGTGGCGGTGCCCCAGCCCTGGCTCGGCCGTTGCTGGAAGAGCCCGAGGCTGTCGCGGTCGCCGGAGGAGAGGTTGCGCAGCCGAGATTCCTGCATCGCGGTGGCGAGCGCGATGATCTGCCCCTTCTTCGGCACGTGCAGGCTGATCCCGGTGGCCACGATGGTGCGGGCGTGGGGGATCTGCTCCTCGGGCAGGGACAGGCCCTCGACACGGACGGTCTTGGCGTCCGCGCCGTTGAGGATCTTGGTGACCTGCTCGACGACCGTGTCGGTGTCGACGTCGCCCACGCACGTGAGGGAGGAGTAGGTGCTCTGGGCGGCCTCGCTGCTGGTGGCCATCAGCATGGCCGTGCCAGCGAGGAGGAGAGGGGAGAGGACGAAGACGCCGATGCCGGCGGCTACGCCCTTCAACCGGGGATGCCTCCGGGCAGGCGGTCACGGGCCGCAGGCCGGTGCGCGGGCAGGTGTGAGCGGAGCGGTGACATGACGAGGTCCTTGGTGAAGTCCCGGCGGCGCGTGCGGTGTTGAGGAAAGGGCGCGACGGCCGAGTGGTGGGTGAATCAGGGCCCGGGTGCACGGGTGCGAGTTGCCGCTCGCACCGGCATGGGGGTGTCGGGTCAGGTATGCCAGGACATGGGGGTACCTCCATGAGGGCAGGGGTGGGGATGGGCCATCGGCTGTGTCGGCCGGGCAGTTCCAAAACAGTAAGGGCGGATCCCCGGTTGCCGAAATCGTTGGTGATCGAGGCTTGATTTCGGGGTTTTCGGCAGCGATAGCGCTCAACCGGGGATCGTGCCCTACAGTTTTGGCTCCTCCTCTCGCCCCTCCCGCTGCGCGGACCCGTGGTGCCTTCCTTCCCGTATTCGGTCCCGCGGGTTGTCCGGGCGAGCCGGAGTACCTCTCCCTCCTTCAGCCGAACCGAATTGGGGTATCTCTTTGCCTTTTTCCCTGCATCAGGGCGACGCGCTCGGCGTCCTCGCCGAACTGCCGGACGATTGCGTCGACTCCGTCATCACCGACCCGCCGTACAACTCGGGCGGGCGCACGGCCAAGGAGCGCACCTCCCGCAGCGCGAAGCAGAAGTACACCTCCGCCGACGCCGGGCACGAACTGCCGGACTTCACCGGCGAGAACATGGACCAGCGCAGCTACGGCTTCTGGCTGACCCAGCTCATGACCGAGGCGCACCGGCTCACCAAGACCGGCGGCACCGCGCTCCTGTTCACCGACTGGCGGCAGCTGCCGATCACCACGGACGCCATCCAGGCCGCCGGCTGGCTCTGGCGGGGCGTGCTCGCCTGGCACAAGCCGCAGGCCCGCCCCCAGAAGGGGCGCTTCACCCAGAACTGCGAGTTCATCGTGTGGGCGTCCAACGGGCCGATCGACGCCGCCCGCAATCCGGTCTACCTGCCCGGCCTGTACAGCGCCTCGCAGCCGTCGGGCAAGAACCGGCAGCACATCACGCAGAAGCCCGTCCCCGTCATGCGAGAGCTGGTGCAGATCTCCCCGCCGGGCGGCACGGTGCTCGACTTCACCTGCGGATCGGGCTCGACAGGGGTCGCGGCCCTGCTGGAGGGCCGCTCGTTCATCGGCGTCGAGAAGACCCAGCACTACGCGAAGATCGCAGAAGGTCGGCTTTTGCAGACGATGCAACAGACCCTCTCCCAGGACGACTTGACCCTCACGTCCTGATCCCTGTTGTGCCGTGCGGAACGGCCGCTGGGGTGTGGCCCGCCACGCCCTGGCCGTGCCGCGCTTGGCGTTATAGCAGGCAAGTCCCGGTTACCGAAACCGGGGATTCTCCGGATGGTTTGAGTCGCAATTGATGCCCGACGGCTGCGGCTCAAGGAGGCCCCTTTTCGTGCCTGAATCCATAAACTCCCTACAGGACGGGGAGACGGAACCGGTCCGGCTGCCGGACTCCGACCTGGAGAGTGTTTCGGCGAGCGTCCGCAAACTGCTGGAGCAGTCCGCGGAACAGGCCCGACAGCTCGACAGCCTCGCCTCCGCGCCGCTGCCCCCGGAAACGGCGTTCGGCGCCTTCGGCATGCCGGGTTTCGCGGGCCTGGCGCCCCAGCCTGCGCTGCCGGAGCCCCGCCCGATCCTGGAGCTGGAGGGCGAGGAGTACGAGGACGAACTCGACGCGCTGTCCGACTGGGTGGACGACTTCCTGGTCCGGGTCTACGGGGCGGAGGTCACCACCGCCGCCCCGTGGTGCCAGCAGTGGCAGGAACACCCGGACGTCGTCGCCTGGCTGCACGCCCTGTGGCTGGCCTACCAGCAGCACAAGGATCCCGAGGCCGGGCTGAGCGGCCTGTTCGTGTGGCACCGGGACTTCCTCACCCACGCCATGGCCGCCGTCCGGGCGGCCGGCGGCCCGCTGTCGGCATGCATGACCGATCCGGACCGGCCCGCCCACCGCCTGCTGCCCGGCCCGCGGCCCTCCAGCCGGACCACCTCCTCTGAGAAGTCCGAGGAGCAGGAGGAATCGGTGGGGAATGGCGAGTCCGGCCGGGTGGCCGGATGAGCGGTCAGGACCGGCCGGCCTTCGGGCTTTCCTTCGACCCGCGTGCTCTGACCGACCTTCTCCAGGCCCCCGGCGACATCCGCGACCTTGCGCTCGCCCAGCTCCAGGACATCGTCAACGCCCGCCTGTTCGGCGCCAAGCTCACCCGTGAGCTCGTCGGATGCCGCAAGGTCTACGTCGATCACCGCAACGCGTGGCGCATCGTCTACGCCCAGCGGCCTGCGCCCGCCACCTCCACGTACATCACCGAGATCCATGTCGTCGCCGTCCGTCCGCGCCAGGCGCACGACGTGTACGACACCGCCCGCGCCCGCCTCGGCATCACGAGGCGGCCCCTGGGCGAGCGCACCCACGCCGCCCGCTCCCGTTCCCCGCAGTTGGGCGTCCGCCCGCCCGTGCCCAAGCCTGGACCGCCGCCCTACGCGCTGCCCGGCCTTCCCCGCCCCGCACTGTCCTCGCCCATGAAGGGCCCCACTCGTTGACGCAGTTCCCCAGCCTGATCGACCAGGTCGCCGCCGCCGTACTGGCGCCGGCCCAGGTCACCGAGAACCCGCACCACCGTGCCATCGTCGATGTGTTCGCCGAGATCCAGGACCTCGATGGGCAGCTCGCCGACCTGGCCGGCACCGAACCTGCCGTCGGCGTCACCGCGACCGAGCGGCTGGTCGAACGCATGGCGGCCGGAGCCGAGTTGAGCGCGCTGCTGTCCGCCACCTGCTGCTGCGCGGCGGCGTACGAACCCGGACCCCAGGGCGAGGACGAGCCGGTGGACGACGAGGAGTTCGACGGTGCACCGGACCTCGATCCCGACGTCGAGAGCTTCGACAACTTGGGCTTCGAGGAGCCGGAGGTTCCCGACGACCCCGACGATCTGGACGGCCTGGACGTCTACGACGGTGTTGATGACCGCCACGAAGACACGTGTGAGGAGTTCCTGACCTGCCCGAGTCAGCCGTGGACGATCGTCCACGCGTGCCTCGACATCTTCGACGCCCTGGGCGCGGCCCAGTACATCAGCACCACAGAGCTCCTCGCGCGCATGCGCGACCTGCCCGGCGAGGCCGAGGGACGCTGGCGCTACGCCGACCTCACCCCGATCCGTCTCGCCCTGCTCCTGCGCCCCTACGGCGTCCAGGCCCGCAAACCGCGCAACGCCGAAGGCAGCCGCTACCGGGCCTACCGGCGCGACGACCTGCAGGCCGCCCGCTCGGACTGCTCCTGCTGACCCACCCCGCCCTCGCATACACCCGAGAGGTGACGGCGGCGGACGGGGACCTGGTCGCAGCCTTCCACGCACAGTGCTCCGAGCAGAATCTGCTGCGCCGCTGGGGCCGTATGTGCCTTGCGCCCCGTGACCTGGCCCGGCTGCTCGCCCAGGCGCGGTGCTGGATCGGACTCGACGCGAACGAGCGGCCCCTGGCCCTCGTCTGCGTCGGCCCCATCAGCCGTCAGCGGGGCGTCTTCGACCTCGGACTGCAGGTCGCCGACGACCATCAGCGCCGCGGCATCGGAACGGCCATGGCCCGCCACGCGGCCCGGATGGCCCGCATCCGCGGGGCGCACACCCTCACCGCGTTCACGCACGCCTCCAACACGCCGATGCTCCGGCTGCTGGAGCGCCTTGGGCCCACCCGGCACACCCACGACGGCCCTCATCTCGAGGTCCGCGTCGCCCTGGACGCCTACGCCCCGGCCCCCGGCCCACCCACACGGACCGCTCCGAAATGACCTCGCCTTCCGCGTCCTCGCCCGACCGCCGCCCGCGCCCCGTGTTCGACCACCGGATCGAGACAGCCGCAGGGGGCAGCGCCGAGGCGCTGTGGAGGCACCGCACCGCCGGCCTCCTCGACACCCCGCACGCGGCTTTGGCGGACGCCCACCGCGAACTCGTCAGGGCCGAGCGGCCCGCGCCCGGCTCGCCCGCCTGGCCTCCGGCGAATTCCCGGTTGATCAGGCCCTGCTCACGCGGATCGAGCGCACCGTCGACCAGCTCGCGCACGCCATCGACGTGCGCGACGCCCGGCAGGCCAAGACTGTCGCCGCGCTTGAGCCGATCGAAACCGCCGCCCCGCCGCGTACGCCACAGCACGTGGCGGCAAAGGAAATCGCGGCCCTGCTCGCCATCGCCCAGGGCGCCACGCTGCACGAGAACCTGATCACGCACCGGCTCGCCGTGGCGACCGGTTCACGCACCCGCATCTCCTACGCCCAGCTGCAGCACCTGGAGGCGAGCGGCCTCGTGGAGCGTGACACCTCCCACCCGGTGCACGCCGGCCAGCCCGTCACCCTCACCGACGCCGGCAGGGCCGCTCTCACCGTCCCGCGTCCCACGGGCCCGCCCGATACCACGCCGCCACCCCGGCCGACAGCCCCTCCGTCTCCCGTGCACTCGCGCCGCTGAACCAGTCAACCCGACCGCAGCTCTGTTGGCGCCGCCGAACCGAAAGCACCGATGCCCGCCCACTCACCGGATTTCCGCCTCGACGGCTACAGGGCCCTCAACGACGATGTCGACGACCAGTATTGGCAGCACATCGGCATCGAGGAGGACCAGCTCACCGTCCTGGCCGAGCACCACACCAGCGATGACCGGAACAGCTTCTACATCCTGCACAACGGCGCCGTCACCTGGGGCATCCCGGGTGATCCCCAGCTCGTCGCTCTCCACCTGAAGCGCGACACCATCGCGCGGATCTTCCAGTTCGACCACGCCGCCTTCGCCCTGCCCGCGATGGCCCAGTCCTGGCTGATCGCCCACGGCTGCCCCGAGGAGCAGATCCTCCTCGCTGATGGCATGGGCAGCACGCCTGCCGACCAGGTCACCCGCGCCCTGGAGCAGCGACTGCGCCGCGATGGCGACCATTTCGCCCTGCTGACCAGCTACACGCACGACACCGGGCCGATGGAGATCACCGTGCTCCTGCGCGCCCTCGAGGAGCAGGCGCCGCTTCCGTTCCGGATCCTGCTCGAAGAGGTCGACACCCAGTCGCGGACGCACACCCTGCGGGAGGGCGGCTTCGCCACCTTCGAGGCCGCCGCCCAGTGGTGGGAGGCGCACTGGAGCGGCGAGGGGATCCCGCTGCCGCCCACTTCGCCGGCAGCACGCCACACCACCGCCCCAGGTGTCCCCGCTCCGTCGGCGCGCCCCGCTCCGCGTCGTCAGGGCCACTGATTCAGGGCTCACCGGCCTAGCTCCCGCCGTACCCGCACGGCGCAAATCCGGCGGCCTTCGGCGAGGTGGCGCGGAAGGTAGCACGTAATCCCCGGTTACCGAAACCGGGGATTCTCCGGACTCTTGTTCTCGGCCGCGCGGAGTCCGCCCACGGCCATTCCGCCCGTATGTCCTCTTGCTGATATGGAGCTCAATTCCCCATGCGCTCAACCCACATAGCTGTCTCCGCAGCCCTGCTCGGTGCTCTCGCGCTGCCGCTGGCCTCCGCCGCCACCGCGAGCGCCGCGCCCTCCCTGGCTCCCGCCTCCGTGACCGACCCGACCTGCAGCAAGCCGGGGCCGTGGACGCTCACCGCTAAGGCCGTCACCATCCGCGCCAAGGCATCCGTCAACTCCAAGGCGCTCGGGATTCTGTACCGGGGCCACAAGTTCACCGTGCACAAGACCAGCGGCAAGTGGCGCTACATCACCGACAAGACGACCGGCGTCACGGGCTGGGTTTCCGCCAAGTACGTCTATCGTCCAGCCGGCATGTGCCTGGACTAACAGGCCGACATCCAATTCCCCTGTGCGGCATGTGAGTTCGATGATTCGCCTTCGTGCTGACCGGATTCGCGGCCCAGAATTTCCCGCCCCCGAGAACGCGAATGATAGGAGCCCTTTTCGTGCCTGAGATCAGCCAGGACGTGCTGGGCGTCGTCGCCGAGCGGATCGAAGACCGCTTTGAGATGCCGCTCGCCGATCTGCGCCGAGCAGTCGCGGCGGCACCCCAGGCCAACCCGGATGCCACCAGCGTCGTGCGCTGGTACGGCCTGCTCGCCGAATCCCAGGACGCACTCGACACCGCGGAGGACGCGCTCGTCGCGGCGCTCGGATCCGAGCCGGGCGAACTCGACGACGCCGCCATGGAGTTGGCCCACCGGGTCAACACCGCGGTCGCCGCACGGGACGGGCGCGCCATGGTCGTGGACTACCTCCTCGACCCCCTCGTCCCCGGCAAGCGCGGACCCGGCGCCTGGCGGGGCGCCACCCCTGCCGCGCGCCGCGCTCCCGCTTTGCCCACCTTGGCGCCCACACCGCCCGGCACGCGGGGTGTTCCGGCGCGAGGGGTGACGCGATGAGCGTCATCGACAAGGCCACCAGCCGCGACACCGCGCTGGAGAAGGCATTCGGCGCATCCGTCGCCGACCTGTATGCGCAGGCGGCCCGCTGCGAGACGGATGCCGCACTGCAGCGTGCGCTGGAACTGCGCAGCTTCCTCGCCGTCGCCGAGGAACAGGTCGTCCGCGTACGGGACCGCGTCCGCGCCGCGATGTCCGCCGATCGCGACCTGGGCGAGCTGTCCGCCGAAGACCTGCGCTGGGACGCCCAGTGGCTGGACGCGGCGCTGGCCGGCCGCAACGGCTACGTCGCCGCCCTCGACGACCTCCTGCGGACCATGCCCGCTCCCGGCCAGCGCCCGCGCCGGCCCGTGCAGTTCGCCCAGCCGAAGATCACCGTCACTGCCCCGCCCGCCCCCGGTGCCGGGGCGGTGCGGACCAGCCGCCTCTGAAGGTCCGCCGATTGCCCCAGCCTGACACGGCTCACCCGGTCTCCGAGATCATCGCCCAGCGCATCGAAACGCTGTTCGGGCAGCCGATCACCGAACTCGAAGCCCTCGCCGACAGCACTCCCGACGCCACCTTGCTCGCCGCACTCACCGGCGGCCACAGCGACCTGGTCCTCGCCGAACGCACCATCGCCTTCCAACTGGCGAGGCTGCGCGAACTCACCGCCCCTGACCGGGAGATCGGCCGCTTCGCCGCCGGGCACATCCTCGACTGCGGCCGCCGCATCGCCGAGGCCGTCGCCACCCGCGACACCTGCGCCAAGAACACCGGCGCGGTCCTGGCAGGACTGCGCCGCGCACCGGCCCCGGACCCCGAACCTGCGATGCCACCCCCACCTGCCGCCCCGGCGCCCGCCCCGTCCCGCACCCGCTGATCTGCCCCGCACCGCTTGAGGAGCACCATCCTTGGCCACCACTGCTCAGCCCCTCGTCCCCCCGAACGACCTCGCCAGTGTCACCAAGACGTTGGATCTGCTCACCCCCCGCTGGAGCGTGTGGGTGCTGATGACCCTCTCCTCCCAGCCGCTGCGCTACGCCGAGATCAAGCCCAAACTGCCGTGGCTCGCCGACGGCCAGCTCCACCCCCGGCTGCGCCACCTCACCAGCGCCGGCGTCGTCGAACGCACCGAGTACGCCCCGCGCCACGTCACCTACGGCCTGACCCGCCGCGGCACGGAATTGCTGCCCGTCCTGGCCCAGATCGCCTCCTGGGGCGACACCCACCTGGAGAAGCAGCTCGTCACCAGCAAGGCCACCGGCGCGCTGGAGCCCGAGCGGATCCCCCCGGCCCAGAACATCGACGACACCATCGTCCTGATCTCTCCGCGGCACGCCACCCCGATCCTGATGACCCTCATGTCCCGGGGCCGCGCCAGCGCCAAGACCCTGGCCGCCGAGGCCATGCCCGGCTACGGACTGAACACCGTCTACAAACCGCTGGACCGCCTGGTCGCCGACGGCCTCGTCACGGCCGTCGGCAAGGGCGACTTCCAGCTGTCCGCCAGCGGCCAGGCACTCGCCCCCGTCTTCAAGGCCATCACCAACTGGGCAACCCGCCCACCCGCCGAGACCGACCCGCTTCGCCGACGGGGGAGCGCCCCCTCCCGGACCCGCTCCGGCCCGTGGGCAACCACCCCCGCCCGCCTTCCGGCACCCGCAGTTCCGGCCGCGCCGCCTCCCGCCCCGGCCCTGGCCACCACCGCGCCGCCCCACGGCCCGGCGTGGAAACCCGGCGACCTCTTCTCCCACCAGATACCCGCCCGCCCCATCACCCCGACAGGAGGCCCCCGCCGATGACCGCCTCCCCGCCCGCCCGCATCCTGCGCGAACGCCGCGCGATCCAGACCCTGACCCTGCCGACGCTGATCCGCCTGGTCACTGAGATCGACGACAACGGCCCCATCAGCCGCCGGCGCGGCAGCCTCCAGGGCGCCCTCGGTGACCTCGCCACCGGACAACTGCGCCACGCTATCGACACCGCACACTCCCTCGGCCTCATCCACGCCCGTGGACGCGCCACGGCCCGCTACCAGCTCACCGCGAGCGGCCAGGACCTCGCCGAGGTGTACGACACCGCCGCCCGCTGGGCCCGGGCCCGCCAACTGCCCGACCCGGCCAGTGACTTCGTCGCACGTGTCCAGTACGCCCTCCAACCGCAGGACGACAGCCCGGAGCACACCGGCGCAGCATCTGACGCGGAGGCCCCTTGGGCGGCACTGTCCGCCTGGCTCACGGCGCACCCGCGCGTCCTGCGCCAGGACACCGCCCGCTCCCTGAACTCGGCGCAGGAATCGGGGCGCGCTGCGTGAGATCCTGTGCCGGACCCCGTCATGCCCGTCGGCCGGTTCCCACGCTCCTGCGCAGCATCTACCTGCCGCGCAGCACGGACGCCGCCGCGTTCGCCATGGCCACCTACGGCATCCCGCTGCTGGTGCTGGCCACCACCCACTCCGCCGCCCTGACCGGCCTCGCGTTCGCGCTGGAATGGGTGCCGCGCCTGGTCGCGTTTGCCTTCGCCGGCATGCTGGTCGACCGCCACGGCACGACCGCTGTGCTCCGTACCGCCTCCGCCGGCCGGGCCCTGGTCGTCCTGGCCGCCTCGGTCATCCTGCCAACGCAAGCCGGGGGTCACGGCGCGACGCTCACCGTCATGCTGCTCGCCGCGCTGACCGGAATCCTCAGCGAATGCTCCTACATCGCGGCCGAGACCGCGGGCGGGGCAGCCGGCCGTCAGGCCGGCGCCCGCGCGCACCGCGTGCAGTCGGCGCTGCTGGGCATCGACCAGGTCGCCACCCTGTTGGGCCCGGCACTGGCCGGGCTGCTGCTGGACTGGGCGGGCGCCGCCGCGATGCTGGGCGTGATCGCCGTCTTCTCGCTGCTCACCAGCATGCTGGCACCTCGCGAGAGCCACCGGGCCAAGCCCGCCGCGCCGCTGCCGGTCCTCCAGGGGCTGCGCACCGGATGGTCGGTCCTGCGGGCGCTGCCGACTCTTAGCTGGCTGGTGGCCGGGCTGACCGTCTCCAACCTGGCCGTCGGGCTGTTGCAGGCCGCCACTCCGGTGATCGTCCTCCAACAGCTCGGACACTCCACGGCCGATGTCGGGCTGATCTGGTCTGCCGCCGCCGTCGCCACCCTCATCGCGGTCGCCGTCTGCCGCCGCTCCATTGACCGCTTCGGCCTGTGGCTGGTCGGCGCCGTGTCCGCCACGATCGCCGCCGTCGCGTGCCTGGCCGTCTCCTTCGCCGACACCTACCACACCTATCTCGCCCTGATCGCCGTCCTCATGGCCGGCGAAGGCGGCATGACGGTCGTGCTGCGCACCGTGCGCTCCCGTCTCATCCCCGCCGACGTGTTCGGCGCCACCCTGTCGCTGACCATCCTGCTGCTCCTGCTGCCCTTCCCCATCGCCGGCGTCCTGGTCGCCACCGTGCCGCCCACCCAGCTCGGCCACCTGATCACACTGTGCGCCGCACTGCAGGCCCTGAGCCTTACCGCCGCCTTCGCCCGGCTGCGAACCGCCCCCGCCCTGCGCGCCCGATGCCTCTGATCCGCCCGGTCACGCCCAGATCCCCTCTCGGAGACCGCCTCCATGCTCACAGCCCGCACCCTTGCCACCCCCCAAGCCTTGCCGGTGGACCGGCCGTCGTTGCGAGCGGGTGCGCGCCCGACGCTGACCGACCGGATCGCCCTCGGCGCCACCCGGGTCGGGCTGAAGGCGCTGTTCAAGGACCTGCGCTGGCAGCTCCCGGCGGGCGCGGACTCAACAACTCCTTCACCGCCCCGTACGCCCGCAAGTTGATCGAGGACCACCCCCAGTGGGCGTCCGCCTTCGAGCTGCGCCGACGCCGCACCCCCTGACCCACACACCGTGCCTCAACTCGCCGTCCCCACCGCACCGTTTGGAGCCCTTGTTGTCCTCTCGCCCCGTCGTCCTGGTCGTGGCCGCCGCCGACATGGAGGCCCAGGCGTATCGCGGCACCTGCCTTGAGAGCGTCGCCGCCCACTACGACGTCGTCCTCGTCTCCGGCGCCGAGCCGACCTGGGAGAAGGAGTTCGTCCTTGACCACGAGGTCGCCGATCTTGCCGACCAGACGGCGCTGAATGAGGCCGGGCGCGCGCTCGCCGAGCGGCACGCGCTGGCCGGGGTGATGACGTGGACCGAGTGGCACCTCGTCCCCGTCGCCCGGCTCGCCCGCTGGCTGGGCCTGCCCACCACGACCCCCGAGGCACTTCAAGGCTGCCGCAACAAGCACACCAGCCGCAGCCTGTTCGCCCGCCACGGGGTGCCCTCCGCCGCCTCGGTGAGCGTGCGCACCGAGCACGAGGCACAGGCTGCGGCCCTGCGTATCGGCTTCCCGGTCGTTCTCAAGCCCGCCGCGCACGCCGCGAGCATGGGCGTCGTCCGCGTGGACACCGCCGACGAGCTGCCAGGCGCGTACGCCGTCGCTGCCAGGACCGCCGACCAGGGCGTGGAGAGCACCCAGGTGCTGGTCGAGGAGTATCTCGACGGTCCGGAGATGAGCGTCGAGTGCGTCACCCATCGGGGGCAGAGCACCGTCGTCGCCGTCACCCGCAAGACCGTCGGCTGCGCGCCGTACTTCGAGGAACTGGCGCACGTGGTCGACGCCGGCGACCCGCTCCGTGCCGTCGTGGCCCCGGCCGCCGTCGCCGCGCTCGACGCCCTCGGCGTCACCGACGGCGTCAGCCACGTCGAACTCCGTCTGGTCGACGGCCGCCCCCGCCTCATCGAGGTCAACGCGAGGATCGCTGGCGACATGATCAGCCACCTCGTCCACCTGGCCACCGGCGTCGACCTCGCCCGCGCCGCCGCCGACATCGCCTGCGGACGCACCCCCGACCTCACCCCCACCCGCCACCAGGCCGCCGCGATCCGCTTCCTCTACCCGGCCTACTCCGGCACCCTCACCACCTGCCGCATGAGGGAACCCGTCGCGGGCGTGCAGCGCGTGCGCTTCCAACGACAGGCCGGCGACCGGCTCGTGCTCCCGCAGGATGGCGGCGACCTGTTCACCGCCCGCATCGGCTACCTGATCACCACCGGGCCGACCGCCACCCTCGCCCAGGCCCGCGCCCAGGAGGCGTACCGCACCCTCGACGTCCAGGTGACACCAGCCACGCAGAGGGCCTCGGGCACAGGGGAGCACCCGGCGTGAAGCAGACCGTGGTGCCCGAACTGGCGCGGAGCCGCCGACTACTGATCGGGTACTTCGCCGGCCTGGGCGTGGTGATGGCCGTCTGGGGCGCACGCATGCCCGCCGTCCAGCACGCCGCCGAGATGACCACCGCCGCCCTCGCCTTGGTCCTGCTGTCCGCCGCCCTCGGCATGGTCGCCGGACTGAAGATGGGCGGATGCCTCGCCCACCCGGCCCGCCTCCCCGTGCTGCTGACCGGCGGCGCCCTCGGTCTTGCCGCCTGTCTCGCCGTCCTCGGGGCCTGCCACAGCCTGGAAAGTCTTCTGGTAGCGGCGTTGGTCTTCGGCGCCGCGCACGGTGTCCTCGACGTCGCCGCCAACGCTGCCGCGGTCCAGGTCCAGGACGCTTACGGCCGCCCGGTCATGGCCGGGCTGCACGCGGCGTACAGCCTCGGCGCCCTCGCCGGCGCTGCACTGGCCGCGACCACCGCGCACGCCTCCCACACCGTCGTGTTCACCGCAGCCGCCACCGCCGTCGCGGCGGCGGCATGTGCGGCGAGCAGGCTCACGCGCTGCGTCGCCGCTCCCGCACTCGAACCCGTCCACCGCCGTGTCGCCCTGGGCCAGGACGGACACCATGGCCTGCCGCGGCCCCGGTTGTGGCTGCTGGGCGCGCTCGCGGCAGCAACCCTGCTGGGCGAGGGAGCCGCCGCTGACTGGGCCTCCGTCCACCTCCATGACCTCGGTGCGACCACTGCGACCAGCGCGGCAGCGTACGCCGTCTATAGCGGCGCCATGGCCACAGGCCGTCTCGCCGGTGACCGGCTCACCGCCCGCCTCGGCGCCCCCGCACTCGTGCGCGCCGGCGCCACCCTGGCATCGCTCGGCCTCGCCACCGGCCTTGCCGGTTCCACCATCACCTTCGCCCTGCTCGGCTGGGCGGCCTTCGGCCTGGGCCTGTCCGTCACCATTCCCAGCCTGATCACCGCCGCCGGCACCGGAGGCCCGCGAGCGGTCGCCACCGTTGCGGTCACCGGCTACGTCGGCCTGCTCGTCGGCCCTGCCCTCATCGGCGCCCTCGGCACCCTCACCGCCCTGCCGCACGCGCTGCTGCTGCCCGCCCTCCTCGCCGCGGCCGTCGCTGTCCTCGCCCCCAAAGCCCTGGAGAACCCCGCCCCTTGACCTACAGCTTCTCCTCCCCAACCAGCGTGGACGCCGTGATCCTCGACTACAACGGTGTCCTGGGCGTCCAGCCCACCCTCGCCCAGTGGCAGCACCTCGCCGGGCTGGCCGGCTGGCCCGACACGGACCTCGCCTCTCTCCAGTACGCCTTCTGGAAGGCCCGCGAACCCTACGACGCCGGACAGCTCAGCGACCTCGCGTACTGGGCCAAAGTGCTTGGCTACCACCCCGGCCCGCGCCTGCTGCGCGAACTACGCACGGCCGACATCGCCATGTGGACCCACATCGACCCCCACGTCCTCGACATCCTGTACCGCGCCCGGACCGCGGGGCTGCCCATGGTGCTGCTCTCCAACGCCCCGGCCCATCTCAGCAACGTCCTGGACGCCACCGACTGGCGGCGCCACCTGATGGACGACGCCTTGTACTCGGCCCGTTTGGAGGTGTGCAAGCCCGATCCGGCCGCGTACGAACACGCCCTGGCCGCCACGGGCATCGCGGACCCGGGACGCGTCCTGTTCGTGGACGACCGGGCCGACAACTGCCGCGCCGCCCGCCGCCTGGGACTGCGCACGCTGCACTACACCGGCAGCCCCTCCGACCTGCGAACGGCCTTCGCCTTCACCGCCTGATCCCCTGCCCCTGACCTCCCCCTTTCCCAGGATTCTGTGCCGCTTCACGACGACACCATCGACGGAGACGTCTACGTCTCTCCCCGCCATCTCGCCCGTACCACTGCTGTCGGCGATCCGGGCCTTGACCCGCTGCGCAAACTCGGTTGGGAACTGCACCATGACGACCTCGGCAACGCCTACCTGAACGCCCCGGACTGCAGGGTGCGCCCGGGCTATCTCCCCGAAGGCGATGACGACGGCCTGTGGCGCATCAACGCCTACAAGGATCCCTTCGGCCCGCCCGTGTGGGGCGTCTGCTTCAACGACTCCGCGCCGACGGAGTTCGTGACCGCCTTTACCACCGCGCTCGCTGCCGCGTACGAACGGGGCCCGGACCGCTACCTCGCCCGGCCGGTCTCCGGGAGCAAGGACCGGGACCCGTTCCTCGCCATCGATCCGCTCGTCAACCGCGGCTGGCTGTTCGACCGCCCCCGAGGGGGCGTCTTCGCCGTCCAGTCACCCGACGGGCTCGCCGCCCTGGAGTACACCACCGGCGATCTCGTTGCGGAAACCGAGCTGACCACCCGCGACGCCCGCTGGCAGCTGTGGGCCGGCACCTCCCTCAGCCGCCCCTTCTGGTACGCCACCTTCAGCACCGACACCCCCGTCGCCCTGCTCAAGGCCGTCACCGAGTCCGTCTGCGATCCCGTCCCCCTGCCCCGCTGGCGCGAATCCACCTACAGCTACGTCGAGGACCTGGCCCAGCTCACCCCCATCCTCCCGCCGCGCCCGCCCGGTCCGACCCCGCTCGACGTGCAGCGCCTCGCCTCCCGTCGCCCGGCCGCGCTGCCCACAACCAGCGTCCCGCGCTGGAGCACCACCAGCCGCCTGGCCCTGCCCAGCCCGCGCCGTTAACACCGGCCCCGATCCCGACCGGAGACTCCTTGTCCCTGCAGGCACCCGCGTTCTTTGCCGAACTGTGCCTCCCCTTCCACGACCACACCGTCGTCGGCAACACCTACTACGCGGCCCCGGTTCCGGGCACGCCCCTGCGGCTTCGGATCGACTTCAGCCGCACCATCCACGCCGACACCTACGGCGGGCTGCGTCTGGCGGTCGTCCACCCGGACCGCGGCGAGATCGACGCTGTGGCCCTCGGCTTCGTGGACCACGGCACCTTCCACCGGCGCGACGAAGCCAACAACACCAGCCGCAACACCAGCGGGTACGGCACATTCAACAAGTACCACCGTCCCGGTCGGCCACCGTGGGACGGCGCCGTCACCACCGGGCTGCGCGATGCCATCGAGCAGTACAGCGCCATCTGGTTCCCCGGTGCCTGGAGCGTATCCGCGCCCAGCCACACCGCGAGCCGGTCCCCGCGCCCCTCTGCCGCCGCGCCGGTCACCCGTGCCGGCGCCCGCGCCCGCTGAGCCGCGCCCCCACTCACCGGCCCCGACGTTCGGCATTCGGCGTTCCGTAATTTCCCGCAGGAGCACTGCCTGTGATGACCCACCCCTTGGAGAACCTCGATTCGGCCCAGACCGTGCAGGTGCTTCCCCGCCACCTCGCCGGACCCGGCGCCCTTGACCCCCGCACGGCATGGGCCTTTCCCTTCGACGAGGGCTGGCTGTTCGCTCAGACTGACAACGGCACGGCCGCCGCGTTCAGCCCCTGCCTGCGACTGCAGACCACCTACGACCCCCAGCCCGACAAGCCCGGCAAGGGCACGTGGACCACCACCGCACACCAAGCCCCGTTCACCCCACCGGACTTCACCCCGCCAGCCTGGTGGATCACCTTTGACGCCACCACCCCCGTCGAACTGCTCCACGACGTCCACACCGAACTGCTCGACCTCTACCTCGAAGACCGGCACAGCGACCAAGACCGCTTGTTCCAGGAAGAGATGGCGCCGTACGAGGCATACGCACCGCTGCTCGCCTGTGGTTGGAGCCACGACGTCAAGACCGACGGCACACAGACTTTCCTCGCCCCGGACGAACTCGGTGGCGTACGCCACCAGTACGCCAACGGCGCCGACAGACCAGCTTGGCGGGCCTGGGGCGGATTCCCCAGCGAGCCCCACTGGACGGCCCGCTTCTCCTTCGGGACACCCACCACGCTCGTCGCAGCCCTCGCCGCCTCGCTGATCTCCACCGAGCCACTGCACCGCACCGTCCAGGACATCCCTGTCCTCACCCGCCGCGCCCTCTACGTCACCACCACGACAGCCAGGCAGGCGCCCAGTAACACGCTTGCGGCCCCGCCGCCTCCCGCCCCGGCCTCCGGCCGGACCCGATGACCCTCCCAGCCCCTGATCAAGGAGCCCCTCTTCTCGTGCATCCCCGTTTCGTCCGCGGCGCCGTGCGAACCGCTGCCGTCGCCGCTGCGGTAACCGGCACCCTCAGCTGGGCGTCGGCCGCGACGGCGCAGCCGTCCGAGCTGACCTCCTCGGCCTCCGCCGCGCCCGCAGAAACACCGGCCCCTGACGCGGGCGGCGTCGAGATCACCGTGAAGGACACGGCCGGGGATATGCTCCGCGACGCCGCGTTCCTGCTGCTCGACTCCGCCGGCCAGGAAGCCGGACGAGGCAAGACCGACACACAGGCGAAGCTGGCCTTCTCCGACCTCGCGCCGGGCATCTACCGGCTCAAGCAGACGGCTTCCGGTAGCCCGCTGCACGACGTCGTGGACGACCAGGACGTCATCGTCACTCCCGGTGCTGACACCTCGCTGACGATCATCGCCCCGTTCAAGTCCGCCTCCCTGTTGCTGAAGGCCAAGGACGACAAGACCAGCAAGCTGCTGGCCGGGTCCACGGTCAACATCGGCAGCGGCGACACGACCATCCTGACGCTGACTACCGGCTCCGAGGGAACGGCCAGCGGCACACTGCCCATCAACTCCCGCACCGGCAGCACCTTCTGGGTCAATCAGGTCAAGGCGCCCGCCGGCTACGCGATTTACACGTCCACGAAGAAGTTCAAAGCCAAGCCGGGCGACCCGGTGACCGTGACCATCACCAACGCCAAGAAGACCAGTGGCACGACCCCCGCCCCCACGTCATCCGAGAAGCTGATCAACACGGCGACCGCGCCCGGCGAGACGGCGAGTGGTAGCACGGTGGCCAGCGCGGCGGGCTCCCCGACGACGGGCGCCGACTCTTCTCCGACGGCCGATGTGTCCGGCGCCACCTCGAAGAGCGCTGTCGGCTCTCTCGCTCACACCGGTGCCGATGCCACTCCATGGCTGCTCGGCGGCGCCGGTGTCCTCCTTGCCGCTGGCAGTGAAACTGTCTTCGCCGTACGGCGCTGCCGTACCAAGGACGAGAGTGGAAGCGCCCAGGCCTGATCAAGATCGGATCTTCTCACCAGCCCCCGAATTCCCCATGCGGATTTCGGGGGTTTTGTCTGCCCGGCTGGCTGGGCAGATGGACAAGGTGCTCTGCTCGCTCGTCCAGTCCTCCCCGAAGAAAACCAGGGGCTGACTCACAGCATGTGGCGAGCGGAAACGCGGTGGTGGCTACCCGTATCCCTTGCCCAACTCCACTGCAGGAATGAGGATTTCAGCCGCGCAGCACTCATGGCATGCTGAAGCGCCAGGCCGCATCAATGCGTCCAGCGCCTCCAGCGTGCCCATTTCCTTGCCCCCACCGGTTGCTTCGGGGCAGACAGCGTCGTGCACGACCGTCCCTCCGCGACGTCGTGGATCAGGCCGTACCACCCACCCCGACGGCTGCGGGGGCGGCAGGGGCTCCGCAGGCCGATGCGTCGGCACGGCCGACAAGTCCACACCCCCGATCGGCTGCAACTCCCTGTCTGTAACCCACACGGAGTATTCGACGGCCTCGACGCCGCTCTCCGTTGCTGTCCATGCAGGAACCCCTACGCGGTAACGCCAGGGGTGTCCGTGTGTCGTACGAAGACGTTCATAGAGCCGCACCTCTACGGTCTGTGCGTCCGGCAAGGTCAGCGTGACCCTCGCGGGGACGCCGTCGGTGAGCGGCCGTTCTCCGGACGCGCTGTTCATCTACAGCACCCCGGACTCCAGCTCCCGTGCCCGCATCTGTAGGGCCACTCGCTGGTCCGAACCTGCCGTGCGCCAGTAGGGATGACACCACACCTGTACCGACAGCTGCAGCAGCCTCCGCCGCAGCGTCGTGGTCCTGCCGCTATGTGCCGGATCGGAATGCGTCCGATAGGTGTGGTTCCACGCGAGCTGCGCGGCGATCAGTTCCTCGGGGAATGCAGGGCATCGCATACCAGGTATTGCATCACGTGTTCGAATTATCCCGCATCTGACCAGGTCAGCTGTGACTCGCGGTGATAGCGGGCCACTCTCGTGCTACTTGTCAGCAGACGCACAGCTAGAGTTCGGCGATGCCGCCGAGCCGTGTTCCTCAGCCGGTTCCTGCAGCGGACACCTCGTTCGGCTGGCGTAGACGCCGCTGCGACTGATCCGGCACCTGCGCCAGCTTCTTGAGCGCGTTCGACTCGCTGTCCTGATCCATGAACCAATTCTCTCGGCCGGCCGCAGCCGTGCCCAGCGCGCTGCCGCGCTCCCTCCTGGGCTTGGTGAGCGGAACCAGGAACTTCCCTACAGCTCGCAGGCCACGCGGGTGCGTTGTCACAGCCAGGTGTGACCCTCATCGCGAAAGACCGGCCACGGCCGGTCGGAGGTTTCCGGGGACAGCAACAAGTGCCGGATCCCCGCTGCCCAGCAGTTCTGGTCCAGCAGTTCGATCAGGTAGCGATCCATTTCCGACCGCCTCAGCTGCAGAGTCCGGGACAGCTTGGCGGTAAGGCCGTTGGGAGCGCGCCACTCGGTCCCGCTGTACATCTCCATAACGACTTCGCCAGCCTTCACGTCCTCGGTTCCCGGTGGACGTACCCACTGTGTCGGGATCCCCCGGGAGGTCAGGTCTGCGGCCAGGGACGGGCCGGAGGTCTCCACCACGAAGGTCATGACGTCGCCGATGAGGCGCGCTGCGGCAACAGGGTTCAGGGGGTAGACGGCCCACGGGACGCGCAGCGGGTCGCGCGAGACGCTGTCCAGAGTCGTGGCGTGCATGTTCAAGTCGAGCCGGTAACCAATGCGTGCGCGCCGCCGTGCGGCGTCCCATTGGCGGGCCACCCGTTGCCGGAACCCCTGCGGCGTCCAGTCCTGGCTGATCACGCCGTGCAGGTCTACGGCGATCAAAGCACGGCTGCCGGGCACCTTGGCAGCGAAGATCCCGTCCCTGGTGGCGCGTTGGGTAGCGGTCTGCAACAGCTCCATGTGCGTCCGCAGCGGGGTGTCGATGTCGTGGAGCCGTTCTCCAGGGTTGTCCCCAGGCAACGCGGCTCCTGTCCTGACGGCCTCGTACGCGGTCTCGATCCGCTGCTCTTGGGAGCGATTGCGATACCTGTCGTTCGTCTTGATCTCATAGGTGTGCGGTCCGTCGTCCTGCCAGACCGTGATGTCGCCGATCCGAAGGCAGTTGGTCAGGTCGTGCATGAGTGCGAACTGGCCGTCGACGCGCCAACGCTCCTCCACGGTCGCCAGCTCCGTCTCCAGGCCGGCCTTGCCGGCCATGATTCCGGGCGCTGCGTTTCGGCACAGGGCCAGGATGTATCTGCGGTCGTGGTTGAAGGCCCGCCAGGCCAGTGCGTCGCCGATCGAGCGGAACTGCCGCGCTATGCGCTCGCACAGCTCGCGCTCGAAGATCCACGTCTCCATGTCGGACAGGTGCAGCCCTGACTGGGGCTCGGGTGCACCGGCTTGGGGGGCCTTTCCGGCGCGCATGCGCTTGACCGCCTTGCTGAAGGCGTTGCGGTGTTCCTCCACTTCGAGGAGGTGCCGAAGGAGGTCCTGTTGTAGTTCGTAGCCGTCCTGAGGGCTGCGGCAGGACCGTACGCGCTCGACCAACGGCACCAGGTCCACCTGTGCGGCCTGGTGCCGGGGGTGCGAGATCACCTCTTCGGGCTCAAAGCCCAGATCGAACAACTTCACCGGCACAGTGTCGTCCGAGCAAACCCCGGAACGAGACAGCTTTTCCCGTGCTCGCTATAGTGAGTTGCTGTGAGAGGGCGCGGCCCCACTGATTCCTTTGAGGCGAAGCTAGGCATCGGCGCCGAGGTCTTTACGCATGGCATCCCGAAGGGCCTGGTACGCCTGGTCATATCGATGCCGCCCAGCAACGTACTCGTCGCTGTCCCTGCTAAAACCGTCGGCAACCACGTCGCGCAGGTCACGTAGCCGTCGGAACGAATCGTCAGACTCCACGACCACGTAGAGCGGCGCGCAGATGGACAGCTCGTATCGCAGGTTTGTGCAGGCTTCGAATGGTTCCCACACCGCACGCCTGCGCTCCTCCGGTTCGCGCTCGGGCTCGCGAACGGCCATGCGGCAAGCGTGTCGAGCCGAGGCGAGAGCAGAGAGGTAGGAGACGTAGAGCGAACGTCGGCTTGCGGTGTGCTGATCGCCTCGTTCTCGTCTCCACCGGCGATGATCCAGGATTCCGGCCGATGCCGTCGCAATTCCTCCCCCGACGATAGTGCTTGCCAATGAGACCCATTCCATCGACACCCCCGGGAGCTGAGTTCCTGGCGCTCCAGCGTGCCCCTGCTGCCATGCGACGTCGAGGTGTTCGCGCTCATGCTGCCCTGACCTGGGTGTCTCGCCGATGCGTTGGTGAGTGAAAGTAACGCTGAGGCTGAACAGGTTGCGTCCCGCTGGGTGGTGTAGGGGCCTGGGGTTCGTGACTCCGCAGATCAGTTGGCCGACGCAGTCGCTTCGGCGCCGGATCGGGGAGCTGAAGCCCCGCGAGCAACACGCACTGTGGCCGGGTGACCCAGCTGGCAAGCGCCACCTCGGCTCTGAGCGGAGGCACACGCCGGTATGGCTACACCACTCGGTGGGACGCCACTGCTGTACAGCAGCGGAAAGCGGAGATCCCGCGGAAGGCCCGCTGACTCCGGTGGACTCGGTTCGGTGTCTGTAGGATCTCGCGGCTCGTGGTACTGGCCGTCCTTGCTGACCAGCAGCTCTTACGCTGTCTCAAGTTGATGGCACAGCCGGTCCGTCTCACGGCAAGGGCATTTCCTCAGGGTGTAGTCGGCCCGCCGGGACCGGTGGGCGGGAGGTCCAAGTTGGCGGGCTGAAGTCACGCCTGCGGGGTGGCGCGATCTGCTCCACCCCGAAACCTGGCCCTCTTCGCGAAGTGATCAGACCTTGGTCTTGCGCCACGGCGCGGCGGGGTCCGAGAGCGTGTCAAGGATCAGCTCGCACCAGGTCACGGCAGCATTGACCGTCAGGCGGGCATGACGCACTCCAAGCCCAGACGGTGCGCTCGCTTGACCGTGACCGCTGCCGAAGCCCTGGTTGCGCAGTTCGGCGACGCCGACTGCGATGTTCACCGAGCCCGAAAGGATTCTCTTCACGGCCTTACTGCCGTCGGGCCCATCAGGAGCCGAGCCAGCGTCGAGCTTCAGCGCCTTCTGGACCGTGCTGATCAGGGCTGGGAGCGCCGCGTTTCGGTCGACCTCGATGTTCAGCTCTCCAAGAGCGGTCTTCGCCGTTGCCTCGATGAGCTGCTTGGCCGCGCCGATGGCCCCATGGGGATCTGTGGTCAGGTCCCTCCGAATGCGCTCCAACTCGATCGTGATGCCGGAGGCGTCGCTCAGGGTGCTGAGGTCGCGGACCAGCACTGGCGGGTTGGACCAGGAGATCCTCCCCTCCTTATCGAGAGTGAAGCCGTCCCGCTCCAAGCGGACCCTGATGTCGTCAAGCCACTTCGGCGTTCCCTGATCGTCCGGGTTCCGGTACGCGCGGATGAAGTCCTCGAAGACCAGGAGTACACGCCGAACCTGGTTCGGATCCGACCAGTCCACGCCCTCCGCGTAGAGCATGAATTCAGTCCGCCGCTGGCCTGAGTCCTGGTACTTCAGTTCATCTGGCGGGATTGGCGCGAACCCGTGGTCCTCCCACAGTTCGGCGACAATCCGGATCGTCAGGTCCGTGGCCAGAGAGCGGAAGGCGTTGCGGGTCGCCGGGCTCACCAGCTCCCGCCGTGCGGTGACGGTCATGGTCTGAAGATAGGAGCAGACCCTGACACCGTCACTGTCTTTTCCCAAGGTGACGTCTGATCCATGCCGCGCCCGTCTGACCAACTAGTCTCTGGTTGCGGCTGATCGGCCACTGGGTGGCCGTTGGTCGTGAGCGGTCGGCTGTGTGGGGTGCCGTATGGAGGGGGACTGCCCCGATGCTCGACCGCAACATCGCGCTGAGCGGGGGCATCGCCCCGGCATTCCCTAACTCCAGCCAGATGTGCTCTCCGGGGCCTGACTTCGACCGCGCCATCCCCCCTGGCCGAGGTGATGTCAGGCGGCGCGCTTCACGTGGCGGACCAGCCACGTCAGGAGGGCATCCAGGTCGGCGGCAGCCGAGAGGACCCGTTCGACCGCCTCGGGAGTGTGCAGCCACTCCTCGCAGCCGAGGGGGCGGGCGGCGATCAGCGAACGGTGGCGCAGCAGGTCCATACGGGAGTGGTCCGTCGGATAGCCGCGCGGGGGGCGTTTCATCACGTCCCCGGAGATGTCGTAGCCCTTCTTCCGCACGGCCTCGACGATGGCGGACAGCTCGCGGCCGCTCCCCTCGGAGGTCACAGCTTTGCGGAACATGTCCACCTGGCCGGGATCGGGGTACCACCAGGCGCCCTGGATCCGCAGGCCGTCCAGGTCGAACCGGAGACCGATCTCGATCTTGCGGCCGAGTCGGATCACTGCACCCTGGTGCTGCCACCACCAGGAGTCGGTGCGGTAGTGCCAGACGGAGAAGTCCTCGTACCGGGGGTCGGCGTCCGCGACCTCGTTGAGCAGGGCGATCATCGGTTGCCGGACCAGGCGTTCGCGGTCCGCGCGGCAGAGCTCGCGGGTCGCGTGGGTCGGTTCACCCTGGAGCCGCCACAAGACATCCATGGCCTGCTCCGGCCAGCCGGTGAACTGTCCACGCATGCGCGGAGGATAGCTCACCCCACGATCCGCGTGCTCGGAGAGTGAAACAGGCGGGGAATAACCCCAGACAAGGTGGGAGGTGCTGAGGTGGGCCTCGCCGACCAGTTGGATGCGCCGTGCGCAGTGGGCGAGTTCGTCGAGGAGCACGGAGCGTGCAGTCGAAATGAAGCGGGTGGTGAGATTGTGCAGCCGAACTTGAGATCCCACAGTGTCAGCGGACGGCAGTTCGCCTGTGGCAGACAGGAAAGATCCGGCAAGGACTGGTGATCGCCGTGACGCCATGTCAACCTAAACGACCTTCCCTAAAACGCCAGGTCAGAGAGGTGATGCGGTGCCATTGGATGCGGATCAACCGGGATTCTCCACGACGGTTGCGGCCCTGCGGCTTCATTCCTGGAAGCTCGGCGCCGGCCAGCCGATGCAGGTGATCGACCAGTTCACGGAGGCCGACTTCACCCACATCGTGGACGACCGGGCCGATGTCCACATCGGCTCGCGCGACGGCCGGTTCTACCTCGGCTACTTCCCCAACGGCCGGCCCGGCGGTCCCGATGATGACCGGGCGACGGATAGGGGCTGGGTGATCGCCGTCACCGGCACTGCAAACGTCCCCGGCTACCGGATGTCCTTCGGGACGGAGACCCCAGCGGAGATCATTGCTGCTGTCGTGGCCCAGATCCTGGCCGCCTCCCGCCCCTGTGACTGACGCGTCCCTTCCCCTTCGTACGCCCCGCGTACCCTGCTTCCCCTCTCGCGGCCTCGCCCGCTACTGCTTGGAGAACACCTTGGACCCGCACCAGCGCGAAATGACCGTCGGTGACCTGCTCGACTTGCTGTCCGCGTACGACCGTGACACGCCCGTCCGCCTCGCCGTCAATCCCTTCTTCCCCATGGCCCACCGCCTGGGCGGTGTGGATTCGGTGGCGGACGAGCAGGGCCGACCGGTGGTCTACATCGCCGAGTCCCCAGAGGCCGAGCAGTTCGGCCCCCTGCCGCCAGCGGTGGCGGTCGCTCTGACCTGGCAGCCCCCGGCAGAGGGACCCGCGCGTCGCCGGCGCGGCGCAAGCGGGCCGCACACCGGCCAGTGATCCATCGAATCCACGGAGGCGCCCCTGCATCCGCACCACCCCATCGATCCCTCCCACCCCCGTTTGCCGGACCCGGTGTACTGGGTCACCCCGCGCCACCTGGCCGGCGATGACGACGCCCTCGCCGAGCGGATCGGCGACACCCTCAGCGGGCTCGGCTGGCGCATGTGGCCGACCTCCCGCAACACCCTGCTCTATATGAGTCCCGACGGTTTGCGCGGCGCCGAATGGATCCTCGCCGCCTACCCGTTCGAGCTGGGCGGGCTCCCCGTGGCCTGGCAGCTTTCGGCCCGCCCGCACACTGCCTCGGCCATGACCGAGTGGAACGCGTATTTCACTGCTGGCGTCCCGCACGAGGCGATAGCCGACCTCGTCCTCGCGCTCGACGCCCGCGAAGCGCCCGATGCCGGGTTCGAGGACGCGGAGACGGTGCTCACTGTGCTCAGCGCGTGTGGCTGGCTGCGCGACCTGGACCGTCCGCGTACGACCGCGACCGATCCCGGCTTCTCCGCCAGCATCTCGCTGGAGACGCTGCCGCCGCTTATCCAGGACGCCGACCCCAGGGACGACCTCCTGGGATGGCAGGCATGGGCGGAACCCGTGTTGGGAGCGCCGTACCTGTGGTGCGCGAGCTTCAGCGCCAGCGTCCCCCACGACCTGGTCGCGGCATTCGCCGCCTCCCTCGCCTCTCCGGTCCCCGTTGCCCGGCGCATTCTGCCCGACGGCGCTCAGGAACGGCTCACCGTCGTACGCCGCGACTGACGGCACGGCACCCCCTCACCATCCCGACCTTGACCTTGGAGGTCTGCTTGCCCCTGCCCTTGATCCGGCTGTCCATCTCGCCTACCACCGGGACTGCGCACCACGGCGTGATGCTTGGCACCGAGCCGTTGACGGTGTGCGCCACTCAGTCGACGGACCTTGCGCCGATCGGAGAGGACACGGCGCACTCCCTATGCCAGAGCTGCACGCGCGCCTTCCTGATCCTGACCACGGCGCCGCACCCCGGTGGTGAACCGGATCTCCGGCCCGCCGTCGGGACGGGTAAGGGGCCACTGCGCACAGGCCGATCCCGGGCCACCTGATGGGCTACTGCGGCAAGCCGCTCGATCCGCGCCCGATGTCCGCGCGGCGGAAGTGTGCGAACTGCACTGCGCTGGTTGCCGCTCTGACCTGCTTCGATCGCCTGGCGGGCGAGGTGCGCGTGCCTGCCGACGAGGTGTGCCCGCGCGAAGACGACGTG
Organism: Streptomyces sp. NPDC047061; assembly: GCF_040643955.1. Lineage (NCBI taxonomy): Bacteria > Bacillati > Actinomycetota > Actinomycetes > Kitasatosporales > Streptomycetaceae > Streptomyces > Streptomyces sp. NPDC047061. The sequence goes on from NZ_JBEYVI010000001.1 coordinate 341,629, forward strand.
CTGTGGGCGCCCGGAGGCCGGGGCAACCTCGTCAGCGGTCACCGCCGCAACGCCGCCACCGGCAGTGCCCTGTGCGGCCTGCCGCTTTCCGCTCCGAACCTCGACGCCACCGTGGAGTGCACCCCCTGTTGCCGCGCTTGGAAGACCGAGCGCGAGCGACGGGCGACGGCGCTGGCCCGGATGCGGGCGCGGGCCCGCTGGTGGAAGCAGCGCCGGGAACTGAAGACCGTTCACGGACGTGCTGCGGATCTCAACTCCGGTGACGCCTATACCGTGTCCGGTTGCCTGGACCGGCATCACGTCCTGACCGTGACCCACCCCGCCCGGAGGCGACAGTTCACGATCCTCGCCTACGTGCCCGCCGACGACGAGATCGTGGAGCTGGGCCTCCACCCCGACCGGCTGCTCGCCATCGAACGGCCTCATACGCCGGAGGCGGGTATGCCCGCGCTGTCATGACCTCGTGCACGGGCCTGCTCGACCGTGCCGGGCCGTCCGCTGAGTTTCCCACTGCTTCAGGGCCCGCTCTCTCACCGTTGTCATGGTGAGAGAGCGGGCCCGCTTACGTTGCGTCGGGGTGTGGTGCCTTTCCCGTACGCCAGGTGCCCGGATGGCGCGGGCGTGTCAGCGGCACGAGGGCGGCAGGCGCGGTGCGAGCTGTTCGATGTAGTGCCGGATGTGGGGCGGCATCGGCTCGGGCAGTGCGTCGAGGGGAACAGGCGCAGGGCCTGGCCTTCGCCGAGGAGGAGTTCGCTCTCGGTGCGGTCCCAGGACACGGCGAACAGACGGGGCGGCGTCTTGCCCTTCTCGTAGGCGGTGACCGGTACTACTTCCTCGATCGCCTCCGGACGATGCCGGTCTCCTCCAGCAGTCCCGCAGGACCGTCTCGAGCGGAGTTGCGTCCGCCTCGGTCCTGCTGCCGGGAAGCGACCAGTGTCCCGGCCAGGCGATGCCGGCCTTCTCGTCCCGCAGTTGCAGTACGACCTCACGGCGCGGTGTGGTGACGAACGCAAAGCACCCGCGGGTCGTGGGACGCTTCACCACCGGGGTGACCTCCTTCGTACGGTGATGTGCTGATGGCCCACGACGGAGGGCCGGAGCCGCATCATGGCGCCGACGGGGCGTTCGGCGTCCGCCGACACGGTAGTGTCGGAGGGCGAACGCCCCGTCCTGCCCCGAACAGCAGGGGAGGGCGGGGCATGATCAAGTGCCGTGCGTCAGCGGGCCTGCGCTGCTTGGACGGCGTCGGCGAGGTGGGCGTCGACGAGAGCGAGAGACCCGGAGACGATCACCAGGACGTTGCCGCTGCGGATCGCCGTCTGCTTGACGACGCTGCTCTGCCCGCCGGCGGAGTAGGTGAGCAGCTGGCTCCACCGCTCGTCACCCAGCTGAGGGGCACTCGTCTTCGTGGTGACCATGTCGATGACGGTGCTGCCCGACACCACCTGGTAGGTGGGGCAGGAGAGCATCGCGTCGAAGACCGTGCCGATGCCCTTGGACAGCTTCGCCGCGCTGTCGCTGTAGAGCTCCTCGGACAGCTCGGAGCTGCTGCTGCCGGCGTAGGTGAAGGACACCTTGGCCCTGCGGGGCAATTCGAGGTTGGTGCTGGTGGCTGTGTTGCCGCCGAGCTCGGCCAGTGCCGGGCAGCCGATCACGGTGACGTCGTCGTGCCGGACGGCGGGCTGCGGAGTGCGGGTGTAGCCCTCGCCCAGGTCGCTCTCGCTCAGCAGCCGCGTCTTCAGCTCGGCCGAGGACAGCGGCGCGGATGCCTCCGCCGTGCCGTCCTGGTGCGCGGACGTGGAAGACGAGGTGGAGTGACGGTGGTGGCGGGCTCGGTGCGGGTGGAGCAGTCGGCCAGGGCAAGGACGGTGAGCGCGCTCAGGCCGAGGGCGGTCGTGGTGGACAGGCGCATGCGGAAACCCCTTGTGGTGCGGGACGGATGGTCTGACCGGGCCGGCTCTTCGGGCGCCGACGAACGCAGGGGCAGGGGAAGGGGTTTCGCGGGTTTCAGTGGCCGAGGTGGCGCAGGCCCTCTTCGAGGGTGGGGTGGAAGCGGTCGACCGGACCGGAGTTGTGGTTGTACCAGGCGGTGTCCAGGCGCGGCTCTTTCGTCTCGTGGCCAGCTGGGCAGCGCAGCCACACCGAGTCGTCGCGCATGTTGAAGACGATCCAGTTCCGGTACGCACCGCAGTGGCACTGGTGGATGTCCCCGTCGATGACGAGCGGCCGGTCCCAGCGCATCATGAACCCCGAGACGTCCTGGCGGACCGGCGCCCGGAACTCCGGCGGCAGGAAGTCCGGCACCATGGTCTCCGGGCCAGCCGGGCCTGGTGCGTCGGTCAGCGGCCACTCCGTGTGCATCGCCAGCAGTGCCTGGCCGGCACGCTGTGCTTCACGGAAGTCTCTCTCCGCACGGGTACGTCGGAACATGCGGTCTCCATCTCTGTCGTCTCACCTGCACGAGGAGAGTGCCGCAAGTCCCTGACCTGCTGCAACTCTAGAATTGTTGAATTCAGCGGGTGTTGCCGGATTGGTCCTTTCCCTTCGCGTTGCGCTGCGCGGTTTCGCGGGTGGCGGTGCGCGCGGGGGTGGTGTGCGGTGGCATGGAGGAGGCGTCCGCGGGCAGATCGGCCATCCGCCGCAGCCGCCACACGAGGACGTCGCTGATCGAGTCGGCGGTGTCCAGCTCCCGGCGGGCGGCGGCTTGGGCCAGGAGCGCGGCCGGGTCGTGACCGGCGCTCTCGACGTCGGCGAGGGTGGCGGCCAGCGCGTACCAGCCCGGCTCGGCCAGGACCTGCTCGGCCAGCTCCGGCACCGCCCGGCGCAGGGAGGCGGCCTGTTTGCGCAGCAGGGGCTGGGACAGGCGATGGCCGCGCTGGTGCATGACGCCCAGGAATACGGGGGCGGCGGCCTGGTAGGCGGCGCGCAGCTGTTCGGCAGCCTCGCGGGCAGCAGCGGCCTGCTGGGCGTGCTCCTTCATCCCGTGCCAGTGGGCGGCGGCGGTGACCAGGAAGAACAACATGTCGATCAGCATGGCGGTGGTGGCGCCGTCCTCCCCACGGCCGAGCGCCGGCCCGCCGTGGAGGAGGTCACGGGCGGCCCGCCGCAGACCGTGGGCGTGGCCTCGCTGGGCCCGGATGTGGGAGCGCGTGGCCCGCTCGAACACGAAGGCGGCGTCGCGCAGTTCGCGCCGGGTGTGCGCAGCCGAGGTCTTGGCCAACGCGTCGAGGACCTCGCCGGCCGCGGCGAGCTGCGCGGCGATCTGCCCGTCGTCGCCCTGGTCGAGGACGAGCACGGCCTGCCACACCGCCCGTGTCGCCTGGCGGCGCGCGGTCGACGGGCTGATACGGGCGGAGCCGGAGGAAGGTTCGGTGGCGGCGTCACGGTCAGGTTCGGAAGCCTTGGCGGCCCACCGTTCGCGGATCTTGGGGAGGGAGAGGTCGGGGGCGAGGGTGGAGCCCGAGTAGTAGATCGGCTCCTGGTTCTCGTTGCGGTCGTCGGGCAGCGCGACCTTGTAGCCGAGCAGATCGCCGGAGGGCGCGACGCGCTGGTGGATCAGGAGGCCGGCGGCGGCCAGGCGGTCGAAGAACTCCTGCTCGCCGACGACGCCGGCGGCGGCGCGGCGTACTCTCTCACGCAGTTCCTCGCGTGGGGTTCGTTCTCTGCGCTGGCGGTTCGCCTTGTGGCGTTCGGCGCTGGTGGGGCGCTTGGCGGCGGTTTTGTCGCCGGTGTTCAACCGGCGTAGCCCGTAGTCGACTTCGATCTTCCGGGCTTCCGCTTGGGAGCGGGCGCCATCGTGGCGGATGCGGGCTCGGCGGCCGTCCTGGCGGACGACGGTGGCGATGATGTGGATGTGGTCGTCGGCGTGGCGGACGGCCACCCAGCGGCAGGCAGCCTCGTCGCCTTCGGGGGCGATTCCGGTGGCAGCGACCATGCGGCGGGCGATGTCCGCCCACTGCTCGTCGGTGAGGATCGGGTCTTCGGGCGCAGCGCGCACGGACAGGTGCCATACGTGCTCGGCGGGCCTGGTGCTTTCGGACAGGGCCATGACGGGCTGGTCCAGCAGTCGCTGCAGGTCGCGCTGGGTCGCCTTGGGGCCGCGGCCGGGGTCGGGGGCCAGACGGTCCCACGCGGCGACGAGGTGGGGGTCGACGTGCTCCTCTGCCCTGCCGGGACCGTACAGGTATTCCAGCAGGCCGTAGGTGTCATTGCCCATGTCGTGGACTCTGGGGATCATGCGGCAGGACGCTCGCCATCCAGGTAGCGCTGGACGTAGGCGTCCACACGCAGGGAGACCCGGTCGACACCAGCGAGGACCGCCTTGGCCTGCGGTGCGGGCTCGTCCGAATTCAGTGCTGCAGCAACCTGGTTGAGGTTGTTTCCGATCCGGTTGAGTGCGGTTCTCAGGGCGAACAGCTCGTTCAGCATCTCGCGTTCGCCCGCGATTTCCGCGGCGGTGAGGTCGAGGTTGCGGGCGGCTTTGAGCGCGGCGCGGGCGAGGTAGTTGGCGACGCTCATGTTGCAGGCGGCTGCGGCGCGGACTAGGAGGTGGTATTCGGCGTCGTTCATGCGGCAGCTCGGCTGGTGTATGCGCTTCTTCTCGTTGCGCAGGCGCTCACGCTGCTGGACGCGAGGCTTCGGCGGTCTGGCGTGGGCGCAGTCGCTGCTGTGGCAGGAGTGGCTGTCCCCTTCGTCAGGATGCGGTCCGCCCTCGGCCGCATCCTGACGGATCGGCGCCCCCCGGTGCCGATCCGCTCCCGCCACCCCTGGGGCGGGAGACGCAAGAGCATTGCTCCCAGCGGGAGCAATGCTCATGCACCAACTTGCTCCCGCTGAACTGGAGTTGGCTTCCGCCTCACCTGCTGTGGGGGTGGGAGGCGTCGTAGGATCTGTCATCGGATGCGGTTCCTCCTGGTGCGGATGCGGTGCTGGATGTCGGCGGCGAAATCGACCATGGCGGCCGGGCCGTCGAGGAGCTGGACGGGGGATGCGGGACGGTGCTGGACGAGCCACTGGCCGTGCGGCGGGAGCACGGCGGCGTGCAGGAACACGGGCAGGAATGGCGGGTTCGTCCAGCGAGGTCGTGGCCTGGTCCGGCCGAGGCCAGGCCACCGGAAAGATCGGTGGAAGCAGGCGTTTGACCTGCTGGTTTACGAAAGTCAGCCGCACTCGTGGCAGCGATCGAGGTGCTGGTTCAAGGCCCCCGCCATGTTCCGCTTCACCACGACGGCGTTCCTCGCGCTGGTCCTCACCGACGCGGAGCCCCGGGAGCGCTTGACATGACTGCTCAGGCGGCGGATTTCCTGCTCGAAGCCGGACTTGATGTACGCGAAGCGCCGGCAGTTCTTCATCGAGCCGTACTCCGTGCCGTCGTGGTGCCCGCGTCGGTGCGGAGCTGCTGCAGAACCGGCGTCAGATCCTCGTTCCGCCCGCCCCGGATCTTCTGGGCGCGCAGGATTTCCCGGAGCTGAACCCGGGTCAGGGACTCGTTCCCGTCACGCTTGAGCAGCGCGGGCACGTGGGGACGGACCCGCTCAACCATCTCCTCGACGCTCAGCTTCGGCTGCCTCCGGGACCGGGTGGACTGACCGCCGCCCGGCCGGTTCCGGGGTGCCCTCGCCTTCGGCGCCCGCTGTACGGGGACGGTGCGGGGACGGTCCCCGTCGGGTTCCGTCCCCGTTTCGGAGTCGGGGCGTTCGCGGTCCCCGTCGTGGTCGGGGACTCTGTGGGGACGGTCCCTATTGGCCTCGGTCCCCGTTTCGGTGCCGGGGTGTTCGCGGTCCCCGTCCCCGGTGGAACAGGACACCGAGGATCCTCCTGCGCCCCCCTGAACAGCGGCTTCGTCCACTCCATCGGCAAGGCCGCTCGCCTCGTCATTGGGCTCTTCGGCTCCGGCGGGCACGGTCTCCCGGTCCCCGACCGCCGCCTCCTGGCCGTCGCGCAGCGCGACCGAGCCGGACTCGGCGGCTGGGTCCTCGTCGCCGACCGAGACCGGATGGGGACGGGGACCGTCGGGCCCGTGTCCCGTCCCCGGTTCCGTACGGTTCCCGTCTGCCCGGTCCCCAATCGATGTGGTGCTTCGGGGACCGTCGCCGGGGACCGCGCTCATCCATGCACTCACATGCGTCCCGTTCGCCGACGGAGTCGTGATCGACGGAGGGAGAGGGGACCGTTCCCCGCGACCGGCGTCCTCGTCGCGCGAGGGCTGAATCCAGGGCGACGGCAGAACCACGGTGGCGAGCTCCGTCGCGTGCCGGCGGGCGGCCAGCTGCTCCAGAAGCGCACGCCGCTGGGCTGGATCGGTGCCGGCACCGGATCGTGCGAGAGCCGACTGAAGCCGACGCGTGATCCGGTTGCCACGGCCCTTCTCACGCTCTTCCTCGGGCATCCCGGCCAACTGGGAGGCGAGGGCCACTGCCCGCCGGGTCGCGCGGTCCTTGGTGATCTGCGCGGCATCGCGGTTGCGGGTCGCGACGCCGAGGCGGGAGAGGAGCCGCTCCCGCACTTCACGTCCGAGAGTTGCCAGGAGTCCTTGGGAGGTGGCGTCTGGCTTGTGCAGTCTCAGCTCGATGCCCATGGCCAGGTGCCACAGCACGGCCGCCATGACTGGGCCGACGAAGGCCCGCACGGTGCCGCCCACTGTGCCTGACTCGGCGTATGCCGGGATGACCTGCACCCCGGTGATCACCCAGACTACGCCGCCCGGCAGGCCGGGTGCTCCCTGCGTCTTCAGGTTCTGCCGGGCCATCAGCGCCGTAGCGAACAGTGCTAGTTCGGCCGCACTGAACATCATCGCCCGCTCCACCGTGCCGGCGATGTCGAGGTAGTCGGCGGCAAAGCGCCAGCTGGTGTCGGCGCTGTAGGCGGTGCAGTTGAGGGCGGCGAGGGCCGAGACCCAGACTGCGGGGGTGCCGGCGCGCGGGCCGCCCGCCCGGGTCCGGTGACGCCGGATCGACCATCCGGCCAGCACGAGGGCGAGCACACCGGCGGCTGCGACGAGGTTGACGGGCTCGATGCCGAAGGGGAGGGAGGGCATGGCGAGGGGGTGAGTCATGCTGCCTTTCGGAGAGCGGCGATCAGGGCGTGGGTCTGCGCCTGGCGGGGCACCTGCACCGGCGAGACAGCCGCTCCGGCGTCCTCGTCCTCGGTGTACTCGCCGTCGGCCGGGTCGGCTTGCCCCCAGTAGCGGTCTCGGTCGGCAACGGCATGGGCCGCGTTGCGCATCAGGTCGCGCGCCCAGTCGAGATCGAGCCGAAGTGCGTAGGCGAGCCGCTCGGGGCTCCAGCCGCGGACGTAGGCGTGACGGGTGACGGCATCGCGCTCGGCGTCGCTGAGGTGGACGTCGCGGCCCTCGAACGCGGCCTTGACTCGGGCGTAATCCAGACGCTTGTTGACTCGGGCGTGCCAGGGGCGGCGTTCGTCCTCGGTGAGCCCGCCCCACATGCCCTGGCGGATCTCGTTGTCGAGGGCGTAGTCGAAGCACGCCTTCTTCACCGGGCAGCTGCCGCAGATCGCCTTGGCCGTATCGATGGCCGCGCGGTCGCGGGCCGCAGGGAAGAACAACTCGTCGGTCTCCTTGGCCGGCAGGCCGTGGCACTGGCCCCTCTCCTGCCAGCTGTGGTCGGCGATACCGCGGATTGTGGGGGTGGGCGTGTCGTTGGTGGTGATGTGGCGCAAGGCAGTCTCCGGAAGGCGCCTCGGATTGCAAGGGTCGCTCGGCCCCGGTGGGGGTTCAGGGTGCCGAGGGCGCTTCGAGGCGGGCTCGGGGTACGGGGGTGGGGGGCCGTACCGCAGGCGGAACGTTGTGGTGGAGAAGCAGGCTGCGGTCAGGCGGCGGATGCCTGCTGGTTCTGGGCGGCCAGGGCTCGGTCGATGCGGCCGGGGTGAGCCGTGGCGCGCGGTGAGTTACCCCGCGCGGTGCCGTCGAGGCTGATGCGACGACGACGGCAGGGCTCACCCTTCTCGGCGTGACACCAGTCGCACGGCACGCCGAGGACGTCGGGGCCTCCGGCGGCGATGGCGGCTTCGCGGGCGGCGCGGGCCGGGCGGTACGGGGCCAACTCGGCACGTACTGCGGCCGGGATGTAGGAGCCCACGGCGGCCAACTGATCCTTGAGCCCCGGACGGTGTTGCCCGGCGGTGATCCCGCGATGCGCCGAGGGCGCGGCCTGCCCGGCGGCCACTGCATCGCGCGCCGCGAGCAGCTCCGCCCGCCAGGCTTCTGGGTTGTCCGGGTCGGCCATCGGGGTCGGGTCGGTGTGGCGGGCCAGACGCTCGCGGCGGTGCACCTGCCATTCGCGAGCCACATCGGCCGGCAGAATCGGATACGGCGAACTCACGATGCGTTTGCGGACGATCTCGCGGACGTCCCAGCCCTGGCCGGTGGCCATCGGGACATCGTTGAGCAGCTCGTGCCACATGGCGAGTTGGTCGCGGGCCTCGCCCGCGTCGGTGCGGATGGTGCGCGGGTCCAGGCGGCCGACGTAGGTGAGCACGGCAGCAACTTCACGGCGGTCCAAGGTAGTTACTCCGTTCCGGTCGGTTCGTCGACGGCGGCGAGCAGGGCGGCCATGTGTGCCTCGGTGCGAGTCATGCCGGTCTGCGGCGGGGGAGTACCGCCCGGCAGGGCGTAGAGGTTCGGGCGTTGGGGGGTGGGGCTGTGCTCGCGGGCGATCCAGGACCGCCAGTCGGCAGCCCAGGCTGCGGCGGAGCGAGGGCTCCGATCGGCACGGTGGTGGCGCCACTTCGCGTCAGAGGCCTGGAGACCGTGCTCGCCGAGACGTGCGAGATGTCCCTGCTGCTGGGCCCAGGACAGGCATGCGTCATCGACCTGCCAGTCCGCAGCGGAGGTGAGACCGGCAGCACCATTGCTGCTGTCCTTACGGTTCACCTTCGGTTCACTACGGTTCTGGGGGTCAGAATCTGACCCGGGCAGGGGTCGGGATCTGACCCGGGGAGGGGTCAGGTTCTGACGAGGGGGTGCAGATTCTGACCCGGTCAGATCCTGACGAGGGGGGTCGGATTCCGACCGGGTCTTGGGCCAGATGCCGTGCCTGCGCAGCCGCTCGATGTCCACCTCGGGCACCGGATCGGACGCAGCCGGGGGCTCGACATAAGCCTCGGGATCGTCCTTGCGGGCCGCCGCGACCTTGGCCAGCCACGCGGCGGCTTGGGGCAGCCGGTAGACCGTGCTGTGCTGCGGGCCGTCGAGGTCGTCGAGCACCTCCAGCTCGCCGGCGACGGCCAGCGCCATGATGGCGGCGCGCACGGCGTTGCGGCTGGCGTTCGTACGCCTCATGAGCGAGGTGAGGGACGCCCAGGCGACGCACTGTTCGTCGGGGATCCGGTCGGCGATCGACAGCAGGACCAGGCGCGCGTTTCCACGGCTGGCGCTGTGCTCCCACGCCCATTCGCGGGTGTCCCGGCTCACTGGGCCACCGTCCCGACGGGACGGGTGCCGGGGGCCGGCGGCAGAGCGAGGGCATCGGGCAACCAGTGCGCGGCCAGGGAACCGGGCGGTGATGCGAGGACGGCTGCCGCGCAAGCCGGGGATACCGGCCCTTTGCGCAGGGCAGGCGGCATGTGGGATTCTCCTCCGTGGTGAAACCCGCGCCGGTGTGCCTCGTAGGAAAGGACCGGTGCGGTGAAGGTGGGTAAATCTCCGCCCTTGCCGGGGCAGGAGTACCAGTTGGCGTTCGGCGTCCGGGAGTTACCGCTCCCTGGGCGCCGTCGCTGTGTTCCGAGCTATCTCACCCGACTGGATCGTGCGTTCCGAATGTGGCTCCTGTCGTCGTCTGCCGCCGGGCGGGGGGCCCGGCGAGGGACGACGAACATATGCAGGACCAGCGGCAAGATCCAGACCTTGCTAAAGGACTCTCTACAAGTCGCGCAGGAGGGCGCCGGCACCTGCGCCTGAGGGTGGAGGCGGCGGGCCGTGACGCAGGCAGCGGGCCGAGCGCCTCGACGTGCTCGGAGATGACCTTCACAGCGTCCCCTCGGAACCAGCTGCCGGGGTGGTCAGCGGAGAACCGTCGGCTGGCGTCGGCGACGCAGCCGGTCGCAGTGATGGACGCACCCCAGACCGCCGGTGCAGACGCCCGCGCCGTTCCGGTGCGGGTGCGGTGGCAAAGTGTCAGCCGCTCGTCCACGGGCATGGCGAGCAATGGCCGGACACAACGATGCTCGAATGACCTCACGGAATTACCTGTGCGCGCATCGCGAAGGTGACCGAGCCTTCTCACTGTGCCTCTGCGCCTTCCTCGAAGATCAAATTTGTCTTGCAATTACAGGAGCGGCTAACGCCGCCAGGGGGAAGTGGCGCGTGTCACGCATGTCATACGCATCTATCGGTAGAAACGGACAGACCATCCCGAAGGGTGGACGTGCAAACGCCGATAGTGTTTGCGAGGTAGAACTTTCCATACGCAAGATCGGTGCGTCAACTGGCGTTAATCGCGAGGTACAGTGGCTGAACCCTTGTTAAGCCACACCCTTTGGGAAGGATCATGAAAGATCCAGCAGTGGAGCCGGTGAGCCTTCACGCGAAGAAGCTCAGTGATCGGCTCAACCGCCTGTTTGAAGTGGTGCACCCGCCTGACCGCGGTCCATACAGCAACTCCGAAGTGGCCGAGCTGATGGCCGAGCGAGGGCTCGAAACCGTGACGTCCACCTATCTCTGGATGCTTCGGACCGGACGCCGAGACAATCCGACGAAGCGTCACCTTGAAGCGCTGGCAAGCTTTTTCGGCGTACCTGCCGCCTATTGGTTCGACGATGAGGTTGCTGAAAAGACCGCAGAGGAACTGAAGTTGCTGGAATTGCTCCGCGATTCCAAGATCAAAAACGTGCTCCTCCGCCTGTCCGACGTCTCGGCGGACGGAAAGGAAGCTGTTCTCGGTCTCGTGGACGGCGTGCGAAAGATGGAGGGGCTGCCGCCCTCCAACTAGCCGAATTTCGGCTACAGTTCAGAAAATGATCAAGGATTGGTAATGTGGTCCACGGGTAGGTGGCGCCAGGATGACCCCCTGGCCGCCCTGGAACTCCCCGACGTCACGAACGTCCGCGACCTACGCGACGAGGTCTCCCGTCGTACGGGACGCGAGGTGATCCTGCAGCCGCAGGAGCAGGCACCGTCGGTTTGCGGAGCGTGTGCGGTCCTGGAGGCCGTCATCTACGTGTTCTACGACCCGCGGACCAGCAGCCTGCATCAAGATCAGATCATCGCTCACGAGTTCATGCATCTGTTCCTCGGACACCATGAGGCCCGCCCGCTGTCCGCCCTGGCACCGGCGCTCATCACCACCATGGACCCGGCCATCGTGCAGATGATGCTCGGGCGGACCAAGTACGACGACGCAGAGGAGCACGAGACCGAGCTCCTCGCCTCGCTCCTCCAGCGCCGAATCATCGACCGGTGGCTGCGCAGCGACGAGTCCTCCGGTGACGAGGTCCAGGACCGCGTTGCGCACACCCTGCTGCGCAGGCGGGAGGCCCGGCCGTGAAGGACCTGCTCCACCCGATCAGCCTCGTGGTCGCTGTCCTGGGGCTCCTCTGCCTCCTGCGGGACATCCCCGCTCGTCGCCGCGACACCGCCACCACGGCCCTGGCCTCCGTCTTCCTGCTGTCGGGTCTGTCGTTTCTGTTCTCCATCACCCCGATGTGGGACTACCTTGACCGCGTCCTGGGCACGGTGAACCTCTCCGTCCCTCTTGCCCAGAGCTGCGTGATCGCGCTGATCGCCTGCCAGCAGGTGGTCCTCACCTACTGGGGATCGCCCCCGGACATCGCCCGCAGAAGAGCGCGGGCCTGGCTCGGTGCCGGCCTCGCAGTGATCGCGGGGCTCCTGGTGCTCTTCGCCCTGCTGACGCCGAGCGCAACGAGGCCGATCGACTTCACGCTGTACTACGCGCACGACCACGTGTACGCCGCATACCTCACCCTGTACGTCACCGCATACACGATCGGCGAGGTGCTCCTCGCCCGCGGCTGCTGGCGCCTGGCCCGGCGCAACAAGCGAGTCTCCGTCCGCGTCGGTCTGCGGGTCGTCGCCCTGGGCGCCGCCGTTACCTTCGGATACAGCGGCGTGCGGACAGGCAACGTCATCGCCCCCGCCTTCGGGATCTCCCTCGCCGGCTGGGAGAGCTTCGCCTGGACGTGCGGCGACGTCGGCGCCATGCTCACCCTGATCGGCTGGCTGGTGCCCACGATCACCGACCAGGCCAAGAACGTCCGGTACTGGATCAAGCAGCACCTCAGCCACTACCGCCTGCGCCCCCTGTGGCTGGCCTTCTCCAGCGAAGCCCCCGAGATCCGCCTGCCGGTCGACCATGGCGACCCCGCCCAGCGCCGCCGCTTGCGCAGCATCGGGTTCAAGCTGTACCGACGCGCGGTCGAGATCCGTGACGGCCGCTTCGTGATCCGGCAGTACCTCGAAGTGGGCGTCCGTGAAAGCAGCGAAGCCCACCACAGGGCGCAAGGGCTCTCGGGCGAAGAACTGAACGCCGCTGTCACTGCCGACCAGATACTCGCCGGCATCGCCGCCCGCAAGACGGGCGAGCATCCCCATCCCGAACAACTCACCGACTTCGCCGATACCGACCCCGAGACCAGCCAGCCGATGGACGACATCGACGCCCTCCTCGCCGTCGCCCGCCACCTTCCCCGCCAGCGTGCCCGCACCCCCCACCCCGAGCGAGCCTCCGCATGACCGACCTGACCTGCCAGCCCGCCCACGTCCAGCTGCGCGCCCTGGATCGCCGCGAGATCTCCAGCCGCGAGCTGCTCGACCTCCACCTCGACCGAATCGACGCCAGCACCATCAATGCCGTCATCACCCGCGACGACGACGCGGCCCGGCAAGCCGCTCACACCGCCGACCAGCGCCGAGCCCGGGGCGAGGCCGGCGGGGTCCTCGACGGTCTCCCAATCACCATCAAGGACAGCTTCGAAACGGCCGGCCTTCGCACCACCAGCGGAGCCGAGGAACTGGCAGACCACGTTCCCAATCAAGACGCAGATGCTGTCGCGCGGCTCCGCCACCAGGGCGCGGTGATCATGGGCAAGACAAACACCCCCGCCTACTGCCAGGACCTTCACACCGACAACGCCCTCTTTGGCCGCACGCTCAACCCGCACGACGCAGCGCGGACAGCGGGTGGCTCCTCGGGAGGACCTGCTGCGGCCGTCGCCGCCCATCTCACCCCCGTCGACCTCGGCAGCGACCTCGCCGGCTCGCTGCGCCTGCCCGCCCACTACTGCGGGGTGTACGGACTACGGCCGACAAGCGGACTCGTTCCGGCCCGCGGCCACATTCCTCGGCCACCGGGCTGGCTCACCAGCAGCGACATGGTCACTCCGGGCCCGCTGGCTCGCCACCCCAGAGACCTCGACTTGCTACTCGCCGCGCTCACCACACCGGCACCGGCAGAGGGCACGCCCTGGCGTGTAGACCTGCCGACGTTTGCCAAGGGCATCAAGCACTTGCGCATTGCGATCTGGGCCGATGATCCGAGCTGTCCTGTCGATCGTGAGTGCGCGCAGGCTCTGGTCACCCTTGAGGAGATACTGACCGCAGCCGGAGCCCTGGTCCGACACGCACCCGGACCTGTCGACTTCACCTACTCCACTCGCCTGTTCGAAAAACTCCTGCACGCCACCGCCACGGCCACCACCGACGACGAAACCGCTGGTGCTGAACTCGCTGCCGTTCGACTACTGCAGGACGATGACACCAGCCCCCGCGCGATCTTCCTCCGGCACCGGACCCAAACCCACCGTGGCTGGCTGGGCGCGAACGAAGAACGCGCCCGACTCCGATCGGACTGGCAGCGGTTCTTCACGGAACACGACATCCTCGTCACACCAGCGGCACCCACACCCGCGATCCCGGCAGGCAGCAGCACCCTTACGGTGGATGGCCAGGAGCGGAGCTTCTTCGAGCAGACCGGATGGGCCAACCTCACCAGCCACATCGGCCTTCCCAGCCTGGTCGTACCAGTGACCACGACCACCCAGGGGCTGCCCATTGGCATCCAGATCATCGGTCGGCCGTACGGGGAGCGCGTTCTGCTTGGAGTGGCGGACGAGCTGGCATCCCTGCTTTCTGTCTCTGGATGAGAACGCAACCGTCGTTCCTGCGCCGGATGCAGACTCGCCCACCGGCGGCCTTCGGGAAGGGTCCTGGCTGATGGCCCTTTCCGGGGGTGGATCCGCTTGCTGCCGAGGTAACCGAGTTCGGTGATCTCCGCGTGAAGCCGCGCCGCGAGAGCGCCCCTTTCCGCAGGTCGCCCTGCTCGTCCTCGAAGCGGTCGAGGATGCGCCACTCTGCGTTGCTCAGATCGGTGAGCACCACGCCGGGAGCCGCGCCACCGACGGCTCGGACGACGAGGCCCGGGTAGGCGCGGCCCTCGAGCGCGGCCGTCCGATATCCGGGAGCGGACGCCGGAGTTCGATGAGGTATCCGCTCCAACAGCCCCTTGAGGACGGCATCGAACCGAAGGGTGCCGCAGCAGAACAGAAGGTCGGGACCTTGCGACAGCCGGTCCCTGCGGTGCGGAGTTTCAGACACTAAGGCTTCCACTCGTCGTCGAGCATCGAGTGCACGACCGAGTCACGCCATCGGTCCGCCTTCTGAATGTGGGCGCGAATGGTGCCTTCCTGGACCATGCCCGCCGCTGTCATGGTCTTCGCTGACGCTTCGTTCAGCGGGGAGCGTGCGCCCCAGATGCGATGCAGGCCCAGGCCTTCGAACCCGAGGCCCAACAGCAGGCGGACGGTCTCCAGGCCGTAGCCGACTCCCCAAGTGTCTGGGCGCAGCGCGAAGCCGAACGTGGCTGCGCGCTGCTGGTGGGGGTCCATAGCGAGACGTCCGTACCCGATCAGCGCGTTCGTGTCCCGCTCGACGATGGCGAGTGCGTACTCGGTGCGCGGCTCTGTCGTCGCCGAGGCGATGGACCGGGCGACGATCTGGCCGACCTGCTCGCGGGTACGCGGCTCGAACGACAGGTGTTCCGTCGCCTCTGGGTCGCCGTAGATAGCGAACACCGCATCGACGTCGTCGACGGTGAGCTCGCGGATGCTGAGGCGCTGGCTGGAACGCTGGACCGGGTACATGCCAGGAACCTTAGCGCTGCGTTCCCGAGGGGAGCGCTGGCCGACGAGGCGGGAAGACCGCGATCTCCTCCCGCAGGTCGTTGGCCACAACAGCGGTACGGACATTGGTGGTCATGAGTGCCTGCCGGACACGTTGGGCGGAGACGATGATGCCGTTGTTTCGGTACGTGGGCGGGAGGTCCAGGACCGGACGGATGGCGTGTGCGGCACCGTCCACATCTCCGCTGTAGAGGAGGATGAGAGCCTGGTTGCACTGGGCTCCGGCCAGGTCCCCGAACGCCCAGTTTGGGTCTTCACGGTCGCTGAACCCCTGCACGGCCCGTTCCGCCTGCACCGTGAGTTCCGTATCGCCGTGGCCAAGGAGCGCCTCGGACTCCACGGAGTAGTACGTCTGCTTCTCCGGTGAGTAGGTGAGGAGGCCGCCGAGCTGATCGAGGTCGTCCAGGACGACGCTCCCACGACGATCGACCGCCTGCAGGTTCGCCGACCGGACGGTCTCCTCGTCGCCGAGGACGGCCGCGGCGCGTGCCTGCAGGCCCAGAAGCCACAGGCCGACGGTGCCGTTGAGGTTGGAGGAGAGGGCCGTTCCCTTCTGGGCGTAGAACAGGGCGTCCCCGGGCCGGTCTGCCCAGTATTCGATGAGCGATTGCAGACCGTTGACCAGAGCCATCAGGCCCGGGTGTTCGGCGTCCTTGGCGAACGCGCCGGCGAGCAGGCTCATCGTCCTGGCCTGCTCGCGGTCCTCCATGTCGTTGAAGCCCTTGGCCACCAGGAACGCCAGCACGCCAGCCATGAAGTTGAGGTCGCTGAGCTGGGACGGACGGTGTTTGCCGGTCTCCAGATTGAAGATGACCTGATCCTGGGCATCCAGCAGGTCATCCCAGATCGACGCCAGTGGTACACGCGGGTAGTCGCGAACGAGCCGGGCGACCTGGTCATGCAGCAGCGGGAGCGTGTTGTCCCCCACCCTTTCGCGGTCCGCTTCGAGGACGTAGTTCCGCGCACGTCGAACGGCCATTGCGCCGCTCCTTTTCATCTCGCTCAGGTCCATACCGGGTTCGGCATGGTGTGCAATGGGCGACGTGCCGACCAGGGGAACGAAGTCCGGGGCGGCCCCCTCGGGCACTTCGGTCCACAGGTCATCGATGCTGTAGCCGAGCATTTCGACGATGACCCGGCGGAAGGTCTTCTGGGGCTTGCGCCCCTCGTAGATCCAGCCCTCGAAGGTCTTCGGGGCAGGGTCCACGTTCGTCAGACCGAGCCGTTCGGCTGCCTTCCTGTACGGCGGAAGGAACTCGTCAGCGCTGCGAATACCGCGCCTTTCGAGTTCGAATCGGAAGAACAGCACGGTGCCTCCCATCCCATCCGCCTAGCACGTCACTGCCCCGACGTTAGAACACTCTCCCCAGCAAGTTGCCCCCTACAGACGCTACTTAGCAGTTCCGAGGTGAGTCCGAGGAAGACGCGAGGAGAACAGTCAACTTTGCGCCAAACCCCGAGGACAGTCTGGGGGTAGAGCCGTCTGCACGCCGTTGCCACGCTCTTTACAGCCCTCGCTGAGAGTGCCCGGACGTGCACATTCATGGACCAGGGAGTTCCCCCCATGCCCCCCAGAGTTGCCGGAGCGACGACCGAACGGACGCCTCGCGTTGCCTTGCACCGCGACGGGGATCTGATGCGCGAGAGATTCAGGGTTGCCCCCCGCTGCGGTGACGCACCACCACGCGTTGAGGACACACACCGGGTGCGAGTGATGCGGCGGATCACTGCCGCGAGGCTCAGGCACTGCGGCCTGGAACCGCTGATCGACGAAGTGGCGATCATTGTCTCCGAATTGCTCACCAACGCGGTGCTGCACAGCGGCACCACTGAGATCGCCCTGAGCCTCAGCATCCGGAACGGCCATCTGCGCGTCACCGTCTCCGACGGCATGCCGGGCGGCGCCACGCGCAAAGACGTCGACGAGAACGCCGAGTCTGGGCGCGGGCTCATCCTGGTCGAGGCTTTCGTTGCGGAACGCGGCGGAGCCTGGGGCACCAGCGACGACGGCGCCACCACTTGGTGCGACCTCTCGATCCCCGAAGAGGTGGCCTGATGGTCGCCGTGACGGAAGACGTTGCCATACAGCTCCTGAGCCGGCGCGCCTCCACCGACGACGAGACCGTCAGGGTCCTCCTCGGCGGCCTTCGCCGTTCCCTCGCCTACGAGGCCGTCACCGGCGAACTGTGGGACGACCTGGAAGCCGTACTCGGCGAGCACGCCCGCCTCACGCAGTTCGAAACCGCGGTCATCGTGAGGCGGTTCCGGAAGGCCACCACGACGTTCGTGGAGATCGTGCCGCATCTCGTGCGTCCGTACCCCCTCGACGAGTTGACGCGCCTGATCGACCTGAGCGCCGAACAACCTCGCTTCGATGCTGCATACGGCCACCTGCGCCGGTTTGCCCTGGCCATCCTCGCCCTGCTCGACCTGATGGGAGATGCCGCCTCGTGACGCGCTGTCGTCCGTTACCCATAGCCCGCTCATCCCGCCGAGAGAGAAGAACGTTCCGTGCGCGCTGCCACTAAACCGCGGCTGATCCCCTTCATCACCCAGCGCGAGGGGGAGGAAGCCGCACCGGACAACCTCATCATCGTCCGTCACGCCTCGGGCCCTCGGCTGTACTACGCGGATGAGGACGCCAAGGGCAGGGATCGGCCCCTGCGAGGCGTTCTGTGGGCGCGCTGCGGCTTCAACTCCGTGGACGAACATAAGATGCCGACGGGCGAGCCGCAGTGGAAACTCATGCACCCGTACCGGCAGATGATGATGATGCAGGCCATGCGGTGCCAGGTCTGCACGGAGCCTGCCCGCACGCCCCTGGGCTTCATCTTCATTGCTGGTCCCAAAGACCATGACCTCACGCAGGCCACCATCACAACGAACCAGCCGCCGGTGTGCCCGAAGCACGCCCGCGCGGCGGCCGCGCTCTGCCCGCACCTCGAGAAGAACCCGATGGTGTTCCTCGCGCGGAGTGCCCCTCTGTACGGGGTCCACGGCACCCTGTACGGCCTCAACGCGGACAACAAGGTGCACGTTGTCGCTCAGCCGGACCACGCACTGCCCTTCGGGCATCCGAACGTGCCCACCCTGCTCGCCTCCCAACTGATCCGGCGCCTGAGCTCGTTCCAAGTCGTCGGCCTCGACGAGCTGACGCAGGAGTTGACCGCGCTCGCTGCATAGACGCCCTGCCCGGTGGCCCGGATGACACCCCGTCCCTGGCCATCGGGCAGGTAACAAGCTCCGCCCGTGCGACAAGCGGCATTCGGTACGGGCGGAGACGCGGCGCTGGGGCTATACCCCCTGGCTCCAGCGCCGGACCAATTCACCGCAATCCGACAGTTTGTCGCTGCCCCCGAGGCCCCGCGGCCCCACGAGACCCACCCGCTGTCGGACCGCCTTCGGCGCTCGGGCGGCAGCACCAGCACCAGAGCGACACCCCGAGACCCCAAGAGAGAAGGAAGCTCCGCGTGTTCATCGACATCCCGAGCGAACTCGAAGCCTCTCTGCTCGAACGTTCTCTCCCGCCCTGGGAACTGGACGGTTCGTTCCTGGCGCAGTCCACTATTGCGGAGTACCGGACCGAGCTGACGGCCGCCCCGCGATTCGAGGAGGTCACCGCGACCCTGCGCCACGCGCTGACCGGAGAGGGTGGCGGATACGCCGTCCTGCGCCTGGGAAACCTCGCCAAGGCGCTGGAGACCGACGAGGACCGGTTCCTGCGGCTGGTGACGGGCTTCGCGGCCGAGGTGGCTGTCCCCTTCTCGCCCTTTCCGCGGTGGCCCCTTTGGAAGGACATCGGGGTCAAGGTCGACAAGGACCCCGGCAAGTCCAGCGGCATTGGGTACAACGCGTTTCACATGGACCTGGTGAACGGGACCCTGCCCCCGGACTACACCACGCTCCTCTGCGTTCGCCGCGACCCGCTCGGCGGCGGCCCCAGCATCCTTTCCGACGCCCACGCGGCGGTGGCGCGGCTGTCGGAGGACAGTCGCGCTCTGCTGGCCGAGTCGGCCTACCACTACGGGACCTTCTTCGACCTGTTCGGCGTGGGCGAGGAGTACAAGCCGTTTCCGATCCTGGACGGCTCCGACCCGGGCGAGGGGTTCGTCCGGTTCACCGCCAAGATGCTGGAGAGGTCAGAGCTCGGCCAGGCGCACGCCGACGCCGCCAAGGAACTCGCCGAAGAGCTCGTCAGGGGTCAGGTCTCCTTCATGCTTCAGCCTGGGGACTACCTCATCGTTAACCAGCGCCGTTTCCTGCACGGTCGGGAGGCGCTCCACAGCGGTCAGGAAACCGTCCCCGTCTCCGATCGGCGGCTACTCCTCCAGTTGTTCCTGCGCGCGAGGCCCGGCGATGGCACGGCCGCGTAACCGGCCGACGGCACCGGTGACCCACCGAGTCCCGCCCCCGGGTCCAGCCCCGGAGCACGCGGCACGGCCACGGGGCTGGAGCCGGTCGGGCGCCCCCGGAAACCGTCGCGCACCCGGTTCCCCGGGCCAGTGCACGGATCTAGATGCGCGAGTTGCTCAGCGACTGCCACACAGCGCCGGCGAGTGCCCGCGTCGCCCGCGGGACCGACAAGCGCTCATGCCGGCGGTACAGGGCCCAGTTGTATTGCACGAGCGACAGCTTGTTGGAGGACAGCGATCCCGCCTGGTGGGCCCTGTAAATCGCAAGTGGCTCAGCCAGGCCCCGGGCGTCAGCGCCGTCCCGCATGATCGACAGCCACAGGGCGTAGTCCTGGCGTTTGCGCATCTCCGGCATCAGCCTCGTGCCCAGGACATTGCGGTCGTACATGGCGGTGAGGGCACCGATGTGGTCTCGGACCAGCATCGCGCGGTAGTCCACGTGCTCCCGCGCACGGACCACCCGCCCGTTCGGGACCCAGTCGGTGCTCTCGCCGTCGTAGTCGGCGTCCATCTTGAAGTACGAGGTGAACGTCAGCGGCGCATCACCTTTCGCGGCGAAGGCGAGCTGCTTCTCGGTCTTCTCCGGAAGCCACAGGTCGTCGCTGTCGAGAAAGGCGATGTAGTCCCCGCGGGCCCGCTTGATCGCCAGGTTGCGGGCCCGGCCCGCACCGCCCCGCTCGGGTGCCGACTCCGGCAGAACGCGCTCGTCCTGATTGGCGAACTCGCGGAGCAGGTCCATGGAGGCGTCGGAGGACTGGTCGTCGGTGACCAGCAGCTCCAGGTCGCTGTGGGTCTGCGTCAGCACCGATCGGACGGCCGCCCCGAGGGTGGCTGCCGAGTTGTACACGGGCATCACGACCGACACCAGGGGCACAGCACTTCTCCTTGCCAGACCAGGAACGACGGTCCATTCAAGCACCGGAATCGAGTAGGAGCTGCCATGCAGGTTGTTGTCGCTGGTCAGGGCTATGTAGGGCTTCCTCTGGCCGTACGCGCGGCCGAAGTGGGTCACTGTGTCGTCGGCTACGACGTGGACACGGACCGTGTCCAGCAGCTCGCCGCCGGCCAGTCCTACGTGCGGGACGTGGACTCCTCGCGGCTGCGCGCAGTGCTGGACTCCGGGGCCTACTCCGCGACCGCCGACGGTGCCGCGCTGGCCGGCTTCGACATCGCGGTGATCACCGTGCCGACCCCGCTGCGACTCGGCGTGCCCGACCTGACATACATCGAGTCCTGCACCCGGACACTGGGGGAACACCTGTGCCCCGGCGCCACGGTGGCCCTGGAGTCCACGAGCTATCCCGGCACCACCGAGGAGCTGCTGCTGCCGATCCTGGAAGAGACCTCGGGCCTCAAGGGCGGGGCGGACTTCCTGGCCGGCTTCAGCCCCGAGCGGATCGGAAACAAGCGGTGGTCGTTCGACGGGACGCCGAAGCTGGTGTCCGGAATCGACGCCAAATCGCTCGACGTGATCAAGGGCTTCTACGACGGCATCTTCGAGACCACGGTGCCGGTGTCCGGGCCGAAGGTCGCCGAGCTGGCCAAGCTGCTGGAGAACACCTTCCGGTTCGTCAACATCTCCATGATCAACGAGATGGCGATGCTGGGCGATGCCCTCGGCGTGAACATCTGGGAGGCGATCGACGCCGCCGCGACCAAGCCGTTCGGATTCACGAAGTTCACCCCGGGGCCGGGGGTCGGCGGGCACTGCCTGCCGGTCGACCCGATGTTCCTCTCCTGGAAGGCCCAGCAGGAGCTTGGCATCCCGTTCCGGTTCGCGGAACTCGCCGCCGACGTGAACTTGCACATGCCCGACTACGTCGTCCGGCGCCTCGTGGAAGCACTCAACAAGCGAGGCATGCCGGTCAACGGATCTCGGATTCTGCTGCTCGGCCTGACCTACAAGTTCAACGCCACCGACCTTCGCAATTCCCCGTCGGCGCGTGTCGCCGAACTTCTCATCGGCCTCGGCGCCGATGTCCGCGGCGCCGAACCCAACATCCCGGACAACGACGACACCGGGCTCAACGTGCCCCGGGTCGATGCCACCCCGGAAGAGGTGGCCGCCGCTGATGCGGTGGTTCTTCTCATGGATCATCCGCGATTCGACCTCGCGATGATCGAGGAGCACGCGCCGTACGTGCTCGACTGCCGAAACCGCCTGTCCGGAGCGAACGTCGAGACCCTGTAGCTCCCGAACTCCCCTGGCCTGCTGCTGACTTCAACTCCCGGAGTTCCCTTGCGTGAGGAATGGGAGCACGTCCACACGGACTACGCCCGGCCCGCGCAGCGCCCCGCTCCTGCCTCGTTGGCCGAGAGCGAGGGCGACTGGCGCCGCTACCTGGAAGATGACACCCCGAATGGTTGGCTGATTCAGCACAGCGCGATGGCGGAAGCACTCGCCAGCGGCCGACCCATGTACCTGCTGCACACCACGAAAGACATCGCCGCGATCCGCACCAGCGGTGAGCTGCACGTCTCCACCGGGTGCCTGGTCGGGGCCCTGTACTGCTCCCCTCTGGTATCTCAGCGTGAAGGAATGCGTCCGCACAATCTCGGCGCCTACCTGATGCAGACGAAGCCCGATACCTCGCCCATGATCTTCGAGGTCATTCCGGACGCTCCGATCCCAACCAAGGGTGTGGATTATCTGCATCTCGGTGCCATCCACCTGCGTACCTACCTGCGCTACCGGAGCTTTCTCACCCGGGCCGAGAACGACCAGCTCGACCATGCGGTGCTGGCCGGACTGGGCTCCGCGGCCGGATTCCTCGACTTGGCCCTGCGCAACGCAGTCGGCCGCGCCACGGCGGCCCCCGTGTTCATCGACCAGTTGGCCACTGCCGTGCCCGCCGTACCGTTTCTCGGCTACCTGTACTTCGAGGTGGTGTCCGAGTACCTGATGCTCAACTCCACGACTCCGGAGACCAAGGGCTATGCCCAGGTCGGAGAGCTGAACAACTGGCTGTACAAGCGACTCGCGTTCGCCGCTGTGGACGGCATGCACCGGTTGTTCGACCTGGCCCGCTTTCATCCGCGCCACCAGCAGCTCGTCCAGCTCATCGCCGGCGTGGAACCGGCGCTCGCTCCGGGGGTCGCCGAGTACGTGCGGCGGCGGCTGTCCCACCTGTTCGCCCGCATCGTGTTGCATCCGTCCCAGGACGCGGCCGCGGTGACTTTCCGGGGCATTGATCCCAGCGCGCTCCGGTACGTCGCACCGGGACTGATCGGGCAGATGATCTTTCGCGAGATCCGGTACATGCCGCGCTATCGGCAGCTCTACCACTGCTTCGAGAAGGCCAAGGCACTGGAGGCTTGGGACTACTGGAACCACGAGGGCATCCCCACACCCTTCAACGGCATCCTCCCCAAGGGCGAGATCGGGATACACCCCGTCTACCCCCGGTCGGCCATCAGGGCGTGGACGGCAAAGCAGGACAGCAGAGGCTTCCTGCACCCAGCCCAGGAGATCACCGCGGTCCTCACGCCCCACCTGGCGTCGTGGTGGGCGCCCCCTCGCAACCACGGACGGACGATCACCACCGATCCCCAGGTCACAGTGGCATAATGCCCCGCCCTCGGTACCCGCCCACCGATCATCCATCGAGGGGATCTCCGCGTGACCACGAAACCCTTGACGATCCTCACCGGCATCAACCGCACGTCCGAGTCTTCGTCCGGCAGCATGATCCTCGTCAGCGACCTCTACCGCGCCATGCCCGACACCCATACGACCTTCCTCGGCCGGATACCGGTCCATCAGGTATGGAAGACCGCGTTCGATCACCTGATCCCCCTATCCACGAAGAAACGACCCCAGGGCCCCGGCTTCGACACCTACGTGGACGAGCTGACGCAAGAGGTAGGGACGCTCATCGAGCAGATCCGACCCGACGCCATCCACGCCCAGAACGTCGGGTTCGCCCTCAGCCTCGCGCTCAGCCGCACCGCCGGAACCATCCCGATCATCTCCATCGCTCACGGCCCCGAAGTGATGGCGGCCGAGCGCAACACGGCGGAACACGAGGCCCTGCTCGAAGTCGCCAGCGCCAGCGCCGCGATCGTCACCCCGACCTCCGTCCTCGCCGACCGCATCGACCGCCTCACCGGGCGCCGGTTCACCGACCGCATCGCCATCATCCCGTGGGGCATCCGTCTGGCCGATGCCCATGTACGCGATCAGCCGTCCACAGGGACCGGACCCCTGTCTCTGGTACAAGCCGGTCGCCTGGACGACAACAAATCCACGATCACCGCCATCGAATGCCTCGCATTCACCCATCAGCCGCACCACTTGACCGTGATCGGCAACGGCCCCCTACGGGAGCACCTGGAACAGCAGGCTATCGACCTCGGCCTGCGGGATCGGGTCCATTTTCATCCGTTCCTGCCCCGCGCCGAACTGTGGCGCCGTCTGCCGAACTTCGACGCCTGGGTCTTCACAACCACGGGTCTGGAGGCTTTCGGGCTCGTCCTCATTGAGGCTCAAGCTCACGGACTCCCGGTTGTCTACTCCGATCTTCCCGGAGTGAGGGAAATCCTCGGAGGCGCTGGCATCGCCTACACTCCGGGCGACCCGCTCTCGCTGGCTGCGGCCCTAGACGAGATGGGCCGGGACTTCCACCAGCGCCGGGCCCTGAACAAGGCGGCTCTCGATAACGCGCGCCGCTACGACATCACTGCCACCGGCCGCCAGCTTCGCGAACTGACGCTCCGCGTTACTTCCCCACGAGTCAGTTATCGGACCGCGACGGATGCGTCAGCGCGGTGAACACCGACACGATCACCACCCCCACGGCGGGCGCCGAGCGACTCCGCAATGCCCTGGCCGACCAGCTCCATGCAGACAGACACGCTCGCACGCCCGCCGTCGAGACCGCGTTGCGGACCGTGCCCCGCCACGTGTTCGTGCCCAACGCATCGCTCGAAGACGCATACGCCAACGCACCGGTGCACATCAAGTACGACACCGACGGCACATCGATCTCGGTTCCTCGCGGGTAAGTTGCAAGGCGAACTGACGGCGGCTTTGTACGCGAGCGACACAGTGATTCGGGAAAGTCTGGAAAGCCCTGCTGATGCCGGGAGCACGATCCGAGCGGTGTGAGCGTGACGGACGCAATCCCCAGGAAGATTGCAAACCGGCTAGTTCCCCATCCGGTGCCGACGACCCTATGCCGTCTGGCCGTCGTAGCCGATCTCGGCTGTGGGCGTCGGCGGGAGTCCTCTGCCTCAGTGGATCTTCTGCTGCTCAAGCCACTTATGGACCTCCGTCCTCTTGTACATGACTTTGGCGTTTCGACCTTTGCCCAGCTTGTAGCCCTTTAGTCCCAGTTTGGCGGCTTCCCGGTAGACCCAACTCGTCGACATGTTCAGCATTGCTGCGAGCTCATTGGTGTCCATGAGGACAGGTTCCACTAGGCGAGCCTTCCTGGAATTTGGTGAAGGCTGGGTGCCATCGAGAGGGGTGTTGACGGCGTTGAGCATCGGAGTCCTTTAGGCGGGTATGGGTCCACATACGTTCCGCAGTGCGCTAGTGCCACGTATCGCACACGTACGGCACCTATGCTCCGGAGCATCCCCGGTTTCCGTAACCGGGGATTCGCTGCTATATGCGGCCGGTTCGCGGGCGCTCGACATTGGCATGGCCCGTGGCTTCCAGTGTCCGTTGTGGTAGGGCAGGTGCTGCCCAGGGCCTGGAGTGAAGCCTGATCCATCGGCTTGCCATCGGTCGGCATTTAGGCAGATCAGCTGTGCCATTGGCGCAGTCAACGGCGGGACAGTTGAGCCGGTGGGCCGCGGCGCCTTCGTCGCGCCTGCCTGTTGTCCGCCAGGTTGCGTCCAGGGAAATGGTGTACGGGTTCGACCTGATGTGGGGGTTTGCTCCGGCATCGGGATGGTGCCCGCATAGATGAACGGCCACCGGCTGATCTTCGAAGTGTCGAAGCCTCGAAGGAGATCAGCACGATGACCGCACCTGACAGTGTGCCCCTGCACGCACTCGCGGAAGACAATCTCGCCGCGGCGAGTCCCGATCTGCTGCGCGCGATGGTCAAGACGTTCGCCGACGCACTCATGTCCGCGGAGGCCGACGCCCTCTGCAACGCCGAATACGGCCAGGTCAGTGACGAACGCGTCAACCACCGCAACGGATACCGTCCACGCGAGTGGGACACCCGCGCCGGTACCGTCGAACTGGCCATCCCCAAGCTCCGCCAGGGCAGTTACTTCCCGCACTGGCTCCTCGAACGGCGCCGCCGGGCCGAGCAGGCCCTCATCTCGGTAGTGGCCACCGCCTACCTGCTGGGCGTCAGCACGCGCAGGGTCGAGAAGCTTGCCGAGTCTCTTGGGGTCACCCAGCTGTCGAAGTCCCAGGTCAGTGCCATGGCCAAGCACTTGGACGAGCAGGTCGCCGCGTTCCGCAACCGGCCGCTCGACACCGGGCCCTACGCGTTCGTCTGGGTCGACGCGCTCACGCAAAAGGTCCGCGAGGGCGGCCGCATCATCAACATCCACGCCCTGATCGCGGTCGGCGTGAACGCCGACGGACACCGGGAGATCCTCGGCATCGACGTCGCGACCGCCGAGGACGGCGCCGGCTGGCTCGCCTTCCTGCGCTCGTTGACCGCCCGTGGTCTGTCCGGCGTCCAACTGGTCATCTCCGACGCGCACACCGGCCTGGTGAACGCGATCGGCGCTGTCCTGCCGGGTGCCTCCTGGCAGCGATGCCGCACGCATTACGCCCGAAATCTGCTCAGTCAGGTTCCGAAGTCAGCTCAGCCGTGGGTGGCCACACTGCTGCGGACTATCTTCGAACAGCCCGACACCGACGCCGTTCAGAGCCAGATGCGGCACGTCCTGGACGCTCTGGAGGCCAAATTCTCCAAAGCAGCAACCCACTTGGACGCCGCTCAGCATGACCTGCTGGCGTTCACCGCATTCCCGCGCGAGATCTGGCAGCAGATCTGGTCGAACAACCCGCAGGAGCGACTGAACAAGGAAATCCGCCGCCGAACCGACGTGGTCGGCATCTTCCCCGACCGCAACGCCGTCATCCGGCTTGTCGGCGCGGTCCTGGCTGAGCAGAACGACGAATGGACCGAGGCCCGCCGCTACATGGGCATCGAACTCCTCGCCAAGGCCCGCCTCCACCCGATCGAGTCAGAAACCGACGACACCGTCCTCCCGACCGAACTCACCGCATAGCCTCAAATACGAGATCACCGAGTGGCCGTCGATACACCACTCCCGTGGACGTGACCGTCCGCCACCCGGGACGTCCGGAGGCAGGACGCGTACCACCGCAAGGGGGCGACGCACCGCCTGCAGCAGTCGCATCAGCTCAGACTGAGACAAGGCCATCGCGTGCTCCTCCGGTTGAACTGGCCCTTCACCAGGGAGACTTGCGCGATGGCCTGCCCTTGTTCATTGAGCACGCACGGTCAGCGGATGCACGCCCCGAGCAGACGCCCGCGCGTTCTGGGCTCCGCCCGACTACACCGCTTCACGGGACGCCATCCGCATTGAGAGCAGTCCTGCCTCCAAAATGAGTTGCTGTTTATCGATGGCGGATGAGACGCCGCGCCACGAGCTAGCCGTAGGTGGCAAGGCTGCAGTACACCGGAGGCCATCCTGTCCGGAAATGGTTGTCCATAAGTCCCGTCACATTGCCCAGTGCGCAGCCGCCAGGGATCCTAAAAGGCTTGCCACAGTGGCAGGCGTTTGGGGGATGTGATGGCCCGCCCGGCAGTACGAGATGGCAGCGATCCCAAAGCCGTCCGTGACACTCGCGTCTTGATCGACTGTCTGCAGGAGCTGGTGCGGGGCGCCATCTCCAAGACCATCCGCGACTGTGCCAAGTACCCCGAAACGGTGTGGCTCGCGGACGCTCCCGATGGGATCGTGCGCCATGCTGCGGACGCTGATCCTCGCATCATGGTGGTCAAGCACCGTCCGCCCCAAGAGGCACCGCGGCTGCCGGCCATTCTCCACGGCAGGGTGTCCGCCGAAGCCGCCGCCACCCCTGGACCGCAACCTCCCGGCCTGATCGAGAAAACACCGAATGACCCTCAAATAGCCGGCGAGCAGGCGGTTGTGGAGGAGAACCAGCCGGCACTGGAGAGCGGCAGCTCCGAAGAGCGCAAGGCGTACGAGACGTGGGCCGGCAAGTGGATGCGATGGTCGCAGGAAGAGCTGGCGGCCGAGCCGCAGCGGCGGCTGCACCGGCAGCTGTACCGGATGGCCAAGAAGATCGAGCAGGACAGCGACACCTTCGAAGTAGTCCTGGCCGTAGGTCTCTTGCAACTCGGAGCCGCTCGTCCCTCGGCCCGGGTCCGCAGGCACATTGTGACAACACCGGTGACCCTCACAGTTGAACCGGCATCGATCAACGTGACCGTTTCTCTGGTGCCCGAGCACCCCGGCCGTCTGGAAGACACCGACTTCCTCAGCGAGTCCGACGGCTACACGTCGGAGCTGCTGGGGGTCGTACGGTCCGCTGTCGAAGACGTCCCCTTCCACCCGCTCTCGGACCGGGCGGCTCAGGCCGTGCGCTCGTGGGCGCAGCGGGCTTTCGGAGTCGACCGTGTGCTTCCGTTCGCCCCAGCCGTCGGCCAGCCCCCCGACCTCACCGCTGAACCTCAGTTGCGGTCACTGCATCTCGCGCCCGCACTCATCCTGCGCGAACACAGCCAGCGCTCCGTCCTTGGCTTCTACGAGAGCATCGCCCGGGCACTGAAGCGTCCCGGAGCACAGGCTCCTCTGGGGCTGGCGCAGTTGCTGTATGACCTTGAACCGGAGCATCGGACGGCCTGGGGGAGCAGAAGTGGATCCGTGCCGCCGGCGCTGGGACCTGATCCGCTGTTCCCGATGATCACCAACGCTGCCCAACGCGATGTCCTGGAGCGGCTGCAGCGCGACACCAGTGTCGTGGTCCAGGGCCCGCCGGGCACCGGCAAGACGCACACCATCAGCAATCTGATCGCCGCGCTCCTCGCGGACGGCAAGCGAGTCCTGGTCACCAGCGCGAAGAGTCAGGCTCTGAACGTGCTGCGCGACCAACTGCCGTCCAAGCTGCGCAGCATGTGCGTGATCCAAGGCGATCAGTGGCAGGGCGGCAACTCCGATCTGAGCCAGTCGCTGGGAGCATTGGCGCACCTGAACGCGACAACGAACCTCGATCGACTCCAACAGCGCATTGACGACCAGCAGACGCAGCGGCACCAGCTCATGGCGGAACAGGCCAAACTCCAAGACCGCCTGCGTCAGGTCCGTGAAGTCGAGTGGTACGAGCACCCCGAGATCGCGCCGGGCTACCGAGGGCGGCTCGACGACATCGTGCAGGCCGTGGAAGACGGCGCAGCCGAATATCAGTGGCTACCGCCCCTGGATGCCCAGGCCCCACAGGTCCCGCCCCTGACCACGGAAGAAGCTGAGCGACTGTGGCTGCTCGTCACCCAGCATGGTCCCGGAATCCTCGATGCCCGCATCCAGTACTGCCCGGACCCGGCCACGCTGCCGGACCCGATGGAGGTTTCCCGCCGAATCACGGAACTTCAAGGAGCCGAGGAGGCCGTCGGCCGCGAGCCGGTCACACCGCTGGCGCAGGAACTGGCGGACCACGGTGACGCGCGGCTCATGGTGCTGGAAGCGCTCCTAGACCGAGCTCAGCAGGCCCTGCAGAGGGTAGGGCTGTCCGCGGACCCCACATCCTGGCAGGCGGATGTCTGGTCCACGCGTGCGCTGCAGGACGGTATCGCCCAGCGATGGCAGCAACTGTGGGACAGCATACGAAACGCCTCACAGCGTGCCCAGCAGACCCACGACGAGATAGCCGCCGCCTCCTTCCCGGAAGTAGAGATCCCCCGCCTGTCCGAGAGCGAGGAGAAGGAACTCCTGATCTCGGGCCGCAATCTGGAGCAACACGTCCTGCGCAGCGGCAGACTGAACACGCGATGGCCCCGGCCGGCCGTCGTTAAGCAAGCCCGATTCCTCCTCGAACAGTGCCGGGTGGACGGCATGGCGCCAGCCGGCCGAGAGCACATCACCGCGGTTGTACGGCAACTGGAGATGCGCGCCCACGCCCGCACCCTGCGCGGCCGATGGACCGGCGTCGGATCGGCCGTGGGACAGGACACCCCCGAATTGATGACGTCCGAGCTCCTGGACAGGGCCGTCATCCTGCAAGCCATCGACACCTGCGTGGAGGTCATCCGCCAGGTCCACGCAACCCTGCTGGCCGACGGAATCCAGACACCGGTCACCACCGCCGAACAGTGGCGCGACATCCGCCAGGCCACGGCCCAGGCCCGCCAACTCCTGCACATCAGGACCGCAACACAACGCTTCGAAGAACTCCTCAAGAGACTTCCGCCGCCCCACCCGCATGGCGTCGATGAACTGCAGCGCGCGGCGGAGGCCGCAGCGGCCCGCGATGCGCAGGCCTACGCGCAGGCGGTCGACGCACTGGCTGCGGCATACCAGCGTGAGGCAGACCGGCGCGAGACCGGGAAACTCTTCGAGTGCCTTGCCGAGGCCCACCCCGAACTCGCCAAGGACCTGGCCGGCGACCCCCTCGCCCCGCACTGGCGCTCCCGGTTCGCCGCGCTGCCCCAGGCCTGGGCATGGCGGCAGGCGCAGGACTTCCTCGACACCCACCTGCTACCAGGACGCGAAGAGCAGCTCGAAGGCGAACTGACCCAGATCCAGACCCGGCTGCACGATCTCGTGGAACAGCTGGTCTGTGACCGCGCAGCACTTCATTGCGTCAGCCGCATGACCACCAAGCACAAGCAGGCCCTGGCTGCGTACGCCAGCGCCGTGGCCAACGCGGGCCAGGGGACCACCGAATACGGCAAACGCCACCAGCGTCACGCGCGCTCAGCCATGCAGACTGCGCAAGGCTCGGTACCGGCGTGGATCATGCCGCTGAACCAGGTAGCGGAAACGATCAGTCCAGAGCCGGACTCCTTCGACGTCGTCATCGTCGATGAAGCAAGCCAAGTGGGCCTGGAAGGCCTGCTGTTGCTCTGGCTCGCACCCCGCATCATCGTCGTCGGCGACGACCGGCAGTGCGCCCCGTTCTACAGTGGCAGCAAGCATGACCGGATCACCCAGATCTTCGACGAGCGCATGGCCGGCCTTGAACCTTGGCAGCGCGAAGGCTTCGACCCGAAGTCCAACCTGTACGACTTGCTGCAGTCCCGCTTCACCGAAGTCATCCGTCTCACCGAGCACTTCCGGTGTATGCCGGAGATCATCAAATGGTCCTCCATGCAGTTCTATCCCGACAACCAGCTGGTCCTGCTGCGCCAGCACGGCTCCGACCGCCTCCCTCCGCTGAAGGTCGTCCACGTGCCCGAAGGGCACTGTGAAGGACGCCGGGACAAACTCATCAACCGGCCCGAGGCTGAGGCCGTTGTCAACGAACTGCACCGCCTCACCCAGGACCCTGCCTACGCCGACCGCAGCATCGGCGTGATCATCCTGCGCCACGGCGACCAGACCCGCCTGGTGCAGAACCTCGTCGACCAGCGCATCGACGTATCGGCCCGCGAACGCCACAGCATCCGGGTCGGCACACCCGAACAGTTCCAGGGAGACCAGCGCGACGTCATCCTCCTGTCGATGGTCGTCGACGGAGCTAACGCCATCGCCGCGACCGGCCGGAACCACGAACGACGCTTCAACGTGGCGGCCAGCCGCGCCCGCGACCAGATGTGGCTCTTCCATTCCATGACCGCCGACCAGCTCAGCAGCAAGGACCTGCGCCGCTCCCTGCTCACCTACATGGTCAGCCCGCCCCCGCCCTACACACACCCCCACCAGCCCGTCAACGTCAGCCCAGACCGACACTGCGCGCCCTTCGACTCACTCTTCGAGCAGCGGGTCTTCCTGCGCATCAAGGAACGCGGCTACGACGTCGTGCCCCAGTGGGAAGTCAACGGAAAACGCATCGACCTCGTCGTCACGGGAGACCACGGTCGCCTCGCAGTGGAGTGCGACGGAAGCCCCTACCACTCCACCCCGAAGCAGATCCAAGACGACGCCGAGCGCGAGCGGGAGCTTCGCCGCGCTGGCTGGACGTTCTGGCGCATACGCAGCAGTGCCTTCGCCCTCTCACCCGACGAGGCCTTGGAACCTCTGTGGGAACGCCTTACCGAGCTGGGTATCCATCCCCGCACGGTCCGCGAGCCGTCCATCGATGACGCGCTGACGGACATGCCCTGGACTCCGGTCGGCCTGGCCGAGGCCGAACCCGACGAAGACGCGGATCCCTACGACGGCGAGCCGGACGAAGACAGCGAGGGACACTGACATGGACAACTACGACGACAGCACCCTCGAAGAACTCGCCGCCATGGTCTGCGGTGACGAGCCGGGTATGAAACGCCGAGCGGGCTGGGAACTTGCTCCCTTCCTTCGCCGGGCCGGCTGGGAGGACGTCCCTGAACACGACGGAAGCCCTCGCCACCGCTGGGTCCACACCATCCTGTGTGAACGGCAGGAAGACCAGGCAGGAGACACCGAGCGCGTCATCCTGCGTCTGGCCAACCGACGGGAATACCAACAACAACCAGCCGACTACGACGCCGTCATCCAGCGCCTCCAGGAAGTCCTCGCTCTCGAAAACCGCCGCATCGAGTACCGCAAAGGGCAGCCGTTCCTCATCGAGTACGACCCCGACGAACCCCCTCGCCCGCAGCGCGTAGAGCTGAAGGTGGCCATCACCGACATCGTCTCCGACCCCGAGCTGGCCCGCGCCGTTCAGCTACGCCTCGACGAAGCCCGCATCTGCCAAGAACACGGCGCCTACACCTCCGCCGTCATCATGCTCGGGAGCCTCCTTGAAGGCGTCCTCGTCCACGCCGCCGACGTCAGAAGCGCGACCGTGCCGCTGACCCGGCCCGCCCGCGACACCCGGCTGCAGGACCTCATTCAGCACGCCCACACCAACCAGTGGATCGACCAAGACGCAAAAATGGCCTCGGACCTGCTACGGACCTACCGCAATCTGGTCCACCCGCTCGCGGAGAAACGAGCCAAACACAGCGCAGACTTCGACACAGCTGACCTCTGCTGGTCCACGGTCAACGCCGTGCTCAATGACCTGGCGGCAAGCAACCCTCAGTAAGCGTCGGTAGCGGCGTTGACGGGTCTGACTGGCGTGCGACAGCTCCTTCCCTACACCCGTCAACGTCGCGCTGCTGAGGCTCACCTCATCGATAGCGGGCGCAGACTGATCGCAAAATTTGGAGGGCGTCACTCGTATTGTGTTGCCGTGGCTTTCGCATGGCGCAGGAAGCCGGAGTAGACGTCAGCAACGGATGTCCTGCGTTAGCGGGGATCGTGCTCCTTCCAGTCCAGCACCTGGACCGTCTCCAAAGGCCAGCCCCGATCCCTGTCCCTGTTAGGACGTCGAGCCTCGGCCTCTTGCGCATACTGCTCGTACCAGCGGACCTGTTCCCGGTGGAGCGCAGGACGGGACAAGCGGCCTACGGAGGGGTGGCAAGCCGCGATGACCTGCGCGAGGACGAGAGTGGTCTCGGCGTCGCAGGAGGGATCACCGGGGCGTTCATGGGGGATGCCGTACCACTCTGCGACCGTTTCCAGGGCGCGTCCGCCGGACCGGAAGGGCTCGGCATGCCGGTCTAGGACGAGCGGGTCGCAGATCGGTGATATGCCGTTGGCCAACCGATCGGACAGCGGCGTGAGTCCGTGCCGGAGTAGCTCACTCTCCAACGTGGTCAGCACGAACTGGGCGTACCAGACCACCAGGGGTTCCTTGGTTGCCAACTGCTCCACTAGCACGGTGGTCAATTCCTCCAGAGCCTGGATGGCAGGCGTTCCGTGGGTACGGGCGTGCTCCACTGAAATGCCGTGCTTCTTGCGGTACATGACGGACATCGGGCCGGGGCCAGGATCGATGAGCCAGAACCGATTTGTTCCGTCAGTGGTGTGCACCGCTGCGCCGAGAATGCGGTCGACACCGTAACGGTTGCCGGTGGTTGCGATGTCCAGGGCCATGAGGCGGCGTCGGTGCCAGCCCGCATGGTGTCGGCGTGGTGGTGGAGCAGGCTCACGGACGTGTTCGCGGTGGTAGACGTCCCATCCGCCGAAGCCGGTGTTCACGAGCACCCCCAGTCCAGCCGGAACGACCGTGCCACAGGTCTCGCACTCCCCGTCTCTCTGATTGGGGCGCAGCGCGGACGGGTCCGACGTGGTGCCGTCCGGGTCGGGAGGCGGGGCGTGAGACGGGTGGTAGGTGACCCAGCCACCCCACACGCTTCGGAGCAGAACCCCGGCCTCCGCCGGAACGTCTGAGCCGCACCGGGCACAGCGGCCCGCGTACTGGTTCGTCCATACCGGGCTGTTCACTGCCTCGCCTCGATGAAGATCGGACTCCGCGGCAGAGAAGGGTGTGTGTTCTCGTCTGCCGAGACCGGTGCCTCAGTCATCGGCTGCGGTCAGGAGCTGTGCCGCGCGTTCGGGGGAGAGGTCCCACTGTAGGGCGACCATGATCAGGGATTCCATCTCCTGGTAGTCGTCGGTTGGTTGGCCGGTGGCGCCTTCGGCAATGGCGACGGCGAGATTCGGTACACCGGGGTCTCGGGCCGCTGTGCCCGTGTCGATTTCGCTCTGCACCCGGAGGGCCAGGGTGCCGAGGAAGTCCACGACCTTACTGATGACCAGGTCTCCGGGACGGAGTTCCGTGATGATGCAATGTATCTCCTGGAATCGCGTCGCGGCTTCGTCGGCGACGCTCTGGTGCAGTGGAGCGATATCCCGCAAGGTCGCCAGGTGCGCCAGACCAGAGAGGCATTGGAGAGCCTGATGGGCGTCGATGACTGCGTTGGTGAGCGGAGTCGGGTGGGCCTCAGGGAGGGCCGCACTCCAGGTGTCGAAGAGGTCGACTCCCGGCCACAATGTGGTCTGGAGCTGCTGGGTCAGGAGGCGGACCGGTCTGCCGTCGATGAGGGGCATGAGGAGGACGGGTCCCCGGTAGCCCTGCGACACATAATCGTGGTGCATCAAGGCGCTTAGTTCGTCCACTGCCGCTGACCATCCGATGACGTCATCGAGGTACACGCCCACGGCCGACTCAACAGCTGGCCATTCCATCGCGTTCGGATCGGCGGGAGGGCGGGTGAAGATCTGAACGGAGAGTCCCTCGGCCTCGGCGTCGGCTTGGAGCTGTTGCTGTGTGGCGGGCGCTCTGGCGTCGGCGGCGGTGCGGGCAACGTCCGCAGCTCGGGCGAGAGCGAGGCCGGACGGCCCTGATCGTGCCGCAGTCCTGATGGCCTGTAGGCCGAGGGTGCCCCACGTAAGCTCAGCGAGAACGGCGTGAAGGTCGCTGAGAGCCTTCGTCAACTGGTCCAGGACAGCTGGCGGTTCTAGGTCGACGAGGTGCCATTGTTCCTGGTCCCGCACGCCCAACGCGCTATTCCTCAGCGAGTCTCGGACGTACCCGGCGAGTGATCTGTACTCCTCGGGATCGACGATCCGTCGTGTCAGATTGTCCGCGATCCCGTGTGCGAGCGATTGCAAGTGGTCCGCTCCGCCACCCGCGACTGCATCATCGGCAGGCAGCGAGGACAGGTGGGTACTGTCCATGGGCAGTGTCAGCGCGGTGGCCTGCTTATACAGGTCGGCCTGCACCGTCTTGAGCATGGCGACGTCCCGGGGCTGGCTGCGTCCGGTGAGCCAGACTCGCGTCAGATCAATCAAGTACTTGTACAGCTCGGGGAGCAGGGCGCTTGCCGCAGCGGTCCTGCTGGTCCGGTCGGTGGTGCCGGCCAGGGTGGTGGCGATCAGGCTCTGCGCGCGAGTCCATGCCACCTGGGTGGGTGAGCGATCGTACTGACGTTTCAGACGGCTGATCCCAGCTGTGAAGTCACCGAATGTTTGGGGAATGCCACCGGGCAGAACACTCTGAACGTCCACGCTCTCGCAGTGGGGGAGGCAGCGCAGCAGGATCCGCCCGAAGGTCCGGATCGCTTGTTCCGCCTCCGGCTGAGCCCGATCGGACACGTGCAGAAGACGGGCGTACGCAACCTGTCGGCCTTCCCGCTCTACGACGGATACCTCGTACAACCACGGAAAGTGGGCTCTCAGTCTCGTCAGAACAGCATCCTCTCCGCCCACGACTTCCAGCAGGCTGTTCGCCAGATCCAACGACACGGCTCGCGCCGCTGTGAGAAGGTCCCCCAGCGACTCAATCGATGAACCGGTTAGCAGTCGGCCGAAGGCTGAGTCCGCGAGGATCGGAGTCCAGTTCGTGAGATCCAGTTCTGATCCGGCCAGCACGGCTAGGACCCTCTGTGCCTCGGCTGGTTCCGCGCACTGTGCGAGGTGATGGGCCAACTGGGCGGTCCCGAGCCGTTCCGCCAGGGTGTCGCGCAGCGGTGAGTGCAGCGGACGGTACGCCCGGATCTCGGCCGCGGCCGCGGCGATCTCGGGTTGCAGGTCGGGCAGTGGATCCCCGTCGAGCAGCGCGAGCTGCAGAAGGGTTCGACGGTGTGCGAGGGATACTTGATGCCGGTCGAGGATCCGCTTCCATTCGGTGGCGCAACGGGTGAAATCGACCAGCCGGAGGGCTTGGAGGACGCCGGTGACCGCGGTTGTTCCGTGCCTTTGCCCGAGTTCCACGACTATCTGGTCCAGTACGACGGAGTCGAGGTCGGGGCACTCCGTGAGGACGCCGGCTACGAACGGCTGGAGCTGTTCGTCTGCCAGCATCCGCATGACCGCGATCACGGTCTCGTCCAGTACAGGCGGCGGCACTGCGTGCACGGCATCCGCCAATCTGCCTGAGCGCAGCTGATGGAGACCCGACAGATGACCCAACCGCTCCTGGACAAGGTGCTCGTGGATCAGACGCGAGAGCGCAGCGCGGAGTTCCGAGTCCTGGACTCCGAGTTGTTGCTGGAGCACCCGGACCGGCAGATCAGCGCCCCATCGATGGGCCACCGAGATCCTGGCCAGAATGTCGAGCTCTATCTGGCGCCCTTCGACCACTCGCCGGTCGACCTGCTCCGAGAGAACATCCGAGAGCCGCCGTCCTTTGGTGAGAAGGTGGGTGAACTCCAGAGTCAGACCGTCGGCTGCCTGGTATGCCTCCCGCCAGTGCGGTGTTGTCGTGGCACCGGACGCGGTCAGCCCGGTGTGGATCTCCTTCGCGACGTCCTCGTCGAGTGTCACTGTGATCTGCGTACACCTGGTCCGGCTCCGCAGCGGCAACAAGTCCTCACTGCGCACCGAACCCAACAGCAGGACGCCGGGAATCGGGGCCAGTTCAAGTTGAAGCGCGTCCCAAGCCTCAGCCGAGCCGATCCCGATGCCGTCCACCACGAAGCCGACCGGCGAGCGCGTCGAGGGCTTCAACGCCCTTGCCAGCCGTACCAACGAGGCGATGTCCCCGTCACGGAGGCGCCTGATCCGATACCAGAGCACATGCCTGGTCACGTAGGCGGCCGTCCACATGACCGTCGACTTGCCCACTCCTGACGGACCGACGATGAGGATGCTCTCCTCGCGGCCGATCGCCGTTGCCACCTGGCTGGTCAGAGCCTGCCTGGGTGCGGGCAGGCCAGCCGCGATGTGGCCGGGCTGCACGTCGATACCTTCATAGAAGTTGGTTGGCAGAAGCGGTCGGTCGAAGTCCACGGGCTCGCAGGCACCTGAGGACAGTGCTTCTTCCAGAGACTCGCGATCGATCGTTTCCACAACCTCCTGGGCGATGCGCTCGATGCTTGTACGGCTGAGCTCGGCCTTCTCACCCAGACGTGCCTCTGCGTTGGCATCGGCTTGGCCCGCCACCTCATCGCGTAGGGCCAGCACAATAGGTTCAGCAGCCGCAGGAAGCAGCCCGAAGCGCTGTGCCACCGCGGTCCGGGTTTCCTCTGCGGCGGCACCCCATGGCAGCACGTAGAGGCTGACAACCCTGCACCAGGCGTCGATCTCAACCCTGTTCAGACCGGCCTTTGCAGCCTTCGTGTCGAATTCCCGCAGAACAGGATGATCTGTAGGGAGAGCACTCAACGGACGATCCCAGTCGGTGAACAGCTCTCCTGCCACTGTCCGTTCGAGAATGAGGATCGCGCGGTCGGTCACTCCCGCGGCTTCCCACTTCGCATGCGCCTTGGCCATGGAGACGAGATGCCCGGCCACGTCAGCAGCAGTGAAATCGCCGACCCGTTCCTGACGGGATTTTACTTGGCAATGCCAGGATGTCGGCCCCGCGCATGAGAGGTCCTCAAACCCTTCGGGGATGATGGCATCGATGACGAGCCGGCCGGATAGGACCTGGCCGCACAGCCATGCTCCGACGGCATCCTGGTAGTGAAATCCGCGACCGGCCCGCGCCCCAGAGCGTGTCTTCGTCCACAGGGCTTCTGCGGGTTCTCTGTTCGGATCGCCTTGTCGCACTGGCGCGACGGGTCGCTCTCGGCGCCCCCGATTCTTACTGGCCATCCTGCAAGCATGGCAGCCTGGTGGGACAGTGGAGTCGATCTGTCCAGACAGGCTCATGGCCAAGGCGCGAGAGCAGCCGCCAGGCTCCCGCCGCATGCGAGGCAGTCTGCTGGTTGCGCCACCTGCGGCGGCTGGGGTCGCGCTCGGTGTGATGGTCGGTGACAGCGAGTCGAAGCCTTTCTGGACGAAGTTCCTGCGCTCGTTACGGGCCCGCGGCTTGGAGAAGGCCCAGCTGGTCATCTCCGACAGCCACAGCGGACTCGTGGCAGCGATTCGCACGGTCTTCCTCGGCGCGGCCTGGCAGCGCTGCCGTGTTCACGTCGTCCGGGACGTCTTCGCCGTGATCGAAAAAGGTTCTGGAGAGATGGTCGCGGCCAACTTCGGCGCCATCTACCTACATCGCAGCCTTCGCGGACCTCCCGTCGGCGGACTGGAAGAAGCTCTGGTCCACGGACCCGCTGGAACGGCTGAACCGGGAGATCAACCGGCGGGCCGACGCCGTCCAGGTCTTCACCCACCCCGCAGCCCTGGACCGGCCTGCCGCGGCCGTCCTGGCCGAACTCCACGACGAACGGCAGGCCTTCGACCGCCCCTACCTCTCCGAAGCCTCCATGACCGAACTCTTCACCACCCAGCCAACCCCACCCGAGCCCCAGATCAGGCCCCAACCGAAATCGAAACAGCTGTCGTGACTACACCACCCAGCGGGACCTGATCCCGCGGGCGCTCGACATTGGCGTGACCCGAGGCTTCCGGAGTCCGGTGGAGTAGGCCAGGTGCTGCCCAGGACCTGCGGCGAAGGCTGATCCATTGGCTTCACATCGGTCGGCAATGAGGCTGATCGACTGTGCCATTGGCACAGTCAATAGTGGAACAGTTGAGCCGGTGGGGTTGGTGGTGGTTATCTTTGTCCCAATCCATGTACTTGCGGCGCCGCGTAGCGCCGGACGGCGACGAGGCCGGGTCCGGACCGCGGCGCCGTCGCCGTGCCTGTTTGTTGTCCGTCACCTGGGACGACTGTGGGCAGGACGCGCACCACTGCAAGGGGGGCGGCGCACCGCCGTGAAGAGGATGTTCGTGGCTCCGGACCCGGGGCGCTTGAGGCTGCGTAACGCGACTCGCGCTGTCATCGGTGTTGCCGCCGCCGTCGCCGTTTCCGAACTGTGCGGGCTATCGCTCACCGCATCGATCACCGGAGGGCTCGCGGCGCTGCTCGCTCTCTTCACGGTCACCGATGCGACCGTCCGCGACCAGCGGATCACCACCGCCCTGCTTCCCATCGCCGGATTCCCCGTGCTTGGGATCGCCGCCACACTGCATGGCATCACCCCGGCCCGTGACGCCGCATTGTTGGCCGTTGTCTTCTGTGGGGTCTATGCCCGCCGCTGGGGCCCGCGCGGCCACGCGCTCGGGATCTTCGCGTTCATGAACTTCTTCATCGCGCAGTTCCTGCACGCGGTTCCCGCTCAGCTATCCGAGCTGTACACCGCTGTGGGCCTTGCCCTCTTCGCGGCCGGGGCCACGCGCTTCGCGCTCTGGCCCATCGAGCGTCACACCCCACCCGCGGCAGCCCCGCCGGCCCTGCCGGGCAGTGGGTTGGCACGGCCCACCACCCGTCAGGCCTTCCAGGCCACTGCGGCCTCGGCCCTCGCGCTTCTGGTCGGGCAGCTGCTCTCCGAAGAGCGCTGGTACTGGGCCGTCGGCACTGCTTGGTGGATCTTCGTCAACACGGCTTCTCGCGGCGAAACCCTGGTCCGCGGTTTCCGTCGGGTCCTCGGAACTGTGATCGGCATCGCCGTAGGCCTGCTGGTCGCCATCCCGCTGCATGGCGCGCCCGCGCTGACGGCCGCCCTGGTTGCCGTCTGCGTCTTCGGCATCTTCTATACCGCCGCCGTCTCGTATTCCTGGATGATGCTGGCAGTGACGGTTATGGCCAGCCTGCTCTACGGGCTGCTGGGTGTGCTGAACCCCAGCCTGCTCGGGCTCCGTCTTGCAGAGACCGGTGTGGGCGCGTTGTGTGCCGCCCTGGCCGTGGCCCTCGTTCTGCCGGTCACCACGCACGCCACGAACGATGCCTGGATCCAGCGGGCACTGCACTGCGTTCACGCGGCCACCGCTGAAGCGACCGCTCGCCTTGCTGGAGACCCGAAGGGTGATCCTGCCCCGTACGCCGCCGAACTGGAACTGCTGCTCGGCCGCGTACGGATGGCCCTCGCCCCGTTGATGCACCCCTTGGCTCCCTTCCGTGCACGGAGAGCCCGTGCCCGCCAGGCCATTGAGCTGCTCGATGAGTGCGCACGCGAAGTGCGGGGTCTGGTGTCCGTTGCCGCCGATCCTGTCGCGTCGCACGACGCTCGTCTGGCCGCTGCCTGCTGGCGCGTCGAGGTGGCGGTGGAAGCGCTCACTGCCGGGGACCAGGGGCGCAGGCGAATGGCGTCCGTTGCCGGCGAGATGCCTAAGCAGGATGCGACGGAGTCGGCCCTCGTACATCTGCGCGGCTTGGAGAAGGCTCTATTGGAGCTGGCCATGCCGCTTGGGTCGTCTCAGCGCCCTCCACTTGTCCGTTCCTGAATGGGAGGGAGAGTGTCGACCTATGGCCGGCGCTCTCTGCCCGACGGCTCATAGCCGCTCGTTGAGGATCTTGGCAGCTCTCGTGATGGAGCCCGGCACCAGGTGCCGGTAGATCCGGTAGGTGACCTCGATCGATTTGTGTCCCATCCACTCGGCGACATCAGTGATGGGAATGCCATGGGTAAGGCAGTTCGACGCGAAGTAGTGGCGGAGGGAGTACATCGTGTACTTGCCCTCTACATCCGCCCGTTCGAGACATCTGTCCCATCGCCACCGCAGGGTCTGTTTTCCGTAGAAGTAATGCTGCATGTGCTGGTTGCCCGAGCCATTTCCCTTGACCAGAAGATATCCGTTCTCGTCGGTACCGTACGTATCGGTGAAATACGAGAAAAAGTCGCACGTCTTTCTTGGAAGCGGTACTTCGCGGAATTCTCCGCGTTTGCGGTGCTTCAGTGGTGCGGGCTGTACCTTATTGCTGTGGATCTGCTCGTTGATCCTATAGACATCATCAGCCACAATCGACTTGATGTTTGCGGCATAAGCCTCCCCGTTGCGATGGCCGCATCCGGACATGAGCTCAATGACAAGACGGAGATCGTCGCCGTCGGCTGCGTCGCGAATGGCATTGAGCTCTTCGAAGGTCGGAATGATCACCTCATTTGGCACGTAGTTCGGACGGGCGATGTCAAGGAAAGGGTCCAGCGCGATTGCCCCGCGATGACGTGCCGCGTCGATAACGAGTTTCAGGACAAGGAATGCGTTCTTCTGGCTGGCCAAGCCAACTTTGTTCAGCTCCATTCCGTTGAGCCAGTCCTCGATCACTCCGGGTGTGAATGTGCCGACCCGGCGACTCCCGACATGCGGGTTGATGTGGGCCTTGAGTCCAAGCTCGTAGTGCTCGATGGTGTTGGACTCCAGGCCGCGCTTTCGATTCGAGATGTAGCGAGCTGCGTAGTCCTCGAACCGCATCTCGGCTATTTCCTGGGCTTCTGTGTTCCCAGTCTTGAGTGCCCCCTTCTTTGCCTGGTAGATCTCGTTGAGTCGATCCTTGGCCTTGTCCTGAGTGGCGTAGCCGGCCTCTTCGCGCTGCCGACCTATGGCATCCCGGTACCTGATCTTGTATGGGTGAGGGCACTTGGACCAGCGGCTCGGGGGATGCTCGCATTCCTTGAAGAAGGTGCCCATGCCGCGGGTGAGGGTCTTGGTGGCCAATTCTTGGTTTCTCCAGGATTGTGGTCAATTTGGTTTAAGGGGAGGAGCTGAGCTCGATCGGGCTGGTGCACGGGCAGTGGTCATGGTCCGGAGAATCCCCGATTTCCGTAACCGGGGATCGCGTGCTATGCGGGACCCGTCGCCTGCACACAGGCTTGTGCGGGTCAGAATGCTGCCCATGCGAGCTGTCGGCTCGGGCGAGGATGCTTAAAGCCCAGGTCTGGTTGTCGGACGGTGTGTCACCGCAGCGAGGCGAGCCGTCAGCAGGGGGGACGGGGTCGTCGAGATGCGCCACGGCTTCGCTACGTCACGGATGCCGCGCCGGCGTTCAACGGCGATCGCAGGGGCGACGACTCCTGCCATCGGCGCACAACATGCTGATGCTGACTCTTTGCTGACCCCCTCTCGGTTGGCAGCCTCCTGACCTGCGAGAACCGCCGCACCAAAGCATTAATGATGCTCTGGGTGACCTTCCTGGCCGGGCTGCTCTACGGCCTCCTCGGCGTCCTCACCCCCGGCCTGCTGGGGCTGCGGCTGGCCGAGACCGCGGTGGGCGCCCTCGGTGCCGTACTCGCCGTGCTGTTCGTGCTGCCGGTCACCACCCACCTCACCACCGACGCGTGGATCCGGCGCGCCCTGGGCTGCGTGCACGCCTGCACGGCCGAGGCCGCCGCCCGGCTCGCCGGCTCCGCCACCGCCGACCCGGCACCCCGGGTGGCCGAACTGGAACAGCTTCTCGGCCGGGTACGGCTCTCGGTCGCCCCGCTCGTGCACCCGCTCACCCCGATGCACGGCCGCAAGCGCCGCGCCCGCCGCGTCCTCGCCCTGCTGGAGGACTGCGCCCGGGAGATCCGCGGCCTGGTCACGGTCGCCGCCGACCCGGAGGCCTCGCACGACGCCCGGCTGGCCGCCGCCTGCTGGCGTGTCGAGGCGGCCGTCGAGGC
This sequence comes from Streptomyces sp. NPDC047061, assembly GCF_040643955.1. NCBI lineage: Bacteria > Bacillati > Actinomycetota > Actinomycetes > Kitasatosporales > Streptomycetaceae > Streptomyces > Streptomyces sp. NPDC047061. Next base: position 384,389 of record NZ_JBEYVI010000001.1, read on the forward strand.
GCTCACCAGGGGCTCGGAGCACATCACCGCCCCCGCCGAGCCGCCCGCCGAACCCGCCCTCGCCCACCTGCACGGCCTGGAGCGCGCCCTGTCCGAACTCGCCGAGCCGCTGCGCACCCCCTCGGGCTCGCCCCTGGTCGGTGCCTGAGACGCGCCGCCCCGCACGTCTTGGTCTAGACCGCAAGCTGCTACCGTCGGCCCCGGACCGGCTCGTACGGCTCGTACTCCCTCGTACGGACTCGTAGCGGGTCGTGGCGGCTCGTAGGGCTCGTAGGGTTCGTGGCGAGAGGGGACAGCGGTGGCAGACGGCGGCAGGCGGCGGAGGGCGTTCATCGGGTCGTTCACGGCCGCGGGCGGCCCCGGGGTCGTCACGGCGGCGGTCCGTCCGGACAGCGGAGCCCTGGCCCTCCTGGAGGGCGTCGACGGCGTTCCCGACCCCTCGTATCTCGCCCTCGCACCCGGCGGGCGCACCCTGTACGCGGTCAGCGAGACCGCCGACGGCGCGGTGGCCGCGTACCACGTCCACGACGACAAGCCGCGGCTCGCCGGGCCACCGGTCCCGGTCGACGCCAGCGGCCCCACCCACCTGAGCGTCTTCGACGGTCATGTCCTGACCGCCAACTACGGCTCCGGCAGCGTCACCGCCGTGCCCGTCCGCCCCGACGGCACCCTCGCCCCCACCCCCTCCGGACAGCTCCGGCACACCGGTTCGGGCCCGCACGAGCGGCGCCAGCGCGGCCCGCACGCCCACCAGGTGCAACCCGACCCCAGCGGCCGCTGGGCGGTCAGCGTCGACCTGGGCACCGACTCGGTCCGCGTCTGCACCCTGGACGGCGGCGTCCCCGCCCTCCACCGGGAGTTCGCCCTGCGCCCCGGCTCCGGCCCCCGGCACCTGGCCTTCCACCCCGGTGGCCGGTACGCCTACGTCGTCAACGAACTCACCCCGACCGTGACCGTCTGCCGCTGGGACGCCGGCACCGGCACCCTCAAGCCGCTGACCGAGATCCCGGTCCTGCCCGACGCCCCGGCCGGCGACGCCTACCCGTCGGGCATCGCCGTCTCACCCGACGGCCGCTTCGTCTGGACGGCGACCCGGGGCGAGGACGTCCTGACCACGTTCGCGGTCGACGGGGACCAGCTGCACCTGACGGCGACGGTCCCGTGCGGCGGCCACTGGCCCCGGGCGATCACCGAGTCGGAAGGCTTCCTCTACGCCGCCAACGAACGCTCGGGCAACATCACCTGGTTCACGATCGACCGGCGGACGGGCCTGCCCCGCTACGACGGCACGGTGGAGATCCCGGCCCCTTCCTGCATCGTCTTCGACTGAAGTGCCCCCGCCAGGGGCGCGGGGCTGTGGTGATCCGCGGCGGGTGAAGCGCCCCGTAAGGGGCGCGGGGAACTGCGCGATCAGCCCCCACCGGCCGGCGGCCGGGCACGGACCACAGCCTCCCCGACACAATGGGACCCGCTCCCCGCGAGGAACGGGCCCTTGACTCACGTCGGCCGATGCGCGAAGCGCGTCACCGCACGGGCGCACCCTGCGGCTGCTGCGGAGCGATCCCCAGCGCCGTCGTGTACTTGGCCAGCGCCAGCTTCCCGATCGCCGGGTACGGCCCCAGCGGGTCGGCGGTGGCGCAACCGGCCTCCGCCGCCGCCGCGGCCACCAGCGCCGCGTCGATCTCCGGCCCTATCAGGTACGGCGCCAGCGCCAGCTGCTGCGAGCCCGAACCCCGCAGCTGCTCCGCGACGGAGGCGATCGAACCCTCCTCGTCCAGCGCGGCGGCCATCACCGGCACGGCCAGGCGCGCGGCGAGCAGCATGCCGGTGATCCCGGCGGCCTGCACGGCCTCGTCGCCGCCCACGGACGCGAGGATGATGCCGTCCGCGGCCGTCGCCACGGTGAACAGCCTGGCCCGGTCGGCGCGGGCCAGACCCGCCTCGGAGAGCCGCACGTGCAGCGCCTCGGCGAGCAGCGGGTGCGGGCCGAGGACGTCGGTCAGGTCGGCGGCGACCCGGCTCTCCATGACCGCCTGGCGGACCTGGCGCAGCAGCGCGCTGTCCGGACCGGCCAGCAGCGGTACGACGACCGCGACCGGGCCGTCGGGGGCCTTGACGCCCTCGACACCGGCGGCGACGGCCTGCTCGTAACGGGCGGTGCGCTCCTCGGCGGCACGGGCGAGCACGGACTGGAGGGTGGGGAACTCCGCGTCGTCCCCGTCCAGGTACCCGATGCGGGCGTCCAGGCCGGGCAGCTCGGAACGGGCGATGCTCACGACCTCTTCGGCGAGGCCGCGCGTGGCCGCGCTGGGCGTACCCGGCACCGCGAGGACGAGCGCGGGCGCGTCCTCGGGAGCCACCAGCGGCTCGGGGCGGCGGTGCCGTCCGGGCTGGCGGGGGCGCGGCATTCGTACTGGCAGGCCGGCGGGCCCAGTGGGGGAGCTCATGGCGCCGCATGTTACTGGCTATCTGGGCTCCCTTGTTCGGGGAGGGTGCAGGTGAGCGGTATCCGTCCGGTTTTGTCTGATGAGTTACGCATGATTCGGAGGTGATCCCTTCACCTGTCGGACACTTCGTGTCCCGGTGGGATCAATCCCTTTTTGTGCGCACCACGGAGAACAACATCTCATCACCCGGCAGAGTGAGCCGCCCGCTGACCAGGTCACTCGCCACGCGTACCGCTCCGTGCAGCGGATCGCCCGCCGCCGGCACCTGCCGCGCCCGCGGAAGCGACCGCGCCAACTCCTCGGCCAGCGGTACGAGAAGCGGGTCCCCCAGCTCGACCAGGCCGCCGGTGAGGGCGACCCGGGGCTCACCGGCCGTGGGGCAGACGGCGGCGGCCGACTCGGCCATGTGCCGGGCTGCGGCACGCAGGACCGCCGCCGCGACCGGGTCGCCCGCAATGGCGCACTCCGCGACGTGCGGGGCGAAGGAGGCCAGTACGGCGGGCCGGTCGGCGCGCGGATAGAGCTGCCCGGGCAGCCCGGGCAGCGCCCCGAACCGCTCCTCGGCGCGGGCCCGCAGCGCCGCCGAGCCGCCGTCCCGCCCGTCGAGGGCGCGCAGCGCCGCCTCCAGGCCGGCCCGGCCGATCCAGGCGCCACTGCCGCAGTCGCCCAGCAGGTGCCCCCAGCCGTCCGCCCGCCGCCATCCGGTGAGATCGGTGCCGATCGCGATCAGCCCGGTCCCGGCGGCGACCACCGCTCCCGTGCGCGGCCCCAGGGCGCCGACGTACGCGGTCACGGCGTCGGCGGCCAGTACGACCGTGCGCACACCGAGCTCGCGGGTCAGCGCACCCGGCAGCTCGGCCCGCAGCGCGTCGCCGAGACTGGCCAGCCCGGCGGCGCCGACGACGGCCGTCGTCACCCGCTCCAGCCCGTAGGAGTCGGCCGACGCCCGTGCCATGGGCAGGAGTTGCTCCAGCAGATGCCCGGGGTCGATGCCCCGGGCCCCCGTCCGCACCGGTTCCCGGGAGACCAGGGGCGCCGACGGCTCACGTCCTGGCACGCCGACGACCGCCCGTAACCCGGAGCCCCCGGAGTCGACGGCGAGGTATCCCGTGCCGGGCTCCGCGCCGCACCCGGCGGCGAATTCCGTGTCCCGGGATGCGCCGCCCCCGTCGGTCACGGCAGGCGCCAGTCCACCGGCTGTCCCCCCTGCTGGACCAGCAGGTCGTTGGCGCGGCTGAACGGGCGGGAGCCGAAGAAGCCGCGGTCCGCCGACATGGGCGAGGGATGCGCGGACTCCACCGCAGGCAACTGGCCGAGCAGGGGGCGCAGATTGCGGGCGTCGCGGCCCCACAGGATGGACACCAGCGGCTTGCCGCGGCCGGCCAGCGTCCGTATCGCCTGCTCGGTGACCTCCTCCCAGCCCTTGCCCCGGTGCGCGGCCGGGCTGCGCGGGGCCGTGGTGAGCGCCCTGTTGAGCAGCAGGACGCCCTGCCGGGTCCAGGGGGTGAGGTCGCCGTTGGACGGCTGGGGCAGGCCCAGGTCGGTGTTGAGCTCCCGGTAGATGTTGATCAGGCTGCCCGGCAGCGGGCGTACCTCGGGCGCGACCGAGAACGACAGCCCCACCGCGTGCCCCGGGGTGGGGTACGGATCCTGGCCGACGATCAGGACGCGGACGTCGTCGAAGGGCTGTTGGAAGGCCCGCAGGACGTTCGGGCCCGCCGGGAGGTAGGTGCGCCCCGCGGCGATCTCCGCGCGCAGGAAGTCGCCCATCGCGGCGATCCTCCCGGCGACTGGTTCCAGGGCCTCAGCCCAGCCCGGTTCGACGATTTCATGCAAGGGTCGTGGTGCCACGGCGTCACCCTACTGCCGTACACGGGTCGGTGATCAAGCCGAGGTCACGGGACGACCGGGGATGACCTGACCATCGACACGGATGACAGAAACCCCCCTCCTTCCAGTGCCCCGGACTCAGGCGACGACCGCCGCCCGCACGCACAGCACGTCCGGCAGATGGGCGGCCAACTGGCGCCAGCTGTCGCCGTCGTCGGCCGAGGCGAACACCTCGCCGTTGCGGTTGCCGAAGTACACCCCGGCCGGATCCCCGTCGTCGGTGCAGAGCGCGTCGCGCAGCACCGTGCCGTAGTGGTCCTCCGGCGGCAGCCCCGCCGACAGCGGATCCCAGGTCCGGCCCCCGTCGGCCGTGCGGAAGACCCGGCAGCGGTGCTGGGCGGGCACCCGGTCCGCGTCCGCGTTGATCGGGAAGACGTAGGCCGTCCTGGCGCGGTGCGGATGGGCGGCCGCCGCGAAACCGAACGTGGACGGCAGCCCCTCGCCGATGTCGGTCCAGTGCGCCCCCGCGTCGTCGCTCCGGTACACCCCCCAGTGGTTCTGCAGATACAGCCGGTCCGGACTGACCGCGTCCTGGGCGATCTTGTGCACGCACTGGCCGAACTCCGGGTCGGGGTCCGGCAGGAACACCGCGGAGACACCGGAGTTGGACGGTGTCCAGCTGGCGCCGCCGTCGCCGGTGCGGAAGACACCGGCGGTCGAGACGGCGACCGTCACCGCCTTGGGGTCGCGCCGGTCGGTGACGACGGTGTGCAGGCCCTCGCCGCCGCCGCCCGGCACCCACCTGTCGCGCGTCGGGTGCTCCCACAGCGGCCGGACCAGATCGAAGCTCTCCCCGCGGTCCTCCGACCGGTACAGCGCGGCCGGCTCGGTGCCCGCGTAGACGACGTCCGGCTCGGCGGCGGCCGGGTGCAGCTGCCACACCCGCTCCAGCGAGGCGCCGGTGTCCTTGGGGAACCGCACGGCGGGCCGGGCCGGTTCGGTCCAGGTGCGACCCAGGTCGTCGGAGTGGAACACCGAAGGACCCCAGTGCGCGCTGTCGCCGCCCGCCAGGAGCCGCGGCCGCTCGCCCCGGGTGTCGATGGCCACCGAGTAGATCGCCTGCGCGTTGAAGCAGGGACTCTCGTCGAACTCCCAGCCGCCGCCTCGCCGCCTCCCGAGGAACAGACCCTTGCGGGTCCCCACGGCGAGCAGTACCTCGGTCATGCCGACCACCTCCATGACGCCTTTGTCACCGCCTGTTTTCAAACACCGGCCAGTCTGCACCCCGCCACTGACAGTCACCCCCGGGATCACGGCGTCGCAGGTCGGAGACGTCGTGTCGGCCGGTCGAACAAGTCGGCGGAACGTGTCCCGGAGGACGCCTGCGCGAGCGGGGCCGGTCGTGCGACCGTCGACTCGGAGTTCGCCGTGAGCAACGGGGCGGCCGCTCCCGTATGGGAGGGCGGTCCGGGCTGTCCGTGCGCGCGTGAGGAGGATGCCTTTGAAGGCGTTCCGTGGTCCGAAGGTCTGGCTGTGGCGCTGGCGGCGCAACCCGCTGAAGCGCCGCGCCGACACGATGGAGGCCTGGGTGCTGCTCGGCGCCTGGCTGCTCACCCTGCTCGCCGGGGTGCTCGCCGGGCTCGCGTCGGCCCGGTCGCTCGAGGACGGCCTGGCCCGCGAACGCGTCGAATGGCACCCGGTCGTCGCCCATGTCATGGAGAGGGCCCCCGGAACGGCGGCACCGGAGTCCGACACCTCCGCCGGGGAACGGGTCTGGGCGAGAGTGGGGTGGACCGTCGCCGACGGCTCCGCGCACACCGGCCAGGCGCGGGTCCCGGCCGGCAGCAAGGCCGGCACCCCGGTCACCGTGTGGACGGACCCCCGGGGGAACCTCGTCACCCGGCCGGCCGGCGCCGCGGAGGCCCACTTCCGCTCCGCGCTGATCGGCGGCCTGGTCGGGCTGAGCGCGGCCGCCGTCCCGTTCGTCCTCGGCCTCGCCGTGCGCGGCCGGCTGGAGCGGCGCCGGATGGACCGCTGGGACGCGGAATGGGCACGGCTCGGACCGCAGTGGGGCCGGATGACCGGCTGACACCCGCACCCGGCGGCCCGGCGGACCGCCCCTGACCCGGCCGCGCCCGGCATCCGGTCGCCGACCCGGCCGCGCCCGCGGCCCGGTCACTGGTCACCGGCTCGCCGGCATCCTGCGGCCCGGCTGCTGGTCACCGACCCGCCAGCACCCTGCGGCAGTTGGCGAGCAGCCGCTCGTCCTGGGCGATGTCGTGGCTGCCGTACCCGCCCGGCCGTGCCATGTGCCGCCGGACGCCGGTGAGTTCGGCCGTCACCAGGTCATGCAGCGGCGCGCCCGCCGGGCCCATGCCGGCCAGGCACTCGGCGATCGCGTCCCGCGTGTACGGATTCTCCGACCAGGCGGTCCGGAACACCGGCAGTACGGGTTCCGGATCCCCGTCGATCCGCCACCACGCCTCGGCGGCCGCCGTGCGTTCCCACACCCTGTCGGACCCGGCCAGCCGGCGCAGCGCGGGCAGCGCGTCGCGTGCGCCCGCCCCCAGCCGCCCCAGCTGCCCGGCCGCCGTCCGCGCGCTGCGGCCACGACCGTGCGTCAGCTCCCGCAGCAGCACGGGCAGTACGGCGTCCACGTCCCCCTCCGCCGACCACAGGGCCCCCGCCGCCACGGCCGCGTGCCGGGTGTCCAGGAGCCCCCGCAGGACCGGCGCCGCCGCCCGGGCCGCCGCGCCCAGGGCGTCGAGCGCCCGTACCGCCTGCCCCACGAGGGCCTCCCGGGCCCCCAGCCCGTCCGGTGCCCCGCGCAGCAGCCGCAGTACCTCCGGCACCGCCGCCGGGTCCCTGAGGGCGGTGACGGCCGCCAGCAGCGGAGCGGCCGACTCGGCGGCCTCGGGCGAGCCCAGGTCGACCTGGCCGAGCCGGTGCCGCAGCGCGGGCGCGAGCGGGGCGGCCGCCGGGCCCAGGTGCACGATCTCGAAGCCCAGCCCGCCGGGCACCACCGGTCTCGCCAGCAACTGGGCCAGGGCCGGCACCGCACGCGGATCGCCGCTTCTGGCCAGCGCCTTGAGCGGACCGCCCAACGAGGGTCTGCCGCGCTCCCAGGTGTGCACCCACAGGTCGGGCCGCACGGTCACCAGCGCGTGCAGCTCGTCCGCGGCGGGCGCGGCGAGCCCGAACAACTCCGTGAGCACCGAGACGGCCGCGTCCCGCAACTGGTCCTGCTCGCGGCCCAGTTGCCTGCCGATCAGCGCGACGGGCGCCGAGAAGTCCGCCCGCCACTCCCGGAACAGTCCGGCCGACATCCACACCGCGTTGCACCGGTCCATCGGGTCCGGGCTGCTCAACTGGCCGACGAGCAGGGCGATCCGGTCCGCCACCCGGTCGTCCAGCGCCCGGTGCAGGGTGCGCAGCAGGTAGGAACCCTCCTCGTCGGACGGCCGCAGTCGCCGTATCCGGCCGACCAGGGAGTCCGCGTCCACCCGGTCCGGTCCGGCCGTCCGCCGCTCGGACCGCTCCCTGAGCAGCCGGACCGCGGTCGGCACCAGGTCGGCGGGCAGCCGCTCCGGCGCGCCGAGGCCCAGCTGCCCGAGAGCGGCCAGCCGCGCCCCCGGGGCGTACGGCGGCCCGCTCTGCGCGGCCAGCAGGTCCACGGCCGCGGCCGCGTGGGCAGGACAGCGCCGTACGAACAGCCCGAGGGCCTCGGTGAGGGCGAGCAGCACCTGCTCGTCACGCTCGACCGCCATCCGGCGCCGTAACAGCGGCAGCACCAGGTCCGGTTCGTCGAGGAACCGGACCAGCGCCCCGGCCGCCGCCCGGCGTACCGCGGGGCACGGGTCGTCGGCCAGTGGCACGAACGCCCCGGCGCCGGCGCGGACGGCGGCCCGGGCCCGTGCACCGGCGCTCTCCGAGCCGATGCTGACCAGCAGCTCCACTATGGCGCCCCGGTCCTGCACCTCCGTACGGGAGGCGATGGCGAAGAGGAACGAGACGCAGGCGAGCGTCGAGTCGTACACGTTCCCCTGGTGGTGCACCGAGCCGTACATCCCCTCGAGCGCGGCCTCCCGTTCGGCCGCGTCCGCCGAGGCCAGCCCGCGCAGCAGACCGGGCACGTCCGCAGCGCTGCCGTACGCGTGCCGCAGCGACGCCCAGTCGACCTCGTCGATCCCCGTGAACACGTTGTCCTCCCCAGGCGAGTACCACCTGATCCGGAGTCTGCACCACAGCACTGACAACGATGCGGAATCGGACGACGACTGTGTGCGATCCGGCGGCGGTCACCGGCCGAAGACCCGCCGTGCAGGGGTCAGTTCCGGCCAGGCAGGGCCCGCTCCAGGATCGCGTCGAACCCGGCGCCGGCGGGCAGGGTGCCGAACGCGTGCCCCCAGTCGCCGCCGAGCCGGGTCGCGCAGAAGGCGTCCGCCACGGCGGCCGGGGCGTACCGCACCAGCAGCGAGGCCTGCAGCGCCAGCGCCATCCGCTCGACCAGCCGGCGCGCCCCCACCTGGTCGGTCTCGGCCAATTCGGTCTTCAGCCGGGTCACGGCGGCGTCCAGCCGGGTGTCCGCCCCGCGCGCGTGCGCGAGTTCGCCGAACAGGGCGTCGGCGGCGCCGGGTTCGCGGGACAGCGCCCGCAGCACGTCGAGCGCGTTGACGTTCCCCGAGCCCTCCCAGATCGACAGCAGCGGGGCCTCGCGGTAGTGCCGGGGCATGCCCGAGTCCTCGACGTATCCGTTGCCGCCCAGGCACTCCAGGGCCTCCGCGGTGAAGGCCGGACCGCGCTTGGTGACCCAGTACTTGCCGACGGCGGTGGCGATCCGCCGGAAGGCCCGCTCCTGCTCGTCCCCGCGCACCGCGCGGTCCGCCGCCCCCGCAAGCCGCAGGGTGAGCGTGGTCGCGGCCTCCGACTCCAGGGCCAGGTCGGCCAGCACGTTGCGCATCAGCGGCTGGTCGACGAGCCGGGCACCGAACGCGCTGCGGTGCCGCACATGGTGGCCCGCCTCCACGAGCGTCTTGCGCATCAGGGTCGCCGAGTTCATCACGCAGTCCAGCCGGGTGCAGTTGACCATCTCGATGATGGTCTTCACGCCGCGCCCCTCGGGCCCGACCAGCCAGGCCACCGTTCCGTCGAACTCCGGTTCGGAGGACGCGTTGGAGCGGTTGCCGAGCTTGTCCTTCAGGCGCTGGATGCGGAACGCGTTGCGGCTGCCGTCGGGCAGCACGCGCGGCACCAGGAAGCAGGACAGGCCGCCCGGCGCCTGGGCCAGCACCAGGAAGACGTCGCACATCGGAGCCGAGGTGAACCACTTGTGCCCGCGCAGGGTGTAGACGCCCGGCTCGGCGGTGGGCGTGGCCGCCGTCGTGTTCGTCCGTACGTCCGAACCGCCCTGCTTCTCGGTCATGCCCATCCCCGCGAGCAGCCCCGGCTTCTCGGTCGGCACGCGCAGCCCCGGCTCGTACGCGCGGCTGGTCAGCAGCGGTTCGTACACCTTGGCCAGCTCGGGCTGGGCGCGCAGCGCCGGGACGGCCGCGTACGTCATCGACGTGGGACAGCCGTGTCCGGACTCGGTGTGCCCCCACACCAGTCCGCCCGCCGTCCGCGCGACGTGTGCCCCCGCCCGGTCGTCCGCCCAGGCGGTCCCGGCCAGCCCCTCCTCCACCGCCACCCGCATCAGGTGGTGCCAGCTGGGGTGGAAGTCGACCTCGTCGACCCGGTTGCCGTACCGGTCGTGGGTGCGCAGCTCCGGCTCGTGCCGGTTGGCCAGCTCACCCCACTCCTGCGCCTCAGCGCTCCCGGCCCGCACGCCGAGCCGCCGGATCCCCTCCTCGGCCCACTCCGCCCCCTCCCGGCGCAGCGCCTCGATCAGGGCCGGGTCGTCGGAGGCGTCGTACGGGGCGAGCGGCGGCGGCTGGTTGGTGACGTCATGAGTGGCGTACTGCGGCTGCGGAGGCGCGACGGTCGAGTCCATGGCTCCAGTGTTGCAGTATTTCCGCGACCGTAGCAATACTGCAATATCGCGCCGCACGTACAGTACGTGACCATGCGCATGAACGACGTGTCCGCCGAGCCCGCCGACGTCGACCTGCGACCCCTGTCCGCCCGGTCGGTCGTGCTGAGCCTGCTGCTGGGCACGCATCCGCCGGAGCTGCCGGTGAAGGACCTGATCCGGTTCGTCGAGCCCTTCGGCGTCGGCGGCTCCACGCTCCGGGCCGCGCTCAGCCGCATGACGGCGGCCGGTGACCTGCGCCGCACCGACGATGCCGTCTACGGCCTCAGCGACCGGCTGCTGGCCCGCCAGCACCGCCAGGACGAGGCGGTACGGCCCCGCACGCGCGCGTGGCGGGGCGACTGGGAGATGGTGGTCGTCACGGCCACGGGCCGCGGCCCCGCCGCACGAGCCGACCTGCGTACCCGCCTGACCTCCCTCCGCCTGGCCGAACTCCGCGAGGGCGTCTGGCTCCGCCCGGCGAACCTCGCGCGGCCGCTCCCCGCGGACCTGGCGGACACCGCCCAGTCCTACACGGCCCGCCCCGACCGTCCCGCGCCCGAACTGGCCGCCGCCCTCTGGCCGCTGGCCACCTGGTCAGCCACCGCCCGTGCCCTGCTGACCCGGGCGGCCGCATCCCGCCTCCCCGCCGACCTCTTCACGGTCTTCGCGGCAGCGGTACGCCACCTGCTGACCGACCCGGTCCTGCCCCCGGAACTCCTGCCCACCGACTGGCCGGGCGACGAACTGCGCGCCGCGTACGCCGGCTACCGGGCGGAGATGGGCGACCCCGCGGGTATCCCGTATCCCGACTGACCCGGCCGGGACACGGGATACGCCCTACGGCGCCCGCGCAGTCGGCCGACGACGTCCGGCGCCGCGCCACGAAGACCTGCGCCGAAGATTTGCACCGAAGACCTGCACCGAAGACCTGCGCCGAAGGGCCGCCGCGCAGACATGCCGGTGATGTGTGACCGGTGTACGGTCGAAATACCGTGTGAGTGGGCTTCGCGGCCTACGGACAGGCCAGGGGCCCGGAAGCTCCGGGAGTTGCGCATGGCTCAGCAGACGAACATCGCCGCACAGACCGCTTTCGGAGAGGCCGTCGTCGCCGGCGACCTCGATGCCCTGGACGAGATCGTCGCGACCAACTCGACGGACCATGATCCCGCGCCGGGGCAGACGTCCGGGCCCGGCGGGTACAAGACCATGTTCGGCGAGTTGCGAACAGCCTTTCCCGACCTGGACCTCCAGGTGGAGCACCTGGTCGCCACCGACGACGAGTTGGCGTTCGCCTATGTCATCTCCGGGACGCACCTGGGACCGCTGAGGGGGCGACCGGCGACCGGCAGGAAGGTGAGCTACCGAGGCATGCAGATCAGCCGCTTCGACAGCGACGGCAAACTCGTCGAACGCTGGGGAAGCAGCGACGAACTCGGCATGCTGCGCCAGCTCGGCCTCGTGGAGGTGTGACCCGGCGAGGCTCTGCGCGGAACGGGCACCGGCCTGCCGGCCTCTTCGCTTACTGAAGGGCATGGCCCGTCCATCACTGGAGCGACCTCGTAGCCGGCATCGCCGACCTCGCGACCGGGCGCCGGCACCACCGGCACGCCGACGTGATCGCACTCGACACCGTCGACGTCGGCTACCGGTGTCGGACTGCTGACCCGAGCCGGGTGGCCGGAAACCCGGCCACCCGGCCCTGTCCGGCCCCGGGTTCAGCTACCGCGCGAGGTGCCGGCCGCCGCTAGTTCCGGTACCGGAACACGATCCTGCCGCGTGTCAGGTCGTACGGCGGGAGCTCCACCAGCACCCGGTCCTCCAGCATGATCCTGATGTAGTTCTTGCGGATCTTCCCGCTGATGTGCGCGAGCACCTGGTGGCCGTTCTCGAGCTCCACGGTGAACATGGCGCTGCGCAGGCACTCGACGACCTTGCCCTCGACTTCGATGACGTTCTTGTTCCTCGTCATCGAACCAGCTCCAGGTTGCTGCTCGTCGGCCGGGCGCCGATGCCCTCGAACAGCGCCGAGGCCGCCTGGTTGGACTCCTGGACCTCGGTCCAGGCCGTGGTGCACCCGGAGCGGTGCAGCGTCCCCAGCGCGTGGGCCAGCAGCGCCCGTGCGATGCCGCGGCGCTGTTCGCCGGCCCGGACCGCGAGCAGCCCGATGCGCGGCCGTTTCACCGTCACCACCCGGATCAGCCCCAGGTAGTGGTCGGGTGCCGCCGCCACCGCGTACTTCGACGGGTCGACGACGGTGTCGCCCTCGCGGCAGGGAATCACCTCCGCGGGCATCGAATGCCACCCGACGGTCGCCTCGACCTCGTCACGGATCGCGCGGTCCACAGCCCGCAGCAGACTCTCGTCCGCCTGGCCGGCGGGCACGATCGTCACGCCCGCGGGCGGCAGGACTTCTTCGAGCCCGGTGACCCGCGGGTCGGTCGGCACGACGTACTCCCACTCGCGGCGCCGGACCGTGAAACCGGCCCGCCGCCAGCCGGCCGTCAGCTCGGCGTCGGCCTCGTCGACCAGCGTGTACAGCGGCGCCGGCAGCTCCGCCAGCATCGCCTCGGCGAGCCGGTCGAAGGCGGCGTCGTGCCAGGCGTCGATACTGACGAACAGGCGTCCGTCCGGCCGGTGTTGCGCATGCCCGCGGCCGACCACCAGGTCGTCGTCCAGCGCATGCCATTGCCTGTCCGCGACGCGCGTGACCAGTACCGCGTTCTCGCTCAGGCCGGATGTGAAAGGCTTCGTGTCCATCGGAGTCTCCCTCCAGGAGTGCCTCGATCTCAGGCGCTCCTGGCGACACCGAACGTCAGCCGCCGGACCGTGACGGGTTGAGGGAGCACCCACGGGTAACAGCGTTCACGGGGCTCACCTCCATACGACGACTTCACGGTCCACCACGAAGCTAACAGCGGGTCGCGGCCTCGCTCAAATCCTTTTGCGTGCTGCCAGACTTCTTGTTCATGAGTGGACACGGGGTGGGCGATGGCGGTGCAGGGGTCGGGGTCGGGGTGACCTTGGGTGCCGGAACGAGTGTGGCTGCGGCTGGAGTCCGTGGACGGGCGGGAGTTCGCCACGGCCGTCGCCGGGATGGCCGTGGTGGTGGCCGGCGCTGCGGCCGACGGGCACCGCACGGGTGGACGCTCAGGCTTCTACCAAGGGGCTCTCAACGGGTTCGGGCTGCACGCGCTGGTGCATCTGGCCCAGGCCGCCACCGTCCGTGGATACACGCCCGGTGCGGTCACTTCACCGTTGGTGGTCATCCCCTTCGCCCTGTGGGCTCGCGGCCGACTGCGGCGAGCCGGTGTCCTACGACCCGCACGTCCACGCGAACTGCTGCAGGGGCTCGCGCTGGCGGCGGCGGCCACGGCCGGAACGCACACGGTGGCGCGACGGCTTCTGCGCCGAGGGGCGCACGACGACGGGACCTGATCACCCACTCACGGGACCTGACCACTCACTTGGGGACTCGCCTGACGGGGACGGCCGGTAGCTGTGCCCACTGCGCCGGTGACGGCCCACGCTCTCGGTGTTCCTCCGCCGCCGAGTAGCTTCTTGACCCTCACACCGTGTCAGGCGGTCAGCTCGGAGACATCATGTTCACCATCGGAGACTTCGCCCGGCACGGCCGCGTCTCGGTCCGGATGCTGCGTCACTACGACGCGACCGGCCTGCTGCGCCCGGCCCACGTCGACCCCGCCAGCGGCTACCGCTACTACACCGCTGCCCAACTCGCCCGCCTCAACCGGATCATCGCGCTCAAGGACCTCGGATTCACCCTTCAGCAGGTCCTGGACATCGTGGACGAGAAGGTCGGCGCCGAGGAACTGCGCGGCATGCTGCGGCTGCGGCGGGCAGAACTGGAGACCGCCGTGGCCGCCGCGGGAGCACGGCTGGTCCAGGTCGAGGCGAGGCTCCGAGCGATCGAGAGCGAGGGCCACATGCCCACGAACGACGTTGTCGTCAAGAGCGTCCCCACGGTCCGGGTGGCGGAACTGACCGCGACCGCCGCGAGCTACGGGCCCGAGGACATCGGCCCGGTCATCGGGCCGCTCTACGACGAACTGTTCCGGCACCTGGAAACGGCGGGGATCGCCGCCACGGGTCCCGGTGTCGCGTACTACGAGGACGCTCCGGAGGGCGGCGGCAGGATCAGCGTCCACGCCGCCGTGCAGGTCTCCGCGCCTCTCCAGGACGGCGCCTTCCGCGTCCTGGACCTGCCGTCCCTGGAGCAGGCGGCGACCATCGTGCACCGCGGTTCGATGGACACCGTGCTGCCCACCGCCCAGACCCTGGCCCGCTGGACCGATGCCAACGGCTACCGGTCGAACGGATACCCCCGCGAGGTCAATCTGGAGTGCCCGGAGAACCGTGACGACTGGGTGACGGAGCTGCAGGCACCGGTGACCCGGGCCTGATCGGGCGCGCCCGAGCCGCCCGCTCGGTATCTCGACCTGGCCCGGTCGCCGGAGATCCGCAGGAAGAAGCGGTCGACGGGATCGCCTCCGCCGCGAGAGCCACTGGTGGCGGTGCGCCGGTTGGGACAAGCTGCCGCACATGGACTGGATGTCGCTTCTCTCCACGCTGACCGGTGCTGTGATCGGCATCGCGGCCACTCTGATCGCCGATCGCAACCGGTGGCGGCGCGAGGAGCTCAGGCATGCGTTGGAAGTACGGCGCGAGGTGTACACGGAGTTCGCCTCCGCCCTCAAGGCGGCAGGCGAAGAGATGCGGGCCGTCGCCCTGGGGGATCACATGTCGGATTCGGTGCGTGACGCGGCCGTGCGGGAGGCGGTCCGTGGCTCCGGCCTCTACACGGCGAGCGAACGCCTCTGGCTCGTGGGCATGCCACAGGTCGTCGCGGCGGGGAACGAGGCGTTCCACGGCGTACGCGCGATACGCGACGCCTACGCCCGGGGCGTGGCGGTGGGCTCCGCCGAGGAGGCGAGCCTCGTGGGGGTACGGCGTGCGGCCATGGCGCGGATGCGTCGCCTCATGCGCGAGGACCTGGGCATCGGGCCCCTCGGGATCGAGTGACCGCCGCCGTCCCCGAGGGTGCCGGTGGGGCCGCCGTCGCCCGGTGGGAGGCGGCGGCCCCACCGCCCCGGCTCACTTGTAAGTGATGTCCGAGCTCGCGTACTTGCAGTACGTCCCGTCCGGTCCGCCCCCGTTGGTCGGTGGTTCCGCGCCGGTGTTGTTGCCGATGTACTTCTGGCAGGGCACGATCTTCTTGCTGCTGTCCCCGACGATCGTGATGTTCTTCAGCGTCGCGCTGTCGCCGTAGTTGGTGTTGATTCCGACCAGCGCGCTGCCCTTGTACGTCGCCTCGATGGTGTTGAGGTTGATGGTGCGCTTGTACTGCGTGGAGCAGTTGCCGCACGAGCGGACCAGCTTGCCGAAGTTCTGTACCGCGAAGTTGGACACGTTCAGTGTCCCGGCGCCGTTGAACTGGAACACCTTGTCGCTGGCTTCCTTCGCGCCGCCGCCGGAGACGGTGTACACGTTGGACGACGAGGAGCCGCGGAAGGTCGCCGCGTCCTCGCCGACGTCCTCCCACCACACGTTCTGCAGGGTGCAACTGCCCTCGCAGTGGATGCCGTCCGCGGCGGGCGCACCGATGATGACGTTCTTCAGGACGGTGCCGGCCGCCAGATCGAGGATCGGATCCTGGTCCTCGCTCTGTCCGCCGCTGCCCAGGTCGCCGCTGCCGTACAGGCGCAGCATCCCGTAGTCCTTCGTACCCGACAGCTTGATCGTCGCGCTGACGGCCTGGCTGCCGCTGGCGGTCGGCCAGGTGGCGGCCTCCGCCGAGGTTTCGGTGAGCATGAGCATGCCAAGTGAGAGTCCCAGGGCGGCCGTCCCGCCCAGCAGTGCGCGCACACTGCTCCGTGCTCGTGAAGTCATGTCCCGTATGCCTTCTCTCGAGTGGGGGGTCCTGTGGCGGCGTTCCGTCGGTCGTGCAGATGGGTGACGTGTGTTCACGGTGCGGAACGCCATGTGGTGGCACCTGGACGAATGAGGGGCCATTGGTAGGTGCCGGTCAGGGTGTTGAACGGAACGTAGGGGGAAAGCGCTTTCTGGTCAACGCTTCGCGCAGCATTCGTTCCGGTTGCCCCGGCGATTCCGCGAAGTGGCGTGGGAGCGCTTCCATGGATGGTTGTGTGCATGTCACCATGCCGGGAGTTCCCCGCACGACGCCGCACCGAGCCGCGATCAGAAAGGGACAACGACGTGCCTCCCACGCCCGGCTCCAGGTCCGTACCCGCACCCGGCTCCGCCTCTGGGCCCGTCCCGCAGTCCGGCAGAGCGCCGCTCGCCACGGTCCTCAGCGCCTGTGTCCTCGTCATGGCCCTGGTGGTGACCGCCACGGCCGTCACCGCGCTGGTCCGTGGTCCCGGCCGGGTCGCCTCGGCCGCCCGCCAGGGCGGCCACTGGGTGAACACCTGGACCGGGATGCCCCAGCTCACCGAGCCCGGCAATCTGCCGCCCGCGCCCTACACGGGGGAGAGGTCGGTCCTGGCCGACACCACCCTGCGCCAGACCGTGCGGGTGACTGTCGGCGCCCACCGGCTCCGGTTGCGCTTCTCCAACGCCTACGGCGACACCGCGCTCCCGCTCACCTCGGTGACCGTGGCGCTTCCGGCGGGCGGCAGGGCGGGGGCCGCCGCGATCGTTCCCGGCAGCCTGCACCGGGTGACGTTCTCCGGGCGGGCCGCGACCGTCGTACCCGTCGGGGCCCAGGTCGTCTCCGATCCCGTCGACTTCGACCTGGCGGCGGGGTCCGATCTCACGGTCACGGCGTACACCGCGCAGGGCCAGCCCGATCTGGCGCTCACCTCGCACCCGGGATCGCGCACCACGTCGTACCTCGTCGGCGGCGACCACACGCAGGACCCGGATCTGACCGGTGCGACCGCGGTCGACCACTGGTACCTCCTCAGCGACGTCGAGGTCCTCGCACCCGCCGCGACCCGGGCCGTGGCCGTCCTCGGTGACTCCCTCACCGACGGCCGGGGGTCCACGACCAACGGCAACGACCGCTGGCCCGACCAGTTCTTCGACCGCCTGCAGTCCCGGGCCGCCACCTCGGACATCGCCGTCCTCAACCAGGCGGCCGGCGGCAACCGGGTCCTCGACGACGGCCTCGGCCCCAACGTCCTGGCCCGGCTCGACCGCGACGTCCTCGCCCGCAGCGGGGTCTCCTGGCTGATCGTCTTCGAGGGCGTCAACGACATCGGCACCGCCGCCGCAACCCCGCAGGCCCAGCAGGCCGTCGCCGACGACCTGATCGCCGCCTACCGGCAGATCGTCGTCCGCGCCCATGCCCAGGGCATCCGCGTCTACGGCGCCACCCTGCTGCCCTTCGGCGGCAACGCCTACGACGACGGCGCCGGGGTGCGGGAGGCGGCCCGGCAGCGCGTCAACGCCTGGATCCGGGGGCCGGGGCACTTCGACGCGGTGATCGACTTCGACCGGGTGGTACGGGACCCGGCCGATCCGAGCCGCCTGCGTGCAGACCTCCAGGTGGGGGACTGGTTGCACCTCAACCCGACCGGGTACGGGGCGCTGGCGGCGGCGGTGCCCACGCGGCTGTTCCGCACCTCGTAGCGGGCCCGGGCCGGGTGGAGAACTGCGGACGGTGCGGGCGCCCGAGACGGGTCAGCCGGCAGGCCGCGGGGCGCGCAGGTGGGCGCGGGACCTGAGCTCGTCCTCCTCGACCAGTTCGAGCATGGGCCTGCCCGGCGCGCACATCATGGTGACGACGAACTCGGTCCTGGCGTCGGGGAGGGCGTTGCCGTCCTGGTAGTGGATGACGTCGCCGCCCGGCTCCCAGAACGTGCCGCCCGCCTCGACGATCCGCTCGGGCTCGCCTTCCAGCTCGAAGCGGACCGCGCCCTTGAGGACGTAGCCGAAGGCCGGGCCGGAGTGACGGTGCGGCGGGGTTCCGGGATCGCCGGGCTCCCACCCGACATGGATGGTCATCGCCGAGGCGCCCTCGGGGACGGTGATCGGAGCGGCTTCCTGGAGCATCTTCACCGCCCGGGTCCAGCTCGGGGCGTCCGGGTCGTCGCCGGGGTGCGTGTGCTGCGGGTTCTCCGACACTGAGCCGTCCCTTCCTCGTCCGGTGCCGAGCGTGATCGACTCTACGTCGGGCGGGCTCGCGACCGTTGCCTTCGCAACCGGCTGGCGGCGACGTGTCGCGGCGGACCTCCGTGACGCGGGCGCCCGCTACGGCCCCGCGACCGCCACGCCGAGCTCGGTGGCCGCGCGCACGGCCAACCAGACCTCGGTGAAGGCGGCGGTCGTGGACAGGTCCCGGCCGGTCACCTCGCCGAAGCGGCGCAGCCGGTAGGCGAGGGTGTTGGGGTGGATGTGGAGTGCCGCGGCGGCGTCCTCGGTGCGACGGTCGCGTTCCATCCAGGTGCGGACGGAGACCAGCAGCTGCGACCCGTGCGCCGCGTCGTAGCGCAGGGCCTCGCCGAGCACCTGCTCGACCAGCGCCGACAGCAGCCGCCGGTCCTCGGGCAGCCAGCGCCCGGTGGCGTCCTCGCCGTAGTGCAGGAGCGGCTTGCCCGCCTCCTCGGCGCGTCCGGCCGCCCACTCCGCCTCCTGCCGGGCGACCCGCAGGGGCTCGCCGACGGCGAAGGGACGGCTCACCCCGCACACCGCGCCCGGCAGGTCGGCCAGGGCCTCGGTGAAGCCGGGTTCGGCCAGGACCAGCCGGTCCTCGCCGCGGCGCAGGGTCAGGTGCGGGTGGTCGGAGAGCGCGCCGTCCAGCTGCTCGTCCTGGGCGCGCCGGAGCACCGCGAGGACGACCGGCCGCTGGGTGTCCAGGCCGTGGTGGGCCAGCCGGCGCTGGGCGCCGGCCGGGTCGAGGGTGTCCTGGAGCATCTCCGCGAGGGTCTCCGCGCCCTCCCGCCGCAGGACCTCGCGTTCCTGGCGCACCATCGCGAGCCGCAGGGCGGCGACGGTGGCCAGGTGCTGGACGACGGCCAGCCCGGCCGGGCGGGCCCCGGCCTGTTCCAGCGCGACCAGGTAGCCGGCCGCGCCGCCCGGGCCGAGGACGGGCAGCACGAAGCCGCCGGGCACGGTCGGCGGGGCGTCCGGGTCCGCCGGGAGCGCCGAGAGGTCCTCCGGCGCCGCGACGCCGGGCAGCAGGGGGCGTCCCTGGGGGGTGCACAGGAAGATGCGGTAGCCGCTGAGCTGCTCCAGGCGGTCGAAGAGCGCGGGGATGTCCAGGTTCTCCTCGGCCATCCACCGCAGCGCGCCGAAGACCTGGAGCTGGGCGCCGAGCCGTTCGGCGGACTTCTCGCTGACCGCGGCGGCGACCTCCTGGGCGATGGTGACGAAGGGAACCGTGAGCGGCACTTCGAGGACCGGGAAACCGCGCTCCTCGGCCGCGGCGAGGAACGCCTGCCGCAGCGCCGGGGTCCGCAGCTGGGTACTGAGCACCAGCGCCGCGACGCCCGCGTCGTCGAGCCGCTCCAGATAGCGCCGCTGCGCCTCGCCGCCACGGGGCACGGCCAGGCCCACGGTCATGATCACCTCCGAGCCCTGGAGCCAGGGGGTCGGGTCCTCCAGCTCGCTGACGTGCGCCCAGGAGACCGTGCGGCCCAGGCCGCCGCCGCCCGCGAGCAGTCGCATCTGCAACGCCGGGAAGGACAGCAGGTCACCGACGGTGAGGACGGAACGCGGAGTCACTTTGTGGTCGGACACAAGACCACTGTAGTTCTTCGTGCCGTCAACAATTGACCCTGTCGGTCGGTCGTCCGCACACTGAGGCATCCCCCCGCTACCGGAACCACCAGCTCCGGTCCAGGGTCCGCCCACCCGGCGGTGCACTCCCAGGCTCGACAGGAAAGGCGCCCCATGACGACCGAGCCCCGTGGACCCGTGGACTCCTCCCGGATCCCCCGCTACGCGGGACCCGCGACCTTCGCCCGGCTGCCGAGGCTGGACGAGGTGCCCCGCGCGGACATCGCCGTCGTCGGCGTGCCCTTCGACACCGGCGTCTCCTACCGCCCCGGCGCCCGGTTCGCCCCGGCCGCGGTGCGCGAGGCGTCCCGGCTGCTGCGCCCGTACCACCCGGCGCTCGACGTGTCGCCGTTCGCGGCGGTGCAGGTCGCCGACGCCGGGGACATCCCGGTGAACCCCTTCGACATCAACGAGGCGATCGAGACCGTCGAGCACGAGGCCTCCCGCCTCCAGGCCGACGGCACGAAGCTCGTCACCATCGGCGGCGACCACACCATCGCGCTGCCGCTGCTGCGCGCGGTCGCCAAGCGGCACGGACCGGTCGCCGTCCTCCACTTCGACGCCCATCTCGACACCTGGGACACCTACTTCGGCGCCGAGTACACCCACGGCACCCCGTTCCGCCGCGCCGTCGAGGAGGGCATCGTCGACACCGAGGCGCTCAGCCACGTCGGCACCCGCGGCCCCCTGTACGGCAAGCGGGACCTGGAGGAGGACCGGCGCCTCGGCTTCGGCATCGTCACCTCCTCCGACGTGTTGCGCCGCGGCGTCGACGAGACCGTGGACGCGCTGCGGCAGCGCATCGGCGACCGGCCGCTGTACGTCTCCGTCGACATCGACGTCCTCGACCCCGCCCACGCCCCCGGCACCGGTACCCCGGAAGCCGGCGGCATGACCTCGCGTGAGCTGCTGGAGATCCTGCGCGGCCTCGCCGGGCTCAACCTCGTCGGCGGCGACGTCGTCGAGGTCGCCCCCGCCTACGACCACGCCGACATCACCTCCGTCGCCGCGTCGCACGTCGCCTACGACCTGATCAGCCTGTTCACCCTGGACTCCGCCGGCCCTCGCGAGGAGCAGACATGACCACCAGCCCCCAAGCGGAGCAGCACGACGCCCCGTCGCTGACCGAGATCGAGACCTACGGTGTCGAGCGCATCCCGGACGCCGACCGCACCGCCCGGCCGCTCGACCTGTTCCGGGTCGCCTTCGGCGGCGCGAACACCTTCGCCACCTGTGTCCTCGGCGCCTTCCCGATCCTGTTCGGGCTCTCCTTCTGGCAGGGCCTCGCGGCCACCGGCCTCGGACTCGCCGTCGGCGCGCTGATCCTCGCGCCGCTGGCCGTGTTCGGGCCGCTGAACGGCACCAACAACTCGGTGTCCTCCTCCGCCCACCTGGGCGTGCACGGCCGGGTCGTCGGCTCCTTCCTCTCCCTGCTGACCGCGGTCGCCTTCTTCTCCATCTCCGTGTGGTCCTCCGGCGACGCCCTCGTCGGCGGCGCGCACCGGATGTTCCACCTGCCGACCAACGACGGCGTCTACGCGCTCGCGTACGGGCTGTTCGCCGCGCTGGTGCTGACGGTGTGCATCTACGGCTTCCGCTTCATGCTCTTCGTGAACAAGATCGCGGTGGCCGCCGCCTCCCTGCTCTTCGTCCTCGGTCTGTTCGCGTTCGGCGGCGACTTCGACGCCGGCTACCAGGGCAGCTTCCACTCGCTGAGCACCCCCGGCTTCTGGCCGGCGTTCATCGGCTCCGCGCTGATCGTGCTCTCCAACCCCGTCTCGTTCGGTGCCTTCCTCGGCGACTGGGCCCGCTACATCCCCGCCGACACCCCGCGCCGCCGGGTCATGGGCGCCGCCTTCCTCTCCCAGATCGCGACGATCCTGCCGTTCTTCTTCGGCCTGGCGACCGCCTCGATCATCGCCGCGAAGGCCGGGAACTTCCTCGACCCGAGCGCCCCGGACTACGTCGGCGGTCTGCTGGCGATCTCGCCGGCCTGGTTCTTCCTGCCGGTCTGCCTGCTCGCGCTGATCGGCGGCATGTCCACCGGCACCACCTCGCTCTACGGCACCGGCCTCGACTTCGCCAGCGTCTTCCCCCGGTTCAGCCGGGTGCAGGCCACCGTGTTCATCGGCGTCCTGTCGATCTGCTTCATCTTCGTCGGCCGGTTCGCCGCCAACCTGACCCAGTCGATCTCCACCTTCGCGACGCTGATCATCGTCTGCACCGCGCCCTGGATGATCATCATGACCCTGGGCTTCCTCACCCGCCGCGGCTGGTACGACCCCGACTCGCTCCAGGTCTTCAACCGCCGCCAGCGGGGCGGGCGTTACTGGTTCACGCACGGCTGGAACTGGCGCGGCATGAGCGCCTGGCTGGCCTCCGCCCTGCTCGCGGTCCAGTTCGTCAACCTCCCGGGCCAGTTCGTCGGCGCCCTGGGCGACCTCGCGGGCGGCGTGGACATCTCCCTGCCCGTCGGCCTGGGCCTCGCCGCGATCCTCTACCTGGCCCTGCTGTGGCTCTTCCCCGAGCCCCGCGCCGTCTTCGGCCCCGAGGGCCCGCGGCTGGTGCGCTCCGTCGACACCCCGGTGCCGCCGATCACCGCCGCCGACGGCGCCCCCGTCGCCGCGCCCGAGCCCGCGGAGGTGTGAGCGGGATGCGCCTGATCGACCTGTCCGTGCCGCTGCGCACCGGCATGCCGGTCTACCCCGGCGACCCGGAGGTGGACATCCGCCCCGCGCTCACCGCGGCCCGGGACGGTGTCAACGTCCTTCAGGTGCACATGGGTTCGCAGTCCGGCACGCACGTGGACGCGCCGTCCCACATCGAGGACGGCCTGCCCGCGCTGGACCAGCTGCCGCTGGACCGGTTCGACGGACCCGCCCACGTCGTCGACGCCCGGGGCCTCGCTCCCCGGGCGGCCATCGGGCCGGACCTGCTCGCCCGCGTCCCGGCCGGCCGGATCGTGCTGATCGCCACCGGCTGGTCCGCGCACTGGGGCACCGACGCCTACCACGCCCACCCCTACCTGACGGAGGCGGCGGCCGCCCTCCTGGTCGCCCGCGGCGTGTACACCGTCGGCATCGACGCGCTGAGCGTCGACCCCACCCCTGGCGAGACCCTGCCCGCCCACCGCATCCTGTGCGGCGCCGACGCCGTCATCGCCGAGAACCTCACCAACCTCGCCGAGGTCCTGGACGCCCAGCACTCCGGCCACGACGTCCACGTCAGCCTCTTCCCCCTGCACCTGCCCGGCGCGGACGGCGCACCCGTCCGCGCCGTGGCCCGGATCTCGGAGCCGAAGCCTTGAGCAACGACCACGACACCGCCCTCGCGGCGGCGGACGCCCTGATCGCCGCCTTCGCCGAGGGCCGCACCGACGACTACTTCGACGCCTTCGCGCCCGACGCCACGTTCGTCTTCCACACCACCGAACGGCGGCTGGACTCCACCCAGGAGTACCGCGCCCTGTGGCAGAAGTGGAGCGAGGAGGACGCCTTCCGCGTCCTGTCCTGCGACTCCACCGACCGCCGCCTCCAACTCCTCGGCGACACGGCCGTGTTCACCCACTCGGTGACCACCCGTGTCTCCACCACGGCCGGCGAGGAGGTGCTCCGCGAACGCGAGACCATCGTCCTCCACCGCGCCGACGGCAACGGGGCCTGGCTGGCGGTCCACGAGCACCTGTCCGCCGCGAGTGTCTGACAGCGACGGTCCGTCAGCGCCCCGTAAGGGGCGCGGGGAACTGCGCGACCAGCCACGGCGGCGCCGCACCCGAATGACAACCCATCGCGGCACCCCCAGCGGAGCGCCTAGGCGGATTCCGCCCCGCTCGGCACCGCCCCCGGCGCCGAATCCGCCCGCGCCGGCAGGTGGTTGAAGAGCAGGTTCAGCACGATCGCCGTCAGGCACCCCGCGCTGATGCCGCTGTTCATCACCGTCTGGAACCAGTCCGGGAACTTCTCGTAGACCGTCGGCACACCCACCGGCAGCATGCCGACCGCCACCGAGACGGCCACCACCGTCAGGTTGTTGTTGCCGTGGAAGTCGACGGACGCGAGGGTCCGCAGGCCGCTCGCGGCGACCGTGCCGAACATCACCAGGCCCGCGCCGCCCAGCACCGGGGCCGGAATCGCGGCGACCACCGCGCCCAGCTTCGGCAGCAGACCGAGCAGCACCAGGATGCCGCCGGCCGCCGCGACCACCCAGCGGCTGCGCACCCGGGTCATCCCGACCAGGCCCACGTTCTGCGCGAACGCCGTGTAGGGGAAGGTGTTGAAGACACCGCCGAGGACGGTCGACAGGCCGTCGGCGCGCAGGCCGTCGGCGAGGGAGCCCGGCTCGACCTTCCGGCCGGTCAGCTCGCCGACCGCGATCAGGTCACCTGTCGTCTCGGTCATCGTGACCAGGGCCACCACCAGCATGGAGACGATCGCCGAGGCCTTGAACGTCGGCGCCCCGAAGTGGAACGGCGTGCTGATGCCCAGCCAGTCCGCGTCCCCGACCCCGCTGAAGTCCGTGAACCCGAAGGGCACCGCCACCGCCAGGCCCACCGCGATGCCGACCAGGACCGCGATCCGGGCGAGGTAGGCGGGCGCGAACCGCTGCACGCCGAGCACCACCGCGAGCACGAAGGCCGCCAGCGCCAGGTTCTTCGGCTCCCCGAAGTCCTTCGCACCGGCGCCGCCCGCCGCCCAGTTGCCCGCGACCGGCAGCAGCGAGACCCCGATGATCAGGATCACCGTGCCGGTGACCAGCGGCGGGAAGAAGCGCAGCAGTCTCCCGAAGACGGGCGCGAGCAGCATGATCGCCAGACCCGCCACGATCACCGAGCCGTAGATCGCGGGGAGTCCGCCGCCCGTCGTACCGATGAGGACCATCGGCGAGACCGCCGCGAACGTGCAGCCCTGCATGATCGGCAGCCGCACGCCGAAGCGCCAGAAGCCGACACACTGGATGAGTGTCGCGACGCCGCACACCAGCAGGTCGGCGGTGATCAGATACGCCAGGTCCGCGGGCGACAGCTTCATCGCACCGCCCACGATCAGCGGAACGGCGACCGCGCCCGCGTACATCGCGAGCACGTGCTGGAGGCCGAACGCGGCCAACTGCCGTACGGGTGGGACCTCGTCGACGGGATGGACGGAGGCGCTGGTGGTGGCCATGAGGACTCCAGAGCGGGGACGACATCCGGGCAGCACGAGACGGTAAGCGGCTTGAACAGTTTGTTGATTTCCGACTCGTTGCCGATACGTGTCATGCCCACCTGATCGCGGGTGATTCCGCTACGCCCCCGATCGCGCCGCCGTGAGCAGGGAGTTCCAGTCGGCCAGCTTGACCACGCTCCGGCCGAGCCGCGCGCCGAGCGCCGCCTCGGCCTGCTCGATCGCCTGCCACCCCGTCCACGGGACCGGCTCGATGCCCGCCGAGCGCAGCGCGGCCACCGTGTCCTCCGGTACCTGCCTGCGCAGCAGCGCGGGCGCGTCCTCCAGGAGGGAGGTCACGGTCTCCTTGGCGTCGGGCCGGTTGGTGCCGATGACACCGGTCGGGCCGCGCTTGATCCAGCCGGCCACGTAGTCTCCCGGCGGGCCGAAGCAGCCCTGCAGGACCCGGCCCGCCTCGTGCGGCACGGTGCCGCTCTCCTCGTCGAACGGGAGCCCGTCCATCGGCACTCCGCGATAACCGACCGACCGCAGCACCAACTGCGCCTCGACGGTCTCGTACTGACCGGTGCCCCGCACCCTGCCGCGCGTGTCGATCTCCGTGCGCTCGAAGAGCACCGCGCCCACCCGCCCGCCGTCGGCGAGGAGTTCGACCGGGCGCAGGAAGAAGCGCAGCCAGATGCTGCGCTCCGCACCCCGGCCGCCGGCGCCGCCCCAGCCGCGCAGCACCTCCACGTTGCGGCGCTGGGCGGCGGGCAGCGCGGAGGGGTCGGCGTAGGCCGAGTCGAGCGCCAACTCGTCAGGGTCCAACAGGACTTCGGTGCCCGGCAGAGCGCCCAGCTCGCGCAGCTCCTTGGTGGTGAAGCGGGCCTGGGACGGGCCGCGCCGGCCCACCACGTGGACGTCTCTTATCCGGCTCGCCGCGAGCTCGGTCAGGGCGGCCTGCGGCATGTCGGTGGGGCTCAGCTCCGCCACCCCCCGGGCCAGCATCCGTGCCACGTCCACCGCGACGTTGCCGACCCCGATGACCACCGCCGACCGGGCGTCCCGCACGAACCCGGCGTCGATCGCGTCCGGATGCGCGCTGTACCAGGACACGAACTCGGTCGCGGACCAGCTGCCCGGCAGCTCCTCGCCGGGAATCCCGAGCCGCCGGTCGGTGGCGGCGCCCACGCAGTACACCACCGCGTGGTACAGCTCCCGCAGCCGCTCCACCGGCAGCCCGCCCGGGCCCCCGACCCGGACCCCGCCGAGGAACCGCACCCGCTCGTGCTCCAGGACGGTGCGCAGGTTCCCCTGCAGCGACTTGATCTTCTCGTGGTCGGGGGCGACGCCGTACCGCACCAGTCCGTACGGGCACGGCAACCGGTCCAGTACGTCGACGAGCACGGTGGGATCGAGCTGGACGAGGTTCTGGGCGGTGTAGCACCCGCTCGGCCCGGAGCCGACGACGGCGACACGCAACACGGGGGGACTCCTTGCCCGAGGGGCTGGTGTCTTCAGCATCCCACCGGCCCGGCCGCCTCGACAGGGGCCGCTGGGGTGACGCGGACGCGTGTCCGTGGACTCGGAGTGTGATCATGAGGTTACGTTGCGTATGTGCTAGAAGCATCGTTTCTTAATCTTTCCGATCGGCGCGCGGAGGACGGCACGGTGTCCGTGTCGCCCGCCTGGGAGGTGCAGGAGCACGCGGGAGCCACCTCGTGGTTCCAGGTCCGGCTGGCCTTCGAGGACGGCGCGCGGGTCGACGCGCTCGCCGTGGTGGCCGAGGGACGGGTCTCCATCGAGGACGTCAAGGCGTGGCCCGCGCTCTCCCTGGCCGATCTGACGGTGCTCGCCGACTGGATCGAGGAGCCGCTGTGCCGGGCGTGCGGGATGGAGTCGTACGCGGACGAGGACCCCGAGGCGGCGGACGAGGGCGATGACTCCGGCGGTTCGCGGCGCGCCCGGCCTGCCTGGCCGCGGGGCATCGAGGGGAGGTGGCTGGTCGCCCAGGAGTACCGGGCCGCACAGGAGGAGGGCCTCGACCCGGTCCTCGCGGTGATGTGCGCGACCGGGCACAGCCGGCGGCGGTCGCTCCGGCTCATCGCCCAGGCGCGTGACGCGGGCTTCCTGACGCCACGTCACGCCCGCCGCTGACCGGCCGGCTATTCGGCTCGGGAACCGGGTCCCGGCTCGGTCCCGGTCCGGTCCTCGGTCGCGAAGAACCGGGACAGGTCCCGCCGTTCGGCCGTCGGCGCGGACTCCGGGGGCAGGCCCAGTTCCGAGTCGAGCCCGTACCGCTCGAACAGTTCCGCCCGCAGCTCCGGGATCGGCATCGGCACGCCGGGCACCAGCGCCGCGTACACCGCCCCCATCAGCACCGCCCGCAGCATGGGGTAGTCGGCCTCGACGTGGGTCGAGCCGTACCGGGCGACGGTGTCGCCCAGCAGCTCCGACAGCCGGCGCTGCTCGGGGCACTGCACGAAGCCCTCGCCCTGGAGCAGGCCCGCCATGTGCTGGCGCATCAGCACCGGCCGGTCGTGCGCGAGCCCCAGGATCGCGTCTATGGCCCGGGCGAGGCGCTCCCGTCCGTCCTCGGTGTGCGGCTCGTGCTCCAGCGCTTCCTCCAGCGTGCGGTGCATCAGCCGGTGCACGGCGGACTGCACCAGCTGGCGCTTGCCGGGGAAGTAGTACGACACCAGGCCGCGCGCCGAGCCCGCCCGGTCCGCGATGGCGCCCAGCGTGGTCGCTTCGAAGCCGTGCTCGTCGACCAGCTCCACCGCGGCCTGCAGCAGCCGCTCACGGGAACGTCTGCGCAATTCTTCATTGACCGAGGCGCTGCGCGGGGACATGCTGGAACTCCTGCGTTGACTGGCTGCCAGCCAACTATAATCGACGCAGTGGGCACCGCCCTGCGCGGGGCCTGTTCTGTGCTGCCGTCCGTCCGGGGCGACACGGGGGAGCGTCTCGGGCGGACGGCGCGACGGGTCAGGCCTGGGTGGGCGTGGCCGGTCGGCGGGCCGCGCCCACCAGGTCCAGGACCGGCAGCAGTGCGTCCGGCCGTTCGGTCACCGGCAGATGGTCCACGAAGTGCACCCGGCAGCCGAGTGCCGCCGCTCCGCCGTCGGCGGGCCTGCTGTCCCCGACCATCACCGTCTCGCCCGGCTCGGCCCCGAGAGCCTCCAACGCCACCGTGAACAGCCTCGGATCCGGCTTCTGGACACCGTGTTCGTACGAGAGGACGTAGGCGTCCACGTAGGCGTCCAGCCCGTGCTCGCGGAAGACCGGGCGCAGGTCCCAGCCGATGTTGCTGACCACGCCGACCCCGACCCCGTGCTCGCGCAGCGTGCGCAGCACCTGGACGGCGTCCGGGTACGGCTTCCAGGCGGCCGGCGCCATGTGCCGCTCGTACAGCGCGTCGTGCAGGGCCGGGTCCGGCAGCGCCACCTGCCGGGACAGGCCCGTGTACGCGGCCCGGTGCAGCTCCGCGCTCTCGTCCCGCACCGCCCACACCTTTGACAGCTCCTCGGGCAGGGCGACCGGGAAGGCCCCGCCGGGCTGCGCCCCGGCCACCTCCAGCGCCTGCGCGGCCTCCGCCAACTCGGCTTCGCCGAGCGGTACTCGGACCTCGGCGAGCACCGCCCGCAGCCAGGATTCGGTGGACTCGATACGGAAGAGGGTCCCGGAGAAGTCGAAGAGCACGGCAGTCATGTGCCGGACTCTACCGACGGCCGGGTACGGCGCGGATCAGGGGCGAGGGTGCCTGCGGGCGCCGCGCTCCCCCTCGTACGCCAGCACCGCCAGCGCCACCACCAGGGCCCCGAGCAGCCAGCCGCCGAGTACGTCCGAGGGCCAGTGGACGCCGAGCCACACCCGGGTCAGGCCCACGCCCACGACCGAGAGCCCGGCCGCGGCCAGGGCGGTACGCCATATCGCGCGACCGGTGCCGCAGCGGTGCAGGAGCCACAGCAGCAGGCCGCAGACCACCGTGGCCGTCATGGTGTGCCCGGAGGGGAACGCGGCGTAGTGGGCGGAGTCGACCGGGTCGGGCCACACCGGCCGCGGGCGGCCGACGGCGGCCTTGAGGGACTGCTGGGCAAGCGTCCCGAGCGCGCAGGTCAGGGTCAGCCACAGGGCGGTCCGCCACGCCGAGTGCCGCCACACCAGCCACACCGCGACCGCCGCGCACAGCAGGCGCATGGTCAGCGGGTCCCAGACCCAGTCCGTGAGTATGCGCAGCACCCGCGTGGTGTCGTGGTCCGCCACGGCCCAGCGGTGGGTGGCGCCGGCGATGTCCTCGTCCATCGCGACCAGGGGAGGCCACTCGCCGGCGACGAGGGCGAGCAGCAGCGCCGAGGAGAGGGCGAGAACGGCGGTCGTGAGAAGCGGGGCAGGGCGGTCGCTGGGCGGGGGGCGCATGGCGTGATCTTTGCCGAATCATTGCCCGCAGGGCAATTCCCCCGACGAGTACGGCTTTACCCGAGGGCGCGCAGACTCGGTACGAGTGCCACCAGCACCGGGATCACCGGGACCAGGGCGGCCGTCGCGGTCAGCCGCAGCCGGTGCCGGGCCGGGAGGCGGTCCGGGGCCGTGAGCAACCGGTCCACCCGCTGCGGGACATGGGCGTGCGGGGTCGGTCCCGGGCCGAACACGCCCCGGTCCTCGTTGAGTTCGACCAGGGCGAGGGCGGTGGTGAGGCGGCCGTGGCGCCGGGAGGCCATGTCGTCGGCGGCCAGTTCGACCAGCCGGTGCATCTCGTCGCGGAACGCGGCGAACACCGGGATCTGCGGGAACCCGCCCGCGAGCGCGGCCGAGCAGTGCAGCAGCCAGTCGTGCCGGGCCTGCGCGTGGCCCTGCTCATGGGCGAGGACCGCGTCCAGCCGGCGTCCCTTGAGACGGCGCAACGCGGCCGTGGTGACGACGAGTCGGGGCGCCGCGCCCGGCAGCCACCAGGCCTCCGGACGGTCGCCCTCGAGCACGACGAGCCGGCCGTCGGCCGGTTCCTCGCCGGGCAACAGGGGCGCGCGGTGCAGGAGTTCGGCCCGGCGCCGGCTGCGTCCGGCCCTGGCCCGCAGGATCTCCCGCACCAGCATCGCCCCGCTCCACAGCCCGGCGCAGGCGAGGGCCACCGCGGTCGCGGCCGCCCACGGGCCGGTCGTACCGAGGGCGTAGGCGTCCACCACCCCGCTCGGGGCGGTCGCGAACACCTGCCCGCGCACCGCCTGCCAGGCCGCCGCGGCGCTCAGCGTCATCGACAGCGCGCAGCACAGCAGGACGGCCGCCACCACGCACTGCCACACCCACAGGGCGACCACCGGCTCCCGGTCCGTCCAGTCGGCCCGGGCGAGCCGCCGGGGGCCGACCACGGCGGTCAGGGCGCCTAGCAGCAACAGTGCCACGGGGACCATCATGGCCAGCACCCTATGAGCGGTGGACCGTTCACGGGTACAGGCCATTACGCCAAAGTGACGCAGGCAACGTTTGCGCCACGCGTGCCGTCGCCGCCTCACAGCGCCAGCAGCATCGCCACCATGCCGATCCCCATCGACAGCCTGCACGCCCGGGCCAGTTCGGGCCGGTCGCCCCACCTGACCGCGCCCGTCCCGGCGGTCACCGCGACCGGGACGAGCCGCGCGCCGGAGAGCAGCACGTAGCCGGTGAAGTAGAGCAGCAGCGGGCCTGTCACCAGCGGGACTCCGGCGCCGCCGTGATGGTGGGCGCCGGGGGAGGCCGCCATCGCCACCGCCATGTAGACCATCGCCGCCGTCCCCACCAGATGGTGCAGGTGGTGCGGGTTGCTGGGGCCGCTCCACAGGGCGCGCAGCGCGGCCGTGCCGAACACCGCCGCGTACAGCGGCCATGCCCACCCCGGCGGGGTGAACACCGTCGCGGGCACGGCCATGAGGGCCATGCCGAACCCCATCAGCGCGTCGCCGCCCGCGGCGCGCCGCTGCTCCTCGACACTGCTGCGCATCCGCAGCAGGCAGTAGGCCCCGGTCGCCGCGCACAGCGCGACCAGCAGCCAGCCGGGCGAAGCCGGTCCGTGCACGGCGCACCTCCCCGCTCGACGTCGCGTCGATGGATGCGATGCCCCGGCCGCACGGCGCGCACGCGAGCGCGCGGATGTACACGGGGAGCATTCGCCGGAGCACAGCACGTGACCAGGATCGTTC
This sequence comes from Streptomyces sp. NPDC047061, assembly GCF_040643955.1. NCBI lineage: Bacteria > Bacillati > Actinomycetota > Actinomycetes > Kitasatosporales > Streptomycetaceae > Streptomyces > Streptomyces sp. NPDC047061. Next base: position 415,749 of record NZ_JBEYVI010000001.1, read on the forward strand.
GAGAATGATTTACGAGTAAAACACATGCTAAATTGATGGTATGAGCACCGCGACCCCCTCGACCGCCCGCCGTCTGTCCCTCGCCGGTGCGCTGCGCCTCGGCCGGCCCTCCGACATCTGGTTCAAGCCCGCCTGCAGCGTGGTCGCGGCGGTCGCCCCGCCCAACCTGACCCTGCTGGTCCTAGGCCGCCTCGACCTGGCGATGTACACGATGGCCGGATCGCTGTGCGCCCTCTACGGCCACAACCGCCCCTACCCCGCCCGCGCCCGCACCCTGGCCCGGGTGATCCTCGGCATGGTCGGCGGCCTCGCCGTCGCCCTGGTCGCCGCCTCGCTCACCACCGACGCGGTCGTCCTGGTCACCGTCGGCGCGCTCATGGCCGCCGTCCAGAAGGTCCTCTGCGATGCCACCCGCGTCGGCCCGCCCGGAAACGTGGTCCTCACCTTCATCAGCTCCGCCTCCCTGTTCGCCCCGCAGACCCCCGGCCAGGTACCCGGCCACGTCGGCCTCGCCCTGGCAGCGGGCGCCTGGGCCTGGCTGGTCGGCATGGCTCCCGGGCTGCTGCGCCCGCACGGCCCCGAACGCCGGGCCACCGCCCACGCCCTGAACGCCGCTGCCGCGTACGCCGCCGCATACGCCGACACCGCCCACGCCGACACCCGCGGCACCGGAGACGGCCACGACCGGACCCGCGCCACCGCGGCCGCCGCCGTACAGGCCGCCTGGCAGTCCCTGCTCGCCACCGGCGCCCGCACCGACCGCACCCGCCGCGCCCTCGAACACCTCGTCGTCCGCGCCGAGGTCGCACTCGCCGCCCCCGCCGACGCCGACGCCGACCCGACGCTGCTGCGCGGCTGGGCCTGCGCGCTGCGCGGCACCGGACGCGTCCCGCGCGTCGCCGGCGCCGACGACGACCTCCTCGGCATCGACGCCGAACTCTCGGTCCCGCAACGCCCGTTGTGGCACCGGCTGGGCCCGCTCACCCCTCTCGCCGCCCGTACCGCGCTCGGCTGCGCCCTGGCCGGCTACACCTCCCTCGCCCTCGGTGTCGGCCGCCCCTACTGGGCGCTGGTCACCGCCGCCTCCCTCTACCAGGCCAACGTCACCCTCACCTGGAGCCGGGGCGTCCAGCGCGTCGTCGGCAACCTCCTCGGCGTCCTCGTCTTCGCCGCCGTCGTACCCCTCGCGCATCTCCACCCGGCCGTCCTGGTGCTGTGCTGCCTCGCCTTCAACTTCGGCGCCGAGGCGCTGATCGGCCGCAACTACTGGCTCGGCAGCGTCTGTGTCACCCCGATGGCCCTGCTCGTCACCGAGTTCGCCCGCACCCAGGACGCCGGGCAGCTGATCACCGAGCGGGTCGTGGACACCCTGGTCGGTGCGCTCGTCGGCTTCGGCACCGCGGTGGTCGTCACCAACCGCCGCGCCGGCGACCGCATCGAGCACGCCCTGACCGCCGTCGAGCGGGCCCGCGAACAGGCCGCCCGCCTGCTCGCCGGGGAGCAGCCGGCCCCGCGCGCCCTGGAGGCCGCCCGGCGCACCCTGGCCGCCGCCCTGGCCGACCTGCGTGCCACGGCCGACGCCGCGTCCGGCGAGTGGTGGCAACGCGCACTGCCCCAGGAGCGGGTCGTGCTCGCCGAGCAGTCCGGACACCGTACGCTCGCCGCGACGGTACGACGCCAGGGAACGCACTCCTGGGACGGCGCGAGGACAACGGAGGACGTACGGCCATGACGGCGACCAACGGACGACCGGCGGCCGGGAGCGACGCGGACAGGGGTGCGGGAGGGGGCCCGGGCAACGGTGCGGGCCACGGCGCGGGCCCGGACGACACGGTCGCCGCCGTCGTCCGGCAGTGGCGGAGCGTCCATCCCGGGCTGGACACCGGGCCCATGGAGGTCATCGGCCGGATCAACCGCTGCGCCGCCCTCCTCCAGCAGGCCGAGGACGCCCCGCTGCGCCGGGCCGGCCTCAGCCGCCCCGAGTTCGACCTGCTCGGCGCGCTCCGTCGCACCGGTCACGAGCTGACCCCGAGCGAGCTGGCCAAGGAGACCTTCTCCTCCGGCGCCGCCGTCACCAAACGCCTCAAGCAGCTCACCGAGCGAGGTCTGGTCGAGCGGCGCGGCGACGCCCGTGACCGCAGGGTCGCCCACCTCCGCCTCACCGACGCGGGCCGCGACCTCGTCGACGGCCTGCTGCCCGAGCAACTCGCCTACGAGACCGCCGTCCTGTCCGTCCTCGCCCCCGAGGGGCAGGGCGAACTGGCGGGACTCCTCGCGGAGTTGCTGGGCCGACTGGAGGGCAGAATGGGCGCGCTGCGGGCCTGACCCGACCGCTGGAAGTGTCGCTACATGCCGTTTGTCGACCGCGGCTTCGTCGTGGCTGGTCGCGCAGTTCCCCGCGCCCCTTCAGGGCGCCACAGTCGGCCGGTAGCGCAGCGGGTGGTCGGCCGGTACCTCCACCAGCACGATCCTGACCCCGTCCGGATCGGCGGTCCACATCTCGACCAGGCCCCAGGGCTCCTTCACGGGCGGGCGCACGATCGCGACGCCCTTCGCCACCAGCTCCTCGTACGCCGCCGCGACGTCGGCGACCTGCAGCCACAGCCGCACGGCCGGCGAGGGCGGGGTGTCCGACCGCCCGGAGACCTCCAGGAACCCGCCGCCGAAGAAGTAGACCGTGCCGCGCTCCGGGCCCTCACCGAACTCGCGGTAGACGGCCAGGCCGAGCTGCTCGCCGTAGAAGGCGCGGGACCGCTCGGGATCGGTGGGGTGGATCAGCGTACGGCTGCTCAGTACATGCACCATGCGACCGGAGCGTACTGGCGGGGGCCGGGGGAGCCGGGCGGGTCGGGTGCCGGTCGGCGGTACCGAGGGGCGGGGATAGGCTCGTGGGTGGCCGAGCCGCGCCCGAGATCGGAGAACCCGCCCATGGAGAACGCCGCCACCGGTCTTGCCTTCCGCGACGCCACCGGCGACGACGTGGACGTCCTGGTCGCGTTGATCGAGTCGGCCTACCGGGGCGACGCCAGCCGGGTCGGCTGGACCACCGAGGCGGACATCCTGGAGGGGCAGCGGACCGACCCGGAGGGCGTCCTGGAGGTGATCAAGGGGGCGGACGGCAAGCTGCTCGTCGTCGAGCGGGACGGCGCGGTCGTCGCCTGCTGCCAGCTCGAACACCGCGACGGCCACGCCTACTTCGGCATGTTCGCGGTGAGCCCGGTCCTCCAGGGCGGCGGCCTCGGCAAGGTCGTCATCGCCGAGGCTGAACGCCAGGCGCGCGAGGACTGGGGCGCCACGGAGATGCACATGACGGTGATCTCGGTGCGCGACGACCTGATCGCCTGGTACGAGCGGCGCGGCTACCGCCGTACGGGAAGGATGACGCCGTTCCCGTACGGCGAGGAGCGCTTCGGCGTTCCGCAGCGGGCCGACCTGCAGTTCGAGCTGCTGGTCAAGCCGCTGGTGTGAGGTACGGGCCGGCGCTCACGCGGTGAAGCGGGCGGTGCGCTTGATCTCCGGGTAGTCGGTCGTCGCGCCGTCCAGCTGGAGGGCGCGCACCAGCCGCAGGTCGTCCTGGGTGTTCACCACCCAGCCGAGCACCCGCAGGTCCGCCTTGCGGGCGTGCTCGACGACCTCCAGCGTCAGCCGCCGGATGTTCAGGCAGAGGGTGGCCGCCCCCGCCTCCTGGGCCCGCTCCACCACGTCGGTGCCGAAGCGGCTGGCGATCAGCGCGGTGCGCACCCCCGGCACCAGGCGGGCGATCTCGGCGACCGCCTCGTCGTGGAACGAGGAGACCTCCACCCGGGAGACCAGGTCCCGCCGCTGCATGACCTCGGCCAGCGCCCGGGCCGCCGCGATGTCCTTGATCTCGGCCTGCAGCGGGGTCCGCACCGAGTCGAGGACCTCGTCGAACACCGGCACCCGCTCGCCCCGGCCGGCATCCAGCGCACGCAGCTCCTCCAGGGTCTTCTCGGCGATCGGGCCGGTGCCGTCGGTCGTGCGGTCCACCTCCGCGTCGTGCATGACGACCAGGGCGCCGTCCTTGCTGAGGTGGAGATCGAGTTCGATCAGGTCGAGGCCGGCCTGCTGGGCGGCGACGAAGGAACGGAGGGTGTTCTCGGGCTCGACGCCCATGACTCCGCGGTGACCGATGGTAAGGAAGTTCAAGATTCAACTCGCTTCCGTCGACGGCGGCGGTGGGGCAGGCGCGCGAACCGTACGACGGACGTCGCTGTCCACGCGGCTGGGCGCAGCCTAATGGCCGCCCGTCGCGATGAACCCGTACGTACACGGGGGGATTGGCGCGCCGGGTGCGCGACACCTGGCTTGTGCCCCGGTCGGCGGTCACCCGGTGGTGGGCGCGTCCCGCCGCGGATTGACCGGCCGGATCCATGCGGTCCTGCGGAGCTGACACCTCGTCACCGGCCGTAGTGAATGTGAGCGCCTTCACGGTTTCGCACAGGAAAAAGCGCGGTGAAGAAGCGATGCCGCAGGATAATTTCCTGAGGACCCCCTTGCTGGGAGAAACCTCGTATGCATACGGTGTCCTTACGGAAGCTTCTCCCGTGGAGGATGGGTCATGACGGAAATTCTTGTGCAGGTGGGTTCGGAGGAGCAGGTTCCTCCCGTGACCAGGGTGGTCGAGCACCCGGCGTGGCCCGTGCTCAAGGAGTCCGTGGAGCGGATCCGGCCATGGCAGTCCAAGGACGGGTCGATCGACTTCGAGGCCGACGGCGCGCCCGCGCGGGCCGACGCCGAGGCGGCCGTTCGGCGTGTCGTCGAGGCCGTGGAAGAGCTGTCCCCGCTGCTCCCGCACGACGTCGACTACCACCGGGCGCTCGTGACGGACCTGCGGCGCTGGTCCGTCGGCGGCTTCCAGGTGCCCGACTTCCTCGACTCGCTGCTGGCCTTCCAGCCCGCCGCGGGCCGCGCGGACGGCCTCCAGCATCTCGTCGTCTTCCCGATGTACACGCAGAACGGCAACCCGGACCGCAACCTGGAGGCGGTCGTGCTGCGCATGGTCTGGCCGGACTGGCTGGCCGAGCTGGAGCGCACCCGGTACGACAACCCGCTCTTCTGCGGCATCACGTTCGAGGACTTCACGGCCGGCTACGACACCAACTCCGCCGTCCTCTTCCCCGAGACCATCGCCGTGCGCGAGGCGCCGGAACGATTCTCCTGGGGTGGCATCTTCTGCGACCGCGAGGCCGCGCGCTTCCGCCGGGTCACCGACGCGGCCGTCGGCATCCTGGGCCTGAACCTGCCCGAGGACATCGCCGCCATGGTCCACGACCAGAAGCGCTGCGAGGAGGCCTTCGTGCTGTGGGACATGGTCCACGACCGCACCCACAGCCACGGCGACCTGCCCTTCGACCCGTTCATGATCAAGCAGCGCCAGCCGTTCTGGATGTACGGCCTGGAGGAGCTGCGCTGCGACCTCACCGCCTTCAAGGAGGCCGTGAAGCTGGCCGACGACGGTGTCCCGCAGGCCCGTGACGTGCAGTACGCGGTCCTCTTCGACCGCATGTTCCGCTTCCCGGTCACCGGCGACCGCGTCCGCAACTACGACGGGCTCGGCGGTCAGCTGCTCTTCGCCTACCTGCACAAGCACGACGTGGTCCGCTGGACCGACAACAAGCTCGCCATCGACTGGGAGCGCGCCCCGCAGGTCACCAACCAGCTGTGCGCCGAGATCGAGAAGCTGTACAAGGACGGCATCGACCGCCCGAAGCTCGTCCACTGGTTCGCCGGGTACGAGCTGGTCGCCACCTACCTCGCCCCGCACCCCGGCTCCAAGTGGGCCAAGGGTCCCGACGCCCTGGACCTGACCCTGCCGCCGCGCAAGCTCGTGGACGACGTGCTTCCCGACGAGTTTCCGCTGAGCATGTTCTACGAGGCCCTGTCCAAGAAGCTGAAGAATGTGATCGCCGAGACCAAGGGCATCACGGCGGACAGCGCCGAGCCGGTCGCCGCGTGAGCGACGGGCTGCGGAACACGGCTCAAGAGGGGAACGACATGGTGGGCAACGGGGCTCTCAGAGGTACGGTGATCGCGGTGGCCGGCGCGGGCGGACCCGCGGGGCGTGCGACGCTGATGCGGCTGGCCGAGGCCGGCGCGACCGTCGTCGGGGCGGACAACGACCCGCAGCGCCTGTCGGAGGCGGTGGACGCGGCCCGCTATGCCTCCGGTGGCGCGACCGTCACGGGTGACACGGTGGATCTGCTCGACCTCCAGTCCACCCGGGACTGGGCCACCCACATCGAGAAGGACTTCGGGCGCGTCGACGGTCTCGTGCACCTGGTGGGCGGCTGGCGCGGCAGCGAGACCTTCACCAAGACCAGCCTGGACGACTGGGACTTCCTGGAACTGCTCCTCGTCAAGACCGTGCAGCACACCTCCCTCGCCTTCCACGAGGCGCTGCAGCGCAGCGAGCGCGGCCGGTACGTCCTGATCAGCGCCGCCGCCGCGAGCAGGCCCACCGCGGGCAACGCCGCGTACGCCGCGGGCAAGGCCGCCGCCGAGGCGTGGACGCTCGCCCTGGCCGACTACTTCCGCAAGGCCGGGGGGCCCGAGGGCCCGACCTCCGCCGCTGCCATCCTGGTGGTGAAGGCGTTGGTGCACGACGCGATGCGCGCCGAGCGGCCCAACGCGAAGTTCGCGGGCTTCACGGACGTCAAGGACCTGGCCGAGGCCATCGAGGGCGTCTGGAGCAAGTCCGCCGCCGAAGTGAACGGAAACCGTCTGTGGCTGACCGAGAAGCCGTGAACCCTCCCAGGACCGACGCGCGTCGCCACCACGACCCCGAGGTCCGCGGTTTCGCCAGTGACAACTACGCCGGAGCCCACCCCGAGGTGCTGGCCGCGCTGGCCCTCGCCAACGGCGGCCACCAGGTCGCCTACGGCGAGGACGAGTACACCGAGAACCTCCAGCGGATCGTCCGCAGCCACTTCGGGGCCACGGCGGAGGCCTTTCCGGTCTTCAACGGCACCGGCGCGAACGTCGTCGCGCTCCAGGCGGTCACCGACCGCTGGGGCGCGGTGATCTGCGCCGAGAGCGCGCACATCAACGTCGACGAGGGTGGCGCCCCCGAGCGCATGGGCGGCCTCAAGCTGCTCACCGTGCCCACCCCCGACGGCATGCTCACCCCGGACCTCATCGACCGGCAGGCGTACGGCTGGGACGACGAGCACCGCGCGATGCCGCAGGTGGTGTCCATCACCCAGAGCACCGAGCTGGGCACCCTCTACACGCCGGACGAGATCCGCGCGATCTGCGAGCACGCCCACGCGCACGGCATGAAGGTGCACCTGGACGGCTCCCGGATAGCCAACGCGGCGGCCTCCCTGGACGTCCCGATGCGCACGTTCACCAACGCCGTCGGCGTCGACATCCTCTCCCTGGGCGGCACCAAGAACGGCGCCGTGTTCGGCGAGGCGGTCGTGGTGATCAACCAGGACGCCGTCAGCCACATGAAGCACCTGCGCAAGCTGTCCATGCAGCTCGCCTCCAAGATGCGCTTCGTGTCGGTGCAGCTGGAGGCCCTGCTCGCCAAGGACCTGTGGCTGCGCAACGCCCGGCACGCCAACGAGATGGCCCAGCGGCTCGCCGAGGGCGTCCGGGCCGTGCACGGCGTGGAGATCCTCCACCCGGTGCAGGCCAACGGCGTCTTCGCCAGGCTCCCGCACGACGTGAGCCTGCGCCTGCAGAAGCGCTTCCGGTTCTACTTCTGGGACGAGGCGGCCGGGGACGTGCGCTGGATGTGCGCCTTCGACACGACCGAGGAGGACGTGGACGCGTTCGTGGCGGCGCTCAAGGAGGAGATGGCGCGCTAGCCGATTTTGTTGCATAAATATGCGGTCTCCTGAAAAGTCATTGACGCTCAGGTGGCCGCATTCCTATGCTCTGCGGGCATGGAGCTGATCCAGAACACCGCTGACCTGTCCGCTTATTTGGCCGCTGACGAGGCCATCGACCATCACCACCCCGTGGTCCGGGAGACCGCTGCCCGGCTGGCGGCGGAGGTCGAGGACTCGTATGCCTATGCGCGGTCGGCCTATGAATTCGTGCGGGACGCCATCCCGCACTCCCAGGACTCCGGCGACCTGCGCGTGACCTGGCGCGCCTCGGACGTGCTGGAGCAGCGCACCGGCATCTGCCACGCCAAGGCCCACGCCCTGGCCGCCCTGCTGCGGGCCGAGGACATCCCCGCGGCCCTGTGCTACCAGCGGCTGGCGGACGACGACGGTCCCGGTCGTGTCGTGCACGGCCTGATCGCCGTCCGGTTCCACGGCGCCTGGCACCGGCAGGACCCGCGTGGCAACAAGGCGGGCGTGGACGCGCAGTTCTCCCTCGACGGCGAACGGCTGGCCTGGGTCCCCGACTCTCGGTCCAGTGAGATGGACTACCCGGTCCTGTACGCTGAACCTCACCCGGTTGTGCTCGGCGTGCTCAAAGCGGCGCCCGACCGCCCGTACCTCTGGAAGACGCTCCCCACCGCACTCTGAGGCAAGGCAGATGACTCTCACGCTCACCGTGTCCGGCGAGGTACGCGCCCTCGTGCCCGGCTTCACGCACCTCGTGATCGAGGCCCACGGCCTGGTCAACGGGCCCAGCACCGAGGCGAGTTCGGCGCTCCTCGACGACGCGGCCCGCCGCCTGGCCGTACGCCTCGACGGGCGCGCCCCGCACGAGGACCCGCACATGGCTGCCTGGCGGGCGGCCTACACGGCCTTCGGCTCCAAGCCGTCCCGCACCCGCAACTCGGCCGAGGCGCTGGCGAAGCGGGCTCTCGCGGACGGCGGCCTGCCCCGCATCAACCTGCTCGTGGACCTCTACAACGCGATCAGCGTGGCCCACCTGATCCCGGTCGGGGGCGAGGATCTCGGCCTGATCCGGGGCGGGATGCGCCTCGTGCGCGCCACGGGCGAGGAGGACTTCGTGACCGTGGCCGGGGGCGAGGAGGTCGTCGAGCACCCCGACGCCGGCGAGGTCGTGTGGTGCGACGACGCCGGAGTCACCTGCCGCCGCTGGAACTGGCGCCAAGGCCCCCGCACCCGCCTCACCGAACGCACGGCCTCGGCCGTCTTCCTGCTGGAGAGCCTCGCCCCGATGCCGGTGCCCGAGGTGGCGTCGGCGGGCGCCGAACTCGCCGAACTGCTGGAGAAGTTCAGCCCGGGCGCCCGTATCGAGATGCGTGCGCCGGAGTCGGCGGACTGAGGCCCGGTGCCGCGGCTCGGAGTTGCGGCTCAGATCGCCTCGGCGGCCTTCAGCTGGTCCAGCGTGGGGGCCGTGCCGCCCAGATGGGCCGGGAGCCACCAGGTGTCGGTCGCGTCCTTGGGGCGGGCCGGGTAGGCGCGCTGGGCGGCGTCGAGGAGCTCCTGGACGCGCTCGCGCAGCCGGCGGGTGATGGCGCCCGCGTACTGGTCGCGGGGCGCGTCGACCGGCTCGCCGACCCGGATGGTGATGGGCAGGTGGTTCCGCTTGAAGTTGCGCGGCTGTCCCTTGGTCCAGATGCGCTGGGTGCCCCACAGGGCCATCGGCACGAGCGGGACGCCGGCCTCCTGGGCGAGGCGCGCGGCGCCCGACTTGAAGCTCTTCAGCGTGAAGGACTGGGAGATGGTGGCCTCCGGGAAGACGCCCACGATCTCACCGGACTTCAGCGAGTCCAGCGCGTGCTGGTAGGCGGCCTCGCCCTGCTTGCGGTCCACCGGGATGTGCTTCATCCCGCGCATCAGCGGTCCGGAGATCCGGTGCCGGAACACCGACTCCTTCGCCATGAACCGCACCAGGCGCTTCTGCGGAAGGGCCGCCAGACCGTCGAAGACGAAGTCCAGGTAGCTGATGTGATTGCTCACCAGTACGGCGCCGCCCGAGTGCGGGATGTTCTCCGAACCCTGGCAGTCGATCTTGAGGTCCCAGACCTTGAACAGCGTCTTGGCGAATCCGACGACGGGACGGTAGACCAGCTCTGCCATGGGTGGGACGGACCCTTTCTGCTCTGCCTGGGAAAGGGGTCTCCCGGCGGGAAAGTTACGCAGCCGTAGGTTTACGGCGTCTCGCAGATCGTGCCCGAAGAACGGACGGGGAGCCAGCCCTGGTGCCCGGGCGCGGCGAGATTCTCGTCACGTTCGTCCCTTGATCCACCTCGCGCTTTTAACCCGCCTTTACTCCGGGCGTGCCGTCAACCGCCGCGTGAGCAGGAACATCTCGCAGCCCAGGCAGTACCCGAATGCCGCATTGAGGAAGGCCGCGGCGAGCGCGAGTCCGGTCGCCGCGAGGCCCAACCACGCGGGGCCCAGCGTGAATCCGACCAGACCGAGCCCCGCGAAGACGAGCCCCACGGCCTGTGCGAACCGCGGGGGCTCCGGCGCCTCGAACTCCCTCGGGGGAGCGAGCCGCGGTCGTACGGCGGCCCGGAACGCCCAGCCGTACGGCGACCGGGTCACGCCCCCGGCCGCGCCGAGTGCGAACGCCAGCGTCTGCCAGGCGAGGATCCAGGGGCTCCTGGTGATCAGTGCGGCGGCCAGCACGACCGTCGTCACGGCCGCGCCGAACCGCGGCCCACGTGCGTCGATGTCCATGAACCAAGGATTCCGCCCCGCGGGCCGGTAGGGGAGCCGGGAATCTTTGCAGTCTTGTGAACGCTTTTCGGCGTGGTGAGCGGTCTCGTGGATCCTTGTCCGGTGATGACCGGACTGGTGGTGTGCGTGACGGTGCTCGCTGCGGCGAGCGTCTACGGAGTGCTGCACAGGCGGCGGAGCGGGAGGGTACGGGTGCGCGGACGGGACGACGGCAAGCGGCTCGGGGCGGCCGAACTCGGCGGCGAACTGGGCGAACGGGCCACGCTGGTGCAGTTCTCCAGCGCCTTCTGCGCGCCCTGCCGGGCCACCCGGCGGGTGCTGGGCGAGGTCGCCGGGATGGTCCCCGGCGTCACCCACGTCGAGATCGACGCCGAGGCCCGCCTGGACCTCGTGCGCGAGCTGGAGATCCTCAAGACCCCCACCGTGCTGGTGCTCGACGCGGCCGGCCGGGTGGTGCGCCGCGCCACCGGACAGCCCCGCAAGGCGGACGTCATCGCGGCGCTGGGAGAGGCGGTCTGACGGACATGCCGATGACGGTGGGGCACCTCCCATATACCGGAACGTACTTGACTGGGCGCACCACCTATCGTCAGCCTGACCGTATGCCTGAGGAACTCCTTCTCTACGGGCGGGTCCACGTGGACCTGGCCCGCACCGCGAGCGCGCGCTGTCCGGGCTGTTGAGCAGCCACGGACCCGAACGCCGCCCCTCGCAGAAGGACAACTCCATGACGGCCACGCCCGATCTCGGCACTCCTCAGCTCGCCTCGCCCGACCTGCTCCGCTCCGCCTTCCGGCGGCACGCGGCCGGTGTGGCGGTGATCACCGCGCGCGGCGCCGACGGCCCGGTCGGCTTCACCGCCACCTCTCTCGTCTCCGTCTCCGCCGAGCCCCCGATGCTCTCCTTCGGCGTCGGGACGGGCGCCTCCAGCTGGCCCGCGATATCCACCGCCGAGCACATCGGCGTCCACATCCTCGGCGAGCACCAGGCGGAGCTCGCGGCCACCTTCGCGCGCAGCGGCGCCGACCGGTTCGGCGCGCCCACCGACTGGCGCGACGGCCATGAGGGTGTCCCGGTCCTCGACGACGTGCTGGTGTGGCTGGTGTGCCGGGTCGTCGCGCGGGTGCCGGCCGGTGACCACCGCATCGTGCTGGCCGAGGTGCTCGTCGGCGACCCCTCCCGCGCCGGCCGGCCGCTCCTGTACCACCAGGGCGGCTTCAACGGCCTGCGGGACTGATCACACACACCTGGTTCCGGGGATCACACGCCCCTCGTTCTGCGAACGTGTCGAGTTCCGGTTACGCTGCGTTGCGAAGGTCACAGTTCAAAGCGCTTGCTTAGCGGGCATGAACTGGCTGTACTGGTGAGTAATATTTCGTTCGGAGCGCGCGGCCGCCCCGACCGGGATGAGCCGCTTGAGGCGCCTATGCTGCCTCCAAGAGGCAGCCCAGAAAAGACGATGCAGTAGGAGAGCCGGCGTGAGCCTGAGGATCGTTGTCACTGTGAAGTACGTGCCCGACGCCACTGGCGACCGGCACTTCGCCGATGACCTGACCGTCGACCGTGACGACGTGGACGGTCTGCTCTCCGAACTCGACGAGTACGCGGTCGAGCAGGCGCTGCAGATCTCCGAGAACTCGGACGACGACGTCGAGGTCACCGTTCTGACGGTGGGTCCGGAGGACGCCAAGGACGCGCTGCGCAAGGCGCTGTCGATGGGCGCGGACAAGGCGATCCACGTCGAGGACGACGACCTGCACGGCACCGACGCCATCGGCACCTCCCTGGTGCTGGCGAAGGCGATCGAGAAGGCCGGCTTCGACCTGGTGGTCTCCGGCATGGCCTCCACCGACGGCACCGCCGGCATCGTGCCGGCCCTGCTGGCCGAGCGGCTGGGCGTCCCGCAGGTCACCCTGCTCTCCGAGGTGTCGGTCGAGGACGGCACGGTCAAGGGCCGCCGCGACGGCGACGCCGCCAGCGAGCAGCTGGAGGCCTCCCTGCCGGCCGTGGTCTCGGTGACCGACCAGTCGGGCGAGGCGCGATACCCGTCCTTCAAGGGCATCATGGCCGCCAAGAAGAAGCCGGTTCAGTCCTGGGACCTGTCCGACCTCGACATCGAGGCGGAGGAGGTCGGCCTGGAGGGTGCCTGGACCGCGGTCGAGGACGCCACCGCGCGTCCGGCCCGCACCGCGGGCACGATCGTCAAGGACGAGGGCGAGGGCGGCAAGCAGCTCGCCGAGTTCCTCGCGGGCCAGAAGTTCATCTGAGCCCCGCGCTCGCCGACCGCCCCTCAACTCATCCAAGCAGGAGAGCATTCCCATGGCTGAAGTCCTCGTCTACGTCGACCACGTGGACGGTGCCGTCCGCAAGCCCACCCTGGAGCTGCTGACCCTGGCCCGCCGCATCGGCGAGCCCGTCGCCGTCGCGCTGGGCAACGGCGCCGCCGACACCGCCGCCGCGCTGGCCGAGCACGGTGCGGTGAAGGTCCTCACCCACGACGCGTCCGAGTACGCCGACTACCTGGTCGTCCCGAAGGTCGACGCCCTGCAGGCCGCCGTCGAGGCCGTCTCCCCGGCCGCCGTCCTCGTCCCCTCCTCCGCGGAGGGCAAGGAGATCGCCGCCCGCCTGGCGCTGCGCATCGGTTCGGGCATCATCACCGACGCCGTCGACCTGGAGGCCGGCGACGGGGGCCCGGTGGCCACCCAGTCGGTGTTCGCCGCGTCCTTCACCACCAAGACCCGCGTCTCCAAGGGCACCCCGGTCATCACGGTCAAGCCCAACAGCGCGGCCGTCGAGGCCGCCCCGGCCGCTGGTGCGGTCGAGGCCCTCGCGGTGACCTTCTCGGCGGCGGCGACCGGCACCAAGGTGACCGGCCGTACCGCGCGTGAGTCGACCGGGCGCCCGGAGCTGACCGAGGCCGCGATCGTGGTCTCCGGCGGCCGCGGCGTCAACGGCGCCGAGAACTTCGCGATCATCGAGGCCCTCGCCGACTCCCTCGGCGCGGCCGTCGGTGCCTCGCGTGCCGCCGTCGACGCCGGCTGGTACCCGCACACCAACCAGGTCGGCCAGACCGGCAAGTCGGTCTCCCCGCAGCTGTACATCGCCAACGGCATCTCGGGTGCGATCCAGCACCGCGCGGGCATGCAGACCTCGAAGACCATCGTGGCCGTCAACAAGGACGCCGAGGCCCCGATCTTCGAGCTGGTCGACTTCGGCGTGGTCGGCGACCTCTTCGACGTCGTCCCGCAGTTGACCGAGGAGGTCAAGGCCCGCAAGGGCTGATCCCCGCTGCCGGGCTGTCCGAGGCCCCCGTGACCGGCACCGGTCACGGGGGCCTCGTCGTGCCGTCGTGCAGGCCCGGTTCGGTGCGGGCCCGGTTCAGCGCAGGCTCAGCGAGACCTGCACGGGCAGGTGGTCGCTCGGGAACTGGCCCTGCCACGAATAGGTGTCCATCGTCGCCCGGTGCGTGGTCACACCGGGCGAGGTCAGGATCCAGTCGATACGGTCGCCGTCCGGCTTGAGCCGGTGGTAGCCGTGGAAGGTCGCGTACTGGGGGCCGCGGTGCTCGGCCGCGTCCCAGGTGTCGACCAGCCCCGAGTCCACCAGGGTGTCGTAGGCCCGGTTCTTGTGGGCGTAGGCGTTGAAGTCGCCGGTCACCACGACCGGCAGCTTGCGGTCGAACTCCGCGATCCGCCGCACCAGGAGCGTGGCGCTGCGCTCGCGGGCGTACTGGCTCTTCTGGTCGAAGTGGGTGTTGGCGACGTAGAACTCCCGTCCGTCGTCGGCGAGATCGCGGAAGCGGACCCAGGTGACGATCCGGGGGAAGGCTGCCCCCCAGGTGTTGGAGCGGATCACCTCCGGGGTGTCGGAGAGCCAGAAGGTGTAGTGCTCCAGCGGCTCCAGGCGACGGATGTCGTAGTAGACGGCGGTGGACTCGTCGCGGCTGCCGCCCTCACGGCCGGTGCCGACCCAGTCGTAGTGCGGTCCGAGGTCGCTGTCGATGTCGCGCAACTGCTGGTAGAGACCCTCCTGGGTGCCCATGACCTGGGGCTGTGCCCGGCGCAGCAGTTCGGCCATCACCGGCCGGCGGTCGGCCCAGCTGTTGGGCTCGGCGGTACTGGCGTACCGCAGGTTGAAGGTCATGACGTCGAGGCGGGGCGCCGGCCGGGACGGTGCCGCGAGGGCGCTGACCCTGCGGACCCGCGAGGAGGAGGCGGCGGAGGTGGTGATCGCGGCACTGGAGAGCGGCACGGTGACCGCTGCGGCCAACAGGGCCTGCAGTCCCAGCCGGCGGGTGACTCGGCGCTGGTTCGGCACGACGGCTCCTTAAGGGGGCACAAGCCGGACGGGCGGGCGTTGAGCAGTGTGATACCCAGGTGCGTGACGAGCGTGAACATGCCCAGATGGGGGCGTGTCGCCCCGTGGACAGGGTGTTGACCACCTGAAGGCGCCCGGATACCTTCGTTCAACGGATTGTTGATTCCGTACAGTGGAAAACAGGAGGGTACGGGATGGGCCAGAGTCGGCAGGAGAAGGTGGCTACGAGCCTCGCGGGCGCCGTCAGCGAGGAGATCAGCGCCTCCCTCGCACCCGTCGACGCCGAACTGGAGCGCCGCTATCCGGGTGATCCCGGGACCCGGCAGCCCGTCCACACCGTGTACGTCCCCGGCGACGCCTTCACGGCCGGCACCGTCCGCTCCTGGGGCGACCAGGCCCTCGCCGCCCTCGACGAACACGCCCCCGGTGCCGCCGCCTTCGCCGCCGTCCTCGGCCTGCCGGACGACCTCGCCGAGCCCGTCCACTCCCGGGTCCGCGCCAAGCTGGAGCAGGAGCCGATCGAGGACCTGCGCGTCGACTTCGAGGACGGCTACGGCCCCCGCCCCGACGCCGAGGAGGACGAGACGGCCGCCCGCGCCGCCCGGCTGATCGCCGAGGCGTACGCCGAGGGCACGGCGGCCCCGTACATGGGCATCCGGATGAAGTGCATGGAGGCCGCGGTCCGCGACCGGGGCATCCGCACCCTCGACATCTTCCTCACCGGGCTGATCGAGGCCGGCGGACTGCCCGACGGGCTGGTGCTCACCCTGCCCAAGGTGACCTACCCCGAACAGGTCACCGCGATGGTCCGGCTCCTGGAGGCCTTCGAGAAGGCGCACGGACTGGAGCCCGGCCGGATCGGGTTCGAGATCCAGATCGAGACCAGCCAGGCCGTCCTCGCCACCGACGGCACCGCGACCGTCGCCCGGATGATCCAGGCCGCCGAGGGCCGCGCCACCGGACTGCACTACGGCACCTTCGACTACAGCGCCTGCCTCGGGGTCTCCGCCGCCTACCAGGCCAGCGACCACCCGGCCGCGGACCACGCCAAGGCCGTCATGCAGGTCGCCGCCGCCGGCACGGGCGTACGCGTGTCGGACGGCTCCACCAACGTCCTGCCGGTCGGCCCGACGGACCGGGTGCACGACGCCTGGCGGCTGCACTACGGACTCACCCGGCGCGCCCTGGCCCGCGC
This sequence comes from Streptomyces sp. NPDC047061, assembly GCF_040643955.1. Lineage (NCBI taxonomy): Bacteria > Bacillati > Actinomycetota > Actinomycetes > Kitasatosporales > Streptomycetaceae > Streptomyces > Streptomyces sp. NPDC047061. The sequence goes on from NZ_JBEYVI010000001.1 coordinate 431,841, forward strand.
CTACTACCAGGGCTGGGACATGCACCCCGGCCACCTCCCGACCCGCTACGCGGCCGTGTTCGCCTTCTACCGCGAGGGCCTGGAGCAGGCTGCCGCCCGGCTCGCCCGGTACGCCGACCACGTCGGCGGCGACGTCATGGACGAGCCCGCCACCGCCAAGGCCCTCAGCGGCTACCTGCTGCGCGGCCTGGACTGCGGCGCCCTCGACGACGCCGAGGTGGCCCGGCTGACCGGTCTGACCCGGGCCGGTCTGGAGGGCTTCGCGATGCCCCGGCGCGGCGGCCTGACGGCCTCCGGGAAGTAGCGCGTACCGGTCAAGTCACAGCTTTTCCAGTCGACTTGAACCGACCCTGTCACTGACCCGTACTCTGGTGCGCCATTTACGGACGTGTCTTGAGGAACGGGGCTGTGGTGTCGGGTTCGTACGGACAGGCTGACGGGACCGGTCGCCTGCTGGCAGGGCGGTACCGGGTGGTGGCCCGGCTCGGGCGCGGTGGTATGGGTGTGGTGTGGCGCGCCGTCGACGAGGTCCTCGGCCGCGAGGTCGCCGTCAAGGAGCTGCGCGCCTACACCGACAGCGCCGGAGCCGAACTGGCCGACCTGCGGCTGCGGATGCAGCGCGAGGCGCGGGCCGCCGCCCGGGTGCGCCACCGCGGGGTGGTCGTGGTGCACGACATCGCCGAGGTCGACGGCCGCCCGCTGATCGTCATGGAACTGGTCGACGGACCCTCCCTGGACGACCTGCTGCGCGAGCGCGGCACGCTCGGGGCGCAGGAGGCCGCCCGCGTCGGCGCCGAAGTCATGGACGCCCTGGCCGCGGCCCACCGGGTCGGCGTCCTGCACCGCGACGTCAAGCCCGGGAACATCCTCCTGGACCGCTCGGGCCGGGTCGTCCTCACCGACTTCGGCATCGCCACCATGGCCGATCCCGGCGACGGCTCCGCCACCCAGCTGACCGGCAGCGGCGAACTCGTGGGTTCCCTCGACTACCTGGCTCCCGAGCGGGCCAAGGGTGCCGCCCCCGGGCCGGCCTCCGACATCTGGGCCCTCGGCGCCGCCCTCTACGCGGCCGTGGAGGGCGACTCGCCCTTCCGCCGTACGTCCACCTTCTCCACGCTCACCGCGATCATCGACGAGCCCCTCCCCGAGCCCCGCAGGGCCGGCCCGCTCGCCCCCGTCCTCCGGCGCCTGATGGACAAGCGCCCCGACGCCCGCCCGGACGCCGAGGAGGCCTGCGCGCTGCTGCGGACCGTGGCACGGGAACCGGTCGCGGACACCCCGACGACGGCCCTGCGGGAGCCCGCGCGGCCGGAGACCGGAACCGGTGCGCCGGCGGCGTCTGCGGAGCCCGGAGACGCCAGAGGCGGGGATGAGGGGCCCGCCGAAGGGGCTGCGGCCGGACCTGCGGACGGGACGGCTGAAGGGGCCGTGGAGGGACCTGCCCAGGAACCTGCTCCAGGGTCTGCCGCGGGGGCTGCTCCGGAGCCCGCCGCCGGGCTCCCCCAGGGGACCGGAACCCCGGGGCCCGGTCTCGTCGCCGCCCGAAGATTAGATCCCGCGCCCCGACCGGGCGCACCGGACGGCTCGACGAGCCCCACCGGGCCGATCCGCACCCGCCGCCGGGTCCGGACGCTTGTCGTGGTGGCCGTCGCCGTCGTTCTCACGGCGACGGGGCTGACCGTCGCCCTGCTCAACGACAGCGGGCAGACGGCGAACACGGACGCGGGACCGCCCGCCCCGGCCGTGACCGGCGTCTCGGAGAGCGTCCGCGGCACCGGGGCCGGACGCAAGGCCGACGCGGATCCCGTGGGACAGGGCGCCGAGACGGGCGCCGTACCGGCCTCCGGCGCCACGCGCGCCGCCGGGGGAGATTCGGCGGACCCGGCCGAACGGGCCTCCGCCACACCGTCCGCGGCGCAGACCGCCGGCCCCGGCCCCTCCGGGGGTTCCGGCACCGCGGGTGCCACCGCTCCCGCGACCGCCACGGCCGACGCCCCCACCACCCCCGCTCCGGTCTGCCAGGCCACGGGCGACGGGACGTACACCTGCCTGGTCCGCAACGGCGGCGCCAAGTCCTACACCGCCGACGGCGTCAAGGTCGGCAAGGTCCGCAAGGGCGCCCACTCCTTCTACTGCCAGGTCGACCTGGGCCGCCGGGAGACCCACGGCCAACGGACCAACGTCTGGTGGGCCCAGACCGACGACGACAAGGGCAACACCGGCGTGTACATCAGCGACGTCTACATCAAGGGCGGCACCAACGACGAGCCGCTCCCCGGACTTCCCGTCTGCTGAGCACGGACGTACCGCTCCAGGCCCGACGCCACCGCCCACTTCCGCTCCGCGAACAGCCGGGTGCCCTGCCCGCACAACGCGGAGTCGGTCCGCGCCCGCGCGCAGAACTGCTCCGGCGTGGTACCGAACAGCTCTCTCAACTCGGCCGACTCCGTGAGGAGTTCGGTGAGGAGGGCGCGCTCGCCGGGATGGCGGCGGGGTGTGCCGGTGCCGTCGTGCAGCACGCCGTGCCGGTTGACGTAGGCGTGGACGCCGGGGAGCGTCGTGCCGTCCGCGAGCGTGGCGCGGACGGCCGGGGCGGGCAGCCAGGCCCGCCCGAAGTTGCCGTGCGGCAGCGGTACGCCCTCGCTCGAGTCGATCACCTCCAGCTGCCGCCCGTCCAGCCAGAGGACGAACAACTCCCGTACCGCCGACGGGGATGCGACCGGGGACGCCGACACATAGCCGAGCCGGCTGACATGCGCGGAGACGCCCACGTCGAGACCGGTCACCCGGGCGCGCACCATGGGGATCGGCCCGGTCACGCCGGACTCGGCCATCTTGTGCCGGAGTTGGGCGGGTGAGGCGTTGGAGCCGACCGCGAGCACCGGCACCCGGTCGCCGTCGTGCACCAGCCGCTCCAGCGGCAGCAGCCGGTCCCCGTGGAGGAGCCCGGATTCGGCCGGCCAGACGCCGGGGTAGGCCAGCGGCCGGTCGCGCGGCGCCTCGTCGAGACCCAGCTCTGCGAGCGTACGGCCGGTCGTCGAGCGGTACGGTTCCCCGCGCGTCCGGTCCGTCATGCGCGGCTCAGTCCGCCGGCGGCAGCTCGCCCGAGCCGCGGGTGATCAGCCTGGTCGGCAGCTCGATCCGCTCCGGCGCCAGGAGGGTGCCGTCCAGCTGGCGGAAGAGCCGTTCGGCGGCCGTGCGGCCGAGCAGGGCCGAGTCCTGGGCGACGACCGTGAGGCCCGGGTGCAGCAGATCGGCGAGTTCGATGTCGTCGAAGCCGACGAGAGCGACGGGGCGGGCCTGTTCGGCGAGGACACGGATCACGGTGACGGTGACACGGTTGTTGCCCGCGAAGATCGCGGTGATCGGGTCGGGCCCGGACAGCATCTCCTCGGCGGCGCGGCGCACCCGCTCCGGGTCCGTCACCCCGAGGGAGGTCCACGCCTCCTCGACGGTTATCCCGGCGTCCTCCATCGCCGCCCGGTAGCCGCGCAGTCGTTCGGCCGCCGTGTGGATCCTGGGCATGTCGCCGATGAACCCGATCCGGCGGTGGCCGTGCGCGATCAGGTGGGCGACCCCGTCCCGGGCACCGCCGTAGCTGTCGGAGAGCACGACGTCGGCGTCGATCTTCCCGGCCGGACGGTCCACGAACACCGTCGCCACGCCCGCCCTGATCTCCGGCTCCAGGTAGCGGTGGTCGTCCCCGGCCGGGATCACCACCAGGCCGTCCACCCGCCGCGCGCACAGCGCCAGCGCCAGCTCCTGCTCCCGGTCCGGGTCCTCGGCGCTGGAGCCGTTGATGAGCAACGCCCCGTGCGCCCGCGCCACTTCCTCCACGGCGCGGCTCAACGGGCCGTAGAACGGGTCGGCGAGGTCCTCCAGGACGAGGCCGATGCTCGCGGTACGGCCCTTGCGCAGCACCCGCGCGCTGTCGTTGCGGCGGAAGCCCAGCGCGTCGATCGCCTCCTGGACCCGGCGCTCGGTGTCCGGGGTCACCCCGGGCTCGCCGTTGACCACCCGGGACACCGTCTTGAGGCCCACACCGGCCCGCGCCGCCACGTCCTTCATCGTCGGCCGGGTCCCGTAACGGGAGCCGGGGAGACGGTCTGCACGGCGGGAGGTGTCGGGCACGATGCGGCGTCCTGTCCTGTCGTCCACGGGGTGCATGGGCTCATGGAATGTGTCTGGGCTCATGGGTTTGTATCAGGGATACACAGGCTCGTGGGTTTGTATGAGGATGTGGCGTCGAGCATAGAGCCTGGACAACGTTGTCAGATGCGAGGGAGACTGTCCACCGCAATCTCCGGCCTGCGCCCCCACCGCTTGACCGGCCTGTTGTGTCACTCGGCTACTCATGGTTGACGGGGAGAACTGAATCTGATGCACACCGACCTCGTGGCGGCCCTCGACATCGGCGGCACCAAGATCGCCGGCGCGCTGGTGGACGGTCACGGACGGATCCAGGCGCGTGCCCAGCGCGCCACACCCGCCCAGCAGGACGGCGAGACGGTCATGGGGGCCGTCGAGGAGGTGATCGGCGAACTCGCCGGTTCACCCCTGTGGGGCCGGGCCGGCTCGCTCGGGATCGGCAGCGCGGGCCCGGTGGACGCCTCCGCCGGCACCGTGAGCCCGGTCAACGTGCCGGGCTGGCGGGACTATCCGCTCGTCGAGCGGGTGCGGGCGGCCGCCGGCGGGCTGCCGGTCGAGCTGATCGGCGACGGTGTCGCCATCACGGCCGCAGAACACTGGCAGGGCGCGGCCCGCGGCCACGACAACGCGCTGTGCATGGTGGTGTCGACGGGCGTCGGCGGCGGCCTGGTGCTCGGCGGCAGGCTGCACCCCGGCCCCACCGGAAACGCGGGCCACATCGGCCACATCAGCGTCGACCTCGACGGGGATCCCTGCCCGTGCGGGTCCCGCGGCTGTGTCGAGCGCATCGCGAGCGGCCCCAACATCGCCCGGCGCGCGCTGGAGGGCGGCTGGCAGCCGGGTCCCGACGGCGACACGTCGGCGGCGGCGGTGGCGGCCGCGGCCCGGGCCGGCGACCCGGTCGCGGTGGCCTCCTTCGAGCGGGCCGCGCAGGCGCTCGCGGCCGGGATCGCGGCCACCGCAACCCTGGTCGAGATCGACATCGCGGTGATCGGCGGGGGCGTCGGCAAGGCGGGGGACATCCTCTTCACGCCGCTGCGCAAGGCCCTCACCGACTACGCCACCCTCTCCTTCGTCCAGCGCCTGACGGTCGTGCCGGCCCAGATGGGCACGGACGCGGGCCTGGTGGGCGCCGCGGCGGCCGCGCTGGCCGCCAGGCCGGACGCGGAGGCCGCGGGGGTCCCAGGGGCCTGACGGCGCTCGCAGGGCTGCGCAGGAACGTTCAGGCCCGGTCGGCCGGTGTTCAGGACCGGCCGACCGGGCCATGGACGGACGCGTGGGACCTCAGCAGGTGATCCGCGCGTCCGCCCAGTCCCCGTGGTCCGAGGTGATGCCGTCGCCGCCGTCGGTGACGACGAGCCTGACCACCTCGGCGCCGGTCACGTCGGCGGTGAGCGGCTGGGCGGGCATGTCGGTGGTCAGCACGCCGGTCGAGGCGACCTTGGTGCCGTCCGCCCAGACCTCGAACGAGACGGTGCCGTTGGCGGCCTCCTCGTCGTCCACCCCGACGTCCGCGGTGACCTTCTCGCACGCCTTCCCGGCGTAGTAGTCGACCTCGCTCTGGGCGTGGGTGCCGAGCCCCTTGGCGTAGACGACCCCGCCGATGGTGATCGGGTGCCCGTCGCCCGCCCCGGTCTCCCCGTTGCTGGTGTCGCGCTCCACTGGTCCCCAGCCGTTGGTGGTCGACAGCCAGGGCAGGTCACTGAGGTAGGAGCTGCCGGCGGGCGGCGGGTCCGCGACAGTCATCGTGACCGTCGTCGCGTTCTCGGCGCGCACTCCGGTGGGCGACCGGTAACTCGCCCTGAGTTCCAGGTCGTACGAACCCTTCGGCGTCCCCGCGGGAGCGGTCACCTTCCAACTCGTCCGCAGCGCACGGCCGGTCGGCAGGGCGGAGGCCTTGGTCCGCGAGGCCGCCCTGACGGTCCAGCCTGCCGGGCCGGTGAGCGACACGGAGACCTTCTCGGCCGTGGTGCGGCCCAGGTCGGTGACCGACGTGGTGAGCGCGGACGTCTTGCCGGGCTCGCTGAACCGGCTGCCGTCCAGGCCGAGTTCGACGGCCGGCGGGTGGGCCGCCCAGCGCCGGTCGGCGGCGACCCGCACCAGGACGGTGCCGTGTGCCGGGACGATCGCGGAGACGGTGCCCGCGGTGTTGTAGCTCCGGTGCTGCCACAGGTCGCGCAGGGTGTAGGCGGGAGCCTTCGGGAGGCCGACGGCCGTTGCCGAAGTCGCGATGCGCTGCGGCGAGTTCGACTCGTTGAACAGGGCGACCGCGCGGCTGCCGTCCTTCATCTCCTTGGCGACGACCCAGCGCCCGTCCTCGGCGGAGACCACCGTGCCCTGCTTGCCCAGCGGGTCCTGGTCGACGGCGATGACCTCCTTGTTGTCCAGGATGTCGAAGGTCGCCTGGGAGGCCTTGCGCAGGTCGGTGCCGATGAGCAGCGGTGCGGCCATGACCGACCACATCGAGAAGTGCGAGCGGTACTCGGTGTCGGTCATGCCGCCGTTGCCCACCTCCAGCATGTCCGGGTCGTTCCAGTGCCCGGGGCCCGCGTACGGCGCGAGCGGCAGGTTCTGCTTGAGGATCGACACCAACGAGCCCCAGCTGTCGCTGATGTCCCCGGTGGTGCGCCACAGTTGGCCGACGCCGGCGGCCCACTCCCAGGGCTTGTTCTCGCCCCATTCGCAGATGCTGAGGACGATGGGCCGGCCGGTCGCCTGCAGCGCGTCGCGCATGGTGGTGTACCGCTGCCTGGCGTCCACGCCCTGGTTGTTGCAGTTGTCGTACTTGAGGTAGTCGACACCCCAGTCGGCGAACTGGCGGGCGTCGCTGTACTCGTGGCCGAGGGCGCCCGGAAAGCCCGCGTCGTTGCAGGTCTTGGTGCCGGCGCTGGTGTAGATGCCGAGCTTCAGGCCCTTGGCGTGCACGTAGTCGGCGACGGCCTTGATCCCGCCCGGGAACCGGGCCGGGTCCGGGACCAGCTTGCCGTCCGCGTCCCGTTCGGGCAGGGCCCAGCAGTCGTCGAGGTTGACGTACTGGTAGCCGGCGGCCTTGAGGCCCTTCGCCACGAACAGGTCGGCGATGCCCTTGACCATCGCCTCGCTGAAGTCCGCGGAGCAGTGCGTGGAGTTCCAGTTGTTGAAGCCCATCGGCGGGGTCTGCGCGAGACCGTCGGCCAGGGCGGGGGAGGCGGCCTTCGCGTCGGCGACGGCGGGTGCGGCGAGGCCCGCCGTGCACAACAGGGCGGCTGTCAGTGCTCCGACCACTCTTCGGCGGGTCGTGCGGGTGTGAGGGCGACGCATCGTTACGTTCCTCCGACTCGCGAAAGGTGCGATGGCGGCATGTACCCGTCATCGCTCTGTGCGGTTACGTTAGAACCCGTCGGAGTGTGTTGAATAGAGAGCGGTGATGGTGGTTCGACGATTCGCTCGGGATCTGTTTGGTCCAGACCGGAACGAATCGGGTCATCCGATGTTCGGGTCGGCCGGGCGGAACTCGTGGACCACCTCGATCGCCCCGACGATGTGTGCGTCGAACTCGCCCAGCTCCTCGGCCGGCACCCACAGCTCCAGGATCGTGCTGCCGTCGGCCTGCCGGACCGGATGGCGGCGGAGGAACTCCGCGTCGACCTCGAAGCGGGTCACGAAGCCCGCGCCGTCGTGGGGTCTCCTGTGCGGGTGCAATGTGTGTGTGAGCCGCGTGGGTGCGGCCGGGGTGCCCGACGGTATCGGCGTGGTGATCATCCGGCCACCCGGTTTGTGCTCGACGCTTTCCGTTGCTCTCCTCGCGGGTACGCCCGTGACCCCCGGACGTCCCCGTAGTTGAAACGGGCATGAAGAAGCGCAGCATGCTCGCCATCGCCAGCCTGGCCACCGGATTCGTCGTGGCCGCCATCACCCCGTCCCATGCGGCCGACGAAGGCCCGCTCCACGACCTGAACGTCTCGGGCACCCTGGAGCACGTCGACCACATCGTCGGCCAGGACAGCTTCCAGGCCGACCAGAACCTCCTGGGCCAGGAGTAGCCCGGCGGAGCGGGAGCGGGCGACGGTGCCGGTGTTCCAGTCAGAGGGCACCGGCACTCGGTTTGCGCGCCCTCAACGGGAGCTGGTTTCCGTGGCAGTGTGGAGCGGGCAAGCCACAGGGGGCCAACAGAAGAGGGGGAGTCCGTGATCGTCTGGGTCAACGGGGCGTTCGGTGCGGGTAAGACCACCACCGCACGTGAACTCATCGAACTGATCCCGAACAGCACGCTCTTCGACCCCGAGGTCATCGGCGGGGCACTGACGCACCTGCTGCCGGCCAAGCACCTCGCCGACGTCGGGGACTTCCAGGATCTGCCGATCTGGCGACGACTGGTCATCGACACCGCTGCCGCGATGCTCGCCGAGCTGGGCGGAACCCTGGTGGTTCCGATGACGCTGCTGCGCCAGGAGTACCGGGACGAGATCTTCGGAGGCCTCGCCGCCCGCCGGATCGCCGTCCGGCACCTGTGTCTCACCCCGGCCGAAACGATCCTGCGCGAGCGCATAGCCGACCGCGAGATCCCGCCCGATCTACCCGACGGCGAGATACGGATACGGCAGTGGTCCTACGACCGCATCGAGCCCTACCGCGCCGCCCTCGCCTCCTGGATCAGCGCCGACGCCCATCTCGTCGACACCAGCACGCTCAGTCCTTACGAGGCGGCGGTGCGGATCGCGGGGGCGGTCAGCAGTGGCGAAGCAGCGGTATGTGACATAGTACAAACCCCTGAACCCACCGCCGAAACCGTCGCCGCCGGCGTCCTCCTCTTCGACGAACAGGACCGCGTCCTCCTCGTCGACCCCACCTACAAGGCCGGCTGGGAGTTCCCGGGCGGTGTCGTCGAGCCCGGTGAGGCCCCCGCCCGGGCGGGCGTACGGGAGGTCGAGGAGGAGACCGGGATACGGCTGGAGGAGCTGCCTGGGCTGCTCGTCGTCGACTGGGAGCAGCCCGCCCCGCCCCGCTACGGCGGCCTGCGGCTGCTCTTCGACGGCGGCCGGCTCGACTCCGCCGAAGCCGGGCGGCTGGTGCTGCCGGGACCCGAGCTGCGCGACTGGCGCTTCGTCACCGAGCAGGAGGCGGCCGAACTGCTTCCGCCGGTGCGCTACGAACGGCTCCGCTGGGCCCTGCGTGCCCGCGAGCGCGGTGCCGCGCTCTATCTGGAGGCCGGTGTCCCGGTCGGTTGACATTCCCTGATGGATCGTCAAGTCTCCGCCGTGCGCTTGATGTTGGCGGGGACTTTGGCATTTCCGGGGTGTGTGTAGGGGATTTTGCGCGGGGTGGAAGGTTCCTGGGGGAAAACGAGGGTGAATTGTCGCCGTCCCGGTATGAACTGGAAGGTGAAGGAGGTACACAGACGTTCTACCGTCGGTGCGCAGCTCAACTTCCTCGCGGCCATCGGCCGCCGTGCACAGGCCGGACAACCGCCGGCTGAAGGAGGGACATGCGCGCGCACTCTTCGGCCCTCACGAGGGGCATCGCACTGACCGCCGGGCTCGTTCTGGCGCTCGCCGCCTGCAGCAGCGGGGGAGGCGGCGGGGGCAGTGGCGGCAAGGGCACCTCGGCCGGCCTCACGTCCTGCTCCACCCAGGGCAAGGCGGACACCTGCAACTCCGGCACCACCAAGGCCGGCGGCACGTTCACCTACGTCATCGAGAAGAACATCCAGCAGTGGAACGTGCAGGACACCAACGGCAACACCTTCGAGAACGCCGAGGCGCTGAGCCCCGTGCTGCCCCAGGTCTACATCCCGCAGCCGGACTTCAGCGTCAAGCTCAACACCGACCTGGTGACCTCGGCGACCCAGACCGGCGCCAGCCCGCAGACCATCGTCTACAAGATCAACCCCAAGGCGTCCTGGAACGACGGGACCGCCATCACCGCCGACGACTTCATCTACTACTGGCGCACCAACGACGGCAAGGACTGCCCGCCGCCGCCCGCCAGCGACTCCACCCAGACCAAGGGCTGTCTGCCGGAGAGCACCGCCGGCTACGACCGCATCAAGTCGGTCACCGGCTCCGACAACGGCAAGAACGTCACCGTGGTGATGGCCAAGCCCTACGCCGACTGGAAGTCCCTGTTCGGCGCCGGCTACCCGTTCTACCCGGCGCACGTCGCCGAGAAGGTCTCCGGTGCCAAGGCGGGCGACGCCGCCCACATGACGGCCGCCCAGATGACCCAGGGCTGGCAGTACTTCCAGAAGAACCCGCCCACCAAGTACGCGACCGCGGGCCCGTACAAGATGACCGAGTGGGCGGACAACGACCACGCCACCTACGAGCCCGACCCGAAGTGGACGGGCAAGAAGGCCACCCTGCAGCGGCTGATCTTCAAGGTGATCTCGGACGCCACCCAGGAGCCGATCGCGCTGCGCAACAACGAGGTCCAGGGCATCTACCCGCAGCCCGAGGTGGACCTCGTCAACCAGGTGAAGGCCATCCCCAACGTCACCTACACCATCGGCAGCGGGCTGACCTGGGAGCACTTCGACCTCAACCTGCACAACCCGGTGATCGGCAAGTACCTGGCCCTCAGGCAGGCGATGTTCACGGCGATCAGCGTCAAGGACATCATGGCCAAGACGGTCGCCCAGTTCGACCCCGGCGTGAAGCAGCTCTACAACCACAACTTCGTCCCGGGGACGGCCGGTTACAAGGACGTGGTCAGCGCCAGCGGCCAGGGCTCGGGTGACCTCGCCAAGGCCAAGAAGTACCTCACCGACGCCAAGTTCACCGGAGTCGGCACCGCTCTGAAGACCCCGGACGGCACGGCGGTCGGACCGTTCAACTGCCGCTACACCACCGGCAACCAGATCCGGCAGAGCGAGTGCCAGATCCTGCAGAGCGACCTCGCCAACCTCGGGATCAAGGTCACGATCAAGCCCATCGGCGCCGCCGACCTCGGCACGGTCCTGGCCGGTCACCAGTACGACATCATCGTCTTCGCCTGGGTCGCCTCGCCGTTCGCGATCAGCGGCGCCCAGCAGCTGTGGACCACCGGAGCCGGCGGCAACTACGGCGGCTACAGCAACAAGCAGGTCGACTCCCTGATCAGCACGGCCATCGGGGAGACCGATCAGACCAAGGCCGCCGCCCTGCTCAACCAGGCCGACCAGCTGATGGTGAACGACGCCTACGTGCTGCCGCTCTACCAGAAGCCCACCTTCCTCGCGGTGCAGACCCGGTTCGTCAACATGCGCAACAACTCCACCAACGTCGGGCCGCCGTACAACGTCGGCGAGTGGGGCCTCAAGAAGTAGCCCCGGCGCTCCGTCGGATCCGAATCCCGGCCCCGGTGACCCCGGGGCCGGGCCTCCGCGAGAGAAGACCGCATGCTCGCCTACACCGTGCGCCGCATCCTCGTCTCCATACCCGTCCTGATCGTCTCGACGTTCATCGTCTTCCTGGTCGTCGTCAACTCCGGCGACCCGGTGGCCAACTTCGCCACCTCCCGGCAACCGCCGCCCAGCAAGGCCGCCGTGACCGCCTTCGCCCGGCACATCCACGCCGACCAGCCCGCCGTGGAACGCTACTGGAACTGGATCACCGGTGTCCTGCACGGCGACTGGGGCCCGTCCGTCCAGACCAACCTGGACATCGGCCACGACCTGTTCACCCGCTTCCGGGTCACCGTCACCCTGGTCGCCGCCGCCATGCTGCTCGCCCTCGTGATGTCGATCGTCTTCGGCGTGTTCAGCGCGATCCGCCAGTACAGCGCCGCCGACTACACCATCACCTTCCTCGGCTTCCTGTTCCTCGCCATGCCCGTGTTCTGGTTCGCGGTCCTGCTCAAGCAGGCCGGGATCTGGTTCAACCAGGAGACCGGCAGCCAGTTCCTCGGCACCATCGGCGAGAAGTCCCCGTACCTCGAAGTCGACACCACCTGGAACGAGTTCACCGACCGCGTCGGCCACCTCATCCTGCCCACCATCACCCTCGCCCTGGTCTCCTTCGCCTCCTGGACCCGCTACACCCGCGCCTCCATGCTCGAAGTCCTGGACAGCGACTACGTCCGGCTCGCCCGCGCCAAGGGGCTGCGCCGCGGCCGGGTGCTCACCCGGCACGCCCTGCGCACCGCCCTGATCCCGCTCGCCACCGTCACCGCCCTCGACATCGCGATCATCCTCGGCGGCGCGGTCATCACCGAGACGATCTTCCAGTGGCACGGCATGGGCGAGATGCTCGTCCAGGCCGCCACCACCCTCGACGTGTACCGGACCATGGCCTGGCTGCTGCTGTCCGCCGTCGTCGTCATCGTCTTCAACCTCTTCGCCGACCTCCTCTACGCCGTACTCGACCCGAGGATCCGCTATGACTGACATCGGGGCACTCGGGCCGGCCGGTACGCAGACACCGAACGACGACCACGAGTTCACCGTCGTGCAGCGCAGCCAGACCCAGCTGGTCCTGCGCCGTTTCCTGCGCCACCGGGCCGCGATGATCAGCCTGGTCGTCTTCCTGCTGATCGTGCTGTGGGCCTTCGTCGGCCCGCACTTCTGGCACTACTCGTACGCCAAGTACACCCCGGACAACTCCCAATCGCCTTCCTGGAAGCACCCGTTCGGCACCGACTCCTCCGGGTACGACGCGTACGCCCAGGTAATGCGCGGCACCCAGACCTCTCTGAAGATCGCCATCCTGATCGCGCTCGGCTCGACCCTGGTCGGAGCCGTGTGGGGGGCCGTCGCCGGCTTCTACCGGGGGTTCGTCGACGCGCTGATGATGCGCATCGCCGATCTCGTCCTCACCCTCCCGCTGTTCGCGATCGCGCTCGTCATCTCCTCGCGCAGCGGCGGCTCCTGGTACTGGATCGCCGCGGTGATCGCCGGACTCACCTGGGCCTACGTGTCCCGCGTGGTGCGCTCGTCCGTACTCTCCCTGCGCGAGAAGGAGTTCGTGGAGGCCGCCCGGGCGCTCGGCGCCTCCGACACCCGGATCATCTTCCGGCACCTGCTGCCCAACGCGCTCGGCCCGATCATCGTCAACGCCACGATCCTGGTCGCCACCGGCATCCTCACCGAGACCGCCCTGTCCTTCCTCGGGTTCGGCGTCCAACCGCCCGACACCTCCCTCGGGTTGCTGGTCGCCCAGGCGCAGACCGCGGTCGACACCCGGCCCTGGCTCTTCTACATCCCGGGCGCCTTCATCATCGCCATCGCCCTCACCATCAACTTCATCGGCGACGGGTTGCGCGACGCCTTCGACCCCCGGCAGCAAAGGGTGCGACAGTGACCGACACCGGCAACGGCACGGGCAAGGGCAAGGGCATCGACAGGGTCGTAGGAAAGGGCGAGGAGTCCGGAGCCGTCCTCGAAGTCGAGGACCTGAGCGTGGAGTTCCCCACCGAGGACGGGACCGTACGCGCGGTGCGCGGCGTCGGCTACCGGCTGGAGCGGGGCGAGGCACTGGGCATCGTCGGCGAGTCGGGGTCGGGCAAGTCGGTCACCGCCCTTGCCGTGATGGGGCTGCTGCCCGGCTCGGCCCGGGTGCGCGGCTCGGTGCGGTTCGAGGGGAGCGAGCTGCTCGGGATGTCCGACGCACGCCTCTCCGACGTACGGGGCAGCGGCATCGCCATGGTCTTCCAGGACCCGATGACCTCCCTCAACCCCGTCTACACGGTCGGCTACCAGATCGCCGAGACCCTCCTCAGACACAACCCCAGGCTCGGCAAGCGCCCGGCCCGGGCACGCGCCGTCGAACTCCTCGGCACGGTCGGCATCCCGAGCCCCGAGCGGCGCGTCGACAGCTACCCGCACGAACTCTCCGGCGGCATGCGCCAGCGCGTCGTCATCGCCATCGCGATCGCCAACGACCCGGACGTGATCATCGCCGACGAGCCCACCACCGCCCTCGACGTCACCGTCCAGGCCCAGATCCTGGAGGCCCTGGAGGCCGCCCGCGCCGAGACCGGCGCCGCCCTCGTCCTGATCACCCACGACCTGGGCGTGGTCGCAGGACACACCGACCGGGTCGCCGTCATGTACGCCGGGCGGATCGTCGAGACCGGCTCGGTCGAGGACATCTTCTACACCCCGCGCATGCCCTACACCCTGGGCCTGCTCGGCTCCCTGCCCCGCCTCGACCGCGAGGAGGACCGCCTGACCCCCATCACCGGCTCCCCGCCCTCGCTGCTCAACCTGCCCCCGGGCTGTCCCTTCGCCCCGCGCTGCCCGTTGCGCCGGGAGCTCTGCGACAGCACGGAACCTGCGCTGCGCCCCGTCGGATCCGACGTCCACCGCAGCGCCTGCCACTTCGCCGACGAACTCGTGGACGCGGCGGCCGGCGAGGTCTTCGACGCCGTCGGCGCCGACACCGAGGCCCTGGCCCGGTTCGCGGACCTGGAGGACGATGCCCGATGACCGATCCGCTGCCCCCGCTGCCCGGCCACGGCGGCACCGGCGACCCCGTCCTCCAGGTCCGCGACCTCGTCAAACACTTCCCGGTGATGTCGAAGGGCGTGGTCCGCCGCCGGATCGGCGACGTGCACGCCGTCTGCGGGGTCTCCTTCGACCTGTACGAGAACGAGACGCTCGGCCTGGTCGGCGAGTCCGGCTCCGGCAAGACGACCGTGTCCCGCACCCTGCTGAACCTGGAGACGGCCACCTCGGGCTCCGTCCACTACCGCGGCCGGCTCCTGACCGACCTGAGCAGACGTCAGATGCGGCCGTTGCGCCGCGAGTTGCAGATCGTCTTCCAGGACCCGTACGCCTCCCTGGACCCCCGGATCTCCGTCCACGAGATCGTCGCCGAACCCCTGCGCATCCACGGCCGGTACGGCCCCGGCGCCGCCGACGAGGTACGCGAACTGCTGCGCCTGGTCGGCCTCAACCCCGAGCACGGCAACCGCTTCGCGCACGAGTTCTCCGGCGGCCAGCGCCAACGCATCGGCATCGCGAGGGCGTTGGCGCTGCGCCCCAAGGTGATCGTGCTGGACGAGCCGGTCTCCGCGCTGGACGTGTCGATCCAGGCGGGCGTCCTCAACCTGCTGATGGACCTCCAGAGCGAACTGGGCCTGTCCTTCCTGTTCGTGGCGCACGACCTCTCCGTGATGCGCCATGTCGCCGGCCGGGTCGCGGTGATGTACCTGGGCCGCCTGGTGGAGATCGCCCCCGCCAGACAGCTCTTCGCCCGTCCCGCCCACCCCTACACCCAGGCCCTGGTCTCCGCGATCCCGCTGCCCGACCCGCGCAAGGAACGCGCCCGGAAACGGATCACCGTCCAGGGCGACGTCCCGAGCCCGGTCCGCCCGCCCAGCGGCTGCCGGTTCCGTACCCGCTGCCCCAAGTTCGCGAACCAGCTCACCGACAGCGAGCGCACCGCCTGCGTCGAGCAGGTGCCGGACCTGGTCGACCGGGGCGGCGGCAACCCGGTCGCCTGCCACTACGCGGAGAGCGTTGAGCTGCTGTGACCGTCCGGGTACGGGAACGGCGTCAGCCGGCTCTCCCGCTCCAGCCGTCGGCAGAAGACCTCCATGCCGACGGCAAGCGGGGCGTGCCGCACCAGCAGGTCGGCGGCGGCCCGCGGAATGCCCTCGGGCCGTACCCCGCCCGCACAGGCCCGCACGAACTCGGCGCGCTCCTCGCCGCGATACCCGTACAGGGCGGTGACCAGCCAGATCACCAGGTAGTAGACCGTGTACGCGCGGTCGTAGTGCCGATGCCGGTCGAAGAAGTCCCGTTCGTCCGGGCCCAGTCGGAAGCGTGAGCTGAGGGCGAGCCCGAAGTCGGTGAGGTACAGCCGGCGGCCGTCGGTGAGGATGTTGCCGAAGTGGGCGTCGAGGTGCAGCAGATGGCTGTCCGAGAGGAACGCGGTGAGTCCCTCCAGCCCTTGCGCCGCGAGAGTGCACGCCTCGTCCGCCCGGCCGGTGCGCAGTTCGGCGTCCAGCCAGTCGTGCAGGGTGTACGGGACGTGCTCCAGGAACAGGGTGAGGCTCGCGGAGGCGTCCCGCAGGCCCTCGATGCGCTCCCGCAGGCCCGCGGAGCCGCCCCAGTAGGCCACGGCCCTGTCGATGTCGGCGAGTTCGCCGGGCAGCGGGACGGGCGTGGTGGGCAGGATCCGCCAGTGATGCAGCAGCGGGAAACCGGGGAACCGGCCCGCCAGTACCCAGTCCGTCGCCACCTCGTGCGCGGCCAGCTCCCGCCAGGCCCCGAACCCCGGGCCGCCGATCGCGCCGATGCCGTAGTGGCAGTACGCCGGGAGACCGAAGAGGTTCTCGGTGGAGCGGGCGTGCCGGGGCTCCCGTTCCCGGTCGGTCAAGGGGATCTGCTTCACGAACACCGGCCTGCCGTCCACCACGAGCCGCACCGCTCTCCCGCCGATCCCGGCGCCGAGCGGCTCACCCGCCGCGACCAGTTCGGCCAGCTCGACGTCGTTCAGCAGGGCCAGGGTGTTGGTGATGCCGGTGTGGGCGGCGATACGGCGCGCGGAGTCGGTCATCCCCCCATGGTCACCGCGTCGGTGCACAGGCGTCCGCTGATTCCCGCAGCGCCCGCGACGCGTCCCCGGTCGCCGGGTCACCGTCGCCGAAGCACGCCGTCTCCGCGCCCAGGGCCGCCAACCGCCCGAAGGACGCGACGGCCCGGTCCCGGTCGACGATGAACACCCCGGGCATCACCGCACCGGTGACCGGCGCGGCCGCCACCGCGTCGCCGGAGCACCCCCGTCCACGACGAGGGTCCTCCGCTGCGGGCAGAGCGGTTCCGCCCACCTCGTACACCGGCGGACCGTGGACATCGACGCACCGTGGACGTCGGCGCACCGCGTACGCAGACGGACCGCGGATGCAGGCCTGCCCGGGTGCGTCAGCCCGCCGCGTAGTTCCGCAGGAACAGCGCCTCCGCCACCGACAGGCGCTCCAGTTCCTCCGGCGACACGCTCTCGTTGACGGCGTGGATCTGCGCCTCCGGCTCGCTCAGGCCGATCAGCAGGATCTCCGCCTGCGGGTAGAGGCCGGCGAGGGTGTTGCACAGCGGGATGGAGCCGCCCTGACCGGCGTACTGCATCGTCTCGTCCGGGTAGGCGACCGCCATCGCGTCGGCCATCGCCCGGTACGCCGGGCTGGTGGGGTCCGCGCGGAACGGCTGGCCCTGGCCGACCGCCTCGGTCCGCACCCGGGCGCCCCACGGCGTGTGCGCCTCCAGGTGGGCCTGGAGCAGCTTGCCCGCCTCGGCCGCGTCCACGCCCGGCGGCACCCGGAGGCTGACCAGGGCGCGGGCGCCGGCCTGCACCGACGGGGTGGCGCCGACCACCGGCGGGCAGTCGATGCCGAGCACCGTGACCGCCGGACGGGCCCAGATGCGGTCCGCGACCGAACCGTCACCGATCAGCCCGACACCGTCCAGCACCTTGGCGTCCTTGCGGAACTGCTCCTCGTCGTACTCCAGCCCCTCCCAGCGCGTCTCCGGAGCCAGCCCGTCGACCGTCGTCGAACCGTCCTCGGCGCGCAGCGAGTCCAGGACGCGGATCAGCGCGGCCAGGGCGTCGGGGGCGGCACCGCCGAACTGGCCCGAGTGCAGATTGCCCCGCAGCGTGTCGACCTGGATGCGGACCATGGTCATGCCCCGCAGCGTCGTGGTCACCGTCGGCAGCCCCACCCGGAAGTTGCCCGTGTCGCCGATGACGATCGCGTCCGCCGCCAGCAGCCCGGGGTGCTGTTCGGCGTACCGCTCCAGACCGCCGGTGCCCATCTCCTCAGAGCCCTCGGCGATCACTTTGACGTTGACCGGGACACCGCCGTTCGCCTTCAGCGCGCGCAGCGCCAGCAGGTGCATGATCACGCCGCCCTTGCAGTCGGCGGCACCGCGCCCGTACCAGCGGCCGTCCCGCTCGGTCAGCTCGAAGGGCGGGGTGGTCCAGGCGGCCTCGTCCAGCGGCGGCTGCACATCGTAGTGCGCGTAGAGCAGGACCGTTTTGGCGCCCGCCGGGCCCGGCAGACAGCCGTACACCGACTGCGTGCCGTCCGGGGTGTCCAGTACGGCGACGTCCGTGAAGTCCTCGGCGCGCAGTGCGTCGGCCACCCAGTTCGCGGCGCCCTCGCTCTCGCTCTTCGGGAACTGGGCGAAGTCCGCCACCGACTTGAAGGCCACCAGCTCGGCGAGCTCCGCCTTGGCCCTGGGCAGCAGGGCGGCGACGGTCTCGGCGACCGGATTGGACGACATGGGCACGCTCCTCGTGGGTGCGACGTTGAACTGGTGAGTGGACCGATCCTCCCACAGTGGCCTGCGGCGATCTCCGCCGTAGGATGCGGGGGGACAGGTGGCAGGTGTCGGCCTACGGACGGACAGAACCTGCCCCACGGCTTGACAGCGTGACGGCTTGATACGGCTTCTACGGCTTGATCGGAGCAGCGGACCATCGTGAGCGGCGAGAATTCTTCGGCGGACGACGTGCAGGTGGACGACGCGCAGCGGGTGTGGGACGTCGTCGTGGTGGGCGCGGGACCCGCAGGGGCCTCGGCCGCCTACGCGGCGGCCGTCGCGGGACGGCGCGTGCTGTTGCTGGAGAAGGCCGAGCTGCCCCGCTACAAGACCTGTGGCGGCGGCATCATCGGCCCCTCCCGCGACGCGCTGCCGCCCGGCTTCGAGCTGCCCCTCAAGGACCGGGTGCACGCGGTCACCTTCTCCAACAACGGACGGTTCACCCGCACCCGCCGCTCCAAGCAGATGATGTTCGGGCTGATCAACCGCCCCGAGTTCGACCAGCAGCTGGTCGAGCACGCCCAGAAGGCGGGCGCCGAGCTGCGCACGGGTGCCGCCGTGCAGCGCGTCGAGCAGCACGGTTCGGCCGTCCCGGACCGGCGGACGGTCGCGGTCGTGCTCCAGGGCGGCGAGACCCTGCTGGCCCGCGCGGTGGTCGGCGCCGACGGCAGCGCCAGCCGCATAGGCGCCCACGTCGGGGTGAAGGTCGACCAGGTGGACCTCGGCCTGGAGGCGGAGATCCCGGTGCCGGAGACGGTCGCCGAGGACTGGAGGGGCCGGGTCCTCATCGACTGGGGCCCGATGCCGGGCAGTTACGGCTGGGTCTTCCCCAAGGGCGACACGCTGACGGTCGGTGTGATCTCGGCGCGCGGCGAAGGCGCCGCCACCAAGCGGTACTTGGAGGACTTCATCGCCCGGCTCGGCCTCGCCGGCTTCGAACCGAGCATCTCCTCCGGCCACCTGACCCGCTGCCGCGCCGACGACTCCCCGCTGTCCCGCGGCCGGGTGCTGGTCTGCGGCGACGCGGCGGGCCTGCTCGAACCGTGGACCCGCGAGGGCATCTCCTTCGCGCTGCGTTCGGGGCGCCTCGCCGGGGAGTGGGCGGTCCGGATCGCCGAGGCCCACGACGCCGTCGACACCCGCCGCCAGGCGCTGAACTACGCCTTCGCCATCAAGGCGGGCCTCGGTGTGGAGATGAGCGTCGGCAAGCGGATGCTCGCGGCGTTCGAGCGCCGTCCCGGACTGTTCCACGCGGCGCTGACCGGGTTCCGTCCCGCCTGGCGGGCGTTCAAGGAGATCACCCAGGGCCGCACCTCCCTCGGCGAGCTCATTCGCTCCCACCCGCTCGCCCAGCGCGCCCTCACCGCCTTCGGCCCGGAGCCGTCGGCGAAGGAGAGCGCGCCGACGGAGGAGGGAGCGGCCGACGAGGAAGCCGTCACTTCCTGACGGTGACCCGGAAGACGGGGTGGTCGGCGCCGGCCGCGACGAGTTCGTCGTCGGAGGACCTGGCCGTCACCCCGGGGAAGTACTGCTTGACCTCCCAGCCCCATTTCTCCAGGTAGGTACGCAGCACCGGGAGCTTCTCGGCATCGGGAAGCTCCACCACGGTGAACTCCCGTACCTTCCGCCCCACCCGCAACTCCCCGCCGCCGGCCACGCGCATGTTCCGCACCCACTGGGAGTTGCCGCGCGCCGAGATCAGGTACTGGGTGCCGTCGTAGGTGTGCGGGTTGACCGGGACGCGCTGCATCCGGCCGCTCTTCCGGCCCGGCACGGACAGCTCCGCGCTGCCCGCGAGGCTGATCCCGTGCCGGGCGAGCCAGCCGACGAGGCTGTTCACGCGGACGGCCACCGGGTTCGCCTTGGCGTAGTAGGGCTGGGACGGCGTTGACGACGACATGGAGACCCCCACCTGCTGGGGAGAGCAGTGCTCTCGCTTCAGGAACAGTGTGGGGGAGATCGGTGATCCACTGCAAGAGCAGTGCTCTCTTTCTTGAGCGGTGCACTTGTGCGTGGGCACCGCTCTCCTCTGTGATCGCTGATCCACATCAAGTGCACTGCTCCAAAATGTGTGCACCGCTCCGCAACCATGGCAAACTGCGCCCCATGAGCACTCCGCAGGGCGCCCGCGCGCGAGCCAGGATGGAAGTCACCACGGCCATCAAGGACGAGGCGCGCAGACAGCTCGCGGCCGAGGGCGCGGCCAAGCTGTCGCTGCGGGCCGTCGCGCGCGAGCTCGGCATGGTCTCCTCCGCGCTCTACCGCTACTTCCCCAGCCGTGACGACCTGCTCACCGCGCTGATCATCGACGCCTACGACTCCCTCGGCGAGGCCGCCGAGACCGCGCACGCCGCTGCCGCCGGTGCGGCCCCGGCGCAGCGCTGGGTCCTGGTGTGCGAGGCGGTGCGCGGCTGGGCGCTGACCCACCCGCACGAGTACGCGCTGATCTACGGCTCGCCGGTGCCCGGTTACTCGGCGCCGGACACGACCATTCCGCCGGCGGCCCGGGTCGCCCTCGTCCTCATCGGGATCCTGCGCGAAGCGTTCGAGGGGCGCGGTCTGGCCCGTACCCCCGTGCCCGCCGAACTCGCCCCCGAGGCCCGCCGGATGGCCGACGAACTGGTGCCGGGCCTGCCTCCGGAGGCGGCGGTGGCCATGGCCGCGGCGTGGGCCCAGCTGTTCGGGCTGGTGGGGTTCGAACTGTTCGGTCAGTTCAAGGGGGTCGTGGAGGAAGGGGAGCGGGAGCGCTTCTTCCGGCATGCGGCCGCCCAACTCGCCCACGGCGTCGGGCTGGTCTTCCCCTGACGGTGTCCGGTCACCCGGTCACCTTGTCCAGGAACGCGGCGAGGTTCCCGACCGTCCGCCGGATCTTCTCCTCCAGCGTGAGCGACTCCGGCATGCGCCCGCCCATGCCCGCGTCCCGCTTGCCCCGCACGTACAGCGAGCAGGCGAGGTCGCTGCAGAGGTAGGCGCCCACCGAGTTGCCCTGCTGCCCGGCCTTCCCCGCCTTGGCGGCGACCATGAGGGAGACGCCTCCGGTGTGCGTGGTCAGGCAGATCGAGCACATGCTGCGCCGGGTCTGCCAGGAGGAGGGGCTCGGGCAGCGCAGCGCCACCGCCCGCGCGCGGCCGCCGTCCGGTTCGGCCACCAGGTAGGCGCGGTCGGGTGCCTGCGGGTCGCGCCAGCCGAAGTAGTCCAGGTCGGCCCACGGGCGTTCGTCCAGGTCGTGCGGGATGTGCAGGCGTTTCGCCGCGCCCTTGGTGCAGTTCACGAACGCGGCGCGGATCTCTTGCTCGGTCAGCTGTCTCACGCAGCGCACGCTAATTTGCCTAAATGCTTTAGGCAAACCAATAATCGATTCAGGTCAGGGACTAGAGGCCAGAGGCGAGGGCGAGGAGCGGGTGTGGCACGAGCGGGACTGAGCACGGAACGACTGGTCCGGGCCGGAGCCGAGCTGGCCGACGAGGTCGGCTTCGACCAGGTGACCGTCTCGGCGCTGGCCAGACGGTTCGACGTGAAGGTCGCGAGCCTGTACTCGCACGTCAAGAGCTCCCATGACCTGAAGACGAGGATCGCGCTGCTGGCGCTGGAGGAGCTCGCCGACCGGGCCGCCGACGCGCTGGCCGGACGGGCCGGCAAGGACGCCCTCGTCGCGTTCGCCGACGTCTACCGCGACTACGCCCGCGCTCACCCCGGCCGCTACACCGCGGCCCGGCTGCGCCTCGACCCGGAGACGGCGGCAGGCAGTGCCGGCGTCCGGCACGCCCAGATGACCCGGGCGATCCTGCGCGGCTACGACCTCGCCGAACCGGAGGAGACCCACGCCGTCCGGATGCTCGGCAGCGTCTTCCACGGCTACGTCGACCTGGAGCTGAGCGGCGGCTTCAGCCACAGCGCCCCGGACAGCCAGCAGTCCTGGACCCGCGTCCTCGACGCCCTCGACGCCCTGCTCCGCACCTGGCCGAACCCGACCTGACCCCCTTCGCACGGAACACAGAGGCGATGAACACCGACCCCCGCCGGATCACCACTCCCGTCACCACTCCCGTCACCACTCCGATCACCGCCGACCTCCTGCGCGGTGCCCTCGACCTGGAGCACACGGAGCACGGCATCCTGCCGCACCGGCTCCCGGCCCGGGCCCGCGCCCAGTGCGCCGACCCGCAGCTCGCCATGGTCGAGTCCCAGCCCTCCGGCGTACGGCTGGTGTTCCGCACCCGCGCCACCGCCGTGGAACTGGACACCCTGCCCACCAAGCGCAGCTACGTCGGCGCTCCGGCCCGCCCGGACGGCGTCTACGACCTGCTCGTCGACGGCACCCTGACCGGCCAGGGCAGCGTGCCCGGCGGCCGGGTGCAGGTCGTCGACATGAGCGCGGGGACCAGCGAGCTGCGCCCCGGGCCGGTCGGCACCCTTCGCTTCACCGGTCTGCCCGAGCGCGAGAAGGTCGTGGAGATCTGGCTGCCGCACAACGAGACCACCGAACTGGTCGCGCTGCGCACCGACGCCCCGCTCGCCGCCGAACCCGGTCACGGCCGCAAGGTCTGGCTGCACCACGGCAGTTCCATCAGCCAGGGTTCCGACGCCGCGAGCCCCACCGCCATCTGGCCGGCACGCGCGGCCGCGCTCGCCGGGGTGGAGCTGGTCAACCTGGGGTTGGGCGGCAGCGCCCTGCTCGACCCGTTCACCGCCCGCGCCGTCCGGGACACCCCCGCCGACCTGATCAGCCTCAAGCTCGGCATCAACGTCGTCAACGCCGACCTGATGCGGCTGCGGGCCTTCGGCCCCGCCGTGCACGGCTTCCTCGACACCGTCCGCGAGGGGCACCCCGACACCCCGCTGCTGGTCGTGTCGCCGATCCTGTGCCCCATGCACGAGGACACGCCCGGCCCCACCGCCATGGACCTGGGTGCCCTCGGCGCCGGCCGGCTCGCCTTCACGGCCGCGGGCGACCCGGCCGAGCGGGCCGGCGGCAAGCTCACCCTGAACGTCATCCGGGACGAGCTGTCCCGGATCGTCGCCCAGCGTGCGGCCGAGGACCCGCACCTCCACCACCTCGACGGCCGTGCCCTCTACGGCGAGGCCGACGCCGCCGACCTCCCGCTGCCCGACGGGCTGCATCCGGACGCGGCCACCCACCGCCGTATCGGCGAACGCTTCGCCGGGCTGGCCTTCGCGGACGGCGGCGCGTTCGCGGTGAGCGACGCCTCCGGGGAGGGTGGGACGTTCGCGGAGGGCGGCGGCTTCGCGGAGGGAGGCGGCCGCTGAGTCGGCCGTCCTCATCGTGCCGAGTCGGACGCCGACGCCTCGTCGCCACCGTCCGGGACCAGTACGACCTTCCCCGCGACCGTCCCCGACTCGGCCAGCCGCAGGGCCTCGGCGGCCTGGGTCAGGGGCAGCCGGGCGGCGATGCGCGCGGTGACCTCGCCGCGCTGGAGGGCCTGGAACACCTGGGTGAGGTCGGCGTTCAGCCGGGCCCGGAAGCGGTCCTTGCCGAGGGCGCGGCCCTCCCAGACGTTGAAGAAGTAGGCGTGCCGGCCGTTGGGCAGCGCGTTCCACAGCCATACCCGGCCGAGGATCTTCAGCACGGGGAGCTGCTTGGAGCCGGAGTCGTCGCGGGTGGTGGCGCTGCCGTAGGCGACGAGGGTGCCGCCCGGGGCGAGGAGCCGCCAGGAGTCGACGACGCTGCGGCCGCCGAGATGGTCGAAGACGGCGTCGACACCGCCGGGGGCAAGTTCCCGGACCCGTCCCGGGACGTCCTCGGTGCGGTAGTCGACCGGGGTCACGCCCAGCTCCCGCAGCGCGTCGTGGTGACGGGCCGAAGCCGTGCCGATCACCTGCAGGCCGGCCGTCCGGGCGAGCTGGACGAGGACCGTGCCGACGCCGCCGTTGGCCCCGTGCACCAGGATCGTGCCGCCGCTGCGCACCCTGGCCTTGCGGTGCAGCATCTGCCAGGCCGTGATGCCGTTGACGACCAGCGTCTCCGCCTCCGCGGCGCCGACACCGGCGGGCACCTGCACGGCGTCGGCCGCGTCGAGCACGACGTGGCTGGCCCAGCCGCCGACCTTCACCAGTGACGCCACCCGCTTGCCGACGAGCCCGGGCTCGACGCCCGCACCGGCCGTGAGCACCGTGCCGACCAGGTCGTAGCCGGGGACGAAGGGGAAGGGCGGCTGGTCGTAGTAGCGGCCGCGGCGCATCTGCTGCTCCGCGAAGGAGACACCGGTCGCCTCCACCCGGACGACGATCTGGCCGGCCGCCGGGGCCGGGATCTCGCGACGCTCGACGCGCAGGCCCTCCGGCTCCACGACGCCGGGCAGGACGATCTCGATGAGCTGGGCGTTTCCGGTGTTTCCGGCGGTTCCTGCAGTTCCCATGACGACGGCCTCCGTGTACAGACGGTGTGGAGATGTGCTCGCAAGCGGGATAGGTTCTCGCTTGCGTTAGAAGCTATAACAAACATGACTGGTACTCTCTGGAGTGTCAAGCCCTAGCGTTGGGTGCGGTCATCGCATCTGTTAGATCCGCTGTCGAAAGTGATAGGTTGAAACAAAGATGAGAGCTCTAAGCCTGAAATGACCGGGCTCTGTGGCGGCGAGGCGACGAGCAGCCGAGGCGCCCGGCAGCGAAAGCGGGAAAGCGAAGGCGAGAGAGGAGCGTGACGGCCATGGCCGCAGACGCGGACGCGGTGAGCCCCCGCGAGCGGTACCGGACCCAGGTGCGGGCGGACATCAAGGCGCGGGCCTGGGAGCAGATCGCCAAGGCGGGCGCGTCGGGCCTGTCCCTGAACGCGATCGCCAAGGAACTCGGCATGAGCGGCCCGGCCCTCTACCGCTACTTCGGCAGCCGCGACGAGCTGATCACCGAGCTGATCCGGGACGCCTACCGCAGCCTGGCCGACACGTTCCGGGCCGCCGCCGACGCCGCGGCCGGTATCGGCGGCCTCGCCCACGCCCTGCGCAGCTGGGCGCTCGACGACCCCCAGCGGTACTTCCTCGTCTACGGCACGCCGGTCCCCGGCTACCGGGCGCCCGACGACATCACCGGCATCGCCCAGGAGATCATGGCGGCCCTGCTCGACGTCTGCGCGGCGGCCGAGCCCGAGGCGCCCCCGCCGGCCTCCGCCGGTTTCACCGCACACCTCTCCCAGCACCGCGAGTGGGCCGGCGGCCACCCCGGACCGCCGGGGGTGCTACGGCGGGCGCTGGCGTTCTGGACCCGGATGCACGGAGTGCTCTCCCTGGAACTCGCCGGCCACTTCACGGGCATGGGTTTCGATCCGGACCGGCTGTTCGACGCCGAGGTGGCGGAGCTGACGTCCGGCCGCTGACCAGGCCCGGCGGCCTACTTCCCGGGGAGTACGCGTGATCACCTCGCCGGGCTGATGCCCGCGTGCTCCGGCTGCGTCTAGCGTGGCGGTCATGGACGAGCAGCGGGCACGGGAGCGCGGCCCCGCGCAGTGGTGGCACCACGGCCCCCCGTGGTGGAACCACCCGGAAGCCACCGGCCCCGGCCTCGGGACCCGTCGCCCCCGCCTGCCGTGGCGCTCCAGCGTGCTGCTCACCGTCCTCGTGCTGGTCGTCTCGAACTTCGCGGCCCATGCGCAGCCCCACCGCGAGCCCCTCGACCCGTACGCCCGCCTGCTGCTGCTCGCCACCTGCGCCCTGCTCCTGTGGCGGCACCGGCACCCGGTGTTCGTGGCCTTCGGCACGGCCGCGTCGGCCCTCGTCTACCTCGGTGCCGGCTACCCGTACGGACCGGTCTTCGCGGCCGTCGCCGTGGCCTGCTTCAGTGCCGTCGTCGCCGGGCACCGCCGGGCCGCCTGGACCGCGCTCGGGATGCTGTGGGCCGGGCATCTGCTGATCTCGCTCTGGCTGTACCGCGAGCTGCCGCCGCCGGGCGACACGGGGGCGAACCTCGGCCAGGAGGTGATCATCGCCACCTGGGTGCTGATCATCGTCGCGGTGGCCGAGCTGGTCCGGCTGCGGCGCGAGCAGTGGGCGCGCGAGCGGGCCGACCGGGCCCAGGCGGCCCGGCGGCGCGCGGACGAGGAACGGCTGCGGATCGCAAGGGAGTTGCACGACGTCCTGGCGCACAGCATCTCGGTCATCAACGTCCAGGCGGGCATGGGTCTCGCGCTCCTCGACTCCGACCCCGAGCAGGCCAGGGCCGCGCTCACCACCATCAAGGCGGCCAGCAAGGAGGCACTCGGCGAGGTGCGTCAGGTGCTCGACACCCTCCGTGCCCCGGGCGACGCGCCGCGAGGGCCGGCACCCGGTCTGGGGCGGCTGCCGGAGCTGGTGGAGCAGGCGGCGGGCGCCGGACTCGCCGTGACCGTGACGGGGAAGCCGCCGGCCCTTCCGCCGGGCGCCGACCTGGCCGCCTTCCGCATCGTGCAGGAGGCCCTCACCAACGTCGTACGGCACTCGGGATCGCGGCACGCGCGCGTGCGGCTCGAACACGGGGGAGGGGAGCTGCGGTTGCGGATCGACGACGACGGTCCGGCGACCGGGGCGGACGCGGGCGGCAGCGGGAACGGGCTGGCCGGGATGCGGGAGCGGGCGGCCGCCCTGGGGGGCACGATCGAGGCGGGGCCGTGCGCCGACGGCGGCTTCCGGGTGCTGGCCGTACTGCCCTTGGACGACAGGCACGACAGGCACCACAACCGCGACAGGCATGACAACCACGACCGGGAGGACCGATGATCCGGGTGCTGCTCGCCGATGACCAGTCGCTGGTGCGGGCCGGTTTCCGGGCGTTGCTCGACGCGCAGCCGGACGTCGAGGTGACCGGTGAGGCGGCGGACGGCGAGGAGGCGGTGCACAAAGTGCGTGAACTGCGTCCCGACGTCGTCCTGATGGACATCCGCATGCCGCGTCTGGACGGCCTGGCCGCGACCCGCCGAATCACCGGGGAGGGGGAGCTGAAGGACGTCAGGGTGGTCATGCTGACGACGTTCGAGCTCGACGAGTACGTCTTCGAGGCGATCCGTTCCGGCGCCTCCGGCTTCCTGGTCAAGGACACCGAGCCGGACGAACTGGTGCGGGCGGTCAGGGCGGTGGTGGCCGGGGACGCGCTGCTGTCGCCGGGGGTGACGCGCCGGCTGATCGCGGAGTTCGCGGCCCGTTCCAAGGAACCGGCCGCCGCGGACGCTCTCGCCCGGCTCACCGAGCGGGAGCGGGAGGTGATGGCCCTGGTGGGTATCGGCCTGTCCAACGAGGAGATCGCCCGCCGCCTGGTCGTCAGCCCCCTCACCGCCAAGACCCACGTGAGCCGCACCATGATCAAGCTGGGCGCCCGCGACCGCGCCCAACTGGTCGTCCTGGCCTACGAGTCGGGGCTGGTGCGACCGGGCTGGCTGGGCTGAGCCGGGCGCTGGAAACGGACCAGCACGCTGACCACCCGGGCGAGGAACACCACGGCGGCGAGCACCACGCCCACGACGCGCAGGGTGCGCTCCAGCACGCCGGGCAGCTCGAACAGCAGCGTCGGGCCGGCCACCGCCCCGAGGACGACCACGGCAGCGAACACCGCACTGCACAGCGCGTATCCGATCTCGACGGTGACCGCGTCCCGCTCGGCCTGACTTCGCCGTCCCCCGTACATCGTCATCCCGGCAGTCTCACAGCCGTGCGCCCGGCGGGCAACGGGCCCCGCCGGGCGCACGGTTCGGAGGCGTCCCCGTTCAGTCGCGCGCGGACACGCGCTCCGCCTCCAGGGAGGTGGACTTGGCGATCACGACGGTCTCCTGCGGGCGTCGGGCCCGCAGCCCCGTGAGCGTGATCAGCAGTCCGGCGAGGGCCACACCCGTGACCACCACGAAGCCGGGACGGTAGCTGTCGAGCACCGCCTGCGGGGTCGCGTGGGCGGGTGCGCCCGCGGTGACCACGGCCGTGACGATCGCCAGGAAGATCGCACCGCCCACCTGCACCGAGGTGTTGAGGAGCCCGGAGACCATGCCCTGCTCGTGGTCGTCGACGCCGTTGGTGGCCTGGATGTTGAGGGAGGGGAAGACCAGGGCGCAGGCCGCGCCGATCAGCAGCATCGACGGCAGGATCACCGCGGCGTAGACCGGGTCCAGGTCGACGCGCAGGAACAGGGCGTAGCCGAGGGCCATGAACGCGAAGCCGGCCGCTATCAGCCGCGGGGTGCCGAAGCGGTCCACGACCGCCCCGACCTTGGTCGACGACACCGCCACCAGCGCGCCCGCGGGCAGGAAGGCCAGGGCGGTGTGCAGCGCCGACCAGCCGAGCACGGACTGCATGTAGAGGGTGGTCAGGAACTGGAAGCCGACGTACGAGCCGAAGAAGGCGATCGCGCCGAGCTGGGCGCGGACCTGGTTGCCCGAGCGCAGCACGGCGAGGCGGATGAGCGGGCCGGGGGAGCGGCGTTCGACCCGGACGAAGACGGTGAGCAGGACGGCGACCGCGAGGAAGGAGAGCAGGGTGCGGGCCGACGCCCAGCCGACCTGCGGGGCCTCCACGACGGTGAACACCAGGAGCAGCATCGAGGCGGTGCCGAGGACCGCGCCGGGGATGTCGTATCCGTTGTGGTCGCGTTCGCGGGAGCTGCGCGGCAGCAGCCTGAGGCCGGCGAGGAGCGCGATCAGGGCGATGGGGGCGGGCAGCAGCATGGTGAAGCGCCAGCTGGCCTCGGTGAGCAGGCCGGACAGCACCAGGCCCATGGAGAAGCCGGTGGCGGCGCAGGTGGTGTAGATGGAGAGGGCGCGGTTGCGCAGCGGGCCCTCCGGGAACGTGGTCGTGATGATCGAGAGGCCGGCCGGCGCGGTGAAGGCCGCGCTGAGTCCCTTGATGAAGCGGCTGGCGATCAGCAGCGGGCCCGAGTCGACCAGCCCGCCGAGGAGCGAGGCGAGCGCGAAGACGCCGAGGGCCACGAGGAACACCTGGCGCCGGCCGAGCAGGTCGGCGGTGCGGCCGCCGAGCAGGAGCAGGCCGCCGTAGCCCAGGATGTAGCCGCTGACGATCCATTGCAGCGTCGAGGTGGAGAGATGCAGGTCGGAGCCGATCGACGGCAGGGCGACGCCGACCATCGACACATCCAACGCGTCCAGGAACATGGCGGCGCAGAGCACCAGCAGCGTGCCCCAGAGCCGGGGGGTCCAGCGTCCCTCGGAAGCGGGGGCGGTGAGCGGAGAGGTCATGGACCCAGACACTACATGCACATGCATCGAATGCAAACGCATTTAATTACAATGCAACAATCCGGTTTCTCTGCTACGGTGCCCGGATGGCGGCGACGAAGCCCGAGCAGGCGCTCGTGGAGCAATGGCGGGACATCCTGGCCCTGCACGCCCGCACCCAGTGCGAGCTCGACCGTGTCCTGCACGGCCACGGCCTGTGCGCCAGTGACTTCGAGGTCCTCGACCTGCTCTCCGACGGCCCGGCGCCGGACGGCGCCTGCAGCTTCCGTGTCCAGGAGATCGCCGAGCGGGTGCACCTCAGCCAGAGCGCGCTGTCCCGGCTGATCGCCCGCCTGGAGAAGGACGGCCTGGTCGAGCGGGCCATGTGCCCGGAGGACCGGCGGGGCGTGCGGGTGGTGCTCACCGGCAAGGGGCGCGCACTGCACGGCGAGGTGCTGCCGGTGCAGCGCGCGGTGCTCACCAGGATGCTGGCCGCCGAATCCGGCTGAGCCCGGCCGGTCAGGGCGGCCGGCCGGTTGCCCTACCGGGCAGTCAGATACCGGAGTTCGTCAGCCAGAGCTCGGCGAGTCCCGGGTCGCCGGTCACCGTGGGCACCGGCACCCGGTTCCACAGGGCCAGGTACAACTGGTCGGCGGGACCGGAGAGTTCGGCCGTGGCGCCGGGGAGCGTACCGGGTTCCGTGACCGGCGGTCGCGCCGACAGCCGTACCGTCCATGCCCCGGCCGCGTCCACCGTGCGCACCCGCAGCACCCGCGGGTGTTCGCTGCGGACCCGGCTGCGGGTGCGGGCGTGGAAGCCGCGCAGCAGTTCGTCGATGCCGTCGACCGCGAAGTCCGTGCCGACCGGGGACGCCGGACCGCCCCGTGCGGCCTCGGCGTCGTACCGGTGGACGGTCGTCTCGTGGGCCTGCCTGCGGAGCCAGAAGGCCAGCGGCGAGGGGACCGGGGCGGGGTGGAAGGTCCAGCACGTCACGTCCTGCGGTGCGCCGCCGAGGGTGTCGACGAGCCGGCGGTGGCCGTCCCGGTACCAGGCGGTCAGTTCGGTGCCGTCGATGCCCGGCGGGTCCGGGATCGGGCGGGGCGCGGTCTCGGCGTCGGCGACGACACCGGCGGCCCACCGGTGGATGGTGCCGGTGTGCCGCAGCAGGTCGCGCACCCGCCAGTCGGGGCAGGTGGGCACCGGGGCGTCGAGCCCCGCCTCCAGGGCGGCCGCGGCCAGCAACCGGCCCTCCCGGTCGAGGATCTCGAGGAACTCGGCAGTCTCCATGCCGTGAGTCTGCCGGATACGTGGCGCGGAGAGGGCCGTCAGCGCAGCAGGAACCCCACCGCGTAGCCCAGGGCGTTGACCGCCCAGTGCAGGGCCATCGGCGCCAGCAGGGAGCCGCTGCGATCACGCAGCCAGCACAGCAGACAGCCCGCCACGGCAGTGAACAGCACGGCGCCGATGTCCACCAGGACCGCCCCCGCGACCGAGTGCCCGAAGAGCGAACCCAGCGTCGGCTTGTCCTTGTTGAGGTTCAGCGAGGGCAGGATGTGCCAGAGGCCGAAGAGCACGGAGGAGAGGACCGCCGCCGTCGTGGCCGTGCGCAGGCGGCACAGCAGCGCGAACAGCACCCCGCGGAAGGCCGTCTCCTCCAGCAGTACCGTCCCCACGGGCACCGCGACCAGCGCCTTGAAGGCGATCTCCGAGCCGTTCAGCGCGTCCGTCCGCTGGTCCGCGAACAGCCCCCGGGTGACCGGCAGCAGGGCCGCGCACAGATAGACCGCCGCGACGATCCCGATCAGGGCCGCCGCCCAACGCACTCCGTCCACAAGGGTGTTCCGGCCCAGCCCCAGCTCCGACCAGCTGCCCCCGGCCCAGAACAGCAGCCCCACCAGGACGGCCGAGGCGACGATCGCGGTGAGCAGGATCCAGGATCCGGCCCAGCGGTTGTCCAGCAGATTCGCGAGCACCAGGACGGCCACCACCGCAGCGACGGCGGTACGGGTGGGGAGCCGCGGGAGCCGGGTGGGTTGCGTGAGCCGGGGGAGGAGCGGCATGCCGGGCGGGGTGTCAGCGCCCGGCCGGGACGTGCGGCAGCGGGGCGCCGGTCCGCGGGGGCGGCGTCGGCCCGGCCGCGGGCGGCATGGAGCGGGGGTTCTCGGTCGCGCGGGCCTGGGCCATGCCCACCACGATGGGGCACCCCGCGAGGCTCTGCACCTTTTCCCGGAAGGGAGCGCGGTCCTGAAGGATCTTCCGGATGCGGCCGTGGGTGCGGTGGCCGATCGTGGTCCCGAGGTGGCCAAGTGAGTGGTGCGGGCAGGGCTCTGAATCGTACGAAGGAATGGACCCGGCGGGCGGCGGAGCGGGTGCGCCGGTACGCGGGCCCCGGCCGGGTGGTCCGGCGGCGGCCGTGCTGGGGTGGCACCGTGGTGGCGGTCCTGTGCTACTGCCTGTCCCTCACCCCGTCCCTGCTCCCGCGGGCCTGGTGGCTCCAGGGACTCGCGGCCGGCGTCTCGGCCGCGGTCGGCTACGCCGTCGGCGGGGTACTGGAGACCCTCGCCCGGCTGCTGCTCCGCTGGGCCGGCGCCCGCATCCGCCCGCGGGTCCGCCGTGCCCTCTGGGCCGCCCTGGGCGTGCTCGGCGCCGCCGCGGTGGTCACCGTCACCGCCTGGAGCGTCCGCTGGCAGGGCCAGGTCCGCCGGGCGGTCACCCTGCCCCCGCACATCCTCTGGTGGCAGTGGGCGCTCGTCCCGGTGGTGGCCGCGCTCGTCGGGACGCTGCTGCTCCTGGCCGGCCGTACGGTACGGCTCGGCACCCGCGTCGTCGCCCGCGCGTTCGGCGCCCACCTGCCGCGCCCCTTCGCGTACGCCACCGGGGTCGCCCTCGCCGCGTTCGTGATCGTCGGAGTCGTCCAGGGCTTCCTGCTGCGCGCGGCACTGGACGCGATCGAGAGAGCCGCCTCCCTCGCCGACCAGGGCACCGCCAAGGGCGTCCACCGGCCCGGCCTGCCCACCCTCTCCGGCAGCCCGGACTCCGCCGCGCCCTGGGACACGCTGGGCGCCAAGGGCCGCGACTTCGTCGGCACGGCCACGCCGCGCGCCGACATCGCGGCCTTCACCGGCCGCCCGGCGGTGGATCCGGTGCGGGTCTACGTCGGCCTGCGCTCCGCCGACAGCCTCGACGAACGCGCCGCCCTCGCCGTACGCGAACTCGAACGCACCGGCGGCTTCTCCTGCAGCGTCCTCGCCGTAATGGGCACCACGGGCACCGGCTGGATCAACGGCCAGGGCAGCAATCCCCTGGAGTACATGTGGGGCGGCGACACCGCTCAGGTCGCCATGCAGTACTCCTACCTCCCCAGCTGGGTCTCCGCGCTCACCGAGGACGAGGCCGCCGACACCGGACGCGCACTCTTCGACGCCGTCTACGCCAAGTGGCGGACGCTCCCCGCCGGCTCCCGCCCCCGGCTCCTCGTCTACGGGGAGAGCCTCGGCTCCTTCTCCATGGAGTCCGCGCTGAACGGCTCGCTGTCCACGCTCGTCGCGAAGACCGGCGGCGCGCTGTTCGTCGGGCCGACCTACGACAACCCGCTGTGGAAGACGGTCACCGCCCAGCGGCAGCCGGGCAGCCCCGAATGGCGGCCGGTGGTCGACGACGGGGCACATGTGCGCTTCGCGCAGGTGCCGGCCGACTACGGCATCCCGGCCGCGCCCTGGGGCGAACCGCGCGCGGTCTACCTACAGAACGGCTCCGACCCGGTCGTCTGGTGGTCGCCCGACCTCGCCTTCCGCAAGCCGGACTGGCTGGACCGGCCGCGGGCCCGGGACGTCTCACCGGCGATGCAGTGGTATCCGCTGCTGACGTTCTGGCAGGTGGCATGCGACCTGGCTGGCGCCGACAGCGTCCCGGACGGCTTCGGCCACCGGTACGGGACCCTGCCGACGAGCGCCTGGGCGGAGATCACGAGTCCACCGCAGTGGACGGCCGCCGACACGGCAAGACTCGCCGGGGTGCTGGAGTCGGTACGGGAGCCGGGGCTGCTGGACTGACCGGGGCTCGTCCCGATTCGGCCTGGCGGCAACCTTGCTGATGTCCCGTCACGACGTGTCATTGCTGGCCGTAGTTGCCGCGGCCGGACTCCGGTACCGGCCGGCATTTCCTTCCGGAGGCATTCATGACGGCGCCCGCGGACGGACCGCCCGTCGACCTGCGGTCCGACACCGTCACGCGGCCCGACGCACGGATGCGCGAGGCCATGGCCCGCGCCGAGGTCGGCGACGACGTCCTGGACGGCGACCCCACCATGCGGGCGCTGGAGACGAAGGTCGCCGCACTGCTCGGCACCGAGGCCGCGCTGTGGGTGCCCAG
Source organism: Streptomyces sp. NPDC047061 (assembly GCF_040643955.1). Lineage (NCBI taxonomy): Bacteria > Bacillati > Actinomycetota > Actinomycetes > Kitasatosporales > Streptomycetaceae > Streptomyces > Streptomyces sp. NPDC047061. The sequence goes on from NZ_JBEYVI010000001.1 coordinate 465,719, forward strand.
CGGCTCGATGGGCAACCTGATCGCACTGTTCGTCCACCTCGACCGCGGCGACCGTTTCCTCGCCCCGGACCGCGCGCACATCCTCGACATGGAGCTCGGCACGGCCGCCTGGCTGGCCGGAGGCATGCCCCGCCCGCTGCCCTGGACGGCCGGCCCCGGCGTGCCCAGCCCGTCCGACATCGGCCGGACCGTCACCCGCGGCGGACCCTACTTCACGCTGCGGGACCGGCTGCTGTGCCTGGAGAACACCCACAACGCGGCGGGCGGCACGGTCACCACACCCGAGCAGCACCGCGGGCTGACCGACGCCGCCCACGAGGCCGGCCTGTCGGTGCACCTCGACGGCGCCCGGCTGTGGAACGCCGCGGTCGCCCTGGGCGTGCGGCCGGCCGACCTGGTCGCGGGTGCCGACACCGCGCAGGTCTGCCTGAGCAAGGGACTCGGCGCACCGGTGGGCTCGGTGCTGGCGGGTGACACGGAGTTCGTGCGGGAGGCACGCCGGGTCCGCAAGATGCTCGGCGGCGGTGTCCGGCAGGGCGGAGTGCTCGCCGCCGCCGGTCTGGTGGCCCTGGAACGCGTGGACCGACTCGCCACCGACCACGACCACGCCCGGCTGCTCGCGGCCGGGCTCGCCGAGCGGGGGTGGAAGGCGGTCGCACCGCAGACCAACATCGTCATGGTGCCGGTCGACGACCCGCCCGCCACTGTCCAGGTGCTCGCCGCCCGGGGAGTCCTCGCCGTGCCCGCGGCCGCCGCCGTGCGCATGGTCACGCACTGTGATGTGACTCGCCGCGACATCCTGCGGGCCGTCGACGCGTTCCCGCCGTCCGGCTGAGGCCGGAGCGCGGGTTCGGCAGGCCGGACGCGGGAGGCTTCGGTCAGTGGCCTGCCGTGCGCCGGGTCAGGAGCGCGATCGCCGCGGCCGTGGCGGCGAGGACGGCGACGGAGGTGAGGGCGGTGGGGAGGGAGAACCAGTCCGCCATGAAACCGATGGCGGGTGGTCCCAGGAGCATGCCGCCGTAGCCGAAGGTGGAGGCGATGGCGACCCCGTCGGGGCCGGCCAGCCTGCCCGCGCGTTCGACGGCGACGGGGAAGAGGTTGGCGAGGCCGAGTCCCGTGATCGCGAATCCGAGGAGGGCCGCCCACAGGGCCGGGGCGAGTGCGCCGAACAGCATCCCGATCGCGGCGGTCGCGCCGCCGAACACCAGGGTCCGGGTCTGCCCCAGGACCTCCAGCAGCCTGGTGCCGCTGAGCCGGCCGACGGTCATGGCGAGGGCGAAGCAGGAGTAGCCGATGGCGGCCGCACCGGGCGCGGCGCCGAGGTCCTGCTCCAGGTGCAGGGCGCTCCAGTCGGCCATGGCCCCCTCGCCGTAGGCCGTGCACAGGGCGATCAGACCGAACGTGACGACGAGCAGGCGGGTGCGGGGCGCCGGGCGGTGCGGTGCGGATGCCGCCCGCGGTGCGTCGTCCTCGGGCGTGGCGGGAGGGGGAGTGCGGAGCAGGGTGCGGCCCGCGAAGAAGGTGACCGCCAGGCCGGTCACGGTGAGGCAGAGCAGGTGCTGCGTGGGGGTCAGCACCCCGGCGATCAGTGAACCCAGGCCGGCGCCGGTCATACCGCCCAGGCTGAACGCGGCGTGGAAGCTGGGCATGACCGGGCGGCGCAGGGCCCGCACCAGGTCGACCGCGGCGCTGTTGAAGGCCACGTTGATGGAGCCGTAGGCGCCGCCGAACACCAGCAGTACGGCGCCGAGGGCCAGGACCGAGTGGGTGAGCGGAGGCAGGGCGACGCTCAGGGAGAGCAGGACGGCGCAGACGACGGTCACGGGGTGGGCGCCGTACCGGCGGCACAGCCGTCCGGTGAACATCATCGTGATCACGGCTCCGGCCGACACACCGAGCAGGGCGAGTCCCAGGGAGCTGGCCGAGGCGCCGGTCTGTTCCTTGATGGCCGGGATGCGGACGACCCATCCGGCGAAGACGAAGCCGTCCATGGCGAAGAAGACGGTCAGGGCGATACGGAGTCGGGTGAGGGCGTTTCCGGGCACGGCGGTGTGCGACCGGAGTTTGTTTATTAGCGGCACAAACTCAGGCTAGGCGAATACCGGCGACCCGGACAAGGGCGTCGGCTCGGGGCGAGCCCCCAGGGGTCAGCCGATGCTCGTCCAGCGGGAGGCGTCCGCGGCGCTGCGTTCGACGGCCTCCAGGACGTACTGGACCTGCAGGCCGTCGGCGAACGAGGGGCGCAGGTCGCTTGCGTCGTCCGCCAGCGCTGTCAGGAAGTCGTGGACCTGGTGGACGAACGCGTGCTCGTAGCCCAGCCCGTGACCGGGCGGCCACCAGGCGCTCAGGTACGGGTGTTCGGGCTCGGTCTCCAGGATCCGGCGGAACCCCGCCTCCGTCTCCGGGTCGGCCGCGTCGTACAGGTGGAGCTCGTTCATCGACTCGAAGTCGAAGGCGAGCGATCCCCGTGATCCGTTCACCTCGATCCGCACCGCGTTCTTGCGCCCGGTGGCGAAACGCGTCGCCTCGACCACGACGAGTCCGCCTCCTTCCAGCCGGCCGGTGAACGCGGTCGCGTCGTCGACGGTCACCTGCCCGCGCCGCGTCCCGGCCCGCGCCGCCAGCCCGCTGGACTCTTCCGGCAGCGGTCGCTCGGTGACGAACGTCGCCTGCGTCGCCGACACCCCGGTGAGCCGCTCTCCGGTCAGGTGCTGGAGCAGGTCGACCAGGTGCGACCCGAGGTCCCCCAGCGCGCCGGAGCCGGCCCGTTCCCGGCGCAGCCGCCACACCAGCGGGAACTCCGGGTCGACGATCCAGTCCTGCAGGTACTGGGCCCTGACGTGCCGCACCTCGCCGATCACGCCCTCGGCGACCAGCCATGCGGCGTGCGCCAGCGCCGGCACCCGCCGGTAGTTGAAGCCGACCATCGACCGGACGCCGGTCTCGGCGGCGACCCGCGCGGCGGCGGCCATGCGTTCGGCCTCGTCGGCCGTGTTGGCGAGGGGCTTCTCGCACAGCACGTGCTTGCCGGCGGCCAGAGCGGCGATCGCGATGTCGGCGTGGGAGTCGCCGGGGGTGCAGATGTCGACGACGTCCACGTCGGCACGCCGTACCACCTGCTGCCAGTCGTCCGCCCAGTCGCCCCACCCCAGCCGCTCGGCCGCCCGGGCCGTACGTTCCGGGTCACGGCCGCAGACGACGGTCATGTCGACGTCGAAGGGCAGCTCGAACATCCGGGGAGCGGTGCGCCAGGCCTGGGAGTGCACGGCTCCCATGAACGAGTGACCGATCATCGCCACCCCGAGGCGGGGGCGGCCGGGAACAGGAGCGGGAGAAGGGCGGGGCACGGGGTCTCCGTCTCGGTGGGTTCGACAGGGTGTGGGGGAGCGACGGCGCTACGGGACGAGGGCGTCGCGGACCGACGGCCAGCCGGCGAGGGCGGCACGTACGTCCGGGCGGTTCTCGTCGCGCAGAGCCGCCGCGTACGCCTGGTCGAGCACGTCGTCGACGAGCACCCGCCGTCCGGTCCGGGCCGACAGCACCGCGGCCTCGACCATCGCCAGGCTCATGGCGTTCTCGTGCACCTCGCCCATGGGTACGCCGCCGGTCCGCAGCGACTCGACGAAGACCTGGAGCGCTCCGGCGATGTCGGAGTACGGGGAGCGGGGGAGCTCGGCGGGTTGTACGTCGGCGACGAGCACGGGCTCGTTGTCGCCGTCCCACAGCGCCGAGCCCTTCTCGCCGCTCGCCCGCCAGGTCCCGTTCCACGACGTCTCGGCGCCCGGACTGCACCAGCTGCCGTTGTACGCGTAGTGTGCCCGGCCGGCCATCTCGAAGACGGCACTGGCCGCGGCGTCGCCCTCGTACCAGCTCCACGACGGGTTGTACGCCTGGCAGTAGGCGGCGACCGGATCCGCGCCGAGCAGGAAACGGGCCGCGTCGAAGGCGTGGATCGCCATGTCGACCAGCAGCGGGAAGGCCATCTCCTCGCGGAAACCGCCGAAGCGCGGGGCCTTGAAGAACTCGGTCGTCAGGGTGCCGATCGCACCGAGTTCCCGGAGCATCCCGCGCAGGGCGAACAGCTGGGGGTTCCAGCGCCGGGACTGGCTCACCATGAACAGTTCGCCGCTCACCTCGGCCGCGGCGGCCAGGGACAGGGCGCGGGCCAGGGTGTCGGCGATCGGCTTCTCGCCGAGGACCGGCAGCCCGGCGAACAACGCGGCGGTGGTGACGGGGTGGTGCGCCTCCGGAACCGTCACGTTGACGACCGCCTGGGCACCGTTGCCGGCCGCGAGCGCGACCGCGTCGGAGCCGACCGGGAGGCCGGGCCGGCCGAGGTCCGCCGCGGCCCGCCGGGCGGCGGCCAGGTCGAGGTCGACGATGCCGACGAGCTCGGTCTCGGGCGAGGCGGTGACGGTGGTCAGCCACTGCCGGCCCATGGAGCCGGCGCCGACCACCACGACGCGCAGGGGGTTCTCCGGCCCGCAACCGATGATTCGGTGGGTTCGGTGGGTCATCGCAGCGGCCCCGAGTAGGACGTGCCGTTGAAGAAGTCGTCGGTGTCGTAGCGCAGCAGCTCCGGGTGGCCGCGCTCGGGCCGGTCCGTACGCGCCCACTGGACGCCGTTGGCGATCACCCGGCGGATGTCCTTGTGGTGGTAGACCGGGTAGTCCTGGTCGCCGGGGCTGAAGTAGAAGATCCTGCCGTGGCCGCGGCGGAAGGTGCAGCCGCCGCGGATCACCTCGCCGCCCGTGAACGAGCTGACGAAGACCAGCTCGTCCGGGGCGGGGATGTCGAAGAACTCCCCGTACATCTCGTCCTCTTCGACGACGATCGGATGGGGCACTCCGCGGGCGATCGGGTGGGTGGGATCGACCGTCCACACCAGCTCGCGATCGTGCTCGTTGCGCCAGCGCAGGGTGCAGCTGGTGCCCATGAGTCTCACGAAGATCTTCGACCAGTGGCCGGAGTGCAGTACCACCAGCCCCATGCCCGACAGCACGTGCCGGTGCACCCGTTCCACGACCTCGTCGGACACCTCGGCGTGGGCGGCGTGTCCCCACCAGGTGAGGACGTCGGTGCCGGCGAGCACCTCCTCGGTCATGCCGTGTTCGGGGTCGTCCAGCGTCGCGGTGCGCACGGTGCAGGCGTCACCGAGGTTCTCCCTGATGCCCTCCGCGATCGTCGTGTGCATGCCCTGCGGATAGATCCTGGCCACGTGCTCCTCGAGCTTCTCGTGGCGGTTCTCGCCCCACACGGTCACCTGGAGCGGGGACGGGGACGAGGGCGGTGCGGAGGGCGTGGTCACAGTGGTGTGCTGCCTTTCTTCGAAGTCGCCCGAGGGGCAGGTCATTTGACGGCTCCACCGGTCACGCCGGTGGCGATGTGGCGCTGTGCCACGAGGAGCAGGACGAGGGCCGGGACGGAGGCGAGGGTCGCGGTGGCCATCACCGCGTTCCAGTCGCTCACATGGGCGCCGAGGTACTGGTAGAGGCCGAGCGTGACGGGGCGGACGTCCTCGGTCGTGGTCAGGGTCAGCGCGAAGAGGAAGTCGCTCCAGGTGAACAGGAACGTGAACAGCCCCGCCGTGATGAGGGCGTTCCTGCTCATCGGCAGGACGATCGAGACGAACGCCCGCAGCCGGCCCGCCCCGTCCACCCGGGCCGCCTCGATCACCGAGGGCGGGATGTTGCCCATGAAGGCCCGCAGGATCAGGATCGCGAAGGGGACGCCCGCCGTGGAGTCGGCCAGGATCAGGCCGGGGATCGAGTTGAGCAGGCCGAGGTCGTTGTAGGCGCTGTAGAGGGCGTTGGCCACGACGATGCCGGGGACCATCTGGCTGACCAGGATCCCGAGCAGCGCCGGGCCGACCCAGCGCGCGTGGACGTGGGCGAGCGCGTACGCGGCCGGGCTCGCGACGGCCAGGCTGAACGCCACGCTCCCCACTGCCACGATCAGGCTGGTCAGGAGGTTGGGCCCTTGCTGGCTCAGCGCGGTGGCGTAGCCGTCGAGGTCCGGGCGGGTGGGGAACCAGGAGGTGCCCACGGCGGCGTTGCCCGGCTGCAGGGAGACGTTGACCATCCAGTAGACCGGGAACAGCATCACGGCCAGGATCAGCGCCCCGACCGCGGTGTACCCCCACGGCCGCCGGGAGCGCCGCCCGTGGACGGGTGGGTGCGTCACCGGTCGGACAGCGGTGACAGCGGTGACAGCGGTGTGCGTGATCGGTGTCATGACGGCCTCACAGCTCGACGGCGCGTCGGTTCGCGCGCAGGTAGAGGACGGCGAAGACCAGCGAGACGGCGATGAGAATGTTGCCGAGCGCGGCGCCCTGCCCGAAGTCGAACTGCTGGAAGGACAGTTGGTAGGACTGGCTGGCGATGGTCTGCGTCGCGTTCGCCGGACCGCCGCCCGTGAGCCCCAGGATGACGTCGAGCACCTTGACCGTGTAGACGACGCCGAGCACGAGCACCACGGCGACCACGGGGCGCAGCAGCGGCCAGGTCACGTACCGGAACGCCCGCCACCCCGTCGCGCCGTCGAGGGCCGCCGCCTCGTACAACTCCTCGGGGATGTCCTGGAGTCCGCCGTAGAGGATCGCGACGTTGAAGGGGATCCCGATCCAGATGTTGACGCCGATCACCGCGATCAGCGCCAGCGAGGTGCTGGTCAGCCACCCGGGACGGTCCTGCACGAGGTGCAGGTCACCGAGGAACCGGTTGAGTACCCCGTTGTCCTGGTCGAGGATCCAGCGCCACACCGTGCTGGAGACGATCAGCGGCACCAGCCACGGCAGCAGGAGCAGGGACCGCAGCACGCCGTTCAGCGGGAACCTGCGGCGGAAGAACACGGCGACCGCCAGACCGGTGAGGAACTGCCCGGCGATCGAACCCACGGTGAACAGCGCCGTGTTGAGGAGCGCCTTGTCGAACACGGAGGAGGACACGACGGCCCGGTAGTTGGCGAGCCCGGCCCAGGGCGCCCGTCCGGAGTAGAAGGTGGCCGTGGTGTAGTGCTGGAACCCCATGACGACGTTCTTCACCACCGGGTAGCCGAAGAAGGCGACCATGTAGGCCAGGGCGGGAAGCAGGAACAGCAGGTGGGACTGGTGCCGCCGGCCGCGTCTGCCGAGTCTTCCGAGTCCGCCGGTCCTCCTGTCCGAGGGGGCACCGGCGCCGGGACCGTCCACGGCCCCCGCCGCCCGCCGCAGCACGTCAGCCATCCTGGGCCTGCTTCAGTGCCTTCGCCGGGGTCGCCCCCCGGGTGAGCGCGGTCTGCATCGCGGTGTAGATCCTGGTGGCGGCCTTCGGCCAGTCCTTGCCCAACTCACCTGTGCGGGCACGGGCGTTGCGCACCTGCTCGGTGAACGCCCGCATCCTGGGCTGTTCCGCGGCGAACTTGTCCATCAGCGCGGTCTTCGTCGGCACGGTCTGGCGCTGCTCGGCGAGCGCCAGTTGGTTCTCGTCGGAGTTGAGGCAGGCGACGACCTTGGCCGCCTTGGCCTGGCGCTGTGCGTTGCCGGTCTGCGGGATGGTCCAGGTCTCGCCGCCCAGCGGGACGACCGGGGTGTCGCCGGTCTCGGGCACCGGGATCTGCACGACGCCGTAGTGCAGGCTCTTGTCCTTGTCCAGGACCGGGAACTGCCAGGGGCCGTTGACCATCATGGCCGCGTTGCCCGCCGCGAACTGGTCGTCGACGTCGGCCTGGCTCCAGTTGACCACCGACTTCGACGCGGATCCGCTCCCGACCAGGTCCACCCACAGCTGAAGGGCCTGCGCGACCTCGGGTGTGGCGATGTCCTTCTCGTCGCCGCCGTTGGACCACATGAAGGGCAGGAACTGCCAGGTGCCCTCGTAGGTGGCCGGTGCGGCGAAGGCGATGCCGTATCTCCTGCCCGAAGTGAGCTTCTTCGCGGCCGACTTGAGCTCCGCCCAGGTGGTGGGCGGCTCGATCCCCGCCTTGTCGAGCATGTCCTTGTTGTAGAAGAGACCGATCGTGTTGGTGACCGGCTGCAGGCCGTAGAGCTTGCCCTGGTAGGTCGAGGCGTCCACCACGCCCTTGGCGTATCCGTCCGCCGACAGGCCGAAGTCGCCGATCGGGGCGAGGGCGCTGCCGGCGGCGATCTGCTGCAGGTCGGGGTTGTCGAGCATCAGGACGTCGGGCAGGGTCCGCGAGGAGGCCTGTTGCAGCACCTTGGGTATCAGGGCGGGGCCGGCCACGGCCTCCCGCTCGATCTTCACCCCGTTCTGCCGCCCGCACGCGTCCAGGACCTTCGCGTAGATCCCCCTGTCGGGCTGGTCGGTGTAGTAGTCCATCACCCGCAGCGTGTCGGCGCCGCCGGACGATCCGGCGCTCGACCCGCAGGCGCCCAGGGAGAGCGGTGCCAGCAGCGCCAGGGCCGTCGCGAGTGTCGTTCTCCGGAGGAATGCTCGTCGTTGAGCCATGTTCGTCCTCTCCTCGTTCTCTCCTCGACCGGCGCTGTCTCGGGCGGACCGCGCGGGGGTGTCGATACGTATCGACAGAGGGTGCAGCTCAACGCCCGACACGTACCGGATTCGATACGCATCGACAGCGATGACATGTCGTCCCCCGGGACTCGGGCCGCGGGGGTCAGCGGGCGGGCAGGGTGGTCCGGCGCCGGGTCAGCCGTGGGGTCACCAGCTCGACGGGCGACTGGGCGGGCACGCTCTCGCGGTTCAGGAGCCGGAACAGGATCCGCATCGCACGGCGCGAGACGTCCCTGGGTTCCAGCGAGAGGTTGCTGACGGGGGGTGTGGAGGTCTCGGCCGTGCGGTCCGTGCACAGTCCGATGACGGACAGGTCGCGGCCCGGAACCAGACCGCGGTCCAGCAGGCTCTGCAACGTCGGCTGGATCAACTGGGGGTCGGGGACGACAAGACCGAGCCTGCCGCCGGCGCCGGGCCCCGGCCCCGCGAGCGCCACGTCCAGGGCGGCCTCGGCGCCGGCACGGCTGATGTCCGGCGGGCTCACCTCGGCGTAGGCGACGCGGTGGGCGGCGGCCGAGTCCTCGGCTCCGCGCAGGAAGCGCCGGACGAAGTTGACGTCGCGCGCCATCATCTCGGGCGGGTAGCCGAGGAGGACGACGCGGTCGTGCCCGGACGCGGCCAGTTCGTCCACGGCCATGCGCCCGGCCAGGGTGTAGTCCAGGTCGACGCAGTACAGGCCCGCGGGGTCGTCCGGCACCCCGATCAGGATGACGGGCACGCTCAGGCCGGCCGCCACCGGGATGCGCGGGTCCTTCGCCCCCACCTCCATCAGCACGATCGCGTCGCACAGCGACTGGTCACTCAGCCGGGTCAGGCCCACGGCACCCTCGTCCTCGGTGGCCAGGATGACGTTGTGGTCCTCTTCGCGGGCGCACTTGGTGATCGTCTCGATGAAGGGCAGCACCCCCGTCATGTCGGCCCCCGGTGCGAAGGGCACGACCAGGCCGATCACCTGGCTGCGCTGGCTGGCCAGTGCGCGCGCACCCGCGTTGGGCTGGAACCCCAGCTCCTCGATCGCCTCCTCGACCCGACGACGGGTCTCGGGCGAGATCGAACGGCGTCCGCTCATGACATAGGAGACGGTGCTCTGGGACACGCCGGCCAACCGGGCCACATCCCGGCTTGTCACCATGCGAACCCCTCCTTCGGCCTCGATCGGTCCGACCCGCTGCCGAACACTGTCGATGCGTATCGACTGACTGCGACGAGACTGTAGGGATCGCCCACGAACAACGGCAAGGGCCGTGCGTCAAAAAAATCCACCGGGGCGGACGGACCCGCCGGTCGGTCACCGCGAGCACCCAACACCCGAGTCCCGTCACGGATTTGACGAAGGAGGCAGCGCTGGGCGGCCCACTTGCCCCGGGCAACCTGCCGGAATGCGGGGAGCAGGGTCACCGAGCTGGGACGACGGTGCGGCCGGCAGTAACCGGCGGTCGGGGTATTCCGGGCGCGGCTCGTCACGGGGAACGGGTGTCCTGGAGGGTGGCGAGGAGCCGGGCCGCGGCGGCGAAACGGGACTGAGGGTGCCATACCGGGAGTCGTACGAAGGTGCGGTGTCCGCCGTGCGGTGAGAAGGCCGGACCGGCGGTGAGCCGGATGCCGCGGGCCAGGGCCTGCTGGGCGAGGGCCACCGCGTCCCGGCCGGTGTCGGTCCACAGACCCGAGCCGCCCACCGGCGTGCTCCACCGCCAGTGGGGCAGCTCCGTGCGCAGCACCTCCTCGGTCACCGCGAACTGCTGGGCCAGGAAGTCACGGCGCAGTGCGCGCTGCCGGTCGGCCCGGGGCAGCAGAAGCAGTGCCGCCAGCTGGTCGGCGACCGGGCCGCCGAGGTCGATGCCGCCGCGCAGCGCGGCGAGCCGTCCGACGATCTCCCGGGGCCCGCGCACCCACCCGACGCGGAGCCCGCCCCAGAACAGCTTGGACAACGTCCCCACGATCAGCAGGCGTTCGGGGTCGGCCACCCGCTCCAGCCCCGGCAGCGGGCCGGAGCGGAACCAGCCGAGTTCCGCCTGCGACTGGTCGTCGACCACGAGTGTGCCGTGCCTGGCCGCGAGGTCGGCGAGGCCCCTGCGCCGCGGCTCCGGCACGTGGACGCCGGTCGGGTTGTGCAGCGCGGTCTGGACATAGAGGAGATCCGCGTCGGCGACGCCGGCTTCGAGGAGGTTCAGGTCCGCGCCGGCCGGGGTGAAGGGGATGCCCCGGACCCGGCCGCCCGCTCCCGCGAAGGCCTCCAGGGCACCTCGGTAGCTGGGGTCCTCGACCAGAGTGAGGGTGCCCGGCCCGGCGATGGCGGTCGCGATCAGCCAGACGGCCTGCTGGGAACCCGCGGTCACCAGGACCTGCTCCGCACGCGTGGGCAGGCCCTGCGCCGTGATGCGGGCGGCGAGCGCGGCCCGCAGCTCGGGCAGCCCCGCGGGGTGATAGCCCGTCCCCTGGAGATGGTGCCTGCGCAGCTGCCTGCCGACCTCCGGCATGACGTCCGTGACCAGCTCCGAGCCGGGCAGCGCCCCGGAGGAGAGATCGACGACCACCTGACCGCCGCCGAACGAGGTCAGCCGCCCCTCGTCCGGCCGGACGAGGCCCACGGCGCCCCGGACATACGTGCCCGACCCCCGCGCCGCGGTCAGCCGGCCGCTCGCCATGAGCTCGGCGTAGGCTCGGGCGACCGTGCCCCTGGCCACGCCGAGCGCGGCCGCCAGCGCACGCTGGCCCGGCATGCGCCACCCGGCGGGCAGGTGCGAGCCGTCGATCAGCTCGGCGAGCGCGTCCCGGAGCGGAACACTCACCGACGCCTCACCGCGCCACACGCCGAGCAGCCGCGCCACCCGCTCGGCGTCCTCGTCCGTCCGCATCGACCGCCCACCTCCCGGCTCGGCCCACTCGGCCTGGCCTTGGGCACCGGCCTCGGTGCACCGGCCTTGGTCCACTCGGCCGCAAGTGGACCACACACCACGTTCCCACCCGGCAACAATGCCTGGCACAGGGCTCGAAGGAGAGCAGGAGGCGGGCACGATGGCCACGGTCGTTCTCATCGGCACGATGGACACCAAGGGCGAGGAGTACGCCTGGATCGCCGACCGGGTGCGCGCCCACGGCGCGAGCATCGTCACCGTCGACGTCGGCGTGTTCTCGGAGTACGCCGCGGACGTCACCGCCTCGGCGGTCGCCCGGGCGGGCGACGCCGAGCTCACGGCGCTGCGGGAGGCCGGTGACCGGGGCGCCGCCATGGCGGCGATGGCCTCCGGCGCCGCCTCGGTGGTCCTCGCGCTGTACGCGGAGGACCGGCTGGACGGTGTGCTCGCCGTCGGCGGTTCCGGCGGCTCGTCGGTCGCGTCCCGGGCGATGCGGGCCCTGCCGGTCGGGGTGCCGAAACTGCTGGTGTCCACGATGGCCTCGGGCGACGTCTCGCCGTACGTCGGCGAGAGCGACGTGACGCTCATGCACTCGGTGGTGGACGTCGCCGGGATCAACTCCGTCTCCGGACAGGTCTTCGGCAACGCCGCCGCCGCGATCGCCGCGATGGCCGGGGTGCAGGAAGCCCGCCGTGCCGCACCGGCCGACGGGCAGCGGCCCCTGGTCGGGGTGACGATGTTCGGCCTGACCACCCCGGCCGCCGACGAGGCACGGGCGGAACTGACCGAGCTCGGCTACGAACCGCTCGTCTTCCACGCCACCGGCGCCGGTGGCCGCGCGCTGGAGAAGCTGGCGCGCGACGGCCGGCTCGCCGGGGTGCTCGACCTCACCACCACGGAACTCGCCGACGACCTCGTGGGCGGTGTGCTGAGCGCGGGCCCGCACCGGCTGGAGGCGGCCGGCGAACGGGGTGTCCCGCAGGTCGTCTCGCTCGGCGCACTCGACATGGTCAACTTCGGGCCACGGGAGACGGTCCCCGCGAGGTTCGACGAGCGGAGCTTCCTGATCCACAACCCGACGGTCACGCTGATGCGGACCACGCCGGCGGAGAACGCGGAACTCGGCCGCAGGATCGGCAAGAAGCTGTCCCGCGCCGACGGGCCGGTCGCGGTGGTCCTCCCGCTGCGCGGGCTGAGCGGCATCGACAAGGAGGACGGCCCGTTCCGGGACGCCACGGCGGACGCGGAGCTCTTCACGGCGCTGCGCGACGCGCTCACCGGGTCGCCGGCCGAGATCATCGAGATGGACCAGCACATCAACGACCCCGGGTTCGGGCGCGCCGCCGCCCGGCGGCTGCACCGGCTGATCACCTCCGGCCGGTGAGAACCGCGACGGCAGGTGGACCCCGACGGCCGGTGGGGCCCCGGACGGCCGGTGAGGCCCCCGACCCGCGCCCGTGGGCGGGCGGAGACGCGCACCCGCGGGTGGACGGAAAGGACGTGACCATGGACCGGAGCACGGCACTCGAACGGCTGCGGAAGACCGTGGCGGCAGGGCGGCCGGTCATCGGCGGCGGTGCCGGTACCGGCCTCTCCGCGAAGTCCGCCGAAGCGGGCGGCATCGACCTGCTGATCATCTACAACTCGGGGCGGTACCGGATGGCCGGCCGGGGCTCCCTCGCGGGCCTGCTGGCCTACGGCGACGCGAACGCCATCGTCATGGAGATGGCCGACGAGGTGCTCCCCGTGGTCAAGGACACCCCCGTGCTCGCGGGCGTCAACGGCACCGACCCGTTCCGGGTGATGGGCCGCTTCCTCGACCAGGTCGAGGCGGCCGGGTTCACCGGTGTGCAGAACTTCCCCACGGTCGGGCTCATCGACGGTGTCTTCCGCCAGAACCTGGAGGAGACCGGGATGGGCTTCGACCTGGAGGTCGAGATGATCGCCGCCGCCCACGAACGCGGCCTGCTGACCGCGCCGTACGTGTTCGACGCCGGTCAGGCCACCGCCATGGCCGAGGCCGGTGCCGATGTCCTCGTCCCGCACATGGGTCTGACCACCAAGGGCACCATCGGCGCCCACACCGCGCTCACCCTCGACGACTGTGTGACGCGCGTCCAGGCGATGCGGGATGCCGCGGTGGCGGTCGACCCGGACATCCTCGTGCTGTGCCACGGCGGCCCCATCGCGGAACCCGCGGACGCACAGTACGTCCTCACGCGGACGGACGGAGTCGTGGGCTTCTTCGGCGCGAGCTCGATCGAACGCCTGCCCACGGAGACCGGCATCCGCAGGCAGACCGAGGACTTCAAGTCGATCAGCTTCCGATGAGTCCCACGACACCTACCACTCCGACGAGATGAGGAACCGTGAGCGAATCCGAGGCGAGGACCCGCACCGGGCCCTCCGAACTGCCGACCGAGGTCTTCGACTGGGGAAGCATCAAGTGGGGAGTGAGCGCCGCTCTGTTCCCCGGGGCGCCCCTCACCGCCGGCGAGGTGATCATCAATCCCGCCAAGGGGCACGACGTGCACACGCACCCGGGCTCCGACGAGATGCTCTGCTTCATCGACGGCGAGGGCGTCCAGACCGTCGGTGACTCGGGGGAGTTCCCGGTGGCGGCGGGGGACTTCGTCTGCGTGCCCAGGGGAACGCCGCACTCCACCTTCAACACCGGCTGGCGGCAGCTGCGCGTCATCGCGGTCTACACACCGGGCGGCGCCGAGCTGGCCCTGCGGGAGCTGCCCGACTTCACCGCGCTGACTCCGGGCGTCCAGCCGGTCTGGGAACGGGCCCGCTGACCGGCGCGGTGCCCACCGCACCGCTGTTCTGCTGCGCCGGCCTCGCCGCGAGGGCCGCGAGGTAACCGCGCAGCATGACCTTCGCCTCGTCGAGGAGGCCCGCGTCGCCCTCGGCGTCGCGGCGGAAGGCCTCCTGGGCGAGCGCGTCGGCGGCGAGGACGGCGGCATGGCAGGCCCGGCCGAGCCCCTCCGTGTCGCCGGCGATGCCGAGCGCGAGCAGCACCCGGTGCACTCCGTCGGCCATCCGGCGCTTGTGCTCCCGGTCCGCCGCCCGGGTCCGGTCGGTCAGGCCGCTGCCGAACCACAGGGCGCGGAAACCCTGTTCGGTGCGGTAGAGCCCGGCATAGGTGTCGATCAGCACGCCGACCGGGTCGGACCAGCGCTCGGCCGCCGCGCTGCGCACGAACTCCTCCATCACCGCTTCGAGCTGGGAGAAGTACGTCGCCGCCAGCGCGTCGATGATCGCGTCCCGGTCGGGCAGGTACTGGTACAGCGAGCCGACCGACACCCCGGCCTCGGCCGCGACCCGGGTCGTGGTCAGGGCCGGCACGCCCTCGGCGATCAGCACCCGCTCAGCCGCCTTCAGCACCCGCGCCAACCGGGCCTTGCTGCGCGCCTGTTGGGGAGTCCGGCGCAGTACGGCCCCGGTCTCCTCGGCGGTCGGCTCGCTCACCCGCGGCTCCTGAATCTGAACGTGACTTTGTTTCAGGTTTACGTTAGCGTCGCGGCCATGACGGACTCAAGCTCCGCGCTGGTTCAGGAACGGGCCGCGGTGGCGGACGTGTGCCGTCGCCTGGGAGCCGCGGGCCTGCTCATCGGTACGGCGGGCAACGTCAGCGTGCGGGTGGGGGACCGGGTCGCGGTCACCGCCACCGGCGCGGTGCTCGCCCAGCTCACCGCGGGCCAGGTGACGGTGGTCGACCTGGACGGCAAGGTCGTCGCAGGCACCCTCCAGCCGACCTCCGAACTCGACCTGCACCTCGGGGTCTACCGCCGCTACGGCGCCGGCGCGGTCGTCCACACGCACGCCCCGATGGCCACCGCGCTCTCCTGCGTCCTCGACGAACTTCCGTGCATCCACTACCAGTTGCTCGCCCTCGGCGGCACCGTGCGGGTGGCGCCGTACGCCACCTTCGGTACCCCGGAACTCGCCGAGTCGGTGCTCGCCGCGCTCGACGGCCGCAGCGCCGCCCTGCTGGCCAACCACGGCTCGGTCACCGTCGGCCCGACCCTCGACAAGGCCGTCGAGAACGCCCTGTTGCTCGAATGGGCCTGCGGTGTCTACCAGCGCGCGGCTGCCCTCGGGACGCCCCGCGTCCTGGACGAGCGGCAGCAACTCGCGGTGATCGAGGCCGCGATCGCCCGGAACTACGGCACCACCCACACCCTGCAGGAGGGCAAGCCATGAGAGTCGTCACGATGGGCGTCCATGTGCTGGACGTGCTGGTCCGGCCGGTGGACGCGATACCCGAGGGGCAGGGCGCCACCCTGGTCGAGGACATCAGGATGACCGCGGCAGGTACCGCCGGCGGGACCGCGCTCAGCCTCGCCAAGCTCGGCGCCACCGTGCGCAGCGCCGGGGCCATCGGCGCCGACGCGACCGGCGACATGCTGGTGCAGCTGCTCGGCAGGGCCGGGATCGACACCGGCTTCCTCGTCCGGCGCACGGACACCGCCACCTCGGCGAGCGTGCTGCCCATCCGCCCCAACGGCGACCGGCCCTCCCTGCACCTGCTCGGCGCCAACATCACCTACGGTGTCGACGACGTGCCCTGGGACGCCCTCGCCGAAGCCACCCATCTCCACCTCGGCGGCCCGGAGTTGATCGGCGTCGACGTCGCCGCGCGCATCCTGCACTTCGCCAAGGAGCACGGTGTCACGACCTCCGTGGACCTGCTCGCGCCCGGAGTGCTCGGCAGCTTCGAGCAGATCGCGGCGGCGCTGCCGTACGTCGACCACCTCCTCCCCAACGACGACCAGGTACTGGGCTTCTCCGGTGAGGACGACCTGGTGGCCGGCGCGAAGAAGCTGGTCGGGGCCGGCGCCGGGCTGGTCGCGGTCACCCGGGGCGGCGACGGCGCGCTGCTGGTCACCGCCGAGGGCGCCGAGCCGGTGCCCGCCTTCGAGATCGACGTCGTGGACACCACCGGCTGCGGCGACGCCTTCTCGGCCGGATTCGTCTACGGCATCGGGCTGGGCCGCACCCCGCACGACTCCGCCGTCCTCGGCAACGCCGTGGCGGCCCTGGTCGCCCAGGGCCTCGGCAGCGACCACGGGGACTTCGACCTCGCAGCCGCCGACGCGTTCGCGGCGACGGCCGCCAGGCGCGCGTAGGACAGATGCGGGCCCTGCGTAAAACGTGACGTCGGCCACGTTCGCCCCGGACGCCCGAGAGGTACCTTCCGTCCCTCGAACCACTGAAATCCTGCGGATATTCACTCGTCCCGGGCGTCTGTGTTCGGACAGAGTCCGGCAACAGCTCGGTTAATAACTGCTCGCTGGTTGGTTACCGGAGAGTGAGCGGGCCATGATGGCCCCATGACGTTGGCCTCGCGCGCTCTGGCGCAACTGGCGACCTGGCCCGACCTGACCCAGGCCGTACCGAGCTGCGGTCTGGGCCAGGCCGTGAGTTCGTCGGAGGGCGAGATCGCGCACTTCCACTCCGACCGCGATGTGGACCTGCGTCTCACCGCCCATGCCATCCGGCACTTCGCCAAGGACCTCAGGGGCACGGGGGCGATCCGGATCGTCCCGGGCTCGCAGTGGGTGACCATACGCCTCGACGCCGCGAGCGACGTCGACCTGCTGCTCACCCTGGTGAGCGTCGCCCTCCAGGCCCGGCAGAGCTGGCCCGACCCGGCCGACCGGCCCGTGTTCGGCTGCAACGACCAGCGGGGCGCGGGATTCGTCAGCGCGGACACCAGCGGGATGTGACCGGGAACGGGGCCGCTGGGGCCCGCCGCGTCACACGGTCAGGACCCGGATCCCCGCCTCCTCGAACCGGCGTACCGCCTCCGGCGCCGCCGCCGTGTCCGTCACCAGCGTGTCCACCAGTTCCGCCGCGCAGATCCGGGCGAAGGCCCGCCCGCCCAGCTTGCTGGAGTCGGCGGCGACGACCACCCGGGCCGCACGCTCGCACAGCAGCCGGTTGACCGCGGCCTCCGCCTCGTCGTGGGCGGCCGCCCCGTGCGTGACGTCGAATCCGACCACCCCGAGCACCGCCACATCCAGGGTGATCTGACTCAGCACCCCGTCCGCGAGCGGCCCGATGAGCTCGTACGACTGCGGGCGCGCCACCCCGCCCGTCACCACGATCTTGAACTGGGGCCGCACCGCCAGCTCGTTGGCGATGTTGAGCGCGTTCGTGACGACCGTCAGCGCCGGAGTGCCGGTGGCCAGGTCGCCCCGCACCGCCAGGGCGCGGGCCACCTCCGTGGTGGTGGTGCCGCCCGTCAGCCCCACGGCCTCGCCCGGCGCGACCAGGTCGGCGACCGCCTTGGCGATCCGCTGCTTCTCCGAGGCCTGCCGGGCCGTCTTGTAGCGCAACGGCAGCTCGTACGACACCCCGTGGACCACCGCCCCGCCCCGGGTGCGCACCAGCATCTGCTGCTCGGCGAGCTGGTCGAGGTCCCGGCGGATGGTGGCCGCCGAGACCGCGAGCTCGGCCGCCGCCTCCTCGACCTCGAGGCGACCGCGCTCGACCAGCAGTTCGAGCAGTGCCTTCCAGCGGGCGTCGCGTGACATCCGCCGCCTCCGTTCCTCGATCTTCCGGTGACCTTAGCGCACCTGACTTTGGGCGGGATGCTTGATTGTGATTGAAAGGTGGCTCTATCTTGCAAGAACAATCACGACAGGGCATCCAGGGGAGGGGTAGTGGTATGTCACATACCACCGAAGAGCTGAACAGCCAGCCGGACTGCTGGACACAAGCCGCCACCGAGGCCACCCGCCACGCCCACGCGCTCCCCGCCCCCGGCGAGCGGGTGGCGATCGTCGGCTGCGGCACCTCGTACTTCATGGCCCAGGCCGCCGCCGTACTGCGCGAGTCCGCGGGGCACGGCGAGACGGACGCCTTCGCCGCCTCGGAGTTCCCGCACGGGCGGTCCTACGACCGGGTACTGGCCCTCACCCGGTCCGGCACCACCACTGAAGTACTGGACCTCCTGGGCGAGTTGAAGGGACACGTCCGCACCGCCGCGATCACCGCCGACCCCGGCACCCCGGTCGCGGAGGCCGCCGACGACCTCGTCGTCCTGGACTTCGCCGACGAACGCTCCGTCGTCCAGACCCGGTTCGCGACCAGCGCGCTCACCCTGCTCCGCGCCCACCTCGGACTGCACACCGACGCCGTGGTCGCCGACGCCCGCACCGCGCTGTCGGCCCCCCTGCCACCCGCGCTGGTCGAGTGCGCCCAGTTCACCTTCCTCGGGCGCGGCTGGACCGTCGGGCTCGCGAGCGAGGCCGGACTCAAGATGCGCGAGGCCTCCCTGTCCTGGACCGAGGCCTACCCGGCGATGGAGTACCGGCACGGCCCGATCAGCATCACCACCCGCACCACCGCCACCTGGATGTTCGGCCGGGCCCCCGCCGGACTCGCCGAACAGGTCGGCGCCACCGGCGGGTTGTGGATCCAGGGCACCCTCGACCCGCTCGCCGAACTCGTCCGCGCCCAGCGCCTCGCGGTCGCCGTCGCCGTCGCCCGGGGCCTCGACCCCGACCGGCCGCGCCATCTCACCCGCTCGGTGATCCTCACCCCGTCCGGCGAGGAGTGAGCGTGCCCCTCGCAGCCACCGGCGCACTACTGACCAGGGCCGCCGAAGTCCGGTCCGCAGTCGCCGCGTTCAACGTCATCGGCCTCGAACACGTGGAGGCCGTCATCGCGGGCGCCGAGGCGGCCGGTTCGCCCGTCGTCCTCCAAGTCAGCGAGAACGCCGCCAAGTTCCGCCACGGACGGCTCCTCCCGCTGGCCCGCGCCGCCACCGCGGCCGCCGAACGCGCCCTCGTACCCGTCGCGTTGCACCTCGACCACGTCCGGAGCGACGACCTGCTCCGGGAGGCACCCGCCGCCGGGTTCAGCTCGGTGATGTACGACGCGTCCCGGCTGCCGTACGCCGAGAACCTCGCCGCCACCGCGGCCGCCGTCGACTGGGCGCACGCTCAAGGCCTGTGGATCGAGGCCGAGTTGGGTGAGGTCGGCGGCAAGGACGGTCGGCCGGCGCCGGACCCGCACGCACCCGGGGCGCGTACCGACCCCGCCGAGGCGCGGGACTTCGTCGCCGGCACCGGTGTCGACGCGCTGGCCGTGGCGATCGGCAGCGCGCACGCCATGACCACCCGCACCGCCGCCCTCGACCACGACCTGCTCCGACGCCTCGCGGCCGCGGTGCCGGTCCCGCTCGTCCTGCACGGCTCCTCCGGGGTCCCGGACGAGGGCCTGGTCGCCGCGGTGGCCGGCGGCATCGTCAAGGTCAACGTCGGCACGGCGCTCAACATGGCGATGACCGCGTCCGTCCGCCGCTTCCTCGCGGACCGTCCCGAGGCCGTCGACTCCCGTACCTACCTCGGTGCCGGCCGGGAGGCGATGGCCCGGGAGGTGGCCAGGATCATCGGCGTGCTGGCCGGCGCCGTCGGGACTACCCGCGCCTGACCGCCTTCAGCACCACGAACTTCGGGTCGCTCGCCACCAGTTGACTGTTGCCGAACAGGCGGCGCAGCGTCACGTGGTAGCCCAGGTGCCGGTTGCCGATCACCCACAGCTCGCCGCCCGGCCGCAGCGCCCGCTTGGCCCCGCTGAACATCCGCCACGCCGTCGCGTCGGTGGTCGCCTGGTGGGAGTGGAACGGCGGGTTGTTCAGCACCACGTCCACGCTCCCGGCCGCGACCCCGGCCAGACCGTCCCCGACCCGGAACTCGGCATGCCCGGGCACCCCGTTGGCCTTGTACGTTGCCTCCGCCGAGGCGACCGCCTGGAACGACTCGTCCACGAACAGCACCTCGGCCGTCGGATCGGCCAACGCCACCGCGGTACCCACGACGCCGTTCCCGCACCCCAGGTCCACGATTCGCCGGCCGCCCTCGGGCAGATGCGCCAGGAAGAACCGCGTACCGATGTCGAGCCGGTCGGCGCAGAAGACCCCCGCGTGGTTGACGACCGTACGCCCGGAGACCGCGCCGATGCCGTCGGGGAGCGCGTAGCTGTACGGCCACGGATTCTCCGGGCGCGCGAGCTCCGGATCCGGTGTGCAGTGGATCAGCCGGGCCTTCTGCTCGGCCAGCGAGGTCCGGGTCGGCCCGATGATCCGCTCGAACAACCGGAGGGTCGACGTGTGGATCTCCTTGACCATGCCGGTGCCGATCACGACCGTGCCGGCGTGCACGGCGGGCGCCAGCCGCAGCAGCTGGTCCTCGAGGAGCGCAAGGCTCTTCGGCACCCGCACCAGCAGCACGTCCACCCGCTCCGGCGGCGGATCCTGTGTGGTCAGCAACTGCACCGCGCCCGGCTCGACACCCGCGCGCGCCAGGTTCGCACGGGTCGCCTCCTGACTCAGGTACGAGTCGGTGATCTGCACCGGCCGGTGCTCCGCCAGCGCCGTGACCAGCGCCCCCCAGCGGTCGCCCAGCACCACGACCGTACCGGACAGCCCGATCCGCTCCCGGCCGAGATACCGCAGCAGGTACGCGTCGGAGGCGTCCCAGGCACGCAGCCGGTCGCGTGGATCCTCCGGGAAGCGGGACAGCTCGAACTCGCCCCGGGCAGTCGTCATACGGTCGCTCATCGTGCGTCCAGGCTAGCCGAACCGCAGCTCAGGCCCGGTCGGGCAGGATGGGGGCATGGAGGATCAGCTGTTCCCGAGGGCGCGCGCCCGCATCGCGCCGGGCGCCGTGCACGTCCCCGACTGGCTCGACGCGGACCGCCAGCGCGCGCTGCTCGCCGCCTGCCGCGACTGGGCCCGGCCCCCGGCGGGCCTGCGCACGGTCCGCACGCCCGGGGGCGGCACGATGACCGCCCGCCAGGTCTGCCTGGGCTGGCACTGGCACCCGTACGCCTATGCCCGCACAGCCGTCGACGGCGACGGCAGCCCGGTGAAGCCGTTCCCGGCCTGGCTCGACGAACTGGGCCGCCGCGCGGTGACCGACGCCCTGGGCCCGACGGCGGCCGGCGGATTGTCGTACGACATCGCACTGATCAACTTCTACGACGCGGACGCCCGCATGGGCATGCACCGCGACGCCGACGAGAAGTCGGACGCACCGGTGGTGTCGCTGAGCCTGGGGGACGCGTGCGTGTTCCGCTTCGGCAACACGGAGAACAGGGGGAGGCCTTACACGGACGTGGAGCTGCGGTCGGGGGACCTGTTCGTGTTCGGGGGCGAGAGCAGGCTGGCGTACCACGGGGTGCCGAAGGTGTATCCGGGGACGAGACCGGAGGAGCTGGGTCTGGTCGGCCGTCTGAACGTGACTCTTCGAATGAGCGGTTTGTGAAGCGCGCCTCAAAGGGGCGCGGGGCTGAATCGATGTGCGGCTCCGCCGCGTGGGCGCGACCAGCCACAACGTACCGGCACGGTTCAACACTACGGATCATGGCAGACTCCCTTTCATGAGCGGCAAAACGGCCCCCGGCCCGACGGGGAACGGAACCTCGAAACCCCGGTTGGACCGAGGACGTGGCGCACTCGGCCCCGCCCTGGAACTCGTGCACACCGGCCGCGCCCCCACCCGCGCGGTGCTCACCGCGGAGCTCGGCGTCACCCGGGCCACGGCCGGTGCCGTCGCCGCCGAACTGGAGGCGCTCGGTCTGATCAGGGTCGACGCCCACCCGGGCGCCGCGGCCGGGTCGCAGGGCCGCCCCTCGCACCGGCTCGAGGTCGCCGAGAACGGCCCCGTCGCGCTCGCCGCGCAGGTCCACGCCGACGGGTTCCGCGCGGCGCTGGTCGGGCTCGGCGGCCGGATCGTCGCGACCGCGCCCGGCTGCGAGGCGGTCGACGCCGACCCGGCGAAGGTGCTCGGCTCGGTGGTCGAGGCGGGCGCCGACCTCCTGCGCAGCACCGGCCTGCACTGCGTCGGCGCCGGTCTCGCCGTGCCGTCCGCCGTCGCGGAACCGGAGGGTCTGGCCCTCAACCCCCTCCACCTGGCCTGGCCGGTGGGGGCGCCCGTGCGCCGGATCTTCGCGGAGTGCGTGCGCGCGGCCGGGATCGCCGGACCGGCGTTCGCGGGCAACGACGTGAACCTGGCCGCGCTGGCCGAGCACCGGCACGGCGCCGGCCGGGGCGCCCGGGACCTGCTGTGCGTGGCCACCGGGCACCGCGGCGTCGGCGGCGCCCTCGTCCTGGACGGCCGCCTGCACACCGGGAGTTCGGGCCTCGCCCTGGAGGTCGGCCACCTCGCCGTCAACCCCGAGGGCCGCCCCTGCCACTGCGGCAGCCGGGGCTGCCTGGACGTGGAGGCCGATCCGCTGGCCCTGCTGATCGAGGCGGGCCGCGAGCCCGGCCCCGAGGTGTCGCTGCTCCGGCAGGCCGAGGACCTGGTCCGCGACCACTACGCCGACCCGACCGTCCGCAGGGCCACCGAGGCCCTGATCGACCGGCTCGGCCTCGGCCTGGCGGGCCTTGTCAACATCCTCAACCCCGACCGCATCATCCTCGGCGGCCTGCATCGCACCCTCCTGGACGCCGACCCCGAGCGGCTGCGAGCCGTGGTCGCCGACCGCAGCCTGTGGGGCCAGAGCGGCAGCGTGCCGATCCTGCCGTGCACGCTGAGCCACAACAGCCTGGTGGGAGCGGCCGAGTTGGCCTGGCAGCCGGTGCTGGACGACCCGCTGGGGGCACTCCGGTAGCCACCGGCCACCCACCCGGCCGGCCACCGCAACGGCCCACCGCCGCCCGCCCACCACCGCGCCGCCCGCCTACCACCGCGCCGTCAGGCTCCACAGCGCCGCCACCAGCGGCCGCCTGAGGTCGGCTCGGCGTACGCACAGACCGATCGGGAACGGCTCCGGCGCGGGGTCGGCCGGGAGCACCGTGACCCGGTCCCGCACCGCGCTGTGTTCCAGGACCAGCCGGGGGACCACGCCCGTGCCGCAACCCAGGGCGACCAGGGCCAACAGGGCCTCGTGGCCGTCCGGTTCGCACGCGACGTGCACGGGCCGCCCGCGCGCCCGGAACCAGCGGTCGGCCGCCTCGCGCACCAGACCGCGCTGGGGGAGGACGAACGGGCCGTCCAGGCCGGGATCCGGGCGGTCACGCGCGGTGACCAGGACCAGATCGGTGACCGTGACCGTCCGGCCGACCAGCGGTTCCGGCAGCCGCGCGGGGATCCCGGCCACGGCCACGTCGGCCTCGCCCTCGTCCAGCCGGGCCAGCGCGGCCGCCGCGTCCCCGGTGCGCAGATCCAGCCGCACCTGGGGGTGCGCCGTACGGAACGGCGCCAACAGCTCGGGCAGCAGGGTCTGGCAGGCGGTCACGGTGGCGAACACCGAGAGCCTGCCGGTGAGTTCGGCCGGGTCGGGGCGTTCGTCGCGATACGCCTGCCACAACTCCAGCGCCTGTAGGGCGTATTCGCGGAAGCGCTGGCCCTCCGCCGTCAGGGACACCCCGCGCGGGCCCCGGTCGAACAGCCGATGCCCCAGCTCCGCCTCCAGCCGCTGTACGGTCCGGGTCAGCGTCGCCGGGCTGACATGGCAGTCCAGGCTGGTCCGCCCGAAGTTCAGGGACTGGGCGAGATGGAGGAAGAGCCGCAGCCCCCGGTGATCGTCCCGCACGCCGCGACCAGGCCCTTTCATGATCCGCAACAGACCGCTGCGGAAGTTGCGCTTGTCGCAACGCCCGCCCGGAGCCTACAACTCGACCATGACCTCGACGACCACCTACACCTCCCGTGTCTTCGCACTCGAAACCATGGACGTGCCCGGCGGCACGGAGACCATCCTGCGCGGCGGACGGCACCTCTTCCCCCTGCTGCCCCAGGCGTTCGCCGGAGTCGCCCGGATCGGTGTCCTCGGCTGGGGCCCGCAGGGCCGCGCCCAGGCCCGCAACCTGCGCGACTCCCTCGCCGGCACCGGCATCACGGTCACCGTCGGCCTGCGCCCCGGCTCCGCCTCGGCCGCCGACGCCCGCTCGCACGGTTTCACCGAGGAGAACGGCACCCTCGGCGACTGGCTCGCCGTCGCCGCCGACAGCGACCTGCTCCTCCTGCTGATCGCCGACGCCGCCCTCGCCGCCCACCACCGGGAGATCTTCGCGGTCCTCAAGCCCGGTGCGGTCATCGGCCTCTCGCACGGCTTCCTGCTGGGCCATCTCCGGGAGACCGGCGGCGACTTCCCGGCCGGGCACGGCGTGATCGCCGTCTGCCCCAAGGGCATGGGCGACTCCGTGCGCCGACTCTACGAACAGGGCGCGGAGATCAACGGCGCCGGGATCAACAGCAGTTTCGCCGTGGCGGTCGATCCGGACGGCCGCGCCACCGACCTCGCCCTCGGCTGGTCGGTCGCGCTCGGCGCGCCGTACACCTTCCGCACCACGCTGGCGAGCGAGTACCGCTCCGACATCGTCGGCGAACGCGCCATCCTGCTCGGCGCCGTGCACGGCATCGTGGAGAGCCTGTACGGCCACTACCGGCTCGGCGGGGACGACGAGGTGACGGCGTACGAGCGGTCCTGCGAGAACGTGACCGGGCCCATCGCCCGAACCATCTCCCGGGCGGGGCTGCGGGCCGTCCGGCAGGATCTCGACCCGGCCGGGCGCGAGGTCTTCGACCGGGCGTACACGGCGACGTACGGGCCCGCCCGCGAGCTCGTCGCCGAGATCTACGACGAGGTCGCCGACGGCACCGAGATCCGCAGCGTGATCCTGGCCGAACGGCGGCTCGGGCAGCGGGAGATGAGCAGGATCGGCGGCTCGCCGATGTGGGCGGCGGGGGAGCGGGTGCGGGCCCGGCGGGCCGAACGGGAGCTGTCCGTCGAGCCGTTCACCGCCGGTGTGTTCGTCGCCACGATGATGGCGCAGATCGACGAGTTCGCCGAGCGCGGTCACCCCTGGTCGGAGATCGTCAACGAGTCCGTCATCGAGGCGGTGGACTCGCTGCTGCCCTACATGCACGCCCGGGACGTGGCGTACATGGTCGACAACTGCTCCCGTACGGCGCGTCTCGGCACCCGCCGGTGGGGCCCGCGCTTCCTGGCTTCCTTCGAGCAGATCGCCTACCCGGCGGCCGAACTCCCTGCGGACCAGGATCTGTTGGGCGCCTTCGACACCCACCCGGCGCACGAGGCGCTGGCCGCCGCGGCGAAGCTCCGCCCGTCGGTGGACATCTCGGTGGTCTGAGGCGGTATCAGCGCCAGTCGACGGCGAAGGCCCGGGCCGGGTTGCCGGTGAGGATGCGGTCGACGTGCTCCGCACCCAGCTCGGCCGCCAGCCGCGGCCGCACCCGCCGCAGCAGGTACGGCATCCCGGGCCCGCCGTCCACCGACCGCGCCCCCGCCACCACGGTGTCCCCGCCGAGCAGCAACCGGTCCCCGAACCCGGCCTCGGCCAGGGCCCGTACGGCCTCGGGCATCCGCCAGTCGGTGGCGTGGTTGGCCCGGGACGGCCCGTCGAAGGCCAGCCAGCAGCCGGAGGCGGCGGCCTGCCGATGGACGGCGAGGTCGGGGGAGCGGTTGAGATGGCCGAGGATCACCCGGTCGCCGGGGACGCCCAACTCGCCGCAGAGCAGGTCGAGTACGTCGAGCGCGCCGGTGCCCAGCTCCAGGTGGACGGCGATCGGCGCGCCCGTCGCGTGGTGGGCCTCGGCCGCCGCCGCCATCGTCCAGCGGGCGTGCGCGTCGAGGTGGTGGAAGCCGCCCGCCACCTTGACCAGACCGGCGCGCACCCCGGACGTGCCGATGCCCTCGGTCAGTTCGGCGACGAAGACCTCGGCGAGCCGCCCGCGCAGCCCGTCGAGCGACTCCGGGGCGTAGTGCGCCGCCTGGTGCAGTCCCGTCGCGCAGACCACGTGCACACCGGCGGCCCGGGACAGCAGCGGCAGATCGGCGGCCCGCCGTCCCATCCCGTACGGCGTCCACTGCACGACGGCCGCCCCGCCCGCGGCCCGGAACGCCGCCAGTTCGGCCCGGGCGGCACTCGCGTCGTTCAGTTCCTGCCCCGGCAGCCGGGGACTGCGGAGGAAGAGGTGGTCGTGCGCGTCACAGACACCCAGGTCCGCGGGCCGGATGTCACCGAGGACCGTACGGACGCCGGGCGCCCCTGCGCTCACCACTGCCGCCCGCGCGGGAGCGCCCCGCGCCCCGGCTCCGACAGGTGCAGCACCTGGAAGACATCCCCCTCGGCCTTGGGTGCGTCGTGTTCCCAGAGCGAGAAGTGGACCAGTTCCCAGGCGTCCGTGTCCACGGCGGACGCGGCCAGCACGGCACCGTCCGCGGTGGCCAGCCGCCCGGTGTCGGCCGCCGCGTCCGCCATGAAGGCGGCCAGCTCGACACCCTCCGGCACCGGTTGCCGCCGGCGCACCGCGAACGCGGCAGGGGAGCCGGCCGCGGTGCCCTCCTCGAAGGCCAGGCCCGTCCACTGCCGTGTCCGCGGCCGCCCGAAGTCGTCGACCGGCCCCTGGAAGGCGCCTCCCCAGAGGAACGCGTTCATGCCTGCCAGGGTGTTCCAGAGGTAGAACGGCCCGTACTGGTTCACCGGCGAGCCGTGCAGGCCCCGTTCGCGCATGAGGTAGGACTTGACGCCCAGGCCCTCCCAGTCGTCCAGCAGATGCCCGACGCGGGCGACGCGGGCGCGGATGACATCCATGTCGTAGTCCGCGGGCAAGGTGAACTCGTACTGCATGGCGTGCATGGCGCCAGGTCCCCTCTCAGGCCGGGTAGTCGGTCACGTGCTCATGCCACTCGCTGGTCGTGCCGTCCTCGGCGGCCTCCACGACCGCGAGATGTGTCATGAAGCTGCGCGGCGCGGCACCGTGCCAGTGCCATTCGCCCGGCTCGATCCACACCGTGTCACCCGCTCGGATCACCTCCGCCTCGCCGCCTCTGCGCCGTACCAGCCCCTCGCCCTCCAGGACGTGCAGCACCTGGCCGTGCGGATGCCGGTGCCAGGCGGTGTGGGCGCCGGGCGCGAAGTGGACGCTGAACATGCGCAGCCGGGACGGTGCGGCGGGCGCGGCGATCTCGTCCAGCCACACCGTGCCGGTGAAGTTCTCCGCCGGGCCCCGCAGGGTGTCCGGGCGTCTCCTGGTGATGTGCACGTACGTCAACTCCTCAGCAGGGACAGCAGTCCGCGCACGCCGGCGTCGAACGCGGCCGGGGAACCGGACGCCCGGGCGAGCACATAGCCGCCCTGGACGGTCGCGAGCACGGTCGCGGCGATCTCCTCGCCGTCCACCCGGGGCCCGAACTCCCCCTGCTCCTTGCCCTCCTCGACGATCCCGGCGATCAGTTCCAGGATCCGGTCGAGCGTCTCGTCCACCGGCGCGCGCAGGTCGTCGTTGGCGATGATGTCCGGGTCCATCGTCAGCCGGCCGACCGGGCAGCCGCGCAGGACGTCGCGCTCGCGCCGCAGATACGCCTCGATCCGCTCGTACGGCGTGCCGGGCCCGGTGAGCACGGCCTCGGCGGTGACCCGCAGTTCCTCGGCGGTCCGCCGGATCGCGGTCAGCGCCAGCTCCTGCTTGCCCGTGAAGTGGTGGTACATGCTGCCCTGGCCGGCGCCCGCGCGCTCCAGGATGGCCTTGGGGCTGGTGCCGACGTAACCGCGCTCCCACAGCAGCTCACGGGTGGACTCGATCAACCGCTCCGACGTGCTCATGGAACGACTGTACATACTAGTAGTTACAGAACGCCAGTCCTTTCGGGCTTTCGGGAGCACGTCGACCGCCGCCGTGTACTCCCCGGGAGGTACGGCCACTGCCGTCGGCCGCACGACGACCCGGACCCCTCCCGGCGGTCAGTCTCGATGCATCACAACGAGACCCTGGGAGTTGAACCGACATGCAGACCCTGGCGAACTGGGGCGGCGGGCCCGGCCCGTGGATCCTGTTCTTCCCGCTGATCTGGGCGGCCGTCGTACTCGGCGTCGGCACGTTCCTGCGCCGCACCGCATGGCGCGGGCGCGGCGGACCCTGGCGTCCGGCGGACGCGGGGCGTCCGGCCGGCGACTCACCGCTGGCGGTCCTCGGCCGTCGCTTCGCCACCGGCGAGATCGACGAGGACGAGTACTGGCGCAGGCTGTCCGTCCTGGAGGAGCACTTCGGCCGCATCGGCAAGGGTGGTGCGGCATGAAGCACTAGTGCCGGAGGGCAGACTCGGCGAGGAGACTCACCGCCCGCCTCAACTGGCCACAGCCGAGCGGGCGGGAGCGTGTGCGGCACCGGGGACGGCGGCGGTCGCGTGCGCGGTGGCCGGGGCGCCGGAGGCTGCATGTGCGGGCGTGGGCGCGCCGGCGGACGCGGGTTCCGGTTCGGCGATCAGGCGGGAGGTCGGTTCGGCGACCCGGCGCTGCGGGCGGGCCGTCTTCGGTGTGGCCGTCGGCGCGGGCAGGGTGAACCACACGACCTTGCCGTCGTCGTGCGGCCGCACTCCCCAGCTCTCGCTGACCGCGGCCACCATCGCGAGCCCCCGGCCGCAGGTGGCCATCGGCGCGATCTCCGTGCCGTCCTCGACCACCGGCAGGCGCGGATCGTGGTCGCGTACCGACACCGTGAGGCGGTCGAGCTGGAGCTCTATCTCCACGGTGCAGTTCTTGTCGGGCTGGGCGTGCCGGTGGACGTTGGTGAGCAACTCCGTCACACCGAGCGCCGCCCGGTCGATCAACGGGTCGAGATGCCAGTAGCGCAACTGCGCAGATACGATTCTGCGGACCTGGCCGATCCGCGAGGGCAATGCCTGGAGCTCCACCGAGCAGTGTCTGCTTGGGTGTTTGATCACGGCTGCGACTCCCCGACGTGAGGTCCGGAAGAACACGGAGAACGGATCCAGCAGGGTGCCGCCGTCCACGGGGCCGCCTGCTGTCGTGGCCGGCGGGCTGGTTCGCAGCGTTATCGCCGGTAAACCCAGAGTGACGTGAGACAAGCGTGACCCAGTGCGTACGGTCCCGCAACTCGCCGTGGCCCGGCGGTCACGCCCCGCAGGTCCGGGCGGCTCAGCGGCCTCGCCCGGCGGCCCGCTGCACCGCCTCGATGAAGCGGCGCGCCGCCGGCGGTCCGGGCTCGCCCGGTGCCGGATCGTGGTCACCCAGGGTGAGTGAGTAGCGCTGGCCGTTGAGGTCGGCCAAGGCCCGGTCCTCCGACGCGAACCAGGGCTTCGAGGCCCGTACCGCCTGCACGGGTGCGCTGTCGATCTCGCTGCCGTAGCTCGTCAGCAGCTGCAGCCTGCCGTCCCTTATCCGGACCTGACCGGCCCGGGTGAGCGAACGCAGCCGCTTGTCGATCCGCACGCCCGTCGCCGTGAACTCCGGCTCCGCCATCCTGCCCCGCCCCTTTTCGAGTACCTCGGGCACCGGTCCGGAAGCTTGTGGCCCCGGCCGGCGCGCTCCGGCTCGTGTCGTGCTCCAGTGTGCGCCCCCGTTCGAGACGTTCGTCCCGTCCGGTGGCAGTCTGCCCGCCCTCGGCGCGGAGCACCAGTACGCACGGACCGCCGGTCGGGGGGCGCTCGGAGCACTCGCCGCAATGCGCCCCGAAGTGTTCGCGCCACTGTTCGGCGCCGTTCCCCAGGGGTGCCTTTGAGACGCTCAAAGATGCGTTTATGCAGGTGAGAAGCGTGCGGAAGGTGTTTATGATCGGTGCGTCGGCCGCGTTCGGACGCCGCCGGCGCGAAGCGTAAGGAGTCCCGCCGTGAGCACCACCCCGCAGATCCGGACCGGCGCCACCCTCGACGTCGACCACAGCGACACCGCCTACCGCGACTGGCTCAAAGAAGCCGTCGGGAAGGTCCAGGCGGACGCCCACCGCTCGGCGGACACCCACCTGCTGCGCTTCCCGCTGCCCGAGGCCTGGGGCATCGACCTCTACCTCAAGGACGAGTCGACACATCCGACCGGAAGCCTCAAGCACCGGCTGGCCCGCTCACTCTTCCTCTACGGCCTGTGCAATGGCTGGATCCGGCCCGAGCGCCCGGTGATCGAGGCGTCCAGCGGCTCGACGGCCGTCTCCGAGGCGTACTTCGCCAAGCTGATCGGCGTGCCGTTCATCGCCGTCATGCCGCGCACGACGAGCGCCGAGAAGTGCCGCCTCATCGAATTCCACGGCGGGCAGTGCCACTTCGTCGACGACTCCCGGAAAATGTACGAGGAGTCCGCGCGTCTCGCGGTGGAGACCGGCGGTCACTACATGGACCAGTTCACCTACGCCGAACGGGCCACGGACTGGCGCGGCAACAACAACATCGCCGAATCCATCTTCCGCCAGCTGGAGTTGGAGCGGTTCCCGGAACCGGCCTGGATCGTCGCCACGGCAGGGACCGGCGGTACGTCCGCGACGCTCGCGCGCTACGTGCACTACACCCAGCGCGACACCCGGATCTGTGTCGCCGACCCCGAGAACTCCTGCTTCTTCGAGGGCTGGACCACCGGCGATCCGGACGTCACGTGCGACTGCGGGTCCCGGATCGAGGGCATCGGGCGGCCGCGGATGGAGCCGAGCTTCGTGCCCGGGGCCGTCGACCGCATGATGAAGGTGCCGGACGCGGCGAGCGTGGCCGCGGTGCGGGCGCTGGAACGGGCGATCGGGCGGAAGGCCGGAGGGTCCACCGGGACCGGACTGTGGAGCGCCCTGAAGATCGTCTCCGAGATGGTCGCCGAGGGACGGCGGGGGAGCGTGGTGACCCTGCTGTGCGACCCCGGCGACCGCTACCTCGACAAGTACTACTCGGACACCTGGCTCACCGGGCAGGGCCTGGACATCGCGCCGTACACCGCGGCGATCGAGTCACTGCTGGAGACGGGGGTCTGGCGCGGCTGAGGCGCTACCGCGACAGGCGGCGGTCCAGTTCGGTGACCGCGCCCCGGAAGGCCCTGCCCAACCCCGCGCGTGCCACCTTCACGGCCAGACGGAACGGCGCCGTGCCGTCCACGGCGAAGGTCCACTGCACGCGGGTGCCGCCGCCGGACGGCACGAGCCGCCACTCCTCGGCGATGGCGTGCGCGCCGGGCGCGTTGGTCAGGTCGACCCGGTAGGCGTACACCTCGGGCTCCTTGGCCGCGATGATCGTCTCCCGGAAACGCCCGCCGCCCTTGAGGCGGATGTCGCGCCCGGCGCCGTCGTCGACCAACTCGGCGCGGGTCACCGCGGCGAACCACTCCGCCCAGCCGGGTACGTCGTCGTTGAGCGCGTGGAAGACCCGCTCGGGCGGCGCGGACATCTCCCTCGCGAAGACCAGACGTACGGGCGCGGTCTCGACGAAGTCGAGCCCCACGGGGCGCAGACGGCGCGTCATGGACGAGAACCCCCTTGGCCGAGAAGGTGGTCGGCCGGCTCCGCCACGATAACTGGCGGTCCGTCAGATGTCTGTACCGCCGTCGCGATCAGACCTCCGGCTCGCCCGCCACCACCAGCCGGCGCAGATGCTCCGAGATCTCCGCACGGGCCGCGGCCGGCAGGCCGGCGTCCGTGACCAGCGTGTCGACCTGCTCCAGCTTGGCGAAGGAACTCAGGCCCACCGTGCCCCACTTGGTGTGGTCGGCGACCACCACGACCCGCCGGGCCGACTGCACCAGGCGGCGGTTGGTCTCCGCCTCCGCGAGGTTCGGGGTGGACAGGCCGGCCTCGACCGATATGCCGTGCACGCCGAGGAAGAGCAGGTCGAAGTGGAGCGCCGCGATCGCCTGGTCGGCCACCGGGCCCACGAGGGAGTCGGACGGGGTGCGCACCCCACCGGTCAGCACCACCGTGGCCGCGCCCTGGCGCTGCCCGGAGACACGCTGCGCCGCGTGGAAGACGTCCGCGACCCGCACCGAGTTCGTCACCACGGTCAGGTCGGGGACCTCCAGGAGATGATGGGCCAGCGCGTACGTCGTCGTACCGCCGGACAGCGCTATCGCCGTACCCGGTACGACGAGTTCGGCGGCGGCCCGCGCGATGTCCTCCTTGGCGGTCAGCTCCAGCCCCGACTTGGCCTCGAACCCCGGCTCGTGCGTGCTCGCCTCGACCACCGGCACCGCGCCGCCGTGCACCTTCTCCAGCACGCCCTGCCGGGCCAGCGCGTCCAGGTCCCGGCGTACGGTCATGTCCGACACGCCGAGCTTGCGGGTCAGCTCGTTGACCCGTACGCCGCCCCGGCGCCGGACCTCGTCCAGGATCAGGGCGCGGCGCTGCTCCGCGAGGAGGTTCTGGTTCTCGCTCACGTACGCTCCGGTCCTCTCGCCTCAAGCCGTCCGACACGCCCTGCGTACCAGCCCCGACCAGGACATTCCATCCGGCTTCGGTGCGCGGGCGCCCCATCCTTTCACGGGACCACACAGGTTGCGCCACTCCCTGTGTCGGTGCACACACGTCATTTGGTCACCGCGTGTTGCACTGGGTTTCACACACAACGGGGAGATTCGGTGGCGAGTGGTGTGCGTCACATCGGAATCGGCGATCCTGGAACCCGCACGGACACAGACCATCGGCGCGTCACGGGGGAAGTGCGAGAAGAGTGGAACGCGCGCAGGAACGCACCGCCGGCGGTCCCGCCGACCGCACCACGATCGCGAAGCCGGACCCGGCCGAGCGGCCCGCCGCACCGGAGATCGACCTGGAGCTCCTGGTCCACGGCGTCGGCGGCACCACGCCCGGGAAGATGCTCGACGATCCGCGCACGGTCCGGATCACCGGCGACGACACCGCGGCCGTCTTCCGGCGCGCCGAGGACGTCGACGCCGAGTCCCGGCCCGGCGACTACCGCGACCGGCCGGTGCCCGAGGCGTACGTCTGGTGCAACCTCACCTCCGGCAACGCCTCCCGCGCGCTGTGGCTGCTGCTCCTCCCGTTCATGGTGGTCAACCTCGCCCACTGGATGCGCCCCGCCGCCCGGGACCGGCCGCGCACCGTCCGCTGCTACGGCCTGCTGGTCCGGCTCGCCGGGCTCACCCTCACGGTGCTGCTGGTCGCCGCCGCCTGCGAGGTCGCCCTGGACCTCGCCGCCTGGCAGTGCGCGGGCGTCACCGCCTGCGCCGGCCGGCACTCCTGGCTCGGGTTCCTGTCACCCAGCGGCCCCGACGGCGGCTGGTGGAGCGCACCCGGACGCCGGCTCGCGCTGGCCGCCCTGGTGCCCACCGCCCTGACCGGCCTGCTCTGGTACCTCTCGCACCGGACCTGGAGCGCCTACGAGTCCACCAGGCCGCCGGACCTCGACCCCGAGCCCGGCCACACCGCCCTCGGCAGCCCCGGCTTCTGGTACGGGCGCCGGCTGGTCGCCCGGCTGCGCGCCGCCCACACCGCGGCGGGCCTGCTCACCGTCGCCGCCGCGGTCCTCGCACCGGCGGCCTCCTTCGACCGCAGACGGGGCGGAGCCGCCGTACTGGACACGATCGGGTGGCTGCTGACCGGTGCGCTGACCGCCGGGGCCCTCGCCGCGGTGTGGGTGGTCTGCCGCCGGGGCCGCAGCGAGAACCGCCTCGACCGGGCACTCGACCGGCGTCTCGTACGACGCCTGCCGCTCGGCGCGCTGGCCCTGCTGCTGCTCGCGGTGGTGTACGCCGGCTGGTCCCGCCCGGGATGGCACTCCGCGGGCCGGCTCGCCGGGGACACCACCTTCGGCGGTCTGGCGCTGGCCCAGGGCGTGTTGGTGATCGTCCTCGCTGCGGTCGCCCACGACCTGCACCGCCGGCAGCCCGATCCGCGCGCCGCGATCCGCGGCCTCGGCGGACCCGCGGTCGCGCTGCTCGCCTGCGCGCTGGGCGGGGTGATCTCGGGCGGGGTCGCCCAGCGCGTCTCCGACTGGCTGGACGGCACCGGCACGTCCATCGCCGGACCCCCGGTACTGCTGACCTGGCAGGCGTCGGTGATCCCGCCGGTTCTCGTCGTACTGCTCGCCGCGGTCGCCTGGCTGTCCTGGCACACCTCGCGGCTCAGCCGCGCGGAACGCACCGCCGTCGCCCTCGGCCACCCCGGCGAGCCGGAGGACGCGGCCCGCAGCCGCCGTATCGCCCGGGTCCGGGCCATGGCCGTCCTCACCGACCGGGCGCCGCTGGTCGTCACCGTGCTGGGCGCCGCCACGCTGGTGCTGGGCGCCGGGGCGCTGGCGGGCGCGCTGGCCACCGGGGAGACCCCGGACGCGGCGGCAGAGCGGACCCAGGCCCTGGTGCACGGCGCGGCCGAGACCTCCCAGGCGCTCGGATCCTGGCTGGTCGGGCTCGGCTTCATACTCTTCGTCACCTGGGGCCGGCGCGCCTACAAGGACGCCGCCGCGCGGCGCACCATCGGCATCCTCTGGGACGTCGGCACCTTCTGGCCGCGCGCCGCCCACCCCTTCGCCCCGCCCTGCTACGCCGAGCGCGCGGTCCCCGACCTGACCTGGCGGATGGACACCTGGACCCGCCGCACCGGCGGCCGGCTGGTCATCTCCGGCCACTCCCAGGGCAGCGTCCTCGCGGCCGCCGCGGCCTGGCAGCTGACCCCGGCGGTCCGCAAACGGGTCGCCCTGCTGACGTACGGCTCCCCGCTGGAACGGCTGTACGGCCGCTGGTTCCCGGCCCACTTCGGCCCCGCCGAACTCGGCTCCCTGCACCGCGACGTCGCCTGCTGGCGCAACCTCTACCGCCTCACCGACCCCATCGGCGGCCCCGTACGGATCACCGGCGGCGACGGCCCGCAGGTCGACCACACGCCCCTGAAGGACCCGCTCGCCTACGGGCGCACCGCGGGACACCCGCTCCCCGCGCCGATCCTGGGCCACTCCGACTACCAGGCGGACCCGGTCTTCGCCGTGGAACGGGAGCGGCTGCTGGCCCGGCTGCGCCCGGAGCTGCCCGGGCAGCGGCCGCAACCGGGCGGCTGATCAGCCGACTTCGGGGAGGTCCGCCGCGTACAGCAGTGTCAGGTCGTCGGTGGTCGGGTCGGCGAACTGGGCGACCCGGCTCGCGTGCCGCTCCACCATCGCCTCGAACGTCTGGCGGGCGGTACGGCCGTTGCCGAACGCGGGGCCCTTCGGGAGCACCGTGAAGTACGTCAGCAGCGCCTCGGACGTGCCGGGCGCCAGCCGGTACTCGTGCTCGTCGGCCTGCTGCTCCACGATCCGCAGCAGCTCGTCCGGGCCGTAGTCGCTGAAGGTGATGGTCCGGGAGAAACGCGACGCCACCCCGGGGTTGACCGAAAGGAAGCGCTCCATCTCCTCCGTGTAGCCCGCGACGATCACCACCACCGCGTCCCGTTGGTCCTCCATCAGCTTCACCAGCGTGTCGATGGCCTCCTTGCCGAAGTCCCGCCCGGCGTCCTCCGGCGACAGCGCGTACGCCTCGTCGATGAACAGCACCCCGCCGTGCGCCCGCTGGAAGGCCTCCTGGGTGCGGATCGCCGTGGAACCGATGTGCTCGCCGACCAGGTCGACCCGGGACACCTCGACCAGATGGCCCTTCTCCAGCACCCCGAGCGAGGCGAGGATCTCGCCGTAGAGCCGGGCGACCGTGGTCTTGCCGGTGCCGGGGGAGCCCGTGAACACCAGGTGCCGCTTGACGGAGGCGGCCTTCAGGCCGGCCTGCTGGCGGCGCCGGCCGACCTCGATCATGTCGGTCAGCGCACGCACCTCGCGCTTGACGCTGTCCAGGCCGACCAGTGCGTCGAGCTCGCCGAGCACGGCCTTCGAGGTCCGTACCGGCTCCTCGGGCGTGACGGGAGCGAGGAGGGGCTCCTGCTCGGTGCTGCGCTGGCCGGGGATCGCGCCGAGCAGGCCGGGGGACTGGTACGAGGTCTGTACGGCCGTCTCGCGCGCCTCGGGCGTCCGCAGGCTGCTGCTCTCGTCGCTGGTGCAGTCCTCCACCACCGGGCCGGTGCCCGAGCCCGTGTCCGGACCGCCGTCCGCGAACTCGTAGCCCCCGCGCGCGCACCGCTCCGTGCGGCACTTGCGCAGTGTCGTGCGGCAGCCGTCGATCACGTGGAAGCCGTAGCCGCCGCTGCCGGTGACCCGGCAGTTCTGGAAGGTGCCGCGGCCGCCCGCCGACACGTAGAAGCCCGCCTCGGCCGGGGAGTCGACCATGCAGCGCTCGATGGTGGGGTCGGCGCCCTTGGTGACGATCACACCGGTCTGGGTGCCGTCGACCGTGCAGTTGTTGAGGGTGCCGCCGCTGCCGTGGTCGCGGAACCAGGCGCCGGTGGCCGCGTCCCGGATCCGGCAGTCGTCGAGCTGCGCGGTGGCGCCGTCGCTCACCGACACGGCCGTGTTGCGCACCTGGGAGAGGTCGCTGTCGACGACGTCCGCGCGGGAGCCGCGGTCCAGCACGAACAGGGCGTCCGGCACGTCGTGCACCCGGCAGGAGTCCAGGACCACGGTGGCGCCGTCGCTGACCCACACCGCCGGATAGTCGCCCGTGCTGTCGAAGATCTCGCACTGGTTGGCGTCCACCCGGGTGCCCGGGTCCCACACCGACAGCCCGTTGCGCCCGAACTGACGCACGGTCGTCCGCGTCAGCGTCAGCACCGAACGCGAGCGCAGGTCGACCGCGTTCTCCGGGATGTCGTGGATACGGCAGTCCGCGAGGGTCAGCACCGCGTCGGTGTCCAGCGTGATCCCGTCGGCGGTGGTGCGGTGCACGTCGCAGTCGGTGAGGTGCGCCGTCGCCCGTGAGGTGACCTGCACGCCGGAGCCGCGGACCTCGTAGATCTCGCAACCCACCGCTTCCAGCGCGGAGTTCTCCCCGGTCGCCGTCATGCCCGTGCCGGAGGCGTGGTGCACCCGGCAGCGGTCGAGACGCGGGTGGCCGCCGCCGCGCACCGCCACGCCCGCCTGTCCGGCCGCCACGACCTCGCACTCCTCGAACACCCCGCCGCCGCCGTCGAGTACGGCGATGCCGATGCCCGCGGGGTTGTCCACGGTGCACCGGCGTACGGTCGGCCGGGCTCCGCCGCGCACCTCGATCCCGGCGGCGGACCGGGTGACGATCCGCACGTCCAGCAGCTCGGGAGTGCCCTCCTCGACCAGAAGCGCGGGCGCGGCCGCGTCCTGGCCCTCGACGTGCAGGTCCTGGACGACCGCCGAGGCGCGCACGGTCAGCGGGACCCCGTCCACGGGGGCGATGCGCACCGAGCCGGGCGAGCCCTCCGGCCCGCGCAGCGTCACCGCGCGCTGGACGACGAGGTTCTCCCGGTAGGTGCCGGGCGCGACCGTGAGGACGTCGCCGTCGGCGGCGGCCTCCAGGGCGGCGGCGAGCGAAGCGTACTCACCCGTGCGGCGCCGCCACCTCGATGTGCCGGTGTGCGTCACCTGGACCGTGCCCTGTGCCATGGCGTTGCTGTGCCCCCACCTCGTCGTACAGATCGCTCGCTCGCCTTCGGGGCGGTACCGCGGACGGTGCCCGGCCCCCGTGGTTCGCTCGCGCGCGGGTCGATGCCGAATGCACTTCGGCCGGTCCACCGTAGCGTGCGCCGAGGTGGTGGGTTGACCAGAGGCGGAAGGCCGTCAGCTGCCCGTGCCGGCCTTTCCCCAGTCCGGGCCCGCCCGGTCCCAGGCCTGGTCCCAACGTGCGTACCTGCGACGGACCATACGCCAGACGATCATGCGCCGGACGCTGTCGACGAGACCCGCGGTGAGCAGGGCCGCGCCGAACCCGGCCAGTACCGCGTGGGTCGTCGCCGTCACGGCGTCCAGCGGGCGGGCCGTTATGAGGCCGTGCCGGTCCGTCCAGACGTCGAAGTGGTCGCCCCTGTGCGGGGATTTGAGAGTCGTCAGGACCGAGCCGTGTCGCCGGGTGCCGTCCGGTGCGGTCCAGTCGGCGAGGACGCGGCTGCGGTTGTCGTGGGCGCTGGTGGCGTCGGGGTCGGGCTCGACCGGGGCGCTGCCCAGCTTGCGCACCACCGTGGCCATCACGAGATGCCGGTCGTGCTGCTGCTGCCGGACCGACCGCTGCAGGGTGCCCTGGGCGGCGGCGCCGACGAACGAGCCGAGCACCGGTGCGGCCACCACGATCAGCACCAGCGCCACCAGGGCCACCCAGGCCTCGACCAGGTCGGTCGCGCGGCGCAGCGGATTGCGCCGCCACCGCCACAGGCCGCGGATCGCTCGCACCGACCACCACCCCCTCCCGCTCCGTGATAACCCCCGCCCGGTCCGTTCACCCGGGACCCGGGCCGAAGAGAGAGCGAAATCACCTCGGGCCGGGACTCTCATGAACTTCTCACCGCCTCAACGACCGGGCCGCGGGCTTGGGTTCCCGCCGAGGCGGAGATCACTTGAGTTCCGGCCGCGGCCGGCTCGACTGAGAACGGCTCGGCCACGGGCGGCTCGGTCACGGGCGGATCGGCGGATGCGCCGATGAGCGGTGGGCGGATGCGCGGATCGGTGCGAGGCGTCGGCTCGGGGGCGCGGACGTCGGTCGAGGACCCGGACCTCAGTCGAGGACCCGGACCGGGTCCCCCACCCGGATCGTGCCGGGGGCGTGCGGTACCAGGTTCTGGCCGAAGACCAGCTGGTTGCCGAACCTGCGGTGCCGTGCCAGCGTCCGCAGCGGCTCCCTGCCGCGTTCGGCGGTGACCTGGTCCGTCGTGGTCACCACGCACCGCCCGCACATCTTCGCGACCCGGAACTCGACCTCGCCGATGGCGATCCGTCTCCAGCCGTCCTCGGCCCAGGCCCGCGTACCGCTCACGACCACGTTCGGCCGGAACCGGTTCATGGGCAGCGGGGCCTCGTCGGCATGCTCGCCCTGCGCGATCAGGGAGTTGAGGGCGTCCAGCGAGGCCTGCGTGGTGACCAGCAGGGGATAGCCGTCGGCGAAGCTCACGGTCTCGCCCGGCAGCGCGTGGTCCGGGTCGATCGGGCGGCGTGTCGCGGGGGCGTCCATGTGGGCGAGGCGGACATCGGCCTCCAGATACGCGCCGCACCACGCATGGGCCGCCTCCGCGGCGAGGACCGCCTCCACCTTCGTACCGAAGATGTCCACCGGCACCGTGACCCCCGGTTCCGGCACCGGCACCGTCAGGGGCGTGCGCCCGGGCGCGGACAGCCGTACGCCACCACCGGGCAGCAGCTCGGCAGCGGCGAGCGCGAGGCGCGGTTGTACACGCTGGGTGACGACCTTTCCCCCGTCGTCGATCAGAACCCAGCGTCGGTCACCGGCCAGCCCCCAGGGCTCCACGACGGCCTCCCGGGGCGAGAAGCCCCGGAGCGCCTTGACCGGGTGAACGTGAATCGACTGCAGTTCGGCCGTCCCCATGACGCCATCGTGCCAGGCCGCACGGACATCGGGGGGCGCCGATCAGTAGCCGCGGTACTGCTGCTGTTGCTGGTTGTTGTACGGGTCCTGGTACGGAGCCGCCGGCGCGGGGCGGGGAGCCGCCGGGCGCATCGCCTCGTAACCCGTGCCACCCATCATCGGACGGGGCGGCTGCGGCTGCTGCTGCGCGGGGTAGCCGCGCGGTCCCGTCGCCTGCTGGGGGATGTACGCCGTGGGCGCCTGCTGCAGCGGGGCGGGCTGCTGCATCTGCTGCGGGTAACCGTAGCCCGGGGCGGGCTGGGAGGGACCCGCCGGGAGGGCGGGCAGCGCCGACGGCAGCGCGGGCAGGTTGCTGCTGAAGCCGCTGGGCGCGTCGTAGGCGGGAGGGACCCGGATCGGGGCGATCTGCGGGGTGCCCCGTTCGGCCACGAGCGAGTCGTAGATCGGAGTGTCCGGGAAGGAGGCGGAGTAGTAGCCGCCGCCATAGGTGGAGCGGGGGGAGGTCATGGCACATAAGTTAAGCCCACGATGTGCTGGTTGGGGAGACCGATAAGAGGGTTGTTTTCCGTGTCGGCAGTGACGCCGGATCCCCAATCCGAGCGAACTCGGCAAAAAAGGACGGCAATCAGCGTTCTGATCGTGTAAAGGCCGAGTTCCGAGCCGGTTACCTGCAGTTGGCCAGGGATCTTCCTGTGCCGCTCATGGGAGATCCCTGTCCCCGGGAATAGGTTGTGAGGGTAGGGATGACCTGGGGCCGCCGGGGCGCGCCCGGGATGCCGACACATGATGGGGGCGGACATGCCAATGCCGAAAGGATCGAATACGCCGGTGCCGACCACGGCACTGCGGGTCGAATTGGGCTGGCGCTCCGGTCCGGGTGCCCCCGACGCGGACGCCTCGGCGCTGCTGCTGGTCGCCGGGAAAGTGCGCTCCGACGGTGACTTCGTCTTCTACAACCAGCCGGCGCACGCCTCAGGCGCGGTCCGGCACGAGGGCAAGCGGCGCTCCGGCGACCTGGTCACCGACACCCTTCACGTCGACCTCGCGCGCGTGGAGGCCCCGATCGAGCGGATCGTCCTCGCGGCCTCGGCCGACGGCGGAACGTTCGGGCAGGTCCCCGGCCTCTATGTCGAGGTCCGGAACGCGGCGGACGGGACCGTGGTCGCCCGGTTCGACAGTACGGGCGCCACGGTGGAGACCGCTTTCGTGCTCGGTGAGTTGTACCGCCGCCAGGGCGGCTGGAAGTTCCGGGCGGTGGGGCAGGGGTACAGCAGCGGGCTGGAAGGGCTCGCCACCGACTTCGGGATCACGGTGGACGAGCCGCAGCACCCGGTGCAGCCGCCCACGCCGCAGGTCACCCCGCCGGTCGCCGGTCCGGTCACCCCGCCGGCCCCGGTCCCGGTCCCTGGTCCCGTCACCGGTCCCCTCACCCCGCCGCGGCCCGTCACCCCGCCCTTCCCGCAGCACCCGGCGCCGACCTCCGCCGGTCTGCCCGTCCCGCCGCCTCCGCCGACAGCGCCGACCACGCCGACCGCGCCCGTACGGCTGTCCAAGGTGACGCTCACGAAGGCGGCCCCCTCCGTCTCCCTGGCCAAACAGGGCGGCACCTCGGGCGCGCTGCGGGTCAACCTCAACTGGCAGGTCCGCAAACAGCTCCCCGGCTGGGGCGGTCTGCGCGGCGGTGCGGGCGACCTCGATCTCGACCTGTGCGCCCTGTACGAGCTCGCCGACGGCCGCAAGGGCGTCGTCCAGGCGCTGGGCAACGCCTTCGGCTCCGTGAACCGGCCGCCGTACATCCACCTCGACGGCGACGACCGCACCGGCGCCGTGTCGAGCGGGGAGAACCTCACCGTCAACCTCGACCACAGGCAGGACTTCCGGCGGATCCTGATCTTCGTGACGATCTACCAGGGTGCCAGGTCCTTCGCCGACCTGCATGCCACGGTCACCCTCCAGCCCCAGCACGGCGCCCCGGTCGACTTCTCGCTGGACGAGTGCACGGTTCCCTCGACCGTGTGCGCGCTCGCCCTGCTCACCAACACCGGCGGCGACCTGGTCGTACAGCGCGAGGCGCGCTACCTCGTCCCGGAGCGCGGGGTGAGCCCGCAGCGGACCGTCGACCGTGCCTACGGCTGGGGCATGAACTGGACGCCCGGCCGCAAGTGACGCGAAAGGCGGTCAGCCTTCGTCGGCGACCGTGTCGGGACGCGCGTACGTACGGCCCTTCCAGGCCGCCCCGCGCCCCCGGTAGTGCTGCACCGCCGAGTCGACCGTCATGAGGAGGTAGAGGAACGCGGTGAACGGCAGCAGCGGGGCGAGCCACAGCGGCTGGCGGTAGTAGCGGAGCATCGGTACGTACGTCGCGGTCATCATCAGCCAGGCCGCGGCGCCGAGGAGCAGCGCCGCCGTGCCGCCGCCGGCCGCCCCCGCCAGTACCGCCGCCGGCGGCACCAGGTACACCAGCGCGAGACCGGCGACCGTACCGAGGAGCAGCAGCGGGTTGTGCCGCAGCTGCGCGTACGCGCTGCGGGAGACCATCCGCCACAGGTCGTGCAGGCGCGGATAGGGGCGCACGCTGTCCACCCGGTCGGCGAGCCCCAGCCAGATGTGCCCTCCGGAGCCCTTCACCGCCCGGGCGAGCGCCACGTCGTCGATCACGGCATGCCGGATGGCGTCCGGGATGCGCGCCCGCTCGGCCGCGTCGGCGCGCAGCAGGACGCAGCCGCCCGCCGCTGCCGCCGTGCGCGAGCCCTTCCGGCCGATCCGGCGGAACGGGTACAGCTGCGCGAAGAAGTAGACGAAGGCGGGCACCACGAGCCGTTCCCACCCACTCGCCACCCGCAGCCGGGCCATCTGCGAGACCACGTCGAAGCCCCCGGTGCCGGCGGCCGCCACCAGCAGCCGCAGGCTGTCCGGCTCGTGCGCGATGTCGGCGTCCGTCAGCAGCAGGTACTCGGGGCCACGCGCGCGTGCCAGCGCGATGCCGTGCCGTACCGCCCACAGCTTGCCCGTCCAGCCCGCCGGCGGCTCACCGGGCGAGGTCACGGTCAGCTCCAGCCCGCCGTGGCGCTCGGCCAGCTCCCGGGCCAACTCCCCGGTGCCGTCCGTACTGTCGTCGTCGACCAGGAACACCTCCGCCCGCCCCGGATAGTCCTGCGCCAGCAGCGACGGCAGACTCAGGGGCAGCACCGCGGCCTCGTCCCGGGCCGGGACCACCACACACACGTCCGGCCACTCGGCGGGCTCGCGCCGGGGCGGCAGCCGGACGTCGGTGCGCCAGAAGCAGCCCTGGCAGAGCAGCAGCCACAACCAGGCGGCGAGGGACACGGCGGCGATCCATGTGAAGGCGCTCACCCGCGCAGTCTGCCCCATCGGACCTGCTCCCAACGGCCCATCGTCTATCGTGGCCGGGTGAAGATCGCGCTCATCGACTCCGGAATCGGCCTGCTGGCGGCCACCGCAGCGGTACGGCGGCTGCGCCCCGACGCCGATCTCGTCCTCTCCTTCGACCCCGAGGGCATGCCCTGGGGACCGCGCACCCCCGAGGGCATCACCGAGCGTGCCATGGCCGTCGCCGAGGCCGCCGCCGCCCGCCGGCCCGACGCGCTGATCATCGGCTGCAACACGGCGACCGTGAACTCCCTGTCGGCACTGCGCACACGCCTGGAACCCGGCATCCCGGTCATCGGCACGGTCCCGGCGATCAAGCCGGCCGCCGCCGGCGGCGGCCCCGTCGCCATCTGGGCGACCCCCGCGACCACGGGCAGCGTCTACCAGCGGGGCCTGATCGAGGAGTTCGCCGGCGGTGTACCGGTCACCGAGGTGCCCTGCTGGGGACTGGCCGAGGCCGTGGAGCACGCCGACCAGGCCGCCGTCGACGCCGCCGTGGCCGCGGCGGCCGAGCTCACCCCCGACGACGTGACGACCGTCGTCCTGGGCTGCACCCACTACGAACTCCTGGCGGAACGTATCCGCGTCGCCGTCCAGCGCCCCGGCGCCGCGCCCCTCGCCCTGCACGGCTCCGCCGGTGCGGTGGCCGCCCAGGCACTGCGCCGGATCGGTGCGCGGCCGGCCCCCGACGCTCCGGCCACGGGGACGGTGACGGTGCTGCTCAACGGCCGGGAGGGCGAGCTGCCCGAGGCCGCGCTGAGCTACGCCGAGGCCCGCCTGCTGCGCACGGCCAGTCCTGCCGCGTCCCAGTGAACTCCCCGGGGCCCGGAATACCGCCGATGTGAGCAGTCACCCTCCGCAACGCGGTACCCGCGCAGCGAAACGTGAGTAATCTCGTAGACATGAGGGACCACCCCCGCGACCGCTCTCCGGACGAGGACGCCCCGCACCCGGATGTCTGGACCGGGCGCGCCACGAACCGGGTCCAGTGGCTGCTGGCTCTGGTCGGCGCGGCCTGCATGGCGCTCGGTATCGAACTGGCCGTGGACTCCGCCT
Organism: Streptomyces sp. NPDC047061; assembly: GCF_040643955.1. Classification (NCBI taxonomy): domain Bacteria; kingdom Bacillati; phylum Actinomycetota; class Actinomycetes; order Kitasatosporales; family Streptomycetaceae; genus Streptomyces; species Streptomyces sp. NPDC047061. The sequence continues at coordinate 509,653 of NZ_JBEYVI010000001.1, forward strand.
GGAACGCGGGAATCGCCCCGCTGGTGATGTCGGTCGTGGGCTGCATCGCGGCCGGGCTGCTGGTCCTCTTCGGCACCCTCGCCTTCGTACACGTCGACCTGAGACTCGACCGGGAGTGCCTCGAAATCCGCTGCGGTCATATAGGAGTACCGCGTCGGCGTATTCCGCTCTCCCAGGTGGTCGGCGCCGACTTCTCCCCGCAGATCACCCCGCGCCACTGGGGCGGCTGGGGCTACCGCTGGCGCCCCGAGAAGGGCACGGCCGTCGTCGTCCGCCGCGGCGAGGGCATCGTGCTGCGCCTGTGGGACGGCCACACCTTCACCATCACCGTGGACAACGCCGAGTCCGCGGTACGGGTCATCAGGGAACGCCTGCGGACGATCACGCCGGGCACGGCTCACTGACGCAGGTCCCACCCGGGGCCGGCCCCTGTGGGGCCGGAGCACATGTGGCTGGAGCACATGGTGGCCGAAGCACATGGTGGCCGAAGCACATGTGGCCGAAGCACATGTGGCTGGAGCACAGGGGACCGGGCCATACACCCGTACAGCTCAACCGCCCGATGTCGCCGTCACCCCTGCCACCCAGGGGCGTGCCGTCGCCAGGCCCGCCAGCAGGCCCGCCCCCGCCGACACCGTCGTGAAGCTCAGCGCGTTGCCCACCGCGGCGATCGCGGCCAGGGCGGTGAGCGCCGCGCCCGCGGTGAGGGCGACCGGTGTGGAGCGGGGCGAACGCCACAGGGCGTAGAGGATCCAGCAGAACGCGGTGGCCAGCAGCAGACCGCCGACCAGGCCCTGTTCTGCGGCCTGCTGGAGCGGTGCGGAGTGCGGTTTGCCGTCGGGCAGCAGGGACTCGGACGCGGTGCCGCTCAGCTCGCCGAAGCGCCCCGGGCCGACGCCCAGGGCGGTGTTCCGGTGCGCGAGACGCGCGGCGTCCCGCCACAGCTGCACCCGGTGCTCGGCGAGGGGGCCCGTCAGGGTGGAGGTGAGGCCGGCCGGCAGGACGTTCGCCGCGATCGCCCAGACCGTGCCGGTCACCAGCGCGGCCGCCAGGGCCAGCCCGGCGATGCCCGGTCCCCGCCGGCGCATCCGGCCGGCGGCGAGGGAGCACAGCAGGACGACGGCGCTGGCCGCGCAGCCGGCCGTCGAGCCCACGGCCGCCCCGGCCACCGCGATGCCGGCGGCCAGCATCCGCAGTGCGAACCGCAGCGCCGGAACCGGCGTCGCCCAAGCGGCACAGCACGCGCCGCCCGTCGCGAGCACCAGCAGTGCCGCGACGGCGCCGGCATGGCCGAGCGGGGTCGTGAACTGGGGGCCCGGGGCCACCTGGGGCATTGCCACCGCGAGCGCCAGCCCCGCCAGTGCGCCCGCACACGGCGCGGCGACCGGCAGCAGCGACCCGGACATCCGGCCCGCGGCATAGCCCGCGGCCACCGCGAGCACCGCCAGCAGCACGCCCTCGGGCCGTGCGTCGCGCCCGGTCGCCGAGATCAGCGGCCACACGGCGCAGGCCCCGAGCACCACGACGCCCACCACATCAGAAACGTTTCGTCTGTCGTTGTCCGCGTGCGCCTCGGCAGCGGACGTCATCCCGGTCGACCCCACCGTCGCCCCCCGTACCCCGGTCCCCCGACCTGTGGCAGGCCCCGCCGCCCGCCTCGCACACCGTAACCGCCGATGCCCGCTTTGTGGATGACTTGCGCGGGAACGGTGGGGTTCCTGCATGCCGAGACCGTGCTGTCGGCCGCAAGGTCGACCGCCGTACACTCCCCGGGTGACCGTCACCGCAACTTCCGTGGACCAGTCGGACCAGCTCACGCCGCGTCCCGCCCCCCGCGCCCTCCGGCTGCTCCGCCACCTGGTCCCGGCCGCCGCCTCCGCCCTCAGCGGAGTGCTGCTGTACGTCAGCTTCCCGCCGCGCACCCTGTGGTGGCTGGCCCTGCCCGCCTTCGCCGGATTCGCGTGGGTGCTGCGCGGCCGCTCGTGGAAGGCGGCCCTCGGTCTCGGCTACGTCTTCGGGCTCGGCTTCCTGCTGCCGCTGCTGGTGTGGACCGGCGTCGAGGTCGGTCCCGGGCCGTGGCTCGCACTGGTGGCGATCGAGGCGATCTTCATCGCCCTGGTCGGTGTGGGGGTGGCCGCCGTCTCCAACCTCCCGGTCTGGCCGGTGTGGGCGGCCGCCATATGGATCGCGGGTGAGGCGGCACGCGCGCGTGTGCCCTTCCGCGGCTTCCCCTGGGGCAAGATCGCCTTCGGCCAGGCGGACGGCGTCTTCCTCCCGCTCGCCGCGCTGGGCGGCACCCCGGTGCTCGGTTTCGCCGTCGTCCTGTGCGGGTTCGGTCTGTACGAGGCGGGGCGGCTGGCCGTCGAGGGCCGGCGCACCCGCGAGCTCCGGCGCGGGGCGGCGGCCGCGGCCCTGCTGAGCGTGGCCGTTCCCGTGGTGGGCGCGGTCGCGGCGCGGACGCTGGTGAGCGACAAGGCCGAGAACGGCTCCGTCACCGTCGCGGTCATCCAGGGCAACGTGCCGCGCGCCGGCCTGGACTTCGCCTCGCAGCGGCAGGCGGTGCTCGACTACCACGTGAAGGAGACGCTCAAGCTGGCCGCCGACGTCAAGGCGGGCAAGGTCGCCAAGCCGGACTTCGTGCTGTGGCCGGAGAACTCCTCCGATGTCGACCCGTTCTCCGACGCCGACGCGGCCACCGTGATCGACGAGGCGGCCAAGGCGATGGGCGTGCCCATCTCCGTCGGCGGGGTCGTCGAGCGGGACGGCAAGCTGCTCAACGAGCAGATCCTGTGGGACCCGGTCAAGGGCCCGACGTCGACGTACGACAAGCGGCAGATCCAGCCCTTCGGCGAGTACCTCCCGCTGCGTGGTCTGGTCGGTGCCGTCAACAAGGACTGGACCAGCATGGTCCGCCAGGACTTCAGCCGGGGCACGAAGCCCGGTGTGTTCGACATCGACGGCACCAAGGTCGGCCTCGCGACCTGCTACGAGGCCGCCTTCGACTGGGACGTGCGGGACACCGTCACGCACGGTGCCGAGATGATCTCCGTACCGAGCAACAACGCCACCTTCGACCGCAGCGAGATGACCTACCAGCAGCTCGCCATGTCCCGGATCCGCGCGGTCGAGCACAGCCGGACCGTCACGGTGCCGGTGACCAGCGGCGTCAGCGCGATCATCATGCCGGACGGGAAGATCACCCAGAAGACCGGCATGTTCGTGCCCGCCTACCTGGTCCAGAAGGTGCCGCTGCGCACCTCCGAGACCCCCGCGACCAGGCTGGGCATCCTGCCCGAGATCGCGTTGGTGCTGGTCGCCGCGGGTGGGGTCGGCTGGGCGATCGGGGCCGGAATGCGCGGTCGGCGCGCCGGTGACGCGTAGCCGTACACCCGCTGTACGCCCCGTGCTTCCGGCCGGGTGCGCGGAGGCGGGCGGTTAGGGTCGCATCATGGCTACTCCTGACTTCATCCGCACGATCCGCGCCTCCGCGGGCCACCAGCTGCTCTGGCTGCCCGGGATCACCGCCATCGTCTTCGACGACGAGGGCAGAGTGCTCCTGGGCCGCCGCACCGACACCCGCAGGTGGTCGGTCATCGGTGGCATTCCCGAGCCGGGGGAGCAGCCCGCGGCCTGCGCCGTGCGTGAGGTCTTCGAGGAGACGGCGGTGCGCTGTGTCGCCGAGCGGGTGGTCCTCGTCCAGGCGCTGGAGCCCGTCACCTACCCGAACAGCGACGTCTGCCAGTACATGGACATCACCTTCCGCTGCCGGGCCGTCGGCGGCGAGGCCCGGGTGAACGACGACGAGTCGCTGGAAGTGGCCTGGTTCGACGTGGACGCCCTGCCGGAGCTGAACGAGTTCGGAGTGTTCCGGATCAAGCAGGCCCTGTCGGATGCACCCACATGGTTCGACCCTACGGCTTCGGGCTGAAGTATGTGTGCTGACGCTATGTGGGAGCGCGGGGAGGCCACCTAGGGTCGCCCCATGAGCTCGCCCAGCATCCGCACCGGCCCCGCCCTCGACCTGCACGGCCGCACCGCCCTGGTCACCGGCGCCGCCGGGGGCATCGGCCGCGCCTGCACCCTGCGTCTCGCGGCGGCCGGCGCCCGGGTCAGAGCCGTCGACCGGGACACCGCCGGGCTGGCCGAGCTCGTGGACGTCGCCGGGCGGGCCCTGGGGGCGGCGGGCGGCGGGGCCGTCGAGCCGTACGTCCTCGACCTCACCGACCTGGACGCGGCCGAACGCGCCGCCGCCGGCACCGACGTCCTCGTCAACAACGCGGGTCTCCAACTGGTGCGCCCCATCGAGGAGTTCCCGCCGGACGTCTTCCACACCGTACTGACCGTGATGCTGGAGGCGCCGTTCCGGCTGGTCCGGGGCGCGCTGCCGCACATGTACACGCAGGGCTGGGGCCGGATCGTGAACGTGTCCTCCGTCCACGGGCTGCGCGCCTCCGCCTACAAGTCCGCCTATGTGGCCGCCAAACACGGTCTTGAGGGCCTGTCGAAGACGGCCGCTCTGGAGGGCGCACCCCATGGGGTGACCTCGAACTGTGTGAACCCCGGCTATGTGCGCACCCCACTGGTCGAGAAACAGCTCGCCGACCAGGCCCGGGCGCACGGCATCCCCGAGGAGCGGGTGCTGTCCGAGGTGCTCCTGACCGACAGCGCCGTCAAGCGGCTCGTCGAACCGGAGGAGGTCGCCGAGGCCGTGGCCTATCTCTGCGCCCCCCAGGCATCCTTCGTCACGGGCACCTCGCTGGTGCTCGACGGCGGCTGGACGGCCCACTGACGGGACGGACCCCCACCGGCTGAAAGGGCGGGCCGCCGTCGGCCCGCGAGTTTTCCACAGGCCCGACGGGCCGGAGCGGCGATGCGGAATCCTGTGAACATGTCTCGCAATCACGTGCAGTCCGCCCGGCGGCCTGCCCCGGCTCCGGCGGCCGGTGTCCTCGACCCCGGCGCCGAAGCGCCCGGGGGCGTCGAGCCGGTGTACCTCGAACTACTGGCCAGGGGCGCCTCGGCGGAGGCGTACGAGCAGCCGGTGCTGCTCGCCCGCGCAGAGAACCGGCCGCCGGAGCGGATCGTCGCCCTGGAGCGGGCCAAGCTGCTCGCGCTGCGGGTCCGCGGCGAGCTGGAGGGCAGACGCCGACGCGAGGCCGAGCTGTCCGCCCTGTTCGAGACCGCGCACGACCTGGCGGGACTGCGGGACGTGGACGCCGTGCTCCAGGCGATCGTCCAGCGCGCCCGCTCCCTGCTCGGCACGGACGTCGCCTACCTGAGCCTCAACGACCCGGCGCGCGGCGACACCTACATGCGGGTCACCGAGGGCTCGGTCGCGGCCCGCTTCCAGCAGCTGCGGCTCGGCATGGGAGAGGGGCTCGGCGGACTCGTCGCGCAGACCGCACGGCCGTACGTCACCGACGACTACTTCAAGGACGACCGCTTCCAGCACACGCTGACCATCGACGCGGGGGTACGCGACGAGGGGCTGGTCGCCATCCTCGGCGTCCCGCTCATGCTGGGACCGCACGTCATCGGGGTGCTGTTCGCCGCGGACCGGCGGGCCCGCGTCTTCGAGCGGGAGCAGATCGCCCTGCTCGGCTCCTTCGCCGCGCTCGCCGCGGCCGCCATCGACACGGCGAACCTGCTCACCGAGACCCGTTCGGCCATGGCCGGCCTGGAGCGGGCCAACGAGATCATCAAGGACCGCAGCGCGGTCATCGAGCGTGCCTCGGACGTCCACGACCGGCTCGCCGAACTCGTGCTGCGCGGCGGCCAGGTCGGTGACGTGGCCGCCGCCGTCTCCCAGGTCCTGGGCGGCACGGTCGAGTTCACCGACACGGCCGACGCCCGGTCGCTCGCCCGGTCACTGGAGACCTCGCGCACGGAGGGTCACGCGGTACGGCACGGCGACGACTGGATCGCCGCGGTGGCCGCGGGCGGCCAGCTCCTCGGCGCGCTGGTGCTGCGCGGCCATCCCGGCCTCGACCCCGTCGACCAGCGCACCCTGGAGCGTGCCGCGATGGTCACCTCACTGCTCCTGCTGGCCCGCCGCTCCGCCGCCGAGGCCGAACAGCGGGTGCGTGGCGAGCTGCTGGACGACCTCCTCGACGCCCGCGACCGCGAACCGCGCCAACTGCGCGACCGTGCCGCCCGGTTGCGCGCCGACCTCGACGCCCCCCAGGTCGTGCTGGCCGCCCGCCTGGACGGCCCGGCCGCGGACGCCGAGGAAACGGCGGCAGCGCGCCGCCGGCTGTGGTCGGCAGCCTCCCACCTCGCCACCACCCGGCACGGCCTGGCCGCCGCCCGCGACGGCGGCACCGTCCTGCTGCTGCCCCTCGGCCCCGGTGAGACCGCCACCGACCTGGCGCGGCGCACCGCCCGGCAGCTCGGCGCCGCCGTCCGGCAGCCGGTGACCGTCGGCGCCTCCGCCCCCGTCGCCGCCCTCGCCTCCCGCCCCGACACGGTGGCCGCCGCCTACGCCGAGGGCCGCCGCTGCCTCGACGCGCTGAACCTCCTCGGCCGGGGCGGCGACGGTGCCGCCGCCGAGGACTTCGGCTTCCTCGGTCTGCTCCTCGCCGGCGAACGGGACGTCACGGCGTTCGTCACGCGCACCATCGGCCCGGTCGTCGCCTACGACACGCGGCGCGGCACGGAACTGCTGCGCACCCTCGACGCGTACTTCGCCTGCGGGATGAGCCCGGCCCGCACCAAGGACGAACTCCACGTCCACGTGAACACGGTGGCCCAGCGGCTGGAACGGGTGGCCCGCCTCCTCGGCGACGACTGGCAGCGGCCGGCCCGCGCCCTGGAGATCCAACTGGCCCTGCGCCTACAGCGGTTGGGGGCGCCGCCGGAGCGCCGCTGATCCCGGGGCCGACGGCCGGGGGACCAGCGGCGCGGGCTCAGCGGGCGGATACGTCCTCGGCACGTGGCGTGACGCTCGCGGTGCCGTCGTCGGCCAGGTCGCGCCGCCGGGTCTCCTTCGCCACGCCCACCGCGACCACGGTGAGCAGGGACGCCGCGATCACGTACAGGGCGATCGGCGTCGAACTGCCGTAGTCGGCCAACAGCGCGGTGGCGATCAGCGGGGCGGGCGCACCGGCGGCGACGGAGGCGAACTGGGCGCCGACGGAGGCGCCGGAGTAGCGCATCCGGGTCGCGAACATCTCGGTGAAGAAGGCGGCCTGGGGCGCGTACATGGCGCCGTGCAGCACCAGTCCGACGGTCACCGCCAGCACCAGGTAACCGAATCGGCCAGTGTCGGCGAGCGCGAAGAACGGGAACATCCACAGCCCGATCCCGGCCGCGCCCAGCAGGTAGACGGGGCGCCGCCCGACCCGGTCCGAGAGCGCGCCCCACGCCGGGATGACGGCGAAGTGCACGGCGGAGCCGATGAGCACGGCGTTCAGGGCGGTCTGTCGGGAGACGCCGGCGGAGGTGGTGGCATAGACGAGGACGAAGGCCGTGATGACGTAGTAGCTGATGTTCTCCGCCATCCGCGCGCCCATCGCGACGAGCACGTCACGCCAGTGGTGCCGCAACACGGCGACCAGCGGCGGCTGTTCCGCCGTCCCGGCACTCCGCCGGGCCTCGGACCGTGCCAGCGCCGCCCGGAAGACGGGGGATTCGTCGACGGAGAGCCGGATCCACAGACCGACGGCGACCAGCACACCGGAGAGCAGGAACGGGATCCGCCAGCCCCAGCTCACGAAGGCGCCGTCCGGCAGGACGGAGGTGAGCAGCGACAGCACGCCGGTCGCCAGCAACTGGCCCGCCGGGGCCCCGGTCTGCGGCCACGACGCCCAGAAGCCGCGCCGGCGCGCGTCCCCGTGCTCCGAGACGAGCAGGACGGCTCCGCCCCACTCACCGCCCAGCGCGAACCCCTGGACCAGCCTCAGGAGCGTCAGCAGGACGGGCGCCGCGCCGCCGACCGTCGCATGCGTCGGCAGCAGCCCGATCGCGAACGTCGCCCCGCCCATCAGCAGCAGACTCAGCACGAGCAGCCGTTTGCGCCCGAGCCGGTCCCCGTAGTGCCCGAACACCAGGGCCCCGAGCGGCCGGGCGGCGAACCCGACGGCGTACGTCAGGAACGACAGCAGCGTGCCGACGAGCGGGTCGGAGTCCGGGAAGAACAGCTTGTTGAAGACGAGGGCGGCCGCGGAGCCGTAGAGGAAGAAGTCGTACCACTCGATGGTGGTGCCGATGAGGCCGGCGGCGACGATGCGGGGGAGGTTCGAGGGAGCGGGCGGGGCGCTTGCTGGTGACGACATCGGCACCACTTCCTTGCGTTCGGCGGGGACGATTGCGTGTCGCCATACGGTAGGAACGCGCAGGTCAGAGGCGTATGTGGTGGGACACCATATTTTTTGGTGCAGGAGTGCGTGCGTCAACCATGGAGGTGGCGTCGGGCCTCCACGGTGGCCTCAACGAGGGCGCGAAGGGCATCGTCCCGCTTTGTCCTAATCCGGCATTATTTGGAGACGCCGTGCTGACTCCCGTGCTGACTTGGTGCTGACTACGCAGCGTAGAAAGCCGAAATGGTCTGCGGATCAATCGTCGTAGCGCCGGGTTGGACTGCGGCGTACGCAGCTCTCCGGCTGCAGTTCAGGCGAAGCCAGGTGTTGGAAGCGGCTGCCTTGCCCCGGTGAATGTCGCGATGCGGGTCGGCGTGCCAGTGGCCGTCGCGCGGCGAACGGTCATGCTTCGCCAGCTGAATATCGAAGTCGACCACCAGCAGCCGACCGTGTACTCCGCCCACGGCCAACCCTCCCCCGCCTCATCCCTTGGCATAGTCCGGCATGCATTGTGCAGGCATCAGCGCGACTCCGGGGTCATTCCGCACAGGCGGGTTCACCAGCCGGATGCGTCCTCTGCTGCGCAAGGAGCAGTTCTCGATCTGATCGACCCTTGACCGTAGAAGCCGACCGTTGACGGAATCCGGCCGGCCGCTGCCCGCACCTGGCGGCCTATCGGTCGGTTTCCGCTGCGGTTGCCACCGGGACCGGCTCCTGGATGATCTCGGGCAGGGCCTGCTCGGTCCAGATGACCTTGCCCTGGGGGGTGTAGCGGGTGCCCCAGCGCTCTGCCATCTGGGAGACCAGGAACAGGCCCCGGCCGCCCTCGTCCGTCGTCGCGGCGTAGCGCAGGTGGGGCGAGGTGCTGCTGCCGTCGGAGACCTCGCAGGTCAGTGTTCGGTCGCGGATCAACCGTACGTGGATGGGCTCGGCGCCGTAGCGGATGGCGTTGGTGATGAGTTCGCTGAGGATGAGTTCCATGGTGAAGCCGAGTTCGGACAGGCCCCACGCCTCCAGCTTGTCGGCCACCGCGTCGCGCATTCCCGCGACCGCCGCCGGGTCCGGCCGGACGTCCCAGTCGGCGATCCGGTCGGCAGACAGCTGCCGCGTACGGGCGACGAGCAGCGCGACGTCGTCCTTCGGGCGCTCGGGGAGCAGGCTGTCCAGCACGAACTTGCAGGTCTCCTCCGGCGGGCGATGGGGGTGGCCGGTCAGCGCGTCACGCAGCAGTTCCATGCCGACGTCCAGGTCACGCCTGCGGTCCTCGATGAGGCCGTCGGTGTAGAGGACGAGCTGGGTGCCCTCCTCCAGGCACAGCTCCGCGGTCTGGAACGGCATGCCACCGACGCCGAGGGGCGGACCGGCCGGCACGTCGGGAAAGGTGACGGTTCCGTCGGGCCGGACCAGCGCGGGCGCCAGATGCCCGGCACGCGCCATGACGTAGCGGCGCGTCACCGGGTCGTAGATCCCGTAAAGGCAGGTCGCGCCCACGACGCCCGCGGAACTCGCCGCCGCCTCGTTCTGGTCGATACGGCCGACCAGGTCGTCCAGATGGCCCAGCAACTCGTCCGGCGGCAGATCCAGCGCGGAGAAGTTGTGCACCGCGGTCCGCAGCCGGCCCATCGTGGCGGCCGCGTGGACACCGTGGCCGACCACGTCGCCGACGGCCAGTGCCACCCGGCTCCCCGGCAGCGGAATCACGTCGAACCAGTCCCCGCCCACGCCCGACTGGGCGGGCAGGTACCGGTAGGCGATGTCCAGGGCGTTCTGCTCGGGCATCGCCTGCGGCAGCAGGCTGCGCTGGAGGGTGACCGCCATCGCGTGCTCACGGGTGTAGCGGCGAGCGTTGTCGATGCTTATCGCGGCACGGGCCACCAGCTCCTCCGCCAGCGACAGGTCCTCCTCGTCGAAGCACTCGTGACGGTGGCCGCGCCAGAAGTTGGCCATGCCCAGCACGACGCCCCGCGCCTGGACGGGGGCGGTGATCAGGGAATGGATGCCGTATTCGATGATCGCCTTGGCGCGCTCGGGGTCCTGCAAGCGCCAGGACGTGGCGCTCGGCAGGTCGCTCACCAGCTCGGAACGTCCACTGCCGTACCCGCGTGCCTGGGGCGTGGCCGGTTGATAGGCGAACAGTCGGCCCTGTTCGAAGAGCGGATGATCGTCCCGGATGCCGCACACGGCCGCGCGTCGCATGTCCGCCCCTGTGGGGGACGGCTCCTCGCCGTGCAGCACGGCGTCGGCCAGATCGACGGTGACGAAGTCCGCGAACCGGGGGATGGGGACGCACGCCAACTCGTCGGCGGTGCGCAGCACGTCCAGGGTGGTGCCGACGCGCAGTCCGGCGTCGTACAGCAGCCTCAGCCGCTCCCGTGCGACCTCCGCCCTGCCGGTCACCGCTTGGAGCTCGGTGGAGTCGCGCAGCGTCACCACCGTTCCCTTGGGGCCGCCGTCACGATCTGTGGACCGCTGGTTGACCGCGAGCAGTCGCTCTCCGGAGAGGTGCACCTCGTCAGTGGCCTCCCGCCCGGAGACGAGCAGCTCCGTCGTCCCGGGATCGAGGCCCGGCAGCTCCGGCACGAGGCGTCCCTCGGCGTCGGGCGGCAGATCCAGCAGTCGCCTGGCCTCGTCGTTCGCCAGCATCAGCTGCCCGTCCGGGGACACGATCAGCACACCTTCTCGAACGGAGTGCAGGACCGTGTCGTGGTGCTGGTACATCAAGGTCATCTCGTCCGGGGCGAGGCTGTGTGTCTGCCGTCGCAGGCGCCGGCCCACCAGTGCCGTCACTCCGGTGGACAGCGCGAGGGCCGCGGCCCCGGCGCCCAGGATGATCGGCAGCTGCCGGTCCACCTGGCTCTCGACCTTCTTGACCTTCATCCCGGCCGAGACGAGTGCCACCACCTTGTCGTCGGTGTCCTTGATCGGGACCGTGGCCTGCACCTCACGGCCGAGTGGGCCGTTGACGCTCTCCACGTAGACCTTCCCCTCCAGCGACGGCCCGATCTCGCCGACGAACCGCTTCCCGATCCGGTCCGGCAAGGGGTGCGTGTACCGGATGCCCTCGGTGTTCATGACCACGATGAAGTCGACGCCGGCACCACGGCGAGCCGCCTCCGTGAGCGGTTGGAGGATCTTGCTCGGGTCCGGGGTCGCCAGGGCCGCCAGGACACCTGGTGAGTGCGCGAAAGTCTGGGCCACGGCAGTGGAGCGGTGCCTGGCCTCGGCGCTGGTGTCCCGCTCCGACTGGAGGACGAGGGCAATGACGGCGCATGTCACCAGCAGCACCACCAGAGCCACCTGGAAGACCAGCACCTGCCCGGCCACGCTTCGGGTGCTCGTGTTGAACAACCGTTCGACGGATAGGTGCCGAAAACGGGCGAATCGATTCGCCATGCGACCTTTCTAGCATCGGTGATCCCGAGAGGCCAGGGCCCATTTACCGGATCCTTGTCTGGCTGACCTCGGACATCTGTGCCGCCATGCCTGTCTGGCAACGGATCTTGGGGCTCGGCGGTCCGCCCTGGACGCCCGACCGGGGCCACGATTTCTCTGCGCTTGATGGACACTTAGGTCGATATGATGCATTTTGTGATCATGTCTGCACGGCACAGGCGCCGTCGCCCCGCCTACAGCGGCCGATGGGAAGCCGCCCGGCTGTCACCCGTGATCCTGGCCGTCCTCATCATCGGCCTGGCGTTCTCCACTCCCAGGGATATCGCCATCAGCCGGTTGTTGCCGGCCGCGCCCGCCCTGGCCGCCGCGATGTGGCCCGTGTTTCCCACGGTCATGCTGGGGGCGTTCTGCTTTCTCGCCATGATCATCCTCAGCTTCTTCTACACCGACCTGGGGACGCAGTACACGGCGGCCGCGATCATCGCCGTCACCCTCGCGGCCGCCTACGGGAGCCATGTCCGACTCCAGCGGGAAGACATCCTCTTCCAGGTCCGACTGGTCGCCGACGCGGCCCAGAAGGTGCTGCTGCGCCCGCTGCCGCGCCGTATCGACGACGTCGAGATCGAGTCGCTGTATCTCGCGGCCCAGGAGCAGGCCAGGATCGGCGGCGACTTCTACGAGGTGATCGGCACACCGCACGGGATCAGGCTGCTCATAGGCGATGTACGGGGCAAGGGTCTGTCCGCCGTGGGGGCGGCGTCGGCGGTGATCAGCTGCTTCAGAGAGGCCGCGTACGACGAGCCCGACCTCAGAGCGATCATCCATCGCCTGGAGACCGCCATCACCCGCCACAGCGCAGCGTTTCCCGCCCATGACCAGCCCGAGCACTTCGCCACCGCTCTCCTCGCCGAGATCCCGCACGGCGGCGGCCGCGTACACATTCTCAATTGCGGGCACCCGCCGCCACTGATCGCGCACGGCGGGAAGGTCCGGGTCCTGGAACCCACCGTCGCCTCCGCGCCCCTCAACCTCGCGGCGCTCATCGGCGACCGCTACTGGGTCGACGTCGTCGCCTTCGCCCCGGGGGACCGATTGCTGCTCTATACGGACGGCGTGTCGGAGACCCGGAACCACGACGGCCAGTTCTTCCCGCTGGCGGAATGGATGCGGCAGCAGGACCTGGAGAAGCCCCGCGAGCTGCTCGACCAGCTGCACGGAGACCTGCTCCAGCACGGCGGCGGACGGCTCGACGACGACATCGCGGCGCTCGCGCTGAGGTGCGCCGGCGCGCCGGAACGGGGAGCCGTGGGCGTGGAAGGCTGAGAACGGGCGGCCCCCCGAATTCCCAACCCCACGGCCGGCCGGGCGGATAGGGTCCGGCTGTGCGTTGATCTTACGTACGGCCGCGTTGTGCCGCCGCAGACGGTGCAGGGTGCGTCCCGAGGGCGCCCGCTCTTTTTGCCCTTGGCCTCGGCGGCCCGCAGTCCGTCGTAGGCCCCGGAGTCCTAGCCCGGACACCAGGGAACAAGTAACCCGCCGGTGGCTTTCAGGGTGCATTGATCACGGATCGGCGGTGGTGTGCGGCCTCGGTACTGGGTCCAGCGGTTTTCGGCGAGACCGATCATGGTCTGGGCGGCACGAGTGTGCTGGTCCGGTTCTCGTACTCGCGCCGGGCGAGCTGACCGTGCCGGACTGACTGCGCGGCGGGGCGAACTCCTGGCCGCCTACGGGGAGAATGACGATCAAGAGGCCGTTGACACCATCGATCCAACTTCGCCCCGCCAGGCATTTTCCGTACCGCGAAGCCGCGCCCGCAACCCGTTCGGGGCTCGTCGGCGACGGAGCCGGTCATACCGCGCCGAGCGACTTTAGGCTGACCGCCCATGAGGAGACGCGCCACGGCGGAGCGACTCCGTGGGCAAAAGGGGGAACGATGACGGGATTCGCGTTGCCGGCCGGCTTACGGGCGGAACTGGAAGCCGCGTTCGGGACTGGGCTGGCATATGTGCGGGTGCATCTGCACGCAACGGCTCCCCACTGCGGGGCGGTGGCCTGGGCCGTCGGGGACGACATTCACCTGACGCCCGGTGCCTGGCAGCCCGGCTCCTCCTGGAGCCGGCAGGTGCTGGGGCACGAGGTGGCGCACGTGGTACAGCAACGAGCAGGCCGGGTCGCGCCCGGAAGCGACCGCGCGGCACTGGAGGCAGAGGCCCACACGGCGGGATGGCGCTTCGCCAGGGGACTGCCCGTACGACTGCCCGACGGTCCCGGCGGCCCACGGGCACTGCCGACGCCCGCGGTCCAGGCATGGAACCAGGTGACGCCGGGCCAGCGGGCTGCCGCGGGCGTGGTCGTGGGCGCCACCGTATGGTCGGCCCCGACGGCCGCGCAGGACGCCTTCATCGGCCAGAACAACGTCTCCTACGCCGTGGTCCCCGCCCCCGCCGACCCGCCGGTGTCGTTCCTCAACCCGGCCGGACAGCTCCGTCTGGTCTCGGCCGACCCGGCAGGCGTCACCTTGCGGGTGTCGGCGAACGGCCGACTGGCCATCGAGGACTGCCAGCTCACAGCCCGACAGCCGAAGGTCTTCTACGCCACCCAGGCACTCATCGACGAGAGCAACGCCTGGCGGCGTGCGTTGGCGGATGCCGTCGAACTGGTGCCGGACTCAGCGCTCGAGAACCAGACCATCACCGTGAACGGACACGTCCTGCGCAGGGTGACCGTCCGCCACCAAGGCTGGGGCGGGCGCGGAATCGCCGCGATAGGTGCCCAGAACTGCAACGACATCGTCAGCGGTGCCCTGGGCGCCGGCGAGATCCAGATCGCCGCGCCCGACGGCATCGGCGCGCTGCCCCCACAGCTGCCGGAATTCGAGATCGCCCGCTTCCTCGTCAACCCGGCCCCACCAGCGGTCACCGGAGCCCCGCTCAGCATCCAACAGGCCGACTCCGCACGGGTCATCGCCACGGCATACGGCACCGCACTGCGCACCGACACCTGGCGGGTGATCGGGGGCCAACCGGCGAACCGCCACTTCGGAGTGAACCAGTACGTACAGCCGGACGTCGGCGAGGCGTTCATGACCGTCTCTCTGCAGGACATACCGCCCGGAGGTGATCTGGGGAGCGCACTGCTCAGCACCGACCACAGCCGGCCCGGAGCCCCCGTCCTGGACCTGACCTCCTTCTGGAGCGCCCACTACGCCGGCGTGGTGATACGGGACGGCAACGACGTGATCACGCTGGAGAACTACGCCCGCAACAGGGAGGGCGCGCCCAGCGACGCCGCCCGCGCCCGGATCGGTCACTACTTCCAGATGTACGACACCGATGCCGCGGCCCCACTCGGCCACACCTTCCACGGCTCCTGGACCTCGGCCGCGGTCCGCCCCGTCGTCCCCGCCCTCGCGGGCGACGCGGAGAAGGCGGCGGGCACCACGCACAGGCCGGTGCCCAACGGCGTGAAGTCCTTCACCAACCCGCTGACCGTACGCACGAACCTGACCGGCATCGGCTACTACGTCCAACTGCCCGGCCGCCTCGCGGACCGGACCGACGACGAGCTGCGCACCGCGTACACGGCGGCGGGCGCCGGAGCGATCAGCCCGCTCACCCAGCTCAGGACCCTGGGCCGGGGCAGCCTCTACGCCCGCCGGCTGGAAGCGCTGGGCAAGCCGGTACCGGTGGGTGACATCGACCCCTGGATGAAGCTGCTCAGCATGATGAACGATCCGAACTACGGCACGGACCGCCGACTGCGCGGCTTCGTCAGCCACACCCTGGCAGCGTTCACGGCTCTGCCCACCAAGTAGCCGGGGTGCCATGACCGGAGTACGTCCTGTCGCCGCGGACCTGGTCCGGCCCGCGGCGCCGGATGCGCAGGCCGTCCAGCGGCTCTGCCAAGACGGTCGGCGCGTTGTCGACCATCGGCGGGGCAGTGGCGCCGGTCGCTTCCGGAGTTGCCTCGGCCGCGTCGTGTTCCAGGACGGCACGGCTCTCGGCGATCGGCTCCACGGTGAGCAGGGTTCGAGGGCGGTAGCGGGCGTCGAGGTAAGCGGCGGCCAGACCGGTGTTGCCGCCTAGGTCGACGATGGTGTCGAGTGTGTCGATGTTCTGGTCGAGGTGATAGGCGGTGTCCGGTTCGTAGAAGCGGCGCAGGAAGATCTGCCACACGATCAGCAGGTCGGACTGGCTCTTGCGGACGCAGACCCGGAATGGACGGTGTGGCGTGGCAAACGTGAAGCGCACCAGGGTGGCATCGTTCAGAGGCCGGGGGCCGGCGGCTCTGGCACAGATCTTGGACAGCGGTCGCGAAGCGTCACTGAAGCAGGAT
Source organism: Streptomyces sp. NPDC047061 (assembly GCF_040643955.1). Lineage (NCBI taxonomy): Bacteria > Bacillati > Actinomycetota > Actinomycetes > Kitasatosporales > Streptomycetaceae > Streptomyces > Streptomyces sp. NPDC047061. The sequence continues at coordinate 525,678 of NZ_JBEYVI010000001.1, forward strand.
CATCTTGTGAAGGAGTTCGAATCCGGCCCGGCTGTACAGCTGCCTTTTGATCTTCTTCACCCTGTTTACGGCGCCCTCGGTGCCGCCGGAGCTCCAGCGGACGGTGAGCCCAGCGGTCACGGCTGCCAGGTCGGTGGTGAGTCCGTGGGCGAAGCCGGTGATCCCGGGCAGTTGTGCGGTGCGGGCGGTGTTGATCCAGTCCGGCAGGTCGGCGCCGGTGCGCAGGGCGAGCATCCGGGCGAAGTCCCGTACGAGGTCGTGGGCCTGGTCCAGCTCGGGGCAGGTGACGAGGACTGCCTTGAACTGGGTGGTCTCGTCTTCGGTGAGGGTGTCGGGGTGGCGGGTGATCCAGCCGACGACGGCACGTACGGAGGGTGCTGTGGCGGCTCGTGCGGGAGCGTCGGGCCACTGAAGGCGGCTGCGGGCCCAGTCCCGCAGGCTGGTGTAGGGCACCTGGTGGCCGCGGTCGGCGAGTTCTGCGCGCAGTTCCTTGATGGTTATCGCGCCGCCGGCCTCGTCGATGCGTCGTTGCAGGTGGGCCTGGTGGATGTCGAGGTGGCTGGCGCGGGTTCGGCGCCCGGTGACCATGTCCTGCCAGCGGGTGGCGCGCGTACCGTTGGACGGTGTGCCGTCCCCAGCCCAGGTGGCGGGCGATCGCCCGCGGGTCCGTCCCTTCGCTCATGAGGCCGTGGACCAGGGCGTGATGGGCCCGCATCCGCTCGGCTCGGCGTCCGGTCGGCAGTGCAGTGACGGGCATCTCGGCTTCGCCGTCGGCGGCCTCACGGGCCGAAGGTGGGACGGCGACGCGCAGGCAGTCGCGGTACGCCGCGACGTACTCTTCGACGGCCTGGCCGAGGTTCTGAAGCAAATGAAAGCGGTCCGCGACTTGCAGCGCATCCGGGGCACCGAGAACCGCGCCTTCGGCATACGCTCCCGCGCGGTCACGGCAGATCACTTCCACTCCTGGATGCGCCCTCAGCCAGGACGCCAGCGGCGCCGCCGCACGGCCGGGCAGGACGTCGATGGGGTGGTGGCCTTCGCCGTCCGTGATCACGGTGGCGTACGTGTGGCCGCGGCGGGTGGCGAAGTCATCGACCCCGAGGACCCGCGGCGTGCTGCCGCCTCGCTGCCCGCACTCGCCGCCGGTCTGCTTCCCCACCCCGAACTCATGACCCGGTTCCGCGAAGCCTTCCTGTTCCGCAAGCGCGAGAACATCGCCGTCGCGCTGCGCCGCGCCATGGCGCGGGGTGATCTGCCCGACGACCTCGACACGGACCTGGTCCAGGACATCTGGGCGGGCACCATCCTCTACCGGCGGCTCATGACCGGCTCCCCCCTCGACGCGGGCCTCGCGGAACACCTCGTCCGCCTCGTCACCGACGCGCCGGGGCGGCGAAGCGGCGGGGACGGCCGCCGGGACGCCTGAGCCGGTGTCCGCGAGAACCCCGCGTCTTGCCCGTACCGGGTGGCGGGCGCACGCTGGTGGCATGAGCGTTCATGAGAGCCCCACGCTCATCATGTCCGTGCAGCGTGCCTTCCGGCTGCTGGAGGCGGTGAGCGCGCACGAGAACGGCGCGCCCGCGAAACAGCTGGCACGCGAGACGGGGCTGCCGCTGGCCACCGCCTACCACCTGCTGCGGACCATGGTCCACGACGGGTACCTGCGGAAGCTGGTCGACGGCGGCTTCGTTCTCGGCGACAAGCTGGAGACGCTGCACACCGCGGGGCACACCCAGGCGTTGCTCACCCGGGTCCGGCCGACGCTCGCCGCGCTCCGTGACGAGCTGGTCACCGCCACCTACCTGACGTTCTACGAGGAGGGCGAGATCAGCGTCGCCGAGATCGTCGACGGGCCCCGTGCGCCCCGGGTCGACCTCTGGGTGGGATTCGAGGACGCGGGGCACGCCACCGCCCTCGGCAAGTCCGTACTGCGCGAACTGGACGAGGAGTCCCGCCGTGACTACCTCTCCCGGCACGACCTCGCCGACCTGACGCCCCGGACCATCACCACCCTCCCGGAGCTGCTCCGGAACCTCGACGCCTCGCCCCTGGCCCCGGCCGTCACGGATCTCGAGGAGTACTCCCTCGGTACCGTGTGCGTCGCGGTGCCCATCTACCGGGGCGACGTCCTCGGCTCGCTCGGCGTCTCCCTCCCGGCGGAGCGGCTCTCCCGGCTCCCGGAGGTCCGGGCCCGGCTGATCCCGGTCGCGGACCGGGTGACCAGGGGCCTGTCGCTCACTATCTGAAATCCCGCTCCTTGTGGCTTGTAGGCCGAACCTCTTTCCTGGATGAAACGGATAAGTCGGGCTTAAGGCTCGTACGGGTGAGGATTGCGGAAGAGACATGAGGCAGGCGCGAGACCATGGTGGCAACCACTGGCCGTTGCGGCCGCTCCGGAAGCCGGTGACCGGTTTCGGGGCGCCGGTCCCCAGGCGCGCCGCCGCACAGCTGGCCGCCGGCATGCCCGTGGTCCCGGTTCTGATCGTCTCCGGCATCGCGCTCGTCGACGTCTTCGCCGGATCGGGGATGTTCTGGCTGCCGCTGCTGGCTGCCGGGCCGGCGCTGGCCGCCAGCACCAACGGTCCCCGAGGCGTGCTGTTCGTGGGACTCCTCGCCGCGGTGCTGGGCGCGACCCTGGGGGTCAGCGAGGCCGGTCCGGGGCATGAACTGGCGGCCGTGCTCGCGGCACTGCTCGCCGTCACCCTGGCGAGCGCCCTGGCCAGCGCCCTGCGCGGTCGCCGGGAACGCGTGCTCGCCGCCGTCCGCTCGGTCGCGGAGGCCGCCCAGCACGCCGTTCTCAAGCCCATCCCGGAGACCGTCGGCCCGTTCCGGGTCGCGGTCCGCTACAGCGCGGCGGCGGCGGAGGCCCGTATCGGCGGTGACCTCTACGCCCTGGTGCAGACCCCGCACGGGGTGCGGCTGATCGTCGGCGACGTACGCGGCAAGGGGCTGCCCGCCGTGGAGATCGCCGCGCTCGTCCTCGGTGTCTTTCGCGAGGCCGCCTACGACGAGCCCGATCTGCTCGCCGTCGTCGGCAGGATCGAGCGGAGCCTGGCCCGCAACCTCGGGCCCGACGACTTCGTCACCGCGGTGGTCGTCGGACACCCGCGCGCCGGGGAGCTCGAGATGGTGAACTGCGGACACGCCTCGCCCCTGCTCATACCCGCGTCGGGAGGCGTCGTCGCGGTCGAGGCCGGCCGCCCGGCTCCGCCCCTCGGCCTGCTCGCCCTGGGCGGCGAGCCCCCCTGCCTGGAGATCCTGCCGTTCTCCGACGGAGATCAGCTGCTGCTCTACACCGACGGGGTCATCGAGGCCCGTGACCGCGCCCGCGAGTTCTACCCGCTGGCCGAAAGGGTCGCCCGTCATGTGTCCGGCGAGCCGGAGCACATCCTCTCCGCGGTCCATGACGAACTGCTGGCGCACGTGGGCGGCCGGCTGCACGACGACGCGGCACTGCTCCTGCTCCAGATGCAGGCCGTGGGCGAACCGGTTTCGTCCGCATCGGAGGCGCAGGGGACGACCGTCCCGGAACCGGCATCGGAAGCCGGACCCGGACCCGGATGTGGACCGGAGGAGTACGACGGCCGCGGGCCCGTCACCGTGGTGTCCTGCAGCCGGTCCGCGACCGTGGGGTCGGACGGTGGAAGGCGCTGGTCGGCGCAGCGGACGGGCGCGGTGTTCTCGTCGGGACCCGGTCGCTGACCGGAAGGGAGCCCTCGTCGGCGGGACCGGAAGGAAACCTTGTCGACGGGACCGGAAGGGAAACCTTGTCGACGGGAAGGGAGCCGAGAGCGGCCCCCGGGTGGTCACACGGCGACGAGATCCGCCCACCGGGTGACCGCGCCGGGATGCACATGGATGCCGTAGCGAGTGGCCAGCGCGTGCACGATCCCCTCACCCCGGCCGTGCTCGTCCGGGTCGATCCCCGCGGGCGGCTCTCCCGCCGTACGCGCGGGACCCGAGTCGGTGACCTCGATGCGCAGGGTGCCGAGTCCGGCGTCCCGCATCCACGAAAGCCGCAGCACCGCCGGGGGCAGGGCATGCACGATCGCGTTGGTGAGCAGTTCCGACACCACCAGCAGCGCGTCCTCGACGACGTCCGGGGACACCTTCCAGGCGGCCAGGACCGCGGCCGCCCGTCGACGCACGTCCGGGACGGCACCGGCGACGGGCGGCATCGGGAAGACGTATTCGCTTGCCCCCCGCACCCGCGTGTTGAGCTGTACCGCCATCTCGTGTCTCCAGGGGTGAGGGCCACCGGCCCCGACTCACGAGCCTCGGCACTTTGCCGGGCTTGTTAGCACGCTAAGGAGCCGGGCCGGGTCGGTCAATGAACGTGGGTCGGCATTACCGAACGGGGGCTTCCCGCTCCGGCGCCGAGGCGCCCTCCGCACGTACGGCAGACCTTCCGAGACGGTAATAGGCTCGATTCATGACCGGTCCGGTCCAGTCCATCGAACGGGCGGCCGCGATCCTGCGCCTGCTCGCCGGAGGGCCCCGCCGACTCGGGCTCGGAGAGGTGGCGGCCTCCCTCGGGCTGGCCAAGGGCACCGCCCACGGCATTCTGCGCACGCTCCAGCACGTGGATTTCGTGGAGCAGGACGCGGCGACCGGGAAGTACCAGCTCGGAGCCGCCCTGCTGCATCTGGGCACGAGCTATCTCGACGTCAACGAGCTGCGGTCCCGGTCCATCAACTGGGCCGACGCCCTGGCCGCCCGCAGCGGCGAGGCGGTGCGCCTGGGCACCCCCCTGGAAGGCATGGTCCTGGTCGTCCACCATGTGTTCCGGCCGGACGACACGCTCCAGACCCTGGACGTGGGCTCGCTGCTGCCGCTGCACGCCTCCTCGTTGGGCAAGGTGCTGCTGGCGTACGGCACCGCGCCCCTCGAGTCCGCCCTGGACTCGGGCCTGGAGGCGTACACCAGGCACACCCTGGTCACCCGGGAGCAGCTCACCCGGGCGCTCGCCGAGGTCCGGGAGGTGGGCTGGGCCGCCGAGATACAGGAAATGAGCATGGGCGAGGCCGGGCTCGCCGTGCCGATCCGCGGGCACGGCGGCCTGGTCGTCGGTGCCATCGGACTGTCCGGCCCGGTCGAGCGGGTCTGTGACAGCCAGGGCCACCCCCGGCCCACCCTGATCACGCTGATCCGGGAGGCCGCACGGGCGATCTCCAGAGACCTGGGCGCCGCCCGCTGGTAGACCCCCTGGCTCCCGCGCTCACTCCGCGACCCATCGGAAGGCGGACCCGATCATGGTGGAACGGTATGTGATGTCCATCGATCAGGGCACCAATTCCACACGATGCATCCTGTTCGACCGGGGCGGTCGGCTGGTCTCCGTCGCGCAGCGCGAGCACCAGCAGCACTTCCCCAGGCCCGGCTGGGTCGAGCACGACGCCGTCGAGATATGGCAGAACCTGCGACGGGTGGTGTCCGAGGCCCTGTCCGGAGCCGGCACGGCCGTCGACGTGGCGCAGGTCGCCGCCATCGGCCTGGCCAACCAGCGGGAGACGACGGTGCTCTGGGACCGCCGTACCGGCACCCCGCTGGGCCGGGCGCTCGTCTGGCAGGACACGCGTACGGCGTCGCTGGTCGAGGAGCTGAGGGAACGGCCCGGAGAGGAGTTCTTCCTCGACCGGTGCGGGCTGCCGCCCTCCACCTACTTCTCGGCGCTGCGGCTCCGCTGGCTGTTCGACCACGTCAAGGGCCTGGAACAGCGGGCGAAGGACGGCGAGGTGCTGTTCGGCACGATGGAGAGCTGGCTGATCTGGAACCTCACCGGGGGAGCCGACGGCGGTCTGCACATGACCGACGCCACCAACGCCAGCCGCACCATGCTGATGAACATCCGCACCCTCACCTGGGACGAGGAACTCCTGGCGTTCTTCGGCGTCCCCCGGCCGATGCTGCCCGAGATCCGGTCCAACGCGGAGAGGTACGGAGACGCCCGCTCGCTGCTGCCCGGCGTGCCCATCACCGCCGCACTCGGCGACCAGCAGGCGGCGCTCTTCGGCCAGACCTGCTTCTCCCCGGGCGAGGCCAAGTGCACCTACGGCACGGGCAGCTTTCTGCTGCTCAACACCGGCAACGACGTCATCCGGTCCCGGCACGGACTGCTGACCACGGTCGCCTACAAGATCGGGGACCGGGCACCCGCCTACGCCCTGGAGGGGTCGATAGCCGTCACCGGCGCACTGGTCCAGTGGTTCCGCGACCGACTGGGACTGATCAACAGCGCGCCGGAGATCGAGACACTCGCGCGGACCGTCGACGACAACGGCGGCTGCTACATCGTCCCCGCCTTCTCCGGCCTGTTCGCCCCCCGCTGGCGCAGCGACGCACGCGGCGTCATCGTCGGCCTCACCTCCTACATCACCAGCGGGCACCTGGCCCGGGCCGTCCTGGAGGCCACGGGCTGGCAGACACGTGAGGTCGTCGACGCCATGAACGCCGACTCCTCGGTGCCGCTGAAGGAGCTGAAGGTGGACGGCGGCATGACGGCGGACAACCTCCTCATGCAGTTCGTCGCCGATGTCCTCGACGTGCCCGTCGTCCGGCCCATGGTCTCCGAGACGGTCTCCCTGGGGGCGGGGTACGCCGCCGGGCTCGCCGCAGGGTACTGGCCGGACCTCGAGGTCCTGCGCCGCAACTGGCACCCGGCCGCCCGATGGCTGCCGGCGATGGACCCCGGCCATCGGGAGGCGGAGTACGACAACTGGCAACGGGCCGTCGAACGGTCGCTGGGCTGGATAAGACGGCCCGGCTCTCCCTGAGCACCGGCCGCGGTGGGGCGAGGCGGACGAACCGTGCCCGCACCGCACGATCGGGACGGCCGGTGCCCGGTACGGGTGTTCAGACGGCGGGTTCGGCCGGTGCCGTGGCGGCCGCCCGGGCGGCGACGACGGCGCGTCCGCGGTCGGAGTCCGGGAAACGGTCCAGCATGGCCCGCAGTTCCCCGGCGTCGACGTTCGCGCCGAACGGCTCGGTGCCCGGTTCCAGCCGGACCCCTTCGGCGAGCGGGCCGGCCACGACGGGGTCGAAGCCGAGCGTGTCGACGAGGTGTGCGACCGCCGCGAGGCCGTCCGGATCGTCGCCGGCGATCGCGATCGCCCTGCGTCCCGGCGTCCCCGCGGGCCGCGCCCCGTCCTCCAGGTCGTGGTAGCCCATGTGGTTGAACGCCTTGATCACCCGCGCTCCGGGCAGGTACGCCTGCACGGTCTGGCTGGAGGAGGTCAGCGGGTCGGTGAGGTCCTCGCGGTCGCCGTCCACCTCCCACCAGTAGTTCATCGCGTCGACGACGAGCCTGCCCCGCAGCGCTTCGGCGGGAATGCCCCGGTACTTGCCGAGCGGCAGCGCCAGGACGACCACGTCCGCCTCCGCCGCGGCCTGCGCGGCGGCGACCGGGACGGCGCCGGGGGTGAGCACCTCGACGGTGAGGGCGATCCCGGCGGGGTCGCCGGATCCGGCGATGAGCACGCGGTAGCCGGCGGCCACCGCGAGCCGTGCCAGCACGGTGCCCACCTTCCCCGCCCCCAGGATGCCGACGGTGCGTACGCCGGTGGTCTCCATGCCTTCTCCGTTCACGGCGTCAGCCCGCGAGGAGGTCGCGGACCATCGGGACCACCTTGCTGCCGTAGAGCTCCACGGCGCGCAGGCGGGCGCTGACCGGCTGGGCCCCACTGGTGTAGATGAGGTCGAACCGGCCGACGCCGAGCGCCTCGATGGCGCGGGCCATCTTGCGGGCCACCGTCTCGGGAGAGCCGATGTAGAGGGAGCCGTGCTCGATCTCGGCCCGGTACTCCTCCTTGCGGACCGGCGGCCAGCCCCGCAGCGCGCCGATGCGGTCACGGATGACCCGGTAGTGCGGCCAGTGCAGTTCGCGGGCCTCCTCGTCGGTGTCGGCGATGAAGCCCGGCGAGTGCATGCCGACCGGGTGCGCGGTGGTGCCGAACTGGTCGGCGGCGCGCCGGTAGAGGTCGATGTACGGCGCGAAGCGCTCCGGGTTGCCGCCGATGATGGCGATCATGAGCGGGAAGCCGTAGCGGGCGGTGCGGATGACCGACTGGGGTGTGCCGCCGACGCCGACCCAGGTGGTCAGGTGTCCCGACTCGGTCTTCGGGAAGACGTCGGCGGCTTCGAGAGGTGCCCGCTTGGTGCCGCTCCAGGTGACGGGCTTCTCCTCCAGCAGCTTGGCGAACAGCTCGATCTTCTCTTCGAACAGCACGTCGTAGTCGCTCAGGTCGTACCCGAAGAGCGGGAACGACTCGGTGAAGGAGCCGCGCCCGAGGATGACCTCGGCGCGGCCGTTCGAGAGCGCGTCCACGGTGGCGAAGCGCTGGAAGACGCGGACCGGGTCGTCGGAGCTCAGGACGGTCACGCCGGAGGCCAGCCGGATCCGCCGGGTGCGCGTGGCGATACCGGCGAGGACGGTCTCCGGGGTCGAGATCGCGAACTCCGGGCGGTGGTGCTCACCGAGGGCGATCACGTCGACGCCGGTCTCCTCCGCGAGCACGGCCTCGTCGAGGACCTGCCGGATGGCCCGCGCGTCGGACACCAGGGCTCCCGAATCGTCCTGCGGCACATCGCCGAAGGTGTCGAGGCCGAAGACGAGGTCGGGTACGGGGTCGGGTGCGGAATCGGACGCGGGGGCGGACATGACGGGACTCCTTCGAGTAGTTGACGTGTCAATCATTGCTCGCATATGATTGACGTGTCAACAAGAGGGAGTGGCTCCACGATGACGGCGCGACGGAAGGAATTCCCCACCGCTGAGGAACTGCGGATCTGGCGGGACTTCATCGAGACGACGGAGGCGCTCCGCGCCGAGCTCGCGTCACGACTGCAGCACGAGAGCTCCCTGTCGCCGGGCGACTACGCCGTGCTCCTCGCCCTGCGCGAGGCGGACGGACGGCGGCTGCGCTCCTCCGAACTGGCGGCCCGCGTCGGCTGGGAGCGCAGCAGGCTCTCGCACCAGATCGGCCGGATGGAACGGCGCGGGCTGCTCCGGCGCGAGGAGTGCGTCACCGACAGCCGGGGTGCCGAGGTGGTGCTCACCGCGGGAGGCGCGGAGGCGTTCCGGAACGCGTCCCTGCCCCATCTGCGCGCCGTACGGGAGCTGTTCGTGGCAGCCCTCACCCCGGACCAGCTCGCCGCGGCCGAGCAGATCACCACGGCGTTGCGGAACCATCTGACCGCGCTCGACAGCTGAGGCCCGCCAAGGGATCCGCTGGAATTGCCGCAATGCGGCGTCGTTCGTCCGGGGCGCCGTCGTGGCTGGTCGCGCCCACGCGGCGGAGCCGCATGTCAATACAGCCCCGCGCCGCTTCGGGGCGCTGCCGCCGCCCGCCGCACGAACGCCTCGTACAGGTCCTGCGCGGCCCGCGGCACCGAATCGGCCCGCCGGCGCTGGAGCATCGGCACCACCTCGGTGGCGTCCCCGGCCAGCGGCCGGCACACGATCGTCCCGGCGCGCTCCAGCGGGTCCCCGACCACGCTGAAGTCCGGCAGCACCGTCGCGCCCAGTCCCTCCGCGACCATCAGCTTGCCCATCTCGGCACCGTCCGTCGAGTACGGGAAGACGGGGGTGCGGTCCGCCAGCAGCCGGTGCACATAGCGGTGCATCACATAGCCGGTGCGCATGGCGATCAACGGCACCGTGAGCAGATCGTCGGCCGACACCTCGGCCCGCCCGGCGAGCGGACTGTCCGGCCGTACGCACACCACCGGCCGCCCGCGCAGCAGTTCGGTGGCCTCGAAACCGGCGGGCACGTCGTCGCCGTCCAGATGGTTCACCAGCCCCAGGTCGAAACCGCCCTCGGCGAGCCCCCGGTGGATCTCCGTCTGCTGCGCGCCCACCACCTCGACCTGGGTGACCGGATGCGTGGCCCGGAACTCCCGCAGCACCGGGATGAGCAGCGGCACGGTCGCCGCGTTGACCGTGCCGACGCGCACCATGCGGCTGATCCGGTGCTGCTCGCCCGCCGCGACCCGCAGCCGGTCCACCGCCTCCAGTACCTGGACGATGTGCGGCAGCAGCTCCTGCCCCGCCGCGCTCATCGTCGCGCCGGTGCGCTTGCGTTCCAGCAGGTCGACGCCCAGCTCCCGCTCCAGGTTCCGCACGGTCTCGCTCAACGCGGGCTGCGACAGGCGCAGTTCGTCGGCCGCCCGACGCAGCGAGCCGAGCCGGGTCACGGCCGCTATGTATTCCGGCTGTTCGGTCCGCACCCCGGCAGAATGCGCCGCCATTCGGGGCGCGTTCAAGGGTTTCCCTGTCACACGTTCGTGAAATTCAATGGTCCGCGATACGAGAACGGTCGGGTTTTCCTTGACGCCCGTCGGCGCCGACTGCGACCATCGACGGCATGAAGATGCGACTGGACCTCACGCGGCGACGCCACGTCGACCTCGCGCGCGTCTCCAGCGCCTCCTGTTGCGCCGCGGCCTGATCACCCCGCATCACCCGCCAAGATCCGCCGCGCTCTCCTTTCCTCTCCTCCTTCTCTTTCTTCCTTTTCCCGCCCGAATTCACCCTGCCCGCGCGTGCACCGCACCGGGCACCCTGAATTCCGGCGTGCCCGAAAACTCGCAACAGGAGTTCCGCATGCCCGCCGCGCCCGTGAAATTCGCCTACTGGGTCCCCAACGTCAGCGGAGGACTCGTCACCAGCAGGATCGAGCAACGCACCGACTGGGGATACGACTACAACCGCGAACTCGCCGTCCTCGCCGAGAACAACGGCTTCGAGTACGCGCTCAGCCAGGTCCGCTACATGGCCAGTTACGGCGCCGAGTACCAGCACGAGTCGACCAGCTTCAGCCTCGCCCTGCTGCTCGCCACCGAGCGCCTGAAGGTCATCGCCGCCGTCCACCCCGGCCTCTGGCACCCCGGTGTCCTCGCCAAACTCGGCGCCACCGCCGACCACCTCTCGAACGGCCGGTTCGCCGTGAACGTCGTCTCCGGCTGGTTCAAGGGGGAGTTCACCGCGCTCGGCGAGCCCTGGCTGGAGCACGACGAGCGGTACCGCCGCGCCGAGGAGTTCATCCGGGCACTGCGCCAGATCTGGACCGAGGACCACACCGAACTCGCCGGTGACTTCTACCGGTTGCGGGACTTCTCCCTCAAGCCCAAGCCGCTCAACACCCCCGAGCGAAGAGGCAGTTCCATGGCCACCGTCCTCTCCGTCTCCGGCAGTCCCTCCGCCTCCTCCCGCACCGGCCGCCTGCTGCGCCACCTGGACCAGCGGCTGACCGCCCAGGGCCACGAGGTGATTCCGCTCGACGTCCGCACCATCCCGGCCGGGGCCCTGCTCGGCGCGGACTTCCGGCACCCGGCGATCGTCGAGGCGACCGAGCTGTTCGCCCGCGCCGACGGGGTCGTGGTCGGCACCCCGGTCTACAAGGCGTCGTACTCCGGCGTCCTCAAGGCCCTCCTCGACCTGCTCCCGCAGTACGCGCTCACCGGCAAGACCGTGCTGCCGCTGGCCACCGGCGGCTCCGTCGCCCACGCCTCGCCATCGACTACGCGCTGCGCCCGGTCCTCACCTCCATGGGCGCCGCCCACATCGTCCAGGGCTGGTTCACCCTCGACAAGGACATCACCGTGGGGGAGGACGGCACCCTGGTCCTGGCGCCGGCCGCCGCCGAGGCCCTCGTCCCGGTCGTCGACCAGTTCTCGGCCGCGCTCCTCGGCCGCACGCCCGTCCTCGCCGCGGCGAGCTGAGCCGATGACCGCCCACGTCATCGCCGACGACACCGAGGCCCTCGCCGTGGCGCGGGACCTGGCCGACGCGTTCCGGGCCGGGGCCGCCGAACGGGACGCCGAACGCAGGCTGCCCCGCGCCGAGCTGGACCAGCTGTCGGCCTCGGGTCTGCTGGGTGTCACCGTGCCCGCCGAGCACGGCGGCGCGGGCGTCGGCGCCCTGACCCTCGCGGAGATCTTCCGGCTCCTCGGCTCGGCCGACGGCAGCCTCGCCCAGATCCCGCAGAGCCACTTCGTGTACGTCAACGTGATCCGCCGTCAGGGAACCGAGGAACAGCGGAAGTTCTTCTTCGCCGAACTGCTCGCCGGCAGCCGCTTCGGCAACGCCCAGTCCGAGGCGGGGACGAGACACGTCCAGGACATCCGCACCCGCCTGGCACGCCAGGACGACGGCAGTCAGCTGCTGACGGGGGTCAAGCACTACTCCACCGGCGCCCTCTTCGCCGACTGGATCCCCGTCCTGGCCCGCGCCGAGGACGGCAACCTGCACGTGGCGTACGTCCCCCGGGACGCGCCCGGCCTCACCGTCGTCGACGACTGGGACGGCATGGGGCAGCGTACGACCGCCAGCGGGACCGTCCGGCTGGACGGTGTCCGCGTGCCCGCCGACCGCGTACTGCCGCACCACCTGACCTTTCAGGGACCCCAACTCCACGGCGCCGTGGCCCAGTTGCTGCATGCCGCCATCGACGTGGGGATCGCCGGCGGCGCGCTGGCCGAGGCCGCGGAGTTCGTGCGGACCAGGAGCCGGCCGTGGTTCGAGAGCGGGGTGGAGTCCGCCGCCGAGGACCCGTTGCCGATCCAGCGGTTCGGTGAACTCGCCGTCCAGGTAAGGGCGTCCGAGGCCCTGCTACGGGAGGCCGGCCGCGCGGTCGACACGGCCGGCGCCGACCTCACCGACGCGTCGGCCGCCGAGGCGTCCGTCGCCGTGGCCGCCGCCAAGGTGCAGGCGGCCGAGACGGCCGTGACCGTCGCCGGGGCGCTCTTCGAGCTGTCCGGAACCCGCTCGGCACTCAACTCGCTGAACCTGCACCGGCACTGGCGGGACGCCCGGACCCACACCCTGCACGATCCGACCCGCTGGAAGATCCAGCACATCGGCCGGTACGTCCTCAACGGCACCCTGCCGCCCCGCCACGGCCTGCTCTAGCCACCCCGCCCCGCGCCTCGCGCCCCACGCACACGGACACTCGTGATCGGAGAACGCCTCGTGTCCCTCACCTTCCACTGGTTCCTGCCCACCAACGGGGACAGCCGGCATGTCGTCGGCGGCGGCCACGGCACCCCGGCGACGGCCTCCGGACGGGACCGGCCGCCGACGGTCGCCTATCTGAGCCAGATCGCCAGGGCCGCCGAGGACCTCGGCTTCGTGGGGGCGCTCACCCCGACCGGCGCCTGGTGCGAGGACGCGTGGCTGACCACGGCCATGGTCAGCCAGCACACCGAGCGGCTGAAGTTCCTGGTCGCCTTCCGGCCGGGGTTCGTCTCGCCGACGCTCGCCGCGCAGATGGCCTCCACCTTCCAGCGGCAGACCGGCGGACGGCTGCTGCTCAACGTGGTGACCGGCGGCGAGAGCCACGAACAGCGGGCCTACGGGGACTTCCTCGACAAGGACGCGCGGTACCGCCGTACCGGTGAGTTCCTGGAGGTCGTACGGGGGCTGTGGGAGGGCCGGACGGTCGATCTGGACGGAGAGCACCTCCGGGTCGAGGACGCCAGGCTGGCCCGGGTGCCGGAGCCGGTGCCCGAGGTGTACTTCGGCGGGTCCTCGCCGGTCGCGGGCGAGGTCGCGGCCCGGTACGTGGACGTCTACCTGACCTGGGGCGAGCCGCCGGCCCAGGTGGCCGAGAAGATCGCCCGGCTCCGGGGGCTCGCGGCGGAGCAGGGGCGCACCCTGCGGTTCGGGATCCGGTTGCACGTCATCACCCGGGACACGTCCGAGCAGGCGTGGGCCGAGGCCGGCCGGCTGCTGGACGGGTTCGCCCCGGAGACCGTGCGGTCGGTGCAGTCGGGGCTCGCCCGCAGCGAGTCCGAGGGGCAGCAGCGGATGCTGGCCCTGCACGGCGGCCGGCGGGACGCGCTGGAGATCCACCCCAACCTGTGGGCGGGTATCGGGCTGGTACGCGGCGGCGCCGGGACCGCCCTGGTCGGCTCGCACGCCGAGGTCGCCGAGCGGATCAGGGAGTACGCGGCGCTGGGCATCGAGGAGTTCGTGTTGTCCGGGTACCCGCATCTGGAGGAGGCGTACTGGTTCGGGGAAGGGGTGCTGCCCCGGCTGGCCGCGGAGGGCGTGTGGCGCCACCCCGCCGGGAAGGACGCGGCACCGTCGGCGCAGGTGCCGTTCGCGTCCTGAGGAGGGCGGCCCGGCGGCAGCCACCCGTCAGGGTGCCGCCAGGCCGGATGCGACGGCCGTGGCGCGGGCCTCGTCGCCCGAAGAGAGCAGCAGAAGTTGCGTCACTCGTCCGGCGGGCCTGGCGTGCGGTCGGTTCACGCAGCCGGGAGCCTAGGATCCATCACCGGGCAAACGGGGCATCCGCTGCCTTGTCGGCATGGTCGGGTCCACCTCACGACCGAAGGAGACGGGATGTCGCACCGCGCCGGAAGAACCCGTTGGAGACGCTTCGCGGTCGTTCTGGTGCCGGGTGTCGCGGCCTGCGCGACCGTGGGCATCGCCATGGCGCAGGGCGTGCTCGCCGCCTCCTTCTTCATCTCCGGGCAGAAGTTCCAGGTCGCCGCCGACAAACTGACCGCCCGCGGGTTCAGCCTCTACGGCATGGTCGACGTGACGAGGCAACACCAGCTCGTGCCCGTCGTGGTCTCCGGTTTCCGGCACGCCTCGGTCGACGGGCTGTGCCAGTCCGTCGTCGTCGACGTCCCGGTCCTCGGTACCCAGACGCTGCGGCTCACCGGCGGTGACGACCGGCCGGCCGAGGCCTCGAACCTGTTCATCGACGCGACGAGCGAGTCGGTCGGTGAGGCGAACTTCGGCGGCCTCGACATCGGCGTCGCCCAGGGGGCCGTCACCAAGGGCCCGATCAGGTCCGGGGACCGGAACTCGCGCTTCTTCGACCCCGACGGCGTCGCCCAGCAGTCGGTGACGACCACCCTGGACGACGTGCGGGTGACCGCGGTCGCGGTGTCGGCCGGCACCTTCAACATCCCCGGCCTGCGACTGCGGGTCGAACACGGCAACCACGCATGCTTCTGACCCGGACGGCCACGGTGCACGGGGGCCGCACGCCCGGGCGCACCGCCTCCTCGCGGGACCACGACCCCACTCATCAGGACAGGACGCGTGATCACCAACCCCTTCGGCCGAGGACATGAACTGCTCGCCAGGGCACCGGAGTTCCGGCGCGGGTTCCGCACGTGGCGTGGCGAACGCCCCTTCTGGGCCGGGCTGTTCACCTTCGCCGCCGGTCTGCCCATCCTCTACTGGCCCTACGCGAACCTGAACCTGGGCGGGATTCCGCTCGCCCTGTCGACCACGTCCGGTGCCGGGTCGCTGGTGATCGGAACCCTGCTCCTGGTGCTGGGCCTCACGCTCTGCTGTCGCCCCCATCTCCGTGTGTTCGCCGGGATCGCCACCCTCCTGCTCGCCGTCGTCTCGCTCCCCGTCGCGAACTTCGGCGGCCTGTTCCTCGGCGTGGCCTGCGGCCTGGTCGGCGGCTCCCTGGCCTGTGCCTGGCTGCCGCCCCCGGCCGACGACCAGACGGCCGCGGCGCCCACGGCTGCCGCGGCGGCTGCTGCGGCCTCGGCGGGAGAGGGGCGAAGTGGCTCCTGACCGTGTGACCCGGCCGCTGGCGGGCGCGCTGGCCGTGGTCGGCGTGGCCGTGCTCCTCCACCTCGACGTACCGCGGGTGACCGCCGGCCCGGCCGGCCCGCGGCTCGGCTCGTCGCCCCCGGTGCGCCCCGCGAAGGGCCCCTGTGTGCTCCGTGCCGACCGGCTCGTGCTCCGCGGCGCGAGATTCCGGGGGGTGGTCTCGGTGCGCACCGGGGCCGGGACCGTCCGGGCCCTGAAGTTCACCGTACGGTCGCTGGACGCCGTCAACCTCGATCTCACCGCGGGCCGGGGCCGCGCGGCGATGCGCCTGCGGGCCAGGCCGGCGACCACCTCCACGCTCAAGGGGCAGGGGGCCGGCGGGGTGGCGACCCTGTACGTCCGCAAGCTGACCGGCAGGGTCACGGGCCTCGGCGGCAGCCCGCTCCCGGCGGACCGCACCGTCTCCGTCACCCCCGACGCCGTACCCCGCTGGCTCGCGCACCCGGCGGCCCGCACCCGCACCATCACCCTCGCCGGGGCGACCGCCTCCCAGCTCACCCAGTTCGGTGGCCGACTGTCCATCAAGGGCCCGCGGCTGCGGACGACGGCACGTGGTCCGCACCGCGCCTGACGCCGGGCCTGCGCGGCGTCAGGCGGTGTCGCCGGGTGTGTCGTGCGGGGACTCGGGCGGGAGTTCGGCCACGCTGTGCAGGGCCGCCTTGAAGGTGGCGTACTGCGCCTCGCCGAGTGCCCGCGCATGGCGTTCCTCGATCGAGCGCATGATGGCGGCGGCCGCCGCCATCTGCAGCAGGCCGCGTTCGGTGGGGACGACCAGTTTGGCGCGGCGGTCCGCGGGGTCGGGCCTGCGTTCGACGTAGCCCAGGTGTTCCAGGTCGTCGACGAGGGAGCCGATGACCTGCTTGTGCTGGCCGGAGGCGCGGGCGAGCTCGCTGGCCCGGATGCCGGCGGCGTGCTGGTGGGAGCGGTTGATGGTGGAGTCCACCGACACCGTCCATTCCACCGCTCCGACGGAGTCGTCCCGAGCCTGAATGTGCTCCAGGAGGCGGGCCCAGGTCCCGTCCCGCTCCCAACGGGCGAACCGCTCATAAACCGTCTGCCACGGCCCGTAGCGTTCCGGAAGGTCACGCCAGGGAGCACCTGTTCGCAACCGCCATAACACGCCGTTGATTACCTGCTGGCGGTCGCGCCACGGACGGCCTGGTCCATCGGTAGCAGGCAGCAGGGGCTTCAGCGCCTCCCATGCTGCGTCCGTCAGCTCACCGCGTCCTGTCACGTGATCGGTCACGAACTGGGCCTCATGCAGCCGTGGGCGTCTGCGTCTTGGCCTGGCGCACCCCGCGCAGGGCGCCGGACCAGGCGATCACCTGGTCGAGCATGCCGCCCACGGCGGTGTCGAGGCCGTCCTGGGGGACGAAGGCGCCGGTGTGGAACGAGGGATGCGTCGAGATGGTGGGCTGGGCCCGGACCGTGGCCACCTGGAGTTCGGCAAGGACGAGCCGCAACGCCTCGGCGGCCCGGGCCCCGGCGACCCAGCCGCCGTAGCTGATGATCCCGGCAGCCTTGTCGTTCCACTCCCGGTAGACGTAGTCCAGGGCGTTCTTCAGGGCTCCGGGGTAGGAGCGGTTGTACTCGGGGACGAGGAATACGTAGCCATCGAAGCTGTCGATGAGTGCGCCCCAGGCGCGGGTGTGGTCGTGCTGGTACTGCTGGAGGTTCGGGTTGCCGGGCTCGTCGAGGTTGCCGAGGTTGTGGTCGGCGAGGTCGATGAGTTCGTAGTCGGCGCCGCCATGGACACGGGCGGCCTCCAGCGCCCAGGCGGCGATCTGGTCGCCGCGGCGTCCGGGGCGGGTGCTTCCGAGGATGAGTGCGATGCGAAGTGCCATGGTCTTCCTTCCTGGAGAGTTGTCGCGTCAACTCTAGATCTGAGGGAGTTGAAGTGACAACTCCGCTGGTCGCGGTATTCTCGGCGATATGGCGGAGACCCGATCGCTGGAACCCGAGGAGTGGCAGTTCTGGGACACCTGGATGCGCGCGCAGCGCCTGCTCACCAGGGAACTGGAGCGTGGTCTGCAGCGTGACTGCGATATCTCGAAGGCCGAGTTCAGCGTGCTGGTCACGCTGTGGCAGGCCGCCGGCCGCGAGATGCGTGTCGGCGAGCTCTCCGAGTCGCTCGACTGGGACAAGAGCCGCGTCTCACATCAGCTGACGCGCATGGAAAAACGCGGCTTCGTCAAGCGCACCCAGTACGGGGCCGATGGTCGCCGCGCGGGGGTCGGGCTGACCGCCGAGGGCCGCCGCGCCGCCCAGAGCGCCATCCTCGTGCACGGCGGCAACATCCGCCGCCACTTCCTCGACTCACTGACCCCCCAGCAGGCATCAGTCATCCGGGCATGGAGCGAGCAAGCAGCCGATCGCCTCGAGTCTCACCGCAGCAAGGCTGCCGGCGACGGCGCGTCCTAGACCGCGTCCCACACTGCCCTCATAGACGCCGCCGATACGACCCTGGGCATTGCCAGACAGGCCCTAGCACCACGCCTTGTCCGGAACGGATCGCCCGGCAGAGTGCTCGACGGACGCCGCGTCGAGGTTTCCGGGCCGGGTTCTCAGCCCTCGTGCAGGACGGCGTGGGCGATGCCCGTGAGGTTGCCCTGTGCGACGAGGATCTCGCGCCGGTCCGATCCGTCGAGTCCGGCCGCGTAGACGGTCCCGGCCAGGTCGGTCACGTACATGCGGTCACGGTCCGGGTCGAGGGCGATGCCGATGCCCTCCATGAGGTGGGTCACGAGGATCTCGGACGTCCAGCGGCCGTCCGGCGGGTCCAGCGAGGCCCGGTTGACGGTGTTGCCCCTCGGCGGGTCCCCGCGGTCCGTCCAGTACAACGCGCGTGCCCTGAGGTCGAGTTCGAGGTCGATCGGTTCCGGCAGGCCCTCGAACAGCACCTCCACGTCGTCGCGCCGGTCCGGCGCCTGCCCGGCGGGCAGGGCGATGCCGGCGCGCAGGATCCTGCCGAGTCCCGCGTCGCTCGGACCCTTCTGGGACCAGTAGAGATGCCCGCCCACCGGATCGACGGCCACACCCACGCACCACTTGGTCTCGTCCCGGCGGTCGTCCTCGCCCTCGCCGGTCCGGACGAGGGTCTCGACGTTCGAGCCGTCCAGGTCGCAGCGCATCACGCGCATGCCCTCGCGGTCGCTCCAGTACAGCTTCCGGTCGGCCGCTTCGAGGTGGAGCTGCTTCGGGGTGTGGGTGGCGCCGTCGGGGACGATCGTCGTCCGGTTGCCGCCGTCCAGGTCCACGCGCTCGACGGAGCCGTCGTTCTCCGCCGGGACGCCCATGTTCGTCCAGTAGACGTACCCGGCGCCGGCGTCGACGGCGACACCGTCGGGGATCCGGCACCCATTGACGAGGACCGTCTTGCCGGAGCCGTCGGGGAGCACGGAGAACAGGCGGCCGCCGCCGCTCGCCTCCAGCACGAACAGCGTGTCCCGGTCGCCCATCACGTTCCCTCCTTCGCGCCGGACCCGGGCCGGGTCCCGGCCGCCGGTCCGGACAGGTCGTTCTGCGCGCGCACGGCCAGCAATGCCGCGAGCATGGCGTCACGGCGGGCCGACAACTCCTCGATCGAGTGGCCGTCCGCCTCCTTGAGGACACCGCTCACGATCGTGTCCCTGAGTCCGGGCGTGAAATCGGGGGTGCCCAGCTGCCCCCAGGACTCCGCCATGCGCGGCATGAGGGTGTCCATGAAGTGCTGGATGCCGCCCTCGCCGCCGCCGAGGTGCCACAGCAGGGACGGCCCCATGACGCCCCAGCGCAGCCCCGGCCCCCAGGACACCGCGTCGTCGGCGTCGGCCACGTCGAGCACGCCCTCCTGGATCAGGTACACGACCTCGCGGTACAGCGCGACCTGGATGCGGTTGGCGACGTGCCCGGGGAGCTCCTTCTTCAGGTGGATCGGTCTCTTGCCGATCGCCGCGTAGAACGCCATGGCGTCCCGGACCGTCTCCGGCGCGGTCCTCGTGCCGCCGACGACCTCCACCAGGGGGACGACGTGCGGCGGGTTGAAGGGGTGGCCGATGACGGTCCGCTCCGGGTGCCGGCAGTCGGCCTGGATGGCGGTCATCGTGATGCCCGACGAACTCGACGCGATGATCGCGTCCGGTGGTGTGGCGTCGTCGAGGTCGGCGAACAGTCTGACCTTGAGCTCCGGGCGTTCGGGCGCGTTCTCCTGGACGAAGTCGGCGTCCGCGACGGCCGCCCGCATGTCGGGGGTGAAACCGAGGCGGTCGGGCGAGGCGCCGGGCGCGAGCCCGATCGCGGCGGCCGCGTCCCAGGCGCCTGCCACGTACGACCTGAGGGCCGTCTCCGCGGTGGGCGCGGGGTCGGTCGCCGTGACGTCGAAGCCACGGACGAGGTAGTGCGTCGCCCAGCTGGCACCGATGGTGCCGGTCCCGACGATCGCCACGCGGTGGACGGGCCTGTGCGATGTCATGGCTGATCACTGCTCCTGATCGTGGGCGCGGAGGGTGCGTGGAGGCGCCGTGCTGCGGCCACGGGACAACCCTCGGCCCGGGGGAGCACCGGCGCATCGGGCTGCGCGCCCAGGAACCGGGCGGGTTCTTGGTACCGCGGTACAGGGCCGCCCGGCGCCCCGCGGTCCGCCGCGGTGCCCGGGACTCCCGGACCGTCAACGCCTGCGCCGCTTCCGGTACTTGAGGGCCGGCAGCACGTGCCGGCGCCGGATCCGCCGTGCCGTGGGCTCACCCGGTTTGGTGCAGGAGCACCAAACCGGACGGCAACGTGGTGTTCCGCGCCCAGTGGCTGTGGCTCCGCCGCCTCCTAGCGTCGTTCGTACTGACCCCACCGGATTCCCCACCCGATTTCCCACCAGATTTCCCAGCGGATTCCTCATCGGATTCCCGATCGGAAGGAACGGCAGATGAAGGCGACACACGGCGCGGCAGCCGATCAGGGACACGCCCTCGCGAGCCCCAACGGGAACTCGTCCGGCGTGGAGCCGCCCGTACTGGGCGGACCGGAGTTCTCCGACTACTTCCTTCTGGACAACCTGCTCACCGACGAGCAGCGGGCCCTCAAGAGGAAGGTCCGCGAGTTCATGGACCAGGAGGTCATCCCGGTCATCAACCCGTACTGGGAGCGGGCCGAGTTCCCCTTCGAGCTGGTGCCCAAGCTGGCGCGGCTGAACATCGCGGGCTTCCAGATCTCCGGGTACGGCTGCCCGGGGATGAGCAACGTGACGGCCGGACTGGTGATCCTCGAACTGGCCCGGGGCGACCTGAGCGTCTCGACGTTCACCGGGGTCCACTCCGCCCTCGCCATGACATCGATCGCGCTGCTCGGCTCCGAGGAGCAGAAGCAGCGCTTCCTGCCGCCGATGGCGCGGCTGGAGAAGCTCGGCGCCTTCGGCCTGACCGAGCCCACGCACGGCTCGGACGTGGTCAAACTGGAGACGACCGCGCACCGGGACGGCGACTCCTATGTCCTCAACGGTCACAAGAGGTGGATCGGCAACGCCTCCTTCGCCGACTACTCGATCATCTGGGCCCGCGGCGACGACGGGCACGTGGGCGGCTATGTCGTCGAGAAGGGGACACCCGGATTCGTCTCCGAGGTCATCAAGGGCAAGACGGCGCTGCGCTGTGTGCAGAACGCGCAGATCTCCCTCACCGACGTCCGGGTGCCGGCCGAGAACCGGCTGGCGAACGTCCACACCTTCCGCGACACCGAGAAGGTCCTGCTGGCCTCGCGGTTCTGCGTCGCCTGGGAGTCGATCGGCGCCGCGATCGCCGGCTACGAGACCGCTCTGGCCTATGCCAAGCAGCGCAGGCAGTTCGGGATGCCGCTGGCCGCCTTCCAGCTCATCCAGTACCGGCTCTCCCGGATGCTCGCCGACATCACCGACATGCTGTGCATGCAGTACCGGCTGAGCCAGCTGCTCGACGAGGGCGAGTACTCGATGCCCCGGGTCGCGCTGGCCAAGATGCACTACACCGAACGGGCCCGGGCCATCCTCGCCGACGCCCGCGACATGCTCGGCGGCAACGGGATCCTGCTCGACTACCACGTGGCCCGGCATCTGTGCGACATCGAGGCGATCGACACCTACGAGGGCACCGACACCGTGCAGGCGCTGATCGTCGGCCGTGACATCACCGGCTACAGCGCCTTCGTGCCCGCGGTGCCGAGCCACCACTGACCCGGCGCCCCGTCGAGGACACATCGAGGACAAGGAGTCGTCATGAGCAGCACGCCCCTCCTCGAGGGACTGCACGTAGTCGATCTCGCGAGTTTCATCGCCGGGCCCGCCGCGGCCACCATCCTCGGCGACTTCGGCGCCGACGTCGTCAAGGTGGAACCCCCGGGTGTGGGCGACGCCTACCGTTCGCTCAGCCGTATGCCGCCGAACCCCCGCGTCGAGGGGGTCAACTACCCCTGGCAGCTGGACAACCGCAACAAGCGCAGCATCGCGCTCAACCTGAAGGCACCCGGCGCCCGGGCCGTGGTCGAACGGCTGGTCACCTGGGCGGACGTGCTGGTGACCAACTTCCCGCCGCACACCCGCGCCAAGCTGGGCCTGGACTACGACGACCTGACCCCGCTGAACCCCCGGCTGATCTACGCCGACGTCACCGGCTTCGGCGAGGAGGGGCCGGACGCGCACCTGCCCGGGTTCGACGTGACCGCGTTCTGGGCCCGCAGCGGCCTGATGGACGTCACCCGCCAGCACGACACACCGCCGGCCATGAACGCGTTCGGGTCGGGCGACCACCCGACGGCGATCACCCTGTTCGCCGGGATCATGACCGCGCTCTACCGGCGGGAGAGGACCGGCGAGGGCGCCCGCGTCACCGCCTCGCTGATCGCCGAGGGTGCCTGGGCGGCCGGCATGTGGCTGCAGGCCGTCCTGGTCGGCGGGAAGGCCCCCCGTCCGGTCGACAGGACCGACCCGCCGAACGCCCTCGCCAACGCGTACCGCACCGCGGACGACCGCTGGCTGCTGCTGGCCTTCGCCAACGAGGACAAGCAGGTCCCCCTCTTCCTCCAGGCGATCGGTCACCCCGAGGCCGGCGAGAACCCGCGCTACGCCGACTCGCAGAGCCGGCGTGCGCACGCCGGTGAGATCGCCGGCCTGCTGGACAAGACGTTCGCGGCCCGTCCGCTGGCCGAGTGGCGGCAGGTGCTCGACGCCGCGGGCCTCACCTACGGAGTCGCGCAGACGATCGAGGAGTTCGCGCACGACCCGCAGCTCGTGGCCAACGGGATCCTCGTCCCGATCGAGGACGGCGGCAGCGACCGGTATCTGACCGTCGACAGCCCCGTACGGCTGGAGCAGGAGCCCAAGGTCCGGCCGCGTCCGGCCCCCGACCTGGGCGAACACACCGACTCCGTGCTCCGGGACATCGGCTTCGACGCCACCGGGATCGAGCAACTGCACAAGGCCGAGGCCGTCGCCTGAGGGCATCGGGCGAAGGCACGAGGCAAGAGCGCGGGGGACCGCCGCCAGGGAGAGAAGAGAAGGGAAACACGTCATGACCACGGCCACCAACGCACCGACCGTACGCACCGAGGAGATCGACGGCATCTTCGTGATCACCATCGACCGGCCCCGGGCCCGCAACGCCATCGACGGGGCCACCGCACGGGCCCTCGCCGCCGCCCTCGACCAGCTGGAGTCCCGTGACGACCTCAGGGTCGGGATCCTCACCGGGGCCGGCGGCGTCTTCAGCGCGGGCATGGACCTCAAGGCCTTCGCGGCCGGCGACAAGCCCATCGTCGACGGACGGGGCTTCGCGGGGATCACCCGCGCCCGGATCAGGACCCCGCTGATCGCCGCCGTCGAGGGCTATGCGCTGGGTGGCGGCACCGAGATGGCGCTCGCCTGCGACATGATCGTGGCCGCGCGGAACGCCACCTTCGGCCAGACCGAGGTCCGCTACGGCATCGTGCCGCCCGAGGGCGGCATGGTGCGCCTGCCCGAGCGCATCCCTCACAACATCGCGCTCGAACTGCTCCTCACCGGCGGGACCCTGCCGGCCGAGCGCGCCGAGCGCTTCGGCCTGGTCAACGAGCTCACGGAACCGGGCCAGGCGCTGCAGCGGGCGCTGGAGCTGGCGAGCAGCATCGCGCTCAACGCACCCCTGGCCGTGGAGGCCGTGAAACGGGTCGTCACCGAGCGGCGGTCCTTCAGCGACGAGGACGCCTTCGCCGACCAGGACCTCATCGCCGACCCGGTCCTGGCCTCCCAGGACGCCCAGGAGGGCGCCCACGCCTTCGCGGAACACCGGCAGCCGCACTGGGAAGGCCGCTGACCCCGGACGCCGGCACGAGCGCCGAGACGTCTCGCGTCCCCCGTGACTCATTCGGCGTCCGTGCGCAGCAGCGTGGAGCCGAGGTACTGGACGGCGCGCAGCGCGATCTCCAGATCGGTGTGCTCCTTCTGGACCGGGTGCCCCATGATCTCCTCCGCCTTGCGGATGCGGTACTGCACGGTGTTCTTGTGCAGGATCTGGGCGCTCGCGGTGGCCGTGTAGCTGCAGCCGTTGTCCAGGAACATCTGCGCGGTCTCCCGAAGGCGTGCGCTGTTCTCGTCGTCGAGGGCCAGCGGGCCGAGGACGTCCCACACCCAGGCGCGGATGTCCTCGACGTTCGTCGCCATCAGGGCGATGGGAGCCACGGTGGAGAACTGCGTGAACCGGGGGACCGGATCGGCCACGGCCGCGAGTTCCTGGACGCGCAGTGCCTGCCGGTGGGTGGCGCGGAAACCCTCGACGTCGTATCCGACGCCCCCGGCGCACATGTGGACGGAGGGATCGCTGTGCTCCAGCACGTTCGACACCTCGGACCAGGGGACGTCGCTGTCCGGGCCCAGCGGCAGCCAGGCCCAGGACACGATCGCGTCCCGGGGGACGAACAGCGGCCGCGCGGGGCAGCCGAGCCGCCGGGCGATCTCGTCGGTGATCCGGTGCAGCCGGGAGAGTCCCTCGCCCCCGTCCTTCGGTGTGGGCAGCCATGCCACCAGCCCGAGGTGATGCTGCCGCAGCCGGTAACCGAGGGCCGGTTCGATCCGGTCGAGGTCGACGTCGCCCGCCGCGAGGACGTCGCGCACCCGGGCGGCGCGCGCCGCGGTCTGGCTGAGCAGCCAGTTGTCGCGTTCGTGCTGGTACTCCGCGATGACGCGTTCGGTGACCCGGTCGATGTAGCCGAAGCTCGTGTGCAGCATGCGCCGGCTGGTGGCGACGGCCAGGTCCTCGGACGCGTCCTGCCGGTTGAGCTCGTCCAGACACCACTGCAGAAAACGCCAGTGCCCGATCCGGTAGGCCCTGATCAGCGCGCTCAGGGGAATTCCGCGCTGGGCCAGCCTCCGGGCGTATTCGAGGGCGGCCGCGGGCCCCTCGACCTTTTCCAGGGGAATGTCGTTCTCGAAGACGTGCAGCAGCGTTCCGGCGTTTTCCGAGATGCTCGCCCGGAGGATTTTCACGATGGTCGCGTCGCCCCTGAGCTCCGGTATCTCGGCAAGAACGTAGTCCCCGATGTCGCGGCCGACCTCCGGAAGATGTGACCCTACGTTCTCCGCGACAACGGACAGTTGTTTCACGGCCTCTGGATGATCCGCAGCCATGCCTCAAAGCTAGCCGCAGAATGGTCCAGCGGCACCAATTCGGTCCCCGGGGTCGTACCGCGAGCCCAGTGATTTCCCTGCGTTCCGGGCCTAGCCTCTGCTCGTTCGAGCCCTTGGGAAGTGCTTGGGAAGGACGCGTCATGAACCTCGCCCACCATGTGCCCGACAGCGCCCGGACGTACCCGGACCGCCCCGCGCTCCGCCTCGGGGACACCGCGGTCTCCTACCGCGCGCTCGACCGGAGCACCGCCCGCATGGCCGGACTGCTCCGCGACCGTGGCGTGAAGCCCGGCGACCGGGTCGCGCTGATGCTGCCCAACGTGCCCGAGTTCGCCGTCGTCCACTACGGCGTGCTCCGGGCCGGCGGCATCGTCGTCCCGATGAACCCCCTGCTCAAGTCCCGTGAAGTCGCCTTCCACCTCGGGGACTCGGGGGCCCGGCTGCTGTTCGCCTGGCAGGACTTCGCCGAGGAGGCGTACGCCGGTGCGCGGCAGGAGGACGCGGAGGCGGTCGTCGTCCGTCCCGGTGCCCTCGACGAACTGCTGGAACCCGCCCCGCCCCTGGACGATGTGACGGACCGTCACGACGACGACACGGCGGTCATCCTCTACACCTCGGGGACCACCGGCCGGCCGAAGGGCGCCGAACTGACCCACGCCAACCTCGACCGCAACTGCGAGATCGCGTCCGGCGAACTGTTCCAGCTCACCGCCGACGACGTGATCTTCGGCGGACTGCCCCTGTTCCACGCCTTCGGGCAGACCTGCACCCTCAACGCCGCCGTGGCCTTCGGCGCGTGTCTCACCCTGCTGCCACGCTTCGACGCGGCACGGACCCTCGACATCCTCGAGGCGCACGGGGTGACCGTCTTCGCCGGGGTGCCCACCGTGTACAGCAGGCTCGTACGGCAGCCCGGCAGGGAGAGCCACGACGTCTCCCGGCTGCGCGTGTGCCTCGCCGGCGGCGCCGAACTGCCCGTCCAGGTGCTCCATGACTTCCAGGCCGCGTTCGACTGCGTCGTGCTCGAAGGCTACGGACTGTCGGAGACCTCGCCCGTCGTCTCGGTCAACACCCTGCGGGCCGGACCCAGGCCCGGCTCCGTCGGCACCCCGATCCCGGGCGTCCGGGTGCGGGTGGTCGACAACGGCAGGGAGGTGCCGCAGGGGGAGACGGGCGAGATCGCGGTGCGCGGGCACAACGTGATGAAGGGGTACTGGCGGCGCCCCGAGGAGACCGCCGCCACGATCCGGGACGGCTGGCTGTACACCGGTGACCTCGGCCGGCTGGACCAGGACGGGTACCTGTGGATCGTGGGCCGGGAGAAGGACGTGATCATCCGGGGCGGGTACAACGTGTACCCCCGCGAGATCGAGGACGTGCTCTACGAGCACCCGGCCGTCGCCGACGCCGCGGTCATCGGGCTTCCCGACCCCGACCTCGGCGAGGAGGTCGGTGCGGCGGTCGTGCTCCGGCCGGGGGCGCGGGCGACGGCCGAGGAACTGCGTGCGTACGTCAAGGGCCAGGTCGCCGCCTACAAGTACCCGCGGAAGGTGTGGATCTCGGACAGCCTCCCGAAGGGACCCACCGGGAAGATCCTCAAGAGGGAGATCGTGCCGCCGGCCGGGCGATGAGCCGGGTGTCAGACGCCGGGGCACCCGGTGGCGGCTCCCTCGATGCGCCGGCCGCCCGGGAGCGTGACCGTCACCGGCGCGGGTTCGGCATCGGGGTCGGCTGTGCGCTGCGCCGCGTCCGCCGTACAGGCGAGCTGTGCGGCCGCGAGGCCGGGATCGCTCAACTCGCCTGCAGTGGAGGACAGTTCGACGGAGATCCGGTCCTCGTGAGACGTCACCCGCACCAAGCCCGCCCCGCCGGGTGCCTCCGGTACGGCGATGGCGGCCCCGCCCGCCACCGGGACGGTCGGGACCGCCGACGGCATCCCCGTGGGCAGGGGCAGGCGTGTCGTCAGCCCCTTGCTCCGCTCCGCGTCGGTGGGGCCCAGGAGCAGTTGCCGCAGCGTCGACTCGACGTCGCCCGGCGCGTCGGTCTCGCGCCGGACGGCGAACAGGGCGCCGTCCCGCACGAAGTACAGCCCCGCCGTCGGCACGACGCCGCTGGCGGGACCGCCCGCCTGCACCACACCGGTGGTGGGTATGCCGCAAGAGGCCAGGACGCACACCGCCGCAGGCGCGAGGAGCGTGAGGCGGACCCGGCGCCAGAAGGTCACCACCGGTCCTCCCGGGGCGGTTCGCCGGCCGGGAGCGGGAGCCGTACGGTGAAGACGGCGCCGCCCCCGGGCCGGTTCGCGGCGTGGACCGTGCCCCCGTGCACCCGGACGTTCTCCGCGGTGATCGCGAGGCCCAGGCCGCTGCCCTCGGTGCGGGTGCGGGCGGCGTCCGACTTGTAGAACCGCTCGAAGACGTGCGGCAGCACGTCGTCCGGGATCCCGGGCCCGCTGTCCAGCACCTCGATCACCGCGAGCCGCTCCGCGCCGGGCGCCCCGCCGTCGTACAGGCGCAGGGCGACGGGCCGGGCGCCGTGCCGCAGCGCGTTGCCGACCAGGTTGGCCACGACGACGTCGAGGCGGCGCGGGTCGACGCGGCCGCGCAGGGTGCCGGGCGGCGGCAGCTCGCAGTCCACCAGGCCGGTCCAGGCGCGGGCGTCGAGGGTGCGCCGCAGGGACTCGGCGAGGTCGATCTCGTCCAGGTGCAGTACCGCGGCGCCCGCGTCGAAACGGGAGATCTCCATCAGGTCGTCCACCAGCCGGGCCAGCTTCACGGTCTCCTCGCTGATCAGACGGACGGCGGTGGCGGTGTCCGGGTCCAGGCGGGCGGCGTCCTCGTCGAGGACGTCGGTGACGGCGGCCATGGCGGCGAGCGGGGTGCGTAGTTCGTGCGACACGTCCGCGGCGAACCGGCGGGCCCGGGCCTCCATGCCGCGCAGTTCGGCCACCGACTTCTCCAGCGCGGCGGCCGTCTCGTTGAACGTGTGGGAGAGATCGGCGAGTTCGTCGGACCCGTCGACGGCGAGCCGGGTGTCAAGGCGCCCCTCGGCGATGCTGCGGGTGGCGTGGCGCAGGGCCCGGACCGGGCGCAGCACCCCGCGGGCGGCGAGCAGCGCCAGCAGCACGGCGAGCGTCAGCGCGGGCACCGCGGCGCGTTCGGCGGCGGTGACCAGGGCGTCGACGTAGGCGCGTTCGGTGGTCTGCGGCACCGTCAGGAAGACATGCATGCCGGAGGTGTAGACGCCCTTCGCGGGCGCCTCGGCGAAGGTGACCGACATGCCGACGACGAGTGCGGTGCGGTCGCCGACGGCCACCCGCTGGAAGACCGTCGCCATGCTGGAGCCGACGGCCTCGCGCACGGCCGGGGTCAGCTCCTCGAAGCGGTCGCCGACGGCGGAGGTGGCGCTCAGGCTGCCGTAGGTGGCCAGCACCCGCCAGGTGCCGGAGGGCTCGGAGCGGGCCACGTCCGCCGCGAACCGCGCCAGCGCGGCCCGGTCCGGCGGGAAGACGAGGTCCGGGGCGAGGCGGCCGACCTGCGTGCGCAGCTGCTGGATCACGGCGTCCTGGCTCTGCTGGAGCACGCCGGTACGGGCCTCACGGAAGGTCAGGGCGCCGGTGGTGGCCGCGGTGACGGCGGCGACCAGGGTGAAGGCGAGCACCAGGCGGATCCGCAGACCGCGCAGCTGCGGGAGGCGCGGGCGCCTCACCGGGCCGCGAACCGGTAGCCGAAGCCGCGCACGGTCTGGATGTGGCGCGGTTCGCGCGGCGGTTCGCCCATCTTGGCGCGCAGCCGCCGCACACAGGCGTCCACCAGCCGCGCGTCCCCGTGGTAGCTGTGCTCCCAGACCGCCTCCAGCAGTTGCTGCCGGCTGAACACCTGACCGGGCGACGCGGACAGGGTGAGCAGCAGCCGGAGTTCGGAGGGGGCGAGCGGGATCGGCACCCCGTCGCGGGCGACCGCGAGCCCGGCCCGGTCGACGGACAGGTCGCCGTAGGTGTCGATCTTCGGTATGCCGCCCTCGGCGGGCGGGCCGCCCGCCCGGCGCAGCACCGCGCGCAGACGGGCCTCCAGCACCCGCGCCTGCACGGGTTTCACCACGTAGTCGTCGGCGCCCGCCTCCAGGCCCACCACGATGTCCTCGTCGTCGCCGCGCGCGGTCGCCATGACGATCGGCAGGGTCTGGTCGAGGGCGCGGATCCGGCGGCACACGTCCAGTCCGGGCATCCCGGGCAGCATGAGGTCCAGCACCACGACGTCCGGCCGGAAGGACCGCACCCGTTCCAGCCCGTCCTCGCCGGTCGCGACGGCGGCGAGCTCGTGGCCCTGGCGGCGCAGGGCGAGGGCCACCCCCTCCCGCACGGCACGGTCGTCTTCGATCAGCAGAACGCGTGGCATGCGCTCAGTATCCGCATCGCATCCGCACAGCTGTGCGTTTGTTACGGGATGATCATATAAGCCTGCCGAACCATGTCCGTTATCTCTTCGTTATCACTTGCGCCAGGTCCGATCACATTCCGATCACAGCCTGACGGTCATGACCACGCGCACAGCACGTTCCTCCCGTGGCCGTCGCCGTAACGGTCCCTCCCATGCCGTCCCCCGCGGGCGGAAGGGGAGAGGGCCGGTCTGGGGAGCGGTGGCCGCGCTGGCGGTCCTGGGTGCCGCCGGCTTCGCGGCCCTCGACGGGAGTCCGTCCGGTACGGGGGCGGCTCACGCCGGTACCCGGGGCGGGCCAACCGAACGCGCCCGGTCCGGACTCCTCGGCGCCGCCGGCACGGCCCATGGCACCCGGTCCCCGTCGCCCGGACCGGCCACCACCTCCGCCTCCCCGCGCATCTCGCCCACGCCGGAGATCCCGGCCAAGGGGCCGGGCACGTTCGTCACCGCGACCGGCGGCAGCACCAGGGTCGGCTCCGGCACGCTCCTGCGCTACCGGGTCGACGTCGAGAACGGCATCGACCTGTCCGCGGCGGACGTCGCCCGGCAGGTCGAGCGGATCCTGGCCGACCGGCGCGGCTGGACCGCCGACGGCCGCTCGGCGTTCGAACGGGTGTCGAGCGGTCCGACCGACTTCGTCGTCCGGGTCGCGACGCCCGGGACGGTGGACAGGATCTGCGGGCAGTACGGGCTGGACACCGGCGGCGAGGTCAACTGCAACGTGGCCGACCAGGTCATGGTGAACCTCAGACGCTGGCTCCTCGCCACCCCCGTCTACGCCCGGCGCGTCAAGGACTACCGGGCGCTGATCATCAACCACGAGGTCGGCCACTTCCTCGGCCACGGCCATGTCGGCTGCCCGGGCGCGGGGCGGCCGGCGCCCGTGATGATGCAGCAGATCAAGGGCATGCACGGCTGCCTGCCCAACGTCTGGCCGTACGACGAGAAGGGGCGGTACCTCACCGGACCGGCCGTCTCCTGACCCGGCCGCCGGGACGGCGCGCGCCCCGCGTGCATGACGTGAAGGCTCAAGTGAGCTGGTACGCTCCCGGCGTGACCGCCCCCGACCAGACCCGACCGGACGACGAGCACGCCGGCCTGTGGCTCACGCCCGCCGAACTGGCCTCGTGGATGTCGGTGGTCCGTCTGATCACCCGGCTGCCCTGGGCCCTGGACGCCCAGCTGCAGCGGGACGCGGATCTGAGCATGGTCGAGTACATGGCCATGGCGATGCTGGCCGAGACACCCGACCGGACCCTGCGGATGAGTGTGCTGGCCGAGGAGACCAACTCGTCGCTGTCCCGGCTGTCGCACCTGGTGAAGCGGCTGGAGAAGCGCGGTTACGTCCGCCGCGAACCGGACCCGGCCGACGGGCGGTTCACCAACGCCGTCCTGCTGCCCGACGGCATGCGGAAACTGGAGTCCGCCGCGCCCGCCCATGTCGCCAACGTCCGTCACCTCGTCGTGGACAACCTCTCTCCCGAGCGCCTCCGCCGGCTCGGCCAGGACGCCGAACGCATCCTCGGACGGATCGACTCGCCGGTGCGCTGAGCGCATCACGACGACTTGAGCATTCAGGCGACCGCATGAGCGGTGCCTGCTGCTCGCCGCACGGCGCCGTGTCCGGCATCCGGCGTGTCCGGCATCCGACGGGTCACAGTGCCGGGAGCAGCTCCATCGCCCGGAGCGGCCGCGGATGGAACAGGCGCAGCCGGTGCACACGGCCGGCCTCGTCCAGGGTCATCAGCCAGGCCACGCTGGGCGGGCAGTGACCGGGGTCGTCGGACGGGTTGACGATGTCCATCTCCCAGACGGCCAGCGACCGCCCGGCGACGGCATGCGCGAGGCGCTGCCGCACCCCGGCGGCGATGTCGCCGTCCATGGCACGCACCAGCAGGTTCCCGCCCCCGACCCGGTCGCCTCCCCTGAACAGGGCGACCTCCGGGGACCAGCGTTGGGTGAGCAGCGCGCCGAAGTGCCCGCTCTCGGCGGCGGCGAGCGTCTCCCGGGCCTGCGTGCGGCTGTCCCGGGTGCGCCGCGCGGTGTCGCCGTGCGCGGCGTCCGCCGTACCGGCCAGGGCCGCCGCGAGCTTGGCCCGGCCCTGACTGAGCCGGCTGCGGACCGTGCCGACGGGGATCCCGCAGACGCCGGCTATCCCCTCGTACGAGGTGACGCTCGTGGTGAAGTGACGCAGCACCAGGGGCAGCCGCAGCGTCGGCGAGAGCTCGTCCAGCGCCGCCCAGATCCAGTCCCGCAGCGCGCTCTGTTCCAGCCACTGCTCCGGACCTGCCTCCGGGGACGGCAGATGCAGGCCCTCCTCCATGGGCCGGACGGGAACCGCGTCCCGCAGCAGGGAGCGCGCGGCGTTGCGCACGATCATCCGCAGCCACGCGCCCACCGCCCCCGGATCACGGACGTCGCCGATCCGCCGCAGCGCGGTCAGCGCCGCGTCCTGCAGGACGTCCTCGGCGTCCGGGCCCGGCCCCAGCAGGCTCAAGTGCCACCGCGCGCATACCCGCGCGGTGGCGTTCGAGCAGCAGCCCCAGGGCGACGACCTCGCCCGCCTGCGCGGCCCGGGTGAGCACCGCGTCCTCGACGCGCGCGGCCTCCGCGCCGGTCGCCGTCACCCGGCTCATGAGGCCGCACCGGCGAAGGAAGGGGCGGAGACGGATGCGGCTGCGGGACCGGGTGCCGAACCGGCATCGGCTGGTGTGTCCTTCCGGCGCCCGGACCGGAGCAACCGCATCGTCTCGGCCTCTCTGTTCTCGCGGGCTCCGGCTAGTCCTCGTCGCCGAGTTCCGGCAGCCAGCTGCCGTGGAAACCCGCGGGGACAGCGTAGGGGAGTTCCACCACCGCCTGCTCGGAAAGGTCCGTGGCGTCGAGGACGAGCAGTTCACCGGCCTTGCCGTCGTCGTCGGAGACGAGCGACAGCAGCCAGCCCTCGTCCTCGCTCCGGCCGGTCGCGGCCGGGACGAACACCGCCTCCCCCGCGTAGCGGGCGCCGGGCGTCGCGTGGACCCGGGTGGTCCCGCCCGTGAGGTCGTGCTTGGCTATGCCGTCGCCGGAGACCGTGTACAGGTAGCGGTTCTCGCGTCCGGTGAGGGTCTCGTTGTGGGTGGGGAACTCGGCGTCCCGGTCGTCCAGTTGAAGCTCGGTGGCCTTGCCGGTGGCCGGGTCCAGCGTCCAGCGGTACAGCACCGCGGGCGCCTGTACGAGGCCGGGCTCCGGCACGACGGCCACGCCGGTGGGCCCGCCGATGTCGCCCCAGGCGTGCTCGAACCTGTCGTGGTCGTAGCGCACCGCGTCGAGGACGATCCGCCCCTGCGCGTCCTCGTGGGCGTTGCCGACGTGGAAGACGTAGCAGGGGTCGACGTCGAACCAGCGCACCTCGGTGCTGCCCGGCGTGCGGGACATGATGCCGAGCCGGGCGCCGTAGCCGTCGTCCCACTGGTAGGGCATGCCGCCGTGGCCGGCGAGTTCGGGCCGCAAGACGACGGGCAGGTCCATCCAGACGACGTGGTGCTCGGTGATGGCGAAGTCGTGCATCATCGTCGGGCCCGGCACCTCGATCGGGCGGCTGTCGAGCAGCTCCCCTTCGGCGGTGACCCGGTGGTAGGTGAGGTAGGGCGGGGCGAACCCGGTGCCGAACAGGTGGAGTTCGCCGGTGACCGGATCCTCCTTGGGGTGCGCGGTCATCGCGGTGGTCAGTCTGCCGCCGAAGTCGTACGGCCCGACGGTCTCCAGCGCCGGGGTGACCCAGTAGGGGAAGCCGACCTCGCACAGCGCCAGCACGGTGTCCGCGTGCCGGATGACATGGGTGTTGCCGGGCGTCGCGGTCAGGTCGAAGGTGCCGTCCTCGCGGACGAACGGGTGGCCCTCCCGCTCCCGGGCGCGGATCCACCGGTTGCGGTACCACTCGGCGTTTCCGCCGCGCAGCCGGAGGCCGTGGAGCATGCCGGGGCCGGTGAACCAGTGGCCGTTGTCCTCGTCGGGCAGCGGGTTGGGGCCGTTGCGCAGGTAGCGGCCGTCCAGTTCGGTCGGGAGGGTGCCGCGCACGGTGAGGTTGAAGGCGGTGTGCTCCTCGGCGACCGGGGCGAAGCGGCCCTTGAGGTAGAGGGGAGCGGTGGTCTCTTCGGTCATGGTGCATTCCTTGTCCGGGCCGGCAGGGCGGTGCCGGCCCCGTGCGGATCAGGTCCGGGGCGTTCGGTCGATGGCCGGGCAGAGGCGCAGCCCGCCGCACGGCGTTCGGAGTCCCGGACGCCGTGCGGAGCCGAGGCGACAGGTCACTGGGGTGCGGACGACAGGCCCTGGGACTCCAGCAGCCGCCGCTGCACGCGCTCGGGGTAGACCTTCGTGAAGACGATCGGGGCGGCCAGGCCGATGACGTGGGCGGTGATGCCCACCCAGGACGGGGCGTCCACCGCGTTGCCGACGGCCAGGACGACGGCGATGAACGTGAACCCGGCGCCCCAGGAGCCGGTGATGTAGTTGTTGACCTGGAGGAACTCGGGCATGTCCCAGTACTCGCGCGGCGTCTGCCGCTTGGCGATGCCCAGCGTGAAGGGGTGGCGGATCGCCATGGAGCCCCACGCGGTGGCGGCCAGCCAGGCGAACGAGAGGGCGTCCGTGTGGTCCTTCAGCCCCGAGTCCGGGTTGCTGAGGGAGACGCCGCCGATCACCAGGAAGTACAGGATGGTGCTGGCCTCCAGGATCAGCGCGTCGAGGTCGACCCCCCGACGGCGGTCCTGGAGGAGCAGCACCAGCCCCGAGACGACACCGGCGACAGCGCCCCAGCGCCAGTCGACGACGCCGGACACGACGCCGGCGACGATCCAGGGGACGAAGCCGCGCAGATAAGCCATGAAACCCATTGAATGTTCCTTGCCGAATCGCAGAATCAAGTGGACGGCCCTGGAGGGGGGTTGCTCCGTAGCCGTTCGAGAACCGACGCGGACTAGATGCGGGACGGGCGCCAAAGTTCGACCGCGGGAGTGTGACCCTCGTCACGATGAGGTTTGGGTGATCGGACGGGCCCGCGGTCATGCTGACCGGCGTGATGCGTGCGGGGGCATGGCGGGACACCTGGCGTCGGCCGCGCCGACTTCTCGCCCAACTGCCGTACTTCTAGGCGGTGTTACTCGGATGTCTCGCCGTCGCCGAGTCCCTCGCCGAGTTCGCCACCGACGACGGCTCGGCCCCGCGGATGCTCGCGGACGCCGCCTCCCGCCCCGGCCGCGTGCAACTCGCCCTGTTCATAGGGCTGTTCTGCCCGGCAACGGCACTACCGCCGCTGCTCCTGCGCCCGCCCGCGGCCGGAATCACGGTCACCGCCGGTGTGCTGCGCGCGGACACCGGGTCGGAGACCCTCGGGCCCACCCTGCGAGCCGCGGCCGGCTCCGTGCGCCACCTGGCCCTGATCGGCCCGCTGGGCGGTCGCCGCCCTCACAGCGGGCGGCCGGCTGCTCCGCTCCCCTGACGCGTGAACGCGTGAACGCGACACGGGAAAGCGACTCGTGAACGCGAAGCGTGAACCGGCCGTCCGCCGCGGGCGGGTCAGCCCTCGATCCAGCCGTGGTTCTTCGCGAACTGGGCCAGCGCGCCCCGCACCCGCACGATCTCCTCCGCGGTGAGCGTGGGCGCCGACGCCAGCAGCGTCTCGGTGACCTCGCGGGTGAACTCCTCCGCGCTGAGCAGATCGCACAGCGAGTCGTCGTCCGGCCCGAGCGTGCGCACGTCGGCTCCCCGGGCGAGCCGGACACCGGACGCCTTCGGGCCGCGCTCGCCGGCCTCGATCTCGAACTCCACGGCCACGCCGGGGCGGACGTACGACTCCGACATCTGCATGTCGTTCACATGCAGGAAGACATCCTCTCCGCCACCGTCCGGAGCGATGAACCCGTATCCGCGCGAGCTGTCGAACCGCACCACACGACCACTGACCATGAGAAACCCCCAACCAAAACCAAACCGGGCCACCTGCCCGGACACCTGGGCCCGATGGTAGTCAAGTCCGGCCCGGTCGGTCGACAGCAGGGGCGACGGAGGGGGCGGAGAAGCCGGCGGGCGAGGGAACTCGGTGCGCCGACACCGAAGTTGATATGGAAAGCTGTCGCCAGCCGTCGGTGGGCCAAGGGGGGCCGGGACGGCCGTTGAGAGGAGCGCACGTGACGCAGGACGGCAACGGGTCCGTGGAGATCGACACCAGCAAGCCGCATCCGGCCCGGATCTACGACTACCTGCTGGGCGGCAAGGACAACTACGAGGTGGACCGCAAGGCAGGCGACCAGCTCGCCGCCGTCGCGCCCGAGGTGTGGATCTCCGTACGGGCCAACCGCGGCTTCCTGCAGCGCGCGGTCCGGCACGTCATCGACAGCGGCGTCCGTCAGATCCTCGACATCGGCACCGGGCTGCCCACCTCGCCGAAC
Source organism: Streptomyces sp. NPDC047061 (assembly GCF_040643955.1). Taxonomy (NCBI): domain Bacteria; kingdom Bacillati; phylum Actinomycetota; class Actinomycetes; order Kitasatosporales; family Streptomycetaceae; genus Streptomyces; species Streptomyces sp. NPDC047061. The sequence continues at coordinate 561,720 of NZ_JBEYVI010000001.1, forward strand.
GTGCACGAGATAGCCCAGGGTCTGGCACCGGACGTCCGCGTCGCCTACGTCGACAACGACCCGATCGTGAAGGCCCACGGCGACGCGCTGCTCAGCCGGGCCGGCACCACCAGCATCGTCCTCGCCGACCTGCGCGACCCGCGGTCCGTCATCGACCACCCCGAGGTGCGCCGGATCATCGACTTCGGACAGCCGGTCGCCCTGTTCCTGGTCGCCATCCTCCACTTCGTCCGCGACGAGGAGGAGCCCGAGCGGATCGTGGCCACCCTGCGCGACGCGCTCCCGGCCGGCAGCTTCCTGGTCCTCTCGCACGCCACCGACGACTTCGCCGACGACCGCAGCGAGGCCCAGGCCGTCTACAACAACGCGACCGCCTCCATGAACCTGCGCCCCCTGGCCCGGGTCGAGCAGTTCTTCGACGGATTCGAGCTGGTCGAACCCGGCGTGACCCAGGTCCCGTTCTGGCGCCCGGACACCACCCCGCCGGCCGGCTCCGAGGAGATCGGCTTCTACGGCGGAGTGGCCGTCAAGAAGGCCTGAGCCGTGGTCCGACGGGACCGGGCCGTCGTCAGGGCACTCCGAGCTCGAACAGGGCGTAGCCCGCGTACGAGCCGGAGGCCAGTGCCGCGATGCCCAGCAGAACACACAGGCAGGGCAGGCTGATCCGGCGCAGCGCGACCGCCAGCGGGACGAACAGCGGGAAGGCGGGCAGCAGATAGCGCGAGACGTTCGCGAAGTACTGCTGGCTGCCCAGCACCAGGGCGAGGGTGAGCACCGTGTGCACGACCAGTACCGCCGGCGGCCGCAGCCGGAACAACAGCGGCAGCAGCGCCAGGTCCAGCAGGACCACCCCGACCCCGATGACGTCCGCGAAGGGAAGCGCGAAGAGATACCCGAAGTGGCCGACGGGGACGGACGTCAGGACGTCCAGGGTCTGCCTGCCGTAGTCGAACTCGTGCCCCCACGCGCCCGACTGGAGCGCGAAGTAGCCGCCGTAGTCGCCCATGCGGTGGCCCACCCAGCCCAGGTAGCCGAGCAGACCCAGCGGGGCCACGAGCATCGCGGTCAGCGGACGGGCGACGCCGTCGGTGCGGCGGCGCAGCGCGAGGAGCGCGGCCACGGCGAGCGCGGCGACCAGGGCGGCGGCGGTGGGCCGGTTCAGGCCGGCCGCGAAGGTCAGCACCCCCGCCGTCAGCCAGCGGCGGGTCAGCACGGCGTACAGGGCCCAGGCGGCCAGGGCCACGTACAGCGAGTCCGAGTAGACCGCCCACTCCACGCCGGAGCCGGGCCACACGGCCCACAGCCCGGCCGCCGCCAGGCCCGCCCGCGGGCCGCCGACCCACGCGGCGACGGCGGCGATCCCGAGCGCCGCCGCGAACGACGCCACGACCGACACCAGCAGCCCGGCCCCGAACGGACCGAGACCGGTGACCTCCATGACCACCCGCATCAGCGCCGGGTAGAGCGGGAAGAACGCGGCCGAGTTGCCCTGGAGGGTGATCAGGCCGGTGGCGCCGGGGACCGGGACCAGTGCCGGGTGGTAGCCGTGCAGGGCGATCTGCTGGTACCACCAGCCGTCCCAGGTGCCCAGCACGTCCCAGGTGTGCGCACCGCCCCCGAACCGCGGATGCTTCCTGCGGAAGTCCCCGGCCGAGTCCAGCAGATACATGAAGGAGCCGAAGCCGACGAGCTTCAGCACGCCGAACAGCGCGAGGACCGGGCCATGGCGGCGGACCGTGTCGCGCAGGCGCCGGCCGAGCTCCGGTGCGGCGATTCCGGAGACGGCGGGGCGGGGTGGCGCGGTGCTCTTCAGGGGCGTGGTCATGAGGCCGCGGACCCCGTCCGGCGACTCCACCCGCGCAAGGCCGACCGCGCGACGACGAGGGACACGTGGGCGGCGGCGAGCGCGGCCAGTTCCGCGCGGAGTCCGGCGGCGGGGACCGTGTGCCGCAGGACGGCGAGCGCACCGGCGGTCAGCGCCAGACGGGCGGCCAAGGCGGGCAGGGCGGGCGGGGCGTCCGGGGCGGGCCACGGGAGGCGGCCGCGGACCGGCACGGCGAGCGTCCAGCAGGCCAGGAGGGACAGCGCGCTGGCCACCTGCCCGGCGGCGGCCGGGCGCAGCGCCGCGTACAGGAGCAGATGGGCGAGAGCCAGGACGGCCGCGGGGACGGCGTACGGCCGTGGTGGCCGCCCCGGCGGCAGCGCGCCCCGGGCCGGTGACAGCGCGACCCGCGCGACGCCGCGCAGGTCGGCGAGCGCCGTGGACAGCAGCGCGACCCGGCTGTCGGGGTCGTCCACCCAGTCGACCGGCACCTCGTGGATCCGCAGCCCGGCCCGCTCCGCGAGCACCAGCAGCTCGGTGTCGAAGAACCACGCGGAGTCCCGCACCAGCGGCAGCAGCCGTGCGGCGGCGTCCCGTCGTACGGCCTTGAACCCGCACTGCGCGTCCGAGAACCCCACCGACAGCGTGCAGCGCAGCAGGATGTTGTAACAGCGGGAGATGGCCTCCCGCTTCGGGCCGCGCACCACCCGGGCGCCGGGTGCCAGCCGGGTGCCGATGGCCAGGTCGGAGTGGCCCGAGAGCAGCGGGGCGACGAGCGGCAGCAGCGCCGCGAGCCCGGTCGACAGGTCCACGTCGAGATAGCCGACCACGGGCGCCGACGACGCCGACCAGACGGCCCGCAGCGCCCGGCCGCGGCCCTTCTCGGCCAGCCGTATCCACTCCACCTCGGGCAGCTCGGCGGCGAGCCGGGCCGCGATGAGGGGGGTGGCGTCGGTGCTGGCGTTGTCGGCGACGATGATCCGGAAGGGGTACGGGAACGTCTCCCGCAGGTAGGCGTGGAGCCGCCGCACGCTCGGCTCCAGGTCCGTCTCCTCGTTGAACACCGGTACGGCCAGGTCGAGTACCGGCTCCTCGTGGTGCGGCGGAGCGGGCGGCGCGGGGACCGGGAGCGCGACCCGAGGATGATTCATTACGTTTTTTCGCATTCGTTCTCGCTCTCGGGGCGTGCCGAAGGCACCCCCGGTGGTGGGGTGGGTGAGGGGAGGGCGCGGCCTGCGGGCCGCCTGTTATCCGGCCGAGCCGGCCGCGGCCGAGGAGCCGTTCGACGGGTCGGGACTCTCGGTCGCGGGTGCCGACGGCGGTGACGTGGTGGCGGTCGAACTCCCGGACGAGCCCTCCGTCGCGCCCTGGGTCGTGCCCGCGTCCGGGGTGGACGACGCCGTCGCGGTCGAGGTCGGCGTGGACGAGGCGGTATGCCCGTTCGTGGAGGACGGGGTGTCCTGGGGCGCGGTGGTGTCCGTGGGTGGCGGGGCCGAGGTCGTGGCGCCGGAGGGCGGCGCGCTGGGGGAGGGGCCCGGCGTCGGGGCCGTACGGTCGGTGGGGCTGGTCGCGGGCCAGGGGTGCGGTGCGCTCGGCTCGTCACGGACACCGGTGTGGGGCCACAGGAACAGGCCGAGGCCGAGCCCCGCGGCCGCGAGGACACCGCCGGCCGCCCGCCGGGCCGCCCGGACCCGCCGCCGCGCCTGCACACCGGCCCGCAGTCGCGCCCGGTGCCGGGGCTCGAACGCCGCCGGTTCCCGGTCGCCGTGCATCAACTGTGTCAACTGCCGCTCGAAGTGATCCATGGCCTCTCCCTCACCCCACCGGCTCGATGGCGTCCGCCAGCAGCTCCCGCAGCCGGGCCACCCCGCGCGCCGCGTGCGACCGGGCGGTGCCCACCGGGCACCCCAGCACCTCCGCGACCTGCCGGTCGGGCAGGTCCTGGTAGTAGCGCAGGACGACCGCGGCCCGCTGACGCGGGGTCAGCAGCGCGAGCGCGGTCTCCAGCCGGGAACGCTCGGCGACGATCGCCGACACGTCGCCGGCCGCCGCCACCTCGGGCAGCTCCTCGACGGGGCGCTCGCCCCACCACCGGCGCCGCGCCGAACGGGCCGCCGCGCGCGCCAGGACCTTGCGGACGTACGCCTCCGGCGCCTCGTCGGCGATCTTCGGCCAGACGAACCACAACCGGACCAAGGACTCCTGCAAAAGATCCTCGGCCCGATGCCGATCGCCACCGGTGAGCAGACGGGCCAGATGGAACAACCCCGACCAGCGGGCCGCCACGAACTCGTCGTACTCACCGGCCCGAGCCTGCTCCATTCCCACGGTCCCCGCTCTCCCCGGCTGCCTACACCTGGGAAAAGGCCCTGGGGGCGGCAGAACGCTGCACCCGGGCGGGGTGATCCGCGTCACGTGCGGGCCTCGTGCGGGCCCGTGCGTAATTGCCTGGCGGACCTCGGTGACGGCGCCGTATGCTCCCCGCGATGACCACTCATTCTGCTGTCAGATCGGGGGTCCCGTCCGCTTCAGGTGAGTGCTGATGGCCACTCACTTCGCGACCGGGGACACCCACCTCTCCCTGTGGCGGCGCGTGCGCGAGTTCGCCGTGCCGCCCGCCATGATCGAGACCGCGACCGCCCGCCGGAACACCGGCGACTGGGCGGGGGCGTGCGCCGCCGCCGGTTTCGACCTCGACCTCGATCTGCGCGCACTGGCCCGGGCCCGCGGCCGGGACGTCCGGGATCGGATCCGTGCCGACCTGCGGCGGCTGGCGCCCGACCTGCTGCGCTGGCATCTGCCCAGGATCGCGCCCGACGGCTTGCTGCGGCCGGGGCTGACCATGCCGCTCGCTCGGTACGACGCCGGGGAAGGCTCCCTGTGCCTCGTGGTCCGGACACCGCCCGCCTGGGCGGACGGCGGGCAGCGGATCAGCCTCGCGGTGTGGGACGGCACGCTGGGCGAGCCCGGCGCCCCGTGGCATCCGCATCCGCGCCCCAGCCGCCGGTTCCGCTTCGACCTGCACCGCCATCTGTGGGACGCGGGCGCCGCCGGCGAACTGCGGACCCGCTCGGGCGCCGACCGATCCGTGGGCGGCGCATGGCGTGCGGTCGGCGATGAGCGTGCGATCAGTGACGGGCCTGCTGGTTGCGACGGGTCTGCGGACGGCGACGGGCCTGCGGGTGGCGAATGGCTCGCGTACGCCCACGGGTTCACGTTCGCCGAGCAACTCCCCGGCCACGAAGGGCCCTTGTGCGCCACGGAACGGTGGGCGGACGAGGCGCGGATCGTACTGGGCGCCGAGGGGCGGGACAGCGGGACCGTCGTCGTACGCCTGGGCCGTCGGCAGCGGCTCGCGCTGCACCTAGCGGCCGACGGGACCGTGACCGCAGGCCGGGACACCACCGGCCGGGGTACCGGAGGGCGGGGTACCGCAAGCTGGGAATTCGGCCCCGGTGCCCCGCTGGTCCTGCCCGACGCGGCGACCTGGACGCTCCCCGATCTGGAGCTGCTGCGCGCCGGGTTGGTCGATGCCGGGCGGCTGCACCCGCTGGTCGTCGGCGCCCTCGTCCCCGGGCACGCACCGGCCGCCCGGGACCCGTACCCCGACCCGGCCCGGCAGGCACGCCTCGTGGAGTGCCGGGGCGTCCGGCACCGGATCGGCATGGTCGACGGGGTGCTGTCCCCGCTGGACCACTCCCCGGACGAACTGCGGCGCGAGGAACTGCTGGTGGCGTTCGGCGGCCCGCCGCTGCCCTGTCTGCGGGTCATCGACGAGGCGCACCGCCGTCCCGACTGCCTCACCGGCGTCCGCGAACGCCTCGACCACGGGGACATCGCCGGCGCGCTCGCCGTCGTCGAGGGACTGCTGGGGCCCGAAGCGGTCCTGCGCGACGGCCCGTTGAAGGACGAACTGGAGGCGGCCGCGCGACGCCGGATCGCCTACGGCCTCTACCGGGCGGGCCTCACCGGATCCCGCACCGGCCCCGTCCGCACCCGGCGCCGCCGGTCCGTCCGTGACCCGCGCCTCGGCCCGCGCCTTTCCGGCCGACGCTGACACCCGTCCACTTCTCTCCTCACACCCCCAGGTGATCTCTCATGCCTCTGCACGTCTCTGACCAACTCGCCGTCGCCGACACCCTGTCGGGTCTGCTCGGCGACTCCGCCACCGAACCCCGGACCGACATCCAGCTGGAGGCGCTCACCCTCGCCGTCGCCGCCGACCTGCCCGTCCTCCTGTGGGGCGAGCCCGGCATCGGCAAGACCGCCGCCCTGAACCGGCTGGCCGAGGCGCTCGACCTGCCGCTGACCACGGTGATCGCCAGCGTGCACGAGCCGTCCGACTTCTCCGGCCTGCCCGTCGTGGGCGACGACCCGGCCGTCCAGGGCGTCCCGATGGCCCCGCCGGACTGGGCGGTGCGGCTCGTGCGGGCCGGCCGGGGCCTGCTGTTCCTCGACGAACTGTCCACCGCGCCCCCGGCCGTCCAGGCCGCCCTGCTCCGGCTGGTCCTGGAACGCCGCGTGGGCGCCCTCCGGCTCCCGCCCGGCGTACGGATCGTGGCCGCGGCCAACCCGCGTTCCTCGGCGGCCGACGGCTGGGAGCTGAGCCCGCCGCTGGCCAACCGGTTCGTGCATCTGCAGTGGGCCCACGACCACGAGGTCGTCGTCCGCGGCCTCGGCGGCACCTGGCCCCGGGCGACCCTGCCCCGGCTCGACCCCGACCGGCTGCCCGCCGCCGTGGACTTCGCGCGCCGCGCGGTGTGCGGCCTGCTCGCCACCCGGCCCACCCTCGTCCACCGGCTGCCGAGCGGCGAGATGCGGCGGGGCGGCGCCTGGCCGTCGCCCCGCAGCTGGGACATGACGCTGCGCCTGGTCGCCTTCGCGCACGCCGCCGGCTCCTCCCGGGACGTGCTCTCCCTGTTGGTGAGGGGCACGGTCGGGGACGGGCCGGGGCTCGAACTGCTGGCGAGCGTCGACCTGATGGAGCTCCCCGACCCCGAGACGCTGCTCGCCGACCCGGACGCGGCCGACCTGCCCGAGCGCGGCGACCTGCGCCAGGCCGTGCTGGACGGCGTGGTCGCGGCGGTCCGCGAACGGCCGGACCGGGCCCGTTGGGACGCGGCCTGGGCCCTGCTGGTGCGCGCGCTGGACACCGGGGCGCCCGACCTGGTGGTGGTCCCCGCCACCACCCTGGCCGCGCTGCGCCGGGACGACTGGGACGTCCCGGCGGCGATCGAACGCCTCGCCGGAGCGGTGTCCGTGTCCCGGCGTGCCGACCGGGCGGCCGAACGCGTCGCCGCGAAGGTGGGCCGATGACGGCCGAACCGGCCGGGGCGCTGGACCTGGACAAGCTCTACGCCGCCCGGCTGCAGGCCGCCCGGGCCCGGCCCTACCTCGCGACGGCCCTGTTCGCTCTGCACGTCGTGGAGTCCCGGCAGGTGCCGACGATGGGCGTCGACAAGCACTGGCGGTGCTATGTCTCGCCCGCGTTCGTGGACCGGATGCCGGAGGAGGAGCTCGCCGGGGTGTGGGTGCACGAGGTCTCCCATCTGCTGCGCGAGCACCACGCGCGCAGCGACCGGGTCGCCCGGGAACGCGGCCTGACCGGGGCCGGCGAGCGGCTGCGCATGAACATCGCGGCGGACCTGGAGATCAACGACGACGCGTACGGCAACGGGCTGGCGCAGCCCCGGGGCGCCGTACGGCCGTACATGCTGCGGCTGGACGAAGGCCAGTTGATGGAGGACTACCTGCGCCAGTTCCGGCTCGGGCCGCAGACCCGGGACCTCGCCTGGCTGGACTGCGGCAGCGGTGCCGACGGCCGGGACCGGGAGTGGGACCTGGGGGCGGACGGCGCGCACGGCCTCAGCGAGCAGGAGCGGGACGGGGTCCGGTTCCGGGTGGCGCAGGCCATCAGCGGCCGGCCGGGCAACGCCCCGCAGGGCTGGCGGCGCTGGGCGGAGGAGGCCTTCCACCGGCCGCAGCCCTGGCGGGAGTTGCTGGGAGCCGCGGTCCGCTCGGCCGCCTCGGCCGCGGGCGCCGGCGACGACTACAGCTACGGCCGCCCCTCGCGCCGGTCGGCCGGCCTGCCCGGCGTGATCCTCCCGAGCCTGCGCCGCCGCCCGCCCCGGGTCTCGGTCGTCATCGACACCTCCGGCTCGGTCAGCGACGCCGAACTGGGCAGCGCCCTCCTGGAGGTGGCCGCGATCGCCCGCGCCGTCGGCGGCCGCCGGGACCTGGTCTCCGTGCTGTCCTGCGACGCGGCCGCCCGGACCGTGCAGCCGCTGTGCCGTGCGGAGGGCATCGCGCTCGTCGGCGGCGGCGGTACGGACCTGCGCGCGGGCTTCGCCAGGGCCCTGCGGGCGCGGCCGGCCCCGGACGTGGTGGTGGCCCTCACCGACGGGCAGACGCCCTGGCCGGAGGCGCAGCCGGCCTGCCGTACGGTGGTGGGTCTCTTCCCCCGGCAGTACAGCGACACGTCGTGGCAGGAGGACGACCCCGACTACGTACCGGACGCACCGCCCGCCTGGGCACGGGTCGTGGAGATCGGCTAGCGCGGCCGGCCCGCTCCGGGCAGACGGCCGGCCGGTGCGGGGCGCTGGAGGGCGTGGACCGGACGATAATTTGATGTGGTCGACACCCATCCGGCGCCCCGCGGCGCCCAGAACGGAGGACGAACATGCCCGACACCCCGCCCGTGACCCTCCAGGACGTGCACGACGCGGCGGCGCGGATCAAGGGAGTGGCCCACCGCACCCCCGTGCTGCGCTCGCGCACCCTGGACGAGCTGGTCGGTGCCGAGGTCTTCCTGAAGTGCGAGAACCTCCAGCGCATCGGCGCGTTCAAGTTCCGGGGCGCCTACAACGCCGCGTCCCGGCTGTCCGCCGAGCAGCTCGCCAAGGGCATCGCCGCCTACTCCTCCGGCAACCACGCCCAGGCCGTCGCCCTCGCCGCCCGCGAACTCGGCACCACCGCCGTCATCGTGATGCCCGAGGACACCCCGCGCGCCAAGCTGGAGGCGACGGCCGGATACGGCGCGGAGATCGTGACGTACGACCGCTACACCGGCGACCGGGTCGCCATCGGCGAGGCCCTGGCCGCAGAACGCGGGCTCGCGCTCATCCCGCCCTACGAGCACCCGCACGTCATCGCAGGGCAGGGCACGGCCGCGCTCGAACTCATCGAGGAGGTCGGTGAGTTGGACGCCCTGGTGGTGCCCGTCGGGGGCGGCGGGCTGATCGCGGGCAGCGCCACCGCCGCCAAGGGACTGCTGCCCGGGATCCGGGTCGTCGGGGTCGAGCCGGAGGCCGGCGACGACACCCGGCGGTCCCTGGCGGCCGGGCACCGGGTGTCGATCCCGGTGCCCCGCACCATCGCCGACGGCCAGGCCGCGGACATCCCCGGCGAGCTGACCTTCTCCCTCAACCAGCGTCTGGTGGACGACATCTCGCTGGTCTCCGACGACCAGATCCGCGACGCGATGCGGTTCGCGTTCGAGCGGCTGAAGACCGTTCTGGAGCCGAGCGGTGCCAGCGGCCTGGCCGCACTGCTCGCCCACCGGGTGACGCCGCTGCCGCGCCGGATCGGGGTCGTGCTGTCCGGCGGCAACGTGGGGGCGGAGCGGTTCGCGGAGATCGTCGTCGGCTGAGCGCGAACGGGCGCAGGCACCTCGTCAGGGGTGCCTCCGCCCGGAGCGGGGCTCAGGCCTGCTCGTCCGCCGGCCGCGGCCGGCGCGGGATGCCCAGCGCGCACAGGGCGCCGAAGAAGACGACCGCGACACCGACCCACACGGCCGGGTGGAGTCCGTCGACGAACTGCTGCGGGCCCTCGGTGCTGCCGTACGTCACGAACACCGTGCTCAGGACGGCGATGCCGAGCGCGCCGCCGATCTCGCGGACCGTGGTGTTGGCGCCGGACACCTTGCCCGCGTGCTCCTTGGCCACCGAGCCGAGGACCACCGCCGCCGTCGGCGCGAACACGAAGCCCATGCCGATACCGGCCACGATCATCGGGCCGACCAGCGAGGGGTACGCGGTGTCGGTGCCGGCGACCAGGTTGATCCAGCCGAGGCCGACGCCCTGCAGGAAGAGACCGAGGGCCATCAGCCGTCCGCCGCCGACCCTGTCCGTGATCAGACCGGCCACCGGGGCCACGAACATCGGCATCAGCGTCCAGGCGAGGGTGCGGAGACCGGCCTCCAGCGGGGAGCGCGGCGGCACGATCTGGAGATACTGGGCGAGCAGGAACAGCGAGCCGAAGACACCGAAGTACATCGTCGCCGAGACGATGTTGGTGAGGGTGAAGGCCCGCACCCGGTAGAAGGACAGCGGCAGCATCGGCTCGTCGGTCCGGGACTCCCGGACCACGAACGCGGCGAGCAGCACCGCGCCGCCCGCGAACGCGCCGAGCACCTTGGCGGAGGTCCAGCCGTCCGGCTCGCCGTGCACGATCGCCCACACCACCGCGCACAGTCCGGCCGCGGCCAGCACCATGCCGACCAGGTCGAGGCGGACACCCGGCAGCGAGCTCTCCTTCAGGGCGAACAGCACCAGCGGTATCGCGATCACGCACACCGGCACGTTGATCCAGAAGATTCAGCGCCAGTCCAGGCCGTCGACCACCGCGCCGCCGACCACCGGGCCCATGGCCACGGCGAGCCCGCTCACCCCGGACCAGACGCCCAGCGCCAGCCCGCGCAGCTTCTCCGGCACCGCCTGCGAGAGCAGGGTCAGCGACAGCGGCATCACGGCCGCCGCCCCGAAGCCCTGGACCGCCCGGAAAGTGATCAACTGGGCGCTGGTGTCGGAGAGTCCGCAGCCGATGGAGGCCAGCGTGAACACGGCGATGCCGATGACGAACACCGTCCGGCGGCCGAACCGGTCACCGAGCGCGGCACCCGTCATCAGCAGGCAGGCGAAGCTCAGCACGTACGCGTTGACGAACCACTGGAGTTCCTGGGTGTTCGCCTCCAGGTCGACGGCGAGGGTGTGCAGGGCGGTCGACACGACGAGGTTGTCGAGCGCGACCATGAACACCGGCACGCTGCACGCGACGATCGCGAGCCACAGCGGCACCCGGCGCCCCGCGGCGGCGACCGCGGCGGCCGGCTCCTCGTCGAGGACCGGGCTCTCTTCGGACAGGGTCATGGCAGGGGGCTCCCAGCGAAAGCGACGGGGCGCGTGGGGGAGTGCCGGGCGGGCAGTGCGGGCGTGCGGGTGTCAGGAGTCGGCGTGTTCCTGCTCGGCGAGCCGGCGCCGGGCGTCCGTCCAGTCGATGGGCAGTTCGGCCGCCGGGACCTGCCAGAACGTGAAGACCGAGCCCTTCATGGTGGGGCGCAGCCCGGTCATCACCGACTTGTGCGGTTCGGTCCGCGCGTACCGGTAGAGGGCGTCCTTGTCCTCCCAGGCGGACAGCGTCCAGAACGTGCGCTTCAGGGGCTCGGCGATCAGCGAGGCGCCGTACGCGCCGGGCGCCCCGGTGACCTGCTTCCACGCCACCAGCGACTTGGCGAAGAAACGCGGCACGTCCTTGAGCGAGCGGACCTCCAGACGGGACGCCATGACGAACGCCTCGGCGTCGGGTGCGGGGGTGTTGACGGTGGTCCAGCGCAGGGTGGGCATGGCGCGGCCTTCTCCCGTGGGAAGAAATTGGATACCTCTACTATCCATGTTAGACAGTAGGGGTATCCAATTTCCAGTGCCGAGGTGTCGTCCGGTGGAACGGAGCCGATACCGACGCGAGAGCGGAGCCGAACCCGATGCGCATGTCCGAGCTGAGCCGCCGCAGCGGCGTCTCCGTCACGACGATCAAGTACTACCTCCGCGAGGGCCTGCTCCCGACGGGCCGTCAGACCGCCGCGACCCAGGCCGAGTACGACGAACAGCACCTGCGGCGACTCCGGCTGATCCGCGCCCTGACCGGCGTGCGCGGCCTCTCGGTGAGCGCGACCCGCGAGGTCCTGGACGCGCTCGGCGAGCACGACGGCGACACCCACCGGCTCCTCGGCCTCGCCCTGGGCGCCATCCGGCTGCCCGCCGACACCGCCGGGGACGCCCCCGAGACCGCCGAGGTCGACGCGCTGCTCAGGGAACTCGACTGGAAGGTGCACCAGAACGCCCCCGCCCGCACCACGCTCGCGGAGACGATCACCTCGCTGCGCTCGCTCGGCGTCCCGTTGGACTGGCACACCCTCCTGCCCTACGCCCGCCTCGCCGAACGCACCGCCACCCTCGACCTCGACCAACTCGACGGCATCGACGACCCGTTGGAGGCCGCCGAGCGCGCCCTGCTGCTGACCGTCCTCCTGGAACCGGCACTGATGGCGCTGCGCCGCATGGCCCAGGAGAACGAGTCCGCACACCGGCACACGCCCTAGCCGACACCGAGTTCGCGCAGCAGCTGGGCCGCCGCCTCCTTCCCGGAGGAGAACGCGGCCTCGTGGGAACCGATCTGGTCCCAGTACTGCTGCTTGGAGTGGAACCAGGAGCCGCAGAGCTTCACCCGCGGGCCCTCGTTGACCGCGTAGATGGTCTGCTGCGCGGTGCGCATCGCCATGTCGATCACCGGGTGCTCGTAGTGGAACCGCCAGATGACGGCCGCCTCGTCGACCTCCAGCGGGTAGTCCAGGGTGACGAAGTAGTCCGTCTCCGACTCGAAGCCGTGCAGCTTGTTCATGTAGTACGCCACATAGGTGCGCGGCTGCCCGTCGACGGTGACCTTGCCGTAGTTCCAGGCCTCCCAGCGGTCCCGGCCGGCCGGCATCACGGACGGGTCGGTGTGCAGGATCACCGTCGAGCCGTTGTAGCGCAGCGGTGCCAGCAGGTCGCGCTGGGCCGGGGTCGGGTTGTCGAGCAGCGAGCGGGTCACGCCGTCATGCGCGGCACGCTCACCGAGGAGCGCGACGGCTTCGGGATGGCGGTGCGCGACTCCCGCGGGGCCGTGATCGCCGCCGTGGGCGTGTTCGGTCGAGTCGAGGCCGTCCAGCCGCTCAGACTCGCCCCGCAGGTCCGGGCGGCGGCCGACGCGGTCTCCCGGAGCCTGCGGGCCGACGGATTCCGCGCCGCCGAGGTCGGTGCGTGAAGCGGTGCACCGCGCTGCCGGGCGGCCTTCGTGGGGCCGCCCGGCGGGACCTCAGCAGTCACGGAACTCCGGCGACTGGTTCAGGATCTGCGCGCGGGTCGAGGTGAAGCGGGTGTGCGTCTCGCCGCCCCGCGCGCCGGGCGGGAACACCGCGACCCGGTGGCAGTTCTGGAAGGCGAGGGCCACCCCGAAGTGCCGTTCCAGGCTGCCCCGGATCGCGTCGGAGGACAGCGCCCGCAGCAGCTGCCCGCGCTCCCGCTCCGAGGGCGGCGGGGTCTGGTTGTCGGCGAACTCGGCGGTGCTGCCGCGGAGTTCGGCGGCAAGCCGGGCGACGAGGTCGTACGCGTACGGCAGTGAGGTACGGACGGTTGCGATGAAGTCCTCCTCCCGCACCGCGCCGTTCTCGGCTTCGGCGAGCAGCTGCGGGGAGACGTCGAGCGACATGTGACGGTGTCCTGTTCTCTTCAATGGGGTTACGGGAAGGGGGTGTTCAGGAGGGTCTGTGCAGATGGGATCCGCGAGGCGCGGGATCGGCGGCTCAGACGAGGGCGGGCAGTGCCGCCGGGCCGTGCCGGAAGTCCGGATCGACCTGGGCGGCCAGATCCTGGCCCGTCGCCGCGTCGGCCCAGGCGGCGGCGTTGCGCAGGTGGAACTCCACGGCGTGCCGCTGGAAGGCGTCCCAGTCCTTGTGGCGCGCGTCCACCGCGGCCCGCAGCCGGTCCATGGCCCGGGAGTTGTGCGGCTCCAGCGCACCGCTGCCACGCCCCTGTTCCTGGGCGCGGACGTGCGGCGACAGCTCGCAGTGGGCCAGCAGGTCCGCGCCCACCCGCTCGCGCAGGAAGGCGAGGTCGTCGGCGCCGGTCACCTTGTTGCCGACCACGGCGACCGGGATCCCGAACTCGGCCGCGTGGTCCCGGTACTGGTGGTACACGGACAGGCTCTTGCGGGTCGGTTCGACCACCAGGAAGGTCATGTCGAAGCGGGTGAACAGACCGGAGGCGAAGGCGTCGGCCCCTGCCGTCATGTCGACGACCACGTACTCGCCGGGGCCGTCCACCAGGTGGTTGAGGTAGAGCTCCACCGCGCCGAGTTTGGAGTGGTAGCAGGACACCCCGAGGTCGCTCCCGGCGAACGCCCCGGTGACCATCAGCGGCACCCCGCCGACCTCCTGGACGTGACGGGAGTGCACCTCGTCGTCGCCCAGCAGTCTCAGCAGCCGCGAGCCGTGCCCCGGCGGTGTCGTCTTGACCATGGCCGCCCGGGAGGAGATCCGGGGGTTGGTGCCGCGCAGGTAGTCCTTGATCTCACCGGTCCGCGCGCTCAGCGGCGGCGCCGCGAACAGCTCGTCCTCGTCCAGGCCGAGGGCGTGGGCCAGGTGCTGGTTGATGTCACCGTCGATCGCGACGACGGGCGCGCCGGACCGTGCCAGATGACGGGTGAAGAGGGCCGACAGCGTCGTCTTGCCGCTGCCGCCCTTGCCGACGAAGGCGACTCGCATGGCTAGCCGCCCCACTTGTTGAAAATGGATTTCATGAGCACAGACTGGAGTGGATCATGGGAGGTGTCAAATCGGAGTGGGCCGGCCGTGTCGGTCCCGGCTGATCATTTGTCCTTGACCCCTGACTGCGGCCGACCTAGCCTCCAGCCAACACACCTGGACAGATGGGCCGACGATGGCGGACACACGGGAACCCGGCAGACAGCTCCAGGTCGAGACCCACGGGCTCGACGTGATCGGCGACGCCGACCGCAAGGGCACCCCGCGCACCCTCTTCTGGCCCTGGTTCGGCGCGAACGTCTCCGTCCTCGGGATGAGTTACGGCGCCTTCGCGCTCGGCTTCGGCATCTCCTTCTGGCAGGCGCTCGCCGCCGGCGTCCTCGGCATCCTCGTCTCCTTCCTGCTCTGCGGCTTCATCGCGGTCGCCGGAAAGCGGGGCTCGGCACCGACCATGGTGCTCAGCCGGGCCGCGTACGGAGTCCGGGGCAACCGGCTGCCGTCGGTCGTCTCCTGGGTGCTCACCGTCGGCTGGGAGACCGTCCTGATCGCCCTTGCCACCATGGCCACCGCGACCGTCTTCACCCGGCTCGGCTGGGGCGGCGGCACCGAGACCGAGGTGGTCGCGCTGATCGTGGTCTGCGCGCTGACCGTGGTCGGCGGCGTGATGGGCTTCGACCTGATCATGCGGCTGCAGACCGTGATCACGGTGGTGACCGGCGTCCTCACCGTCGTCTACGTCGTCCTCGTCGCCGACCACATCCACTGGGCGGCGGTGAGCGCGATCCCGTCCGGCTCCGCCCAGGAGTTCATCGGCGCGCTGGTGTTCATGATGACCGGCTTCGGCCTCGGCTGGGTCAACGCGGCCGCCGACTACTCGCGTTACCTGCCACGCGGCTCCTCCGGCCGGGGCGTGATCGGCTGGACCACCTTCGGCGGCTCCGTCGCCCCGCTCCTCCTGCTGGTCTTCGGCCTGCTGCTGGCGGGCTCCTCCGAGACCCTGAACAAGGCGATCGCGGCCGATCCCATCGGCGCGCTGACCACCATCCTCCCCACCTGGTTCCTGGTCCCCTTCGCCGTCGTCGCCGTCCTCGGCCTGGTCGGCGGCGCGGTCCTGGACATCTACTCCTCGGGGCTGGCCCTCCTCTCCGCCGGTCTGCCCGTGCCCCGCTACCTCGCCGCCCTGGTCGACGGCGTCCTGATGATCGCCGGCGCGGTCTACATCGTCTTCTTCGCCGACGACTTCCTCGGCCAGTTCATGGGCTTCCTCACCACCCTCGGCGTGCCGATCTCCGCCTGGTGCGGGATCATGCTCGCCGACCTGGCGCTGCGCCGCCGCGACTACGACGAGACCGACCTCTACCGCCCCGCCGGCCGCTACGGCGACATCCCCCTCCTGCCCCTGCTCCTCACCGTGGCCGCCACCGCCCTCGGCTGGGGCCTGGTCACCAACACCGCCGCGAGCTGGCTGACCTGGCAGGGCTATCTGCTGGACCCGTTCGGCCTCGGCGGCAAGTCCGGCGCCTGGGCGTACGCCAACCTCGGCGTCCTGGCCGCCCTGGCGCTGGGCTTCCTCGGCACCCTGGCCCTGGGCCGCGCCCGGGTCCGGACCCAGGAGAGCCTGCCGGCCACCGCCCCGGCGACGACCGTATGACCACCTCGCCCGGTCTCCTGGCCGTCGTCGACATGCAGCACGTCTTCGCCGACCCCGCGAGCCCCTGGGCCGCCCCGCGCTACGCCGAGGCGGCCGCGGGCGTACGACGCCTGCTCCCGGCGTTCGGGAACCGCACGGTCTTCACCCGCTTCGTCGCCCCCGCACACCCCACCGGAGCCTGGCAGGCCTACTACGAGCAGTGGCCGTTCGCGCTCCAGCCCCCGGACGCCGAACTCTGGCGCCTGACGGACGACTTCGCACAGCAGGCCGAAGTCGTCCTGGACGCCCCGACGTTCGGCAAGTGGACCCCTGAACTCGCCGCCCTGGCCGCCCCGCACGGCCGCCTGGTCCTGGCCGGCGTCAGCACCGACTGCTGCGTCCTGTCCACCGCCCTCCCGGCGGCCGATGCCGGCATCGAGGTCCTGGTCGTCGCGGACGCGTGCGCGGGCGCGGACGACGACTCGCACGCGAGGGCGCTGCACCTGCTGGACCTGTACCGGCCGCTGATCCGGGTGACGACGACGGCCGAACTGCTGCTCTAAGCAGGCCGATTGAAGTCCACTGCGGTTCGGCAGCGCCCCGAAAGGGGCGCTGGGGGTACCCCCGGCCGAAGGCTGGGGGAGGAACTGCGCGACCAGCCACGACGGCGCCGCAGACGCCAGACGACCTGATGCGGCACTTCCAGCGGAGCGCCTAGTCCCAGCGGGACACCTCCACGTTCTCCAGGATGCCGAGGGCGTCCGGGACCAGGACGGCGGCCGAGTAGTAGGCGGTGACCAGGTAGGAGGCGACGGCCTGTTCGTTGATCCCCATGAAACGGACGTTCAGGCCCGGCTCCTTCTCGTCCGGCAGGCCCGTCTGCAGGAGGCCGATCACGCCCTGGTTCTGCTCACCGGCCCGCAGCGCGATGACGGACGAGGTGCGGGCCGCGGTGACCGGGATCTTCCCGCAGGGCAGCAGCGGGACGCCCCGCCAGGCCGGGAGACGGTGGCCGCCGAGCTCGACGCTCCCGAAGTACAGGCCGCGCCTGTTGCACTCCCGGCCGAACGCGGCGATCGCCCGGGGATGGGCGAACAGGTGCGTGGTGTCGCGCCGCATGGCGAGGAGTTCGTCGAGGTCGTCGGGGGTGGGCGGGCCCGCGTGGGTGGAGATCCGCTGGCCGTGGTCGGCGTTGTGCAGCAGGCCGAAGTCCCGGTTGTTGACCAGCTCGTGCTCCTGGCGCTCCCGCAACACCTGCACGGTGAGCTTCAGCTGGTGCTCGGTCTGGTCCATCGGCCGGCTGTAGAGGTCGGCCACCCGGGTGTGGACGCGCAACACGGTCTGGGCGACGCTCAGTTCGTACTCGCGCGGCGCCGGCTCGTAGTCCACGAAGGTGTGCGGAATGTCCGGCTCGCCGGCATGGCCCGCACTGAGCGCGATCTCCGCCTCGCCGAAGGTGTTCGTCTCCCGGTGCCCGTCCAGCCCCGCCAGTTCCACGTGCGCCCGCAGATCGGCGTGCCGGTCCGCCACCTCCCGGTACGCCGTGTGCGGCAACGCCAGCACGGTGGTGGCCGTCGCCGCGCGGGCCGTGAACTCCCAGCCGCCGTCGAGTCCGGCGAGCACATGGCCGCCGAAGGTGTCGCCGTCCGCGAGGAGCCCGACGACCGCCTCGTCGCCGTAGGGACCCGACCCGACCTGCTCCACCTTGCCGTGCGCGATCAGATACACATGGTCGGCCGGGCGGCCGGCCGCCGCGATCACCTGCCCCGGCTCGAACTCCCGCTGCTCGAACCGGGCCGCCAGCGCCTGCAGCGCGGTGCCGTCCTCGAACCCGCGCAGCAACGGCAGTTCGCCCAGCTCGGCGGGGATCACCGCGACCTGTGCGCCGGTCTGCACGAAGGTCACCCGGCCGTCGCCGACCCGGTAGGAGAGTCTGCGGTTGACGCGGTAGGTGCCGCCGGGCACGTCCACCCACGGCAGCGTTCGCGTCAGCCACCGGGAGCTGATCTCCTGCATCTGTGGTGCGGACTTGGTCGTCGTGGTGAGATTCCGCGCCGCGGCGGTACCGAGGCTCTGCTGCTCCCGCTCCTCGGCCCCCGCCCCGGGCGTCGTACCGGTATCGACCGACATCGCATTCCTTCTCTCGTGTCGCACGGGTGACGGTTCGGACACACACCGTCACCTTCCGCGGCTACCCCTACCCCGGTGCCCGCGCCGCGAGTGATGCCGGGGGACGGAGCGCGAGGCACGTGCCGCCGGGAACTGCCTCCGCACCACCCCTCACTCCGCCCCGCACCACCCCTCGCCGAAGGCCCTGCCGGTCCGGGCGAAGGTCCTGCCGGTCCCGGCGCATGCCCCGGCCCCGACCGGGTACGCGTGCCGTGGCCGCCCGGCACCCTGCCGGACCCGCGGCCCGTACCACCACCGCTACCTGGGGATCTGCCATGGAGACACCCGCACACGACGACTTCCCGACGCCGGCCCAGCAGGCGCTCGACACGCTGGCCGTGAACGCCGAGGACCCCGCCGCGCTGGACACCCTGGCCCACAGTGACGTGCTGGTCCCGGTGCCGGACGACGCCGCGGAGACCACCGACCCCACGATGATCGCCCTGCCCGTCCTGGAACGCCCCGACGGCGACCCCGTCGTCCCCGTGTTCACCTCGGAGGGGGAGCTGACCGGCCTGCTGCCGACGGTCTCCCGCTACCGCGTGGTGCCGCTCGGCGCGCTCGCCTCGCAGTGGCCCGAGGACAACCTCTCGCTCGCCATAGACGGCAGCTCCGCGCACGCACTGACGCTCACCTCGGAGGGAGTGCGCACCCTGCTGGCCCGGCCGGCGGGCTGAACGAAGGGCTCCGGTCACCGGGAGGCCGCCGTCCGGGCCAGAATGGCGCCATGGAATGGATCTCCGGGGTGGCCGGGGCACTGGTACTGATCCTGGTCCTGCGCAGCATCCTGCGCACGCTCGTGGTCCCCCGGGGCCTGTACTCCGTGCTGGTGTACCGGCTCTGGTGGGGCCTGCGCCGCGTGCTCTGCTTCACCGCGCACCGCGGCGGCTACCGTGCGATCGACCGCGCACAGACCTGGCTCGCCCCGCTCATGCTGGTCGGCATGCTCGCCGCCTGGCTCGGCGGGGCGTTCCTCGGCTTCGGCATGCTGCTGTACGGTTTCTCCCCGCTGTCCTGGAGCACCGCGTTCCGGGAGGCCGGCTCCAGCCTGTTCACCCTCGGGTTCGCCAGCGGCGCCCGGCTGCGGCTGTCCGCGCTCGACTTCGTGGCCGCCGCCACCGGTCCCGTTGTCATCGCGCTCCAGATCGCCTACCTGCCCACGCTGTACGCCGCCTACAACCGCCGCGAACTGGAGGTCACCCTCCTCCAGTCCCGGGCCGGCGAACCCGCCTGGGGCCCGGAGATCCTCGCCCGGCAGTGGCTGGTCGACACCGAGACCGCGCTGCCCGAGCTGTACCGGTCCTGGGAGCGGCTGGCCGCCGACATGGGGGAGAGCCACGCCACCTACCCGGTGCTGCTGGCGTTTCGCTCGCCCCGCCCCTACCGCAGCTGGCTGGTCGGCCTGATCGCCGTCATGGACGCGGCCGCCATGCAGCTGGCGCTCGCCCCGCGCACCGCCCCGCCGGAGGCCCGGCTGGTGCTGCGCGCCGGGTTCACCGCGCTCCGTGACATCGCCGCTTCCGTACGGGCGACCTTCGACACCGACCCGGCCCCGGACGCCCCCATCGAGCTGACGTACGGCGAGTTCGAGGAGGCCGTGACCATGCTGGAGAAGACCGGCTTCCATGCCGAACGCGGCACCGCGGAGGCCTGGCCGCACTTCCACGGCTGGCGGGTCAACTACGAGGCGGTCGCCTACGCGCTGTGCCGCCGCTGCGACGCCGTACCCGCGCTGTGGACCGGTGGCCGTGACTTCGCGTCGGAGCCGATTCCGCCGCTTCGCCCGGTGGACCGGCGGCCTTCCGAAGGACGGCCGGAAGTTCCCCCCTCCCGCGGGTAGCGCGGCCCGTCCTGAGGGAAGATCCCAGCAGGGGCCGGGGAGACCGAGAGGGGCGGATCGTCGTGAGGGTCGTCCTGCTGGGCACCGCCGCAGGCGGCGGATTCCCGCAGTGGAACTGCGCCTGCGCGCTGTGCGCCGCCGCCCGGGACGGCAAGCTGCCGTCCCGGACCCAGGAGTGCGTCGCGCTGACCGGCAACGGCCGGGACTGGTGGCTGCTCAACGCCTCCCCGGACATCCGCGCCCAGCTCACGGTCACGGCCGCGCTGTGGCCGGGACCGGGCCCCCGGGACACCCCGGTGCGCGGCGTGCTGCTCACCGACGCCGAGGCCGACCACGTCACCGGCCTGACCGTGCTGCGCGGGGCGCCGGACCTCAAGGTGTACGCGGCCCCGCCGGTGCGGACGGTGCTGGCCCCCGCCCGGGGCGCCCTCGACCGCTACGCCCCCTGGGAGTGGGCCGACAGCCTGGCCGACGGCGGCTTCGTGCTGGCCGGCGGCCTGGTGGTCACCGCCCACCCGGTCGGCGCCAAGGTCCCGGCGTACGTCCCGGCCGCGCTCGCCGAGGCCGACGGCCGCTGGGTCACGGCGTACCGCGTCGAGGACCTGGCCACCGGGGGAGTGCTGCTCTACGCGCCCTGCGTCGGCGCGTGGAGCGACGTCCTCGACGACCTCTGCGCGGAGGCCGACTGCGTGCTGCTGGACGGCACCTTCTTCACCGCCCGCGAGATGGGCACCACGGTCCGCTCAGGGCCCCGGCAGGCGGCGATGGGCCACCTCCCGGTCTCCGGCGCGCACGGCAGCCTCGCGGCCCTGGCCGGCCACCCCCGCACCCGCCGGATCTACACCCACCTCAACAACACCAACCCCCTGCTCGACCCGACGTCCCGGGCCCGCGCCCAGGTGGCCGCGGAGGGCGTGGAGGTCCTCCCCGACGGGATCGAGCTCGCGCTCTAGCGCCGCGCCGGGCACCGGAATTCGCCCTGTCGTGCCGGTGGGCCGCGGGTAGGCTGTTTTCGGCTGCCGCGGGCAAAGGCGTGCTGGGAAAGCCGCTTCAATCTCCGAGATTGTGACCGAGAGGTCTGAGCCGGTTCGAGTCCGGTAGCCCGCGGCGGCCCGCCTCAGGCCGACTCCAGGCGCGCCGCGGGACATGTGGTTCGTTCGCCGCGGGCCGGTGGGGGCCGGTCGCGCCCACGCGGCGGCAGCCGCATATGCACTACAGCCCCGCGCCCCTTGGGGCGCGAACCGCTCAGGCGTCCGTTCCGTCGAGCATCCGCCCCAGCACCGCCCGCTGCAGCGGCCGTACCTCGGCGTGCAGTGCGCGGCCCTTGGCGGTCAGCGCGACCCATACGCCCCGCCGGTCCTCGACGCAGACCGACCGCTCCACCAGGCCGTCCTTCTCCAGCCGTCCGATCAGCCGGGAGAGCGCGCTCTGGCTCAGGTGGACCCGGCCCACCAGGTTCTGCACCCGGCAGTGGTCACCCTCGGCCGGGGTCTCGGTGGCGAGCAGGTCGAGCACCTCGAAGTCGCTCGCGCCCAGCCCGTGCGGATGCAGCGCCCGGTCGATCTCGCACATCGTGCGCGCGTGCACCGACAGGATGTCCCGCCACTGTTCCTCGAGCCGGGCCTCGGCCGTCTTCACTGCCATACCCGCACCGTAACACCGATCAGGCCAATTGTTGAGTGCGCAACTAGTGCGGGTGCAAGCAGTCGGCCGGTCCTCAGGCCACCGGGTCCTGGATCAGGCCCACCATGTTGCCGTCGGCGTCCTTCACCGAGGCGACCAGCCGGCCGTTGCCGACGTCCCGCGCGTCCTGGACCAGCTCCGCTCCCGCCGCCAGCAGGGCCGCCAGCCGCTCCCGCAGATCGATGACGTGCCAGAACGGCGTCGGCCCCGTCAGTCCCTGGGCGTGCCCGTTCGGGTCGAGGCCGACGTCCTGCCCCGCAGCCTTGAACCCGACGTAGTACGGCTCGTCGGCGTACGGCTCGACGCCCAGCAACGCGCTGAACAAGGCCTTGGCCTGCGCCGCGTCCTTGACGGGGTAGATGATCGTCTGCACGCCTTCGCTCATGGCGTTCTCGCTCCTCGCGATAAGGGAACCGGCGCTTTCCGGCCGGTGACCCCACGCTAGGACGCGGCAGCCCACCCCGGCTTCTCCAATCCTGACCGGGTTGCGAACCTCGCCGAAAGCGCCCCGAAGGGGCGCTGGGGATACCCCCGGCCGAAGGCTGGGGGAGGAACTGCGCGACCAGCCCCCACAAGGCCGCAGCCGCCCGACATCGTGCCCCGCCACCCCGGACCGCGCCCGCCGCTCAAGTGGACTCGCGCCGCACCAGCTCCGTCGGCAGGATCACCGCCGCCGGGTCCTCGCCCCCTATCTGGGCGAGCAGCACGCGGACCATCTCGGTGCTGATCCGGTCCCAGGGCTGGCGGATCGTGGTGAGCGCCGGGGTCACTGCCGTGGCCGCCGGGGAGTCGTCGAAGCCGCCGACAGCGATGTCATCCGGCACCCGCTTGCCGGCCCGCTGCAGCACCGCCAGCACGCCCTGCGCCATCAGGTCGGAGGCCACGAAGACGGCGTCCATGTCCGGGGCCTGCGCGAGCAGCCGCTCCGCCCCCGCCTCACCGCTCGCCTTGCTGTAGTCCCCGGACACCACGAGCGCCTCGTCGATCTCGACGCCCGCCTCGGTGAGGACCTCCTTGTACCCGGCGAGCCGCTCGACACCGCCCGGGGTGTCGAGCGGGCCGGTGATCATGCCGATCCGGCGGCGCCCCAGCGACAGCAGGTGATGGACCATGTCACGGGCGCCGTCACGGTCGTCGGCGGCCACGTAACTCACCTTCGAGCCGAGCCCGATCGGCTTGCCGCAGGCCACCAGCGGCACGCCCGCCTCGCGCAGTTCCTGCGCGACCGGGTCACCGGAGTGACTCGACACCAGCAGCACCCCGTCGACGTGCCCGGCGGTGATGTACCGCGTGATCCGCCGCCGCTCGTCCTTCGTGCCCGCCAGCATCAGCAGCACCGGGATGTCGTGGCTCGCCAGCGCCTGCGTGCAACCGCTCAGCAGGACATTGAAGTTGGGGTCCTCGAAGAACCTCTCCTGGGGTTCGGTCAGCAGGAAGCCGACCGAGTCCGAACGCCCGGTGATCAGCGAGCGGGCGTGCCGGTTCACGACGTAACCCGTCCTGCGGATGGCGTCGTTGACCGCTTCCGCGGCGGCGGGGCTGACGTAGTGCCCGCCGTTGAGCACCCGCGAGACGGTGCCCCGTGAGACACCGGCCTCGCGCGCCACGTCATGGATCGTCGGCGGTTTGCGCCTGCCCCCCGCACTGCTGCTCATGGTCATGACTTTACGGCCCCGGACAGCAGGTCAAGGCTCCAGAAGCGCTGAATGACCAGGAAGAGCGCGATCAGCGGCAGCACGGCCAGGAACGCGCCGGTGATCACCAGGGTGTACAGGGCCGGGGTGCTGGCGCCCTGTTCCAGGAGGGTGTACAGACCGACCGTGAGCGGGAACTTCTCGTCGTCGCTGAGCATGATGTACGGCAGCAGGAAGTTGTTCCAGACGGCAACGAACTGGAACAGGAACACCGTCACCATGCCGGGGATCATCATCGGCAGTGCGATGCGCGTGAAGATCCGCCACTCGCTCGCCCCGTCCATCCGCCCGGCCTCCACCACGTCGGACGGCACGGCCGCGGCCGCGTAGATCCGGGAGAGGTAGACGCCGTACGGGGAGAGGATCTGCGGCAGCAGCACGGACAGGTAGGAGTCCGTGAGGTTCGCCTTGGCGAGCAGCAGGTACTGCGGGATGGCGAGGATGACCGGGGGCATCAGCACGCCGGCGAGCAGCACGTTGAAGATCGTCTCGCGGGCCCTGAAGCGGTAGGTCGCCAGGGCGTAGCCGCTGAACGCCGACACGCCCGTCGAGACCACGGCACCGAGACCGGCGTACAGGGCGGAGTTGCCCATCCACTTCCAGTAGATGCCGTCACGGTAGGCGTTGAGATCCTTGAGGTTGTCGGCGAAGCCGGAGCCGGGCAGGAAGGTGAACGTGGAGAACAGTTCGCTGCCGGACTTGGTGGACGCGATCACCACCCAGGCCACCGGGAGGAGCGTGTAGACCGCGCCGAGGAGGAGGGTGAGCGTCGGGATCAGGGCGATCCGGCGGCGCAGTGGCGGTCCCTGGGCGGTGCCGGGCGTCGTGCCGGCCGCCGGGGCGGCCTTGCGGACGGCAAGAGAACTCACGGTGCTGCCTCCTGCTTGTTGCGGCGGTTCGCGGACCGCAGGAACCCGAAGGACAGCACCAGCGTGGCGATGGCGATCAGGGTCGCCTCGGCGGCTGCCGAGTAGATGTCACCCCGGCGGAAGGCGTCCTGGTACACCTTCATCAGGGGGCTCCAGCTCAGGTTGACGGAGTTGGTGAACGGCTTGATGGTCATCGGCTCGTTGAAGACCTGGAGCGTCGCGATGATCGAGAAGAAGAAGGTCAGCACCAGCGAGGGCGCGACCATCGGGATCTTGATCCTGAGCGCGGTCTGCAGCGGGGTGGCGCCGTCCAGCTTCGCCGCCTCGTGGACCTCGGCGGGGATGGCCCGGAGCGAGGTGTAGATGACGATCATGTTGAAGCCGGTGCCGCCCCAGACCGCGATGTTGGACAGGGCCAGGTACAGCGGGCCGCCGTCCAGCAGGTTCGGCTGCGGCAGATGCAGCTTGGCGAGCACGTAGTAGAAGGGGCTGACGTCCGGCAGGTACAGGAAGCCCCACAGCAGCGCGGCCACCACGCCGGGGATGGCGTACGGCAGGAAGATCGCGAGCCGGGTGAACGGGGCGAGCCGGACCCGCTCGGAGTCGAGCATCAGGGCGAACAGGAGGGCGAGGCCCAGCATCACCGGGACGACGATGCAGCCGTAGCCGAGGACGCGCAGCGCACCGTCGTAGAACTCGTTGTCGGTGAGGGCGTCCTTGTAGTTCTCCAGGCCGGCCCAGACCTCGCTGCGGGCGCCGGCGCCCAGGCCGAGCCCGGAGACGTGCACCTTGCGGAAGCTGAGCCAGACCGCGTACCCGATGGGCAGTGCGAAGAACAGGGCGAAGAGGATCGTGGCGGGGAGAAGGAAGGCGTACGGGGCCCCCTTGACCCCGTACGACCTCCGGCCGGCGGGGCTGGTCACTGAGAGACCTCGAAGCCCTGCTTCTTCATGTCGGCCACCGTGTCGTCCTGCATCTTCTTCAGGGCGGCGGTGAAGTCAGACTTGCTCTTCGCGGCGGCGCCGAACGCGTCGTTGAAGGACGAGTAGGCGACGTTCACGTTCGGGCCCCAGGCGGAGGGCGCCGTGGTCTTCGCGATCTCGGCGGCCTTGGTGTAGAAGTCCGACTGGTTCGAGAAGTAGTCGGGCGAGGTGGCGAAGGCGCCGCTGGTCTGGGCGTTCGTGGCGGCCGGGTAGATGCCGCTCTCCTTGGCCAGCGCGTTGAGCGCCTCGCCGTCGGTGTTCAGCCAGGCCGCGAACTTGGCGGCGGCCGCCTGGTGCTTGGAGTCCGTGGTGACGGCGGTGGAGGAGCCGCCCCAGCTGCCGGTGACGTTCTCGGACGCGGACCACTGGGGGAGCGCGGCCATCGCCCACTTGCCCTTGGTGTCGGGCGCGGCGGTGGTCAGCGTGCCCGGCGCCCACACGGCGGAGACCCAGGCGATCTGCTTGCCGGTGTTCAGCGCCTTGTTCCAGGCCGGGGTGTACATCGGCTGGTTGTCGATGACGCCCTCCTTGACCAGGCCGCCCCAGAAACCGGCGACCTTCTGGGTGGCCGCGTCGTCGATGGCGACCTTCCACTTGTCACCGGAGGTGGTCCACCACTTGGCGCCGGCCTGCTGGGCGAGGCCCGCGAAGAGGCCGGAGTCGTTGGCGGAGAAGGTGGTCAGGTCGAGGTCGGGTGCCTTCTTCTTCAGCTGACGGGCGTCCTGGGCGAACTCGTCCCAGGTGGTCGGCACCTTGAGGCCGTACTTCTTGAAGAGGTCCGCGCGGTAGTAGAACATCATCGGGCCGATGTCCTGCGGCACCGCGTACACCGCGTCCGTGCCCAGCGTGACCTGCTGCCAGACCCCGTCGGCGAACTTGGACCTGGCGTCGCCGACGCTCTTCGCTATGTCGGCGACCGCGTCGTTGCTGACCAGCGTGGGCAGCGCCTGGTACTCGGCCTGCACCAGGTCGGGACCGTTCTTCGCCTTGTGCGCGGTGAGGATCTTGGTGACCAGCGTGTCGCCGGACGCCTGCTTCTTCACCGTGACGGTGATCTGCTCCTTCTTGCCCTCGCCCTTGTTCCACAGGTCCACGACCTTGTCCATACCGGGCGCCCAGGCCCAGTACGTCAGCGAGACCGGACCGGAGTCGGCCTTGCTGTCGTCGTCGGACGAGCCGCAGGCGGCGAGGGCGGTGGCGCCGAGCGAGATGGCGACGGCGGTTGTCACGAGGCGACGGCGCTTCGTGTGCGGCATGGATCTCTCCCCTGACCTGGGCCCCCGCCCGTCGCGGGGACCTGCCATGCAGATGTGTGAGCGTTCTCAGACCCGGATCATCGCCCGTCGCGAGTCCGTGTCATGCTCTGTGAGCGTTCACAGTAGAGAAACATCCCGGACACTTGTCAATGGTTGTTGCTGTGCGGTTATGTTGGGCCCACGCCACGATCGTTGTGTGTGAACGTTCCCAAATGATCGATTAAACGGGAGAGATCCATGCCGGACACCACCCCCAGGGGCCTGACCAGGCTCGCCTTCGGCGGTGACTACAACCCCGAGCAGTGGCCGGAAAGCGTCTGGCAGGAGGACGTCCGGCTGATGCGCGAGGCCGGGGTCACGATGGTGAGCGTCGGGATCTTCTCCTGGGCCCTGCTGGAACCGGCGCCGGGGGAGCACGACTTCGGCTGGCTCGACCGGGTCCTCGGCCTGCTCCACGAGAACGGCATCCGCGTCGACCTCGGCACCCCCACCGTGGCACCGCCCGCCTGGTTCTACCGCGCCCACCCCGAGGCCCTGCCGGTCACCGCGGAGGGCGTGCGCTACGAGTTCGGCTCCCGCGGCGCCATCTGCCACTCCAACGCCGACTACCGCGCGGCGGCGGCGAACATCACCACCCGACTCGCCGAGCGCTACGGCGACCACCCGGCCCTCGCCCTGTGGCACGTCCACAACGAGTACGGCGTCCCCGTCTCGGCCTGCTACTGCGACTCCTGCGCCGCGCACTTCCGCCGCTGGCTCGCCGACACCTACGGCACCGTCGACGCGGTCAACGAGGCCTGGGGCACCGCCTTCTGGGGCCAGCACTACACCGACCTGGCGCAGATCAACCCGCCGCGCGTCACCCCCACGGTGGGGAACCCGGGGCAGAACCTCGACTACAAGCGGTTCACCGACGCCACCATCCGCGAGAACTTCCGCGCCGAGCGGGACATCCTGCACCGCCTCTCGCCCGGCGTCCCGGTGACCACCAACTTCATGACCGCCCTCAGCCAGTGCGACTCCATGGACTACTGGGCCTGGGGCCGCGAGGTCGACCTGGTCACCAACGACCACTACCTGATCACCGACGGCCGCCGCACCCACGTGAACCTCGCGATGGCCGCCGACCTCACCCGCTCCGTCGCCGGCGGCGCCCCTTGGCTGCTGCTCGAACACTCCACGTCGGGCGTCAACTGGCAGCCCCGCAACCCCGCCAAGGCCCCCGGCCAGATGGCCCGCAACTCCCTGGCCCACGTGGCCCGCGGCTCCGACGGCGCGCTGTTCTTCCAGTGGCGGCAGTCCCGGCGCGGCGCCGAGAAGTTCCACTCCGCGATGCTCCCGCACGGCGGCACCGAGACCCGGGTCTGGCGCGAGGTCGTCGAACTCGGCGCCTCCCTCGACTCGTTGAGCCAGATCCGGGGCACCCGCACCCAGGCCGACGTCGCCGTCCTGTGGGACTGGCAGTCCTGGTGGGCGCAGAACCTCCAGTGGCGCCCCAGCGAGGACCACGACCCGCGCGAACGCGCCGACGCCTTCTACGAGGCCCTCTACGACCGCCACCTCACGGTCGACTTCGCCCACCCGGAAAGCGACTTGTCGGCCTATCCCCTTGTCGTCGTACCGGCTCTGTACCTGATGACGGAGGCGGCCGGGAACAACCTCCGCGAGTACGTCGCGAACGGGGGCACCCTCGTCGTCTCGTACTTCTCCGGGATCGTCGACGAGCACGACGCGGTGCACGAGGGCGCCTACCCGGGCACCCTGCGCGAGACCCTCGGCCTCACGGTCGAGGAGTTCTCGCCCCTGCTGAAGGACCAGCGGGTGCGGCTCGCCGGCCCCGACGGCTCCGAGCTGACCGGCGACGTGTGGACGGAGTTCGTCGTCCCGGGCGCCGCCGAGACCGTCTGGACCTACGCCGACGGCCTCACCGCCGGCCGCCCGGCCGTCACCCGCCACCAGCTGGGGGAGGGCACCGCCTGGTACGTGTCGACGCGCCTGGACGCCCACGGCCTGGACGCCCTGCTCGGCTGGGCCGCCGAGGACGCCCGGATCGCGCCCCGCGCCGAACTGCCCCGCGACGTCGAGGTGGTCCGCCGCACCGGCGGGTCCGGCACGTGCACCTTCCTGTTCGCGATCAACCACACCGCCACCGACGCGAAGGTGCCCCTGGAGGCGCACGGCACCGAACTGCTCACCGGCGAGCGCGCCGCGGGCCGGCTCGCGGTCCCGGCGGGCGCCGTGCGGGTCGTACGACTCGACGGCTGAACCGCGGCGCGGGCCCCCGGGCCGCCGTGCCCGCGCCCGCGCCCGCCCAGACTCCCCTCCGTCCGTGAGCGCCACGAGAGCCGCGGGCGGAGGGGCGCTCCTCCGGCCGTACCCGGATTCCGGCCGCACCGGATTCCGGCCGCACCGGATTCCGGTCGCACCGGAGGACACCCCCAACCCCAGTCACGTCGAAGGGACGACGGACGATGATGTTCCATCCCAGACGCACCATCAGAGCCCTGCTGCTGCCGCTCCTGGCCGGGCTCGCCCTGACCGCCCTCCCCGCGCAGACCGCCCAGGCGGCGAGCACCCTCACCAACGGCGGCTTCGAGTCGGACGGTGCGGGCGTGGCCACGCCCACCGGCTGGTCGGAGTACGGCGACACGGGCGCCTCGTACACCGAGTCCGGCGGCCACAGCGGCAGTTACCGGCTGAGCCACTACTCGGCCTCCGCCTACAAGGTGGAGACCTACCAGTACCTGTCGGGGCTGACCAACGGCACCTACACCCTCACCGCCTGGACCCGATCCAGCGGCGGGCAGAACTCCGCCTACATATCCCTGAAGAACTGCGGGAGTTCGGACCAGAAGACCGACCTGCCGGTCTCCACCAGCAGCTGGGTGCGGATCGTCACCTCGATCGCCGTCACCAACAACCAGTGCACGATCAGCGTCTACTCGGACGCCAACGCGGGCAACTGGATCAACGTCGACGACCTGACCTTCGCGTCGGGCTCGACCGGTCTGTCCATCAAGGGCGCCGACATCTCGTCACTCGCCAAGAGCGAGGCCAAGGGCGGGGTCTACAAGACCAGTTCCGGCACCACCGGGGACGCGGTCACCATCCTCAAGAACGCCGGGATGAACTACGCGCGCCTGAAGGTCTGGGTCAACCCGGCCGACGGCTACAACGACAAGGCGCACGTCCTCGCCATGGCCAAGCGCATCAAGGCGGCCGGCATGAAGCTGCTGGTCGACTTCCACTACTCGGACACCTGGGCCGACCCGGGCAAGCAGACCAAACCCGCCGCCTGGTCCGGCCACTCCTACAGCCAGCTGAAGACCGACGTGTACAACCACACGTACGACGTCCTGAACGCGCTGAAGGCCCAGGGCACCACCGCCGACATGGTCCAGATCGGCAACGAGATCAACGGCGGCATGCTCTGGTCCGAGGGCTCCACCGACAACTGGTCCCAGCTCGCCGGCCTCATCAACTCCGGCTACAGCGCGGCCAAGGCGGTCTCCTCGTCCACCCAGGTCGCCCTGCACCTGGCCAACGCGGGCGACGACGCCACGGTCCGCTGGTGGTTCGACAACGCCAAGACCTACGGCATCAACTACGACGTGATCGGGCTGTCGTACTACGGCTACTGGCACGGCTCGCTGGCCGCCGCCCAGACCACCCTGGACGAAGTGGCCTCGCGCTACTCGAAGCCGGTCTTCGTCGCCGAGACCGCCTACCCGTTCACCCTCGCCCAGGACGACTCGCTGGAGAACCAGATCGACACCAGCGGCGAACTGGTCACCGGCTACCCGGCCACCGCCGCCGGCCAGCTGGCCTGGATGAACTCCGTCGCGAACATCGTCGAGGCCGTCCCGAACGGCCGTGGCCTCGGCGTCTTCTACTGGGAGGCGACCTGGACCGCCGTCACCGGCAACGGCTGGGACCCGACCGACGCCACCTCCGGCAACGGCTGGGAGAACCAGGCCCTGTTCGGGTACGACGACAAGGCGCTCTCCTCCATGGCGTGGTTCAGCCACCGCTGAGCCACCCCTGACGGGGGCCCGGCCGTAAGGGGACGGTCGGGCCCCTCCGTCCTGTCCGGGGCGGGGTCCGCCGGTCCCGGGCCCGGTTCGGCTGCCCGGGACCCGCTCCGCGGGCAAGCCCCCGACCGGCCGATCTCGTACGGCCGTTCGATCTCGGACAACGCGCCCGACTCCCTGACGTGGGGGCTTCGGCTGCGGGACAGTGGGAACACACACTGCGAGGAGGCAGGAACGGAGGCCCGGTCGGATGCTGAGGAAGCCCACGAGCGCAAGCCGCCTGGAGATTCTGGACTGGCTCAAGGATCCGGCGGCCCACTTCCCGCCCCAGCGCCACGCCGATCTCACCGAGGACGGCGTCACCGTCCGGGCCGTCGCCGCCAAGCTCGGGGTCTCCCGGAAGGTCGCCGGCTCCCATCTGGGCCTGCTGGCCCGTCTCGGCCTGCTGCGTACCAAGCGCATCCGGTACCGCGTCTACTACCGGCGTGACGAGATCCGGATCGCCGAAGTGGCCCGGATGTTCGAGAAGGGCTGGTGAGACCGGTTCCGCCTGCCACCATGGGACTCATGGACCGACCCACGCGCCTCGTCCCCCTCCACTACGTCGCCATCGGCGGCCGGGGCCCGGAGGACGTGGTGACCGATCCGGACGGCGGGGTCCTGACCGGCGTCGAGGACGGCCGCATCCTGCGCCTGGACGGACTCGGCGACCCGGACACCGCCCGGGTCCGGACGCTCGCCCGCACCGGCGGCCGCCCGCTCGGGCTCGACCTCCTCCCCGACGGCGACCTGCTGGTCTGCGACGCGGAACGCGGCCTGCTCCGCGTCGGCCTCGACGACGGTGCGGTCCACGTCCTCGCCGACACGGTCGAGGGGGAGCCGCTGCGGTTCGCGAGCAACGTGGTCGCCCTGCCCGACGGCACCGTGTACTTCACCGCCGCCAGCCGCCGCTTCCCGCTCGACCAGTGGGTCGGCGACATCGTCGAGCACAGCGGCACCGGCCGCCTGCTGCGCCTCGCGCCGGGTGCCGGCACGGCCGAAGTGGCCTGGGAGGGCTTCCAGTTCGCCAACGGGCTGACCGTGAGCGGCGACGGCACCTTCCTGGTCGTCGCCGAGACCGGCGGGTACCGCCTCACCCGCTACTGGCTCACCGGCCCGCGGACCGGCAGTGCGGAGTTCTTCGCCGAGCTTCCCGGCATGCCGGACAACATCTGGCGCGAGGACGACCTCATCTGGGTCGCCCTCGCGGGCCCGCGCAACCCCCCGCTCGACCTCCTCCACCGCGCCCCGCTCGCCGTCCGCCGGGCGGCCGCCCGGGCCGCCGTGCACGCCCCCTACCGCCCCGTCGGCACCGTCGCCGTCCTGGCGCTCGACGACCACGGCCGGGTCGTCCACCACATGGCCCGCCGCAACTCCGGCTTCCGCATGGTCACCAGCGTCTGCCGGACCGGCCGCCACCTCGTCCTCGGCAGCGTCTGGGAGCCCGGTGTCGCGGTCTGCGCGGCCCCCACCGCGAAGTGACCGCCGGGTACGCCCGGCGGTACCCTGAGGCACCCGTCAGGGGCGGTGCCGAACAGGAGACGTACGACCATGACAGCCCCGGAAGCCGAGAGCCTCCGTGTCCAGCCGAGCCCCCAGCGGCGGCCCGAGTGGCGTGCCCAGGCGCCGGTCGTCGCGGTGGTCGCGGCCGGCGGCGCGATCGGCGCCGTGGCCCGGTACGCCCTCGCCCTGGCCCTGCCCACGGCCGCCGGGGGATTCCCCTGGGCGACCTTCTGGACGAACGTCATCGGCTGCGCGGTGATCGGCGCGTTCCTGGTCCTGATCACCGAGGGACTTCCGGCGCACCGCCTGGTCCGCCCCTTCTTCGGCACCGGCGTCCTCGGCGGCTTCACCACCTTCTCCACCTACGCCGTCGACATCCAGAAACTGGTCGACCACGGCCGGCCCGGCACCGGCCTCGCCTACCTCGCCGCGACCCTGTGCACGGCCCTCGCGGCGGTGTGGTGCGCCGCGACCGTGACCCGTCGTGTCCTCACCCGGAGGCAGCGATGACGAGACTGACCGGCCGTGCCCTGCGCCTGACCGTCTACATCGGCGAGGACGACACCTGGCACCACAAGCCCCTCTACACGGAGA
This sequence comes from Streptomyces sp. NPDC047061, assembly GCF_040643955.1. Classification (NCBI taxonomy): domain Bacteria; kingdom Bacillati; phylum Actinomycetota; class Actinomycetes; order Kitasatosporales; family Streptomycetaceae; genus Streptomyces; species Streptomyces sp. NPDC047061. The sequence goes on from NZ_JBEYVI010000001.1 coordinate 594,410, forward strand.
TCGTGCACCGGGCGCACACGGCCGGACTGGCCGGAGCCAGCGTCTTCCGGGGCATCGAGGGCTTCGGCGCCTCCTCCCGCATCCACACCTCCCGGCTGCTCTCCCTGAGCGAGGACCTGCCGGTGGCGGTGGTCGTCGTGGACACGGAGGAGCGGGTCCGGGCGTTCCTGCCGCAGCTCGACGAACTGGTGACCGAAGGACTCGTGACTCTGGACGACGTCGAGGTCATCAGGTACGTCGGCCGGGCCGACGACACCGGCAAAACGGACGTGAAGGGTAAGAAGTCGTTGTGAACTGGCTGTTGGTGGTCCTCGGCGCCGTCGTCGGTGCTCCGCTGCGCTATCTCACCGACCGCGCCGTCCAGGCCAGGCACGACTCCGTCTTCCCCTGGGGCACCTTCGTGGTGAACGTCACGGGCTGCCTGATCCTGGGCCTGCTGACCGGCGCCGCATCGGCGGGAGCGGCGAGCCCGCACCTCCAGCTGCTCCTCGGCACCGGGCTCTGCGGGGCGCTGACGACGTACTCGACGTTCTCGTACGAGACGCTGAGGCTGACCGAGACCGGCGCGGGGCTCTACGCTGCCGCCAACGTCGTCGCGAGCCTCGTGGCGGGGCTCGGGGCGGCCTTCGCCGGGGTGGCGGTCGCCCAGGCCGTCTGGGCCTAGGACTTGCCTCACACCCGCCCGTTGTAAGACTGTCTACAGCACTGTCGACCAAACTCTGCAGAACTGGATCCCATGAGCGCCATCTCCGTCGGTCAGGCCGCCGTCCTCGGGGTAGTCGAGGGGGTGACCGAGTTCCTTCCCGTGTCCTCCACCGGCCACCTCAAGATCACCGAGGGGCTCATGAACATCCCCGTCGACGACCAGTCCGTCGTCGGGTTCTCCGCCGTCATCCAGGTCGGCGCCATCGCCGCCGTGCTCGTGTACTTCTTCAAGGACATCAAGCGGATCGTCTCCGCCTGGGGCCGGGGACTGGTCAACAAGAACGAGCGCTACCACCACGACTACAAGTTCGCCTGGTGGGTGATCGCCGCGACCATCCCGATCGTCGTGGTCGGCCTCGCCGCCAAGAAGCTCGTCGAGGGGCCGCTGGGGTCCCTGTGGGTGGTCGCCGGCTCGCTGATCGTCGGCTCCGGTGTGATGTGGGCCGCCGACCAGATGGGCCGCCACAAGCGCGGTGAGGACGACACCTCCTTCAAGGACGCGATGCTGGTCGGCTGCTCGCAGATCCTCGCCCTGCTCTTCCCCGGCTTCTCCCGCTCCGGCGCCACCATGTCCACCGCGCTCATCCTGGACCTGGACCGCGTCGCCGCCACCCGCCTCTCCTTCTTCCTCGGCATCCCGGCCCTGACCGGCGCCGGCATCTACGAGCTCAAGGACGCGCTCGGCGCGGGCGTGGGCGCCGCCCCGCTGGCCGTCGGCACGATCGTCTCCTTCGTGGTCGCCTACGCCTCCATCGCCTGGCTGCTGAAGTTCGTCGCCAAGCACTCCTTCAACGCGTTCGTGATCTACCGGATCGTGATCGGCCTGGCGCTCTTCGGCCTCCTTGCCGCGGGCACCATCAACGCCTGACGGCCGCCGTCCCACGAGTCACAGCTCCGCCACGGGGTGTGATGCCTGCATTCAGGCATCACACCCCGTGAATGTTTCCTTTCCGGAAACCTTGACAGCGTCCTCACGCAACCCGGAACATCTCACCCGTGAACCTGTCAGACAGCCCGACAGCCGGACAGCCCCCGCGGCGCGTGAGCGCCATGGAGGCGGTACTGGCGCACCTGCGCGCCGCCATCGAGCGCGGCGAGTACGCCGTGGGCGACAAGCTCCCCTCCGAGGCGGAGCTCTGCCGCACCCTGGAGATCAGCAGGCCCGTCCTGCGCGAGGCCCTGCGGGCCCTGCAGACGATGGGCCTGACCGTCTCCAAGACCGGCAAGGGCACCTTCGTGGTCGCCAACGCCGTCGAGGACCCCACCTTCGGCGACTACGCCGCCAGCGACCTGCTCGAAGTGCGCCGGCACATCGAGATCCCGGTCGCCGGGTACGCGGCGCTGCGCCGCACCCCGGAGAACCTGGACCACCTGGCCCATCTGCTCGACCGCATGGAGCGGGAGACGGACACCACCGCGTGGGTCGCGATGGACACCCTCTTCCACCTCGCCGTGGCCGAGGCCGCCCAGAACCCGGTCTTCCGCCGGGTCATCGAGGAGATCCGGGACGCGCTGGCGCGTCAGTCGGCCTTCCTCAACGAACTGGGCGGCCGCCGCGAGCAGTCCAACCGGGAGCACCGGGCCATCGTCGAAGCGCTGACCGACGGTTCCGAGATCGACGCCGTGGACGCCATGAGCCACCACCTCGACCGCGTCGAGACCACCCTCACCCACATCGTGCGCCCCACGCGCACGGACCAGCACAAGGAAGGCGGAACCGAGGCGTGAGCGAACAGCACCTCAAAGACGAGACGCGCCCCTCGTCCCGTCACGTCGACGCCGGGGACCACGGCTACAGCAAGTCGCTGAAGCACCGGCACGTCAACATGATCGCCATCGGCGGCGCCATCGGCACCGGCCTCTTCCTCGGCGCGGGCGGCCGCCTCGCCGACGCAGGACCCTCCCTCTTCGTCGCGTACGCGATCTGCGGAGTCTTCGCCTTCCTCGTCGTACGCGCCCTCGGCGAACTCGTCCTGTACCGCCCGTCCTCCGGCGCCTTCGTGTCGTACGCCCGGGAGTTCCTGGGCGAGAAGGGCGCCTACACCGCGGGCTGGATGTACTTCCTGAACTGGGCGACCACCGGCATCGCCGACATCACCGCGGTCGCCACCTACACCCACTACTGGGGGATGTTCTCCGACATACCCCAGTGGGTGATCGCCCTGATAGCCCTGGCCGTGGTCCTCACCGTGAACCTGATCTCGGTCAAGATCTTCGGCGAACTGGAGTTCTGGTTCGCGATCGTCAAGGTCAGCGCCCTGGTCATCTTCATGGTCATCGGCATCTTCCTGCTGGTCACCCAGCACCCCGTGGACGGCACCACCCCCGGCCCGTCCCTGATCACCGACAACGGCGGCATCTTCCCCAACGGCCTGCTGCCCATGCTGCTGATCATCCAGGGCGTCGTCTTCGCCTACGCCTCGGTCGAACTGGTCGGCGTCGCCGCCGGTGAGACCGAGAACCCCGAGAAGATCATGCCCAAGGCGATCAACTCGATCATGTGGCGCGTGGGCCTGTTCTACGTCGGCTCGGTCGTCCTGCTCTCGATGCTGCTGCCCTGGAACAAGTACACGGCGGGACAGAGCCCCTTCGTCACCGTCCTCTCGCACATCGGTGTCCCGGCGGCCGGCGGCGTGATGAACCTCGTCGTCCTCACCGCGGCCATGTCCTCGCTCAACTCCGGCCTCTACTCCACCGGCCGCATCCTGCGCTCCATGGCCGTCAACGGCTCCGCCCCCAAGTTCACCGCCAAGATGAGCCGCACCCAGGTCCCGTACGGCGGCATCCTGCTCACCAGCGGCATCTGCGTCCTCGGTGTCGGCCTCAACTTCGTGGTCCCCGCCGACGCGTTCGAGATCGTCCTCAACTTCGCGGCGATCGGCATCATCTGCACCTGGGGCATGATCATGCTCTGCCACCTGCTCTTCTGGCGGAAGACCCAGAACGGCGAGCTCACCCGCCCCGGCTACCGACTGCCGGGCTCCCCCTGGACCGAGATCGTGACGCTGGCGTTCCTCGCCTCCGTCCTGGTCCTCATGTACGCCGACGGCGGCGCCGGACGCACCACCGTGCTGTGCCTGCCGCTGATCGTCGCCGCGCTGGTCGCCGGCTGGTACGCCATCCGCCGTCGCCTCCCGCGCACGCCCACCGGAACCGACGCGTGAACCGCGCCCCGGTCCGTCCCACCTCACCCGAGACCAGGCAGTGATGCAGAGCAGTTCCCCCGCGGACGCACCCATCGTCCGTGAACCCCTCCACGCCCCCGTCGCCCACCTCATCCGCGGCGGGGTCGTGGAGGGCATCCACTACGGCTCCGTCGTCGTCCTCGGCGCCGACGGGGAGGTCCAGTTCCAGCTCGGCGACATCGAGGCCGCGTTCTACCCGCGCTCGGCCCTCAAGCCCGTCCAGGCCGTGGCCATGCTGCGGGCCGGGCTGCCCCTCGACGGCGACCTGCTCTCGCTGGCCGCCGCCAGCCACTCCGGCGAGGAGCGGCACCTCGCCGGGACCCGGCGGATCCTCGACCTCGCCGGACTGACCGAGGCCGACCTGCGCAACGTCCCCGACATGCCGTACGACCCGGCCGTGCGGGACACCTGGGTGCGGGAGGGACGGCAGCCGTCCCGCCTCGCCCAGAACTGCTCCGGCAAGCATGCGGCGATGCTGTGGACCGCGAAGCTCAACGGGTGGTCCCTGGCGGACTACCTGGAGCCCGAGCACCCGCTGCAGCAGGCGATCGCCGAGATCGTCGAGGACCTGACCGGGCAGCGGGTGGCGGCGACGACCGTGGACGGGTGCGGGGCGCCGCTGTTCTCCATCTCCCTGCACGGGCTGGCGCGTGCGGTGTCGCGGATCGTGTCCGCCGCGCCGGGTACGCCCGAGGCGCGGGTCGCCGACGCGATGCGGGAGCACGCGGAGATGGCGTCCGGCGCGGGGCGGGACGTGGCCGCGCTGATGGCGGCCGTGCCGGGGCTGCTGGCCAAGGACGGCTTCGAGGGCGTCGAGGTCGCGGCGCTGCCGGACGGGCGGGCCGTGGCCGTGAAGATCGCCGACGGGGCGAACCGGGCGCGGGTTCCGGTCGCCGCGGCGGCGCTGGCCAGGGCCGGGGTCGATCCGGAGCTGCTGACCGAGTTCGCCGGGGAGGCGCTGCTCGGTGGTGGCAGGGAGGTCGGGCGTGTGCGGCCCGTTCGCTCCCTGGAGCCGGTTTCGGTGTCGGCCTGCGCCTAATGGGACGGGCTGAGTTGTCGTTGGGCGACTGCGGGCCGGATGTGGCTGGCCGCGCAGTTCCCCGCGCCCCTAAAGGGGCGCTTCACCCTCACTCTCTTGAAACAGGACCCATGACTGTTCGCAGCGAACACGATCTGCTCGGCGACCGTGACGTGCCCGCCGACGCCTACTGGGGTGTGCACACCCTGCGGGCCACCGAGAACTTCCCGATCACCGGTACGCCGATCTCCGCCTACCCGCACCTGATCGACGCCCTCGCCGCCGTCAAGGAGGCCGCCGCCCTTGCCAACGAGGAGCTGGGGCTGCTGGCGCCGGAGAAGGCCGCGGCGATCGTCGCCGCCTGCCGGGAGATACGGGCCGGCAGGCTGCACGACCAGTTCGTGGTCGACGTCATCCAGGGCGGTGCCGGGACGTCCACGAACATGAACGCCAACGAGGTCGTCGCCAACCGGGCGCTGGAGCTGCTCGGGTACGAGAAGGGGCAGTACGAGCACCTGCACCCCAACGAGGACGTCAACCTCGGTCAGTCGACCAACGACGTCTACCCGACCGCCGTCAAGATCGCCACGGTCTTCGCGGTGCGCGGGCTGCTCAAGGCGATGGCCGTGCTCCAGGACTCCTTCGGGCGCAAGGCCGTCGAGTTCCGTGACGTGCTGAAGATGGGCCGCACGCAGTTGCAGGACGCGGTCCCGATGACCCTCGGGCAGGAGTTCTCCACCTTCGCCGTGATGCTCGACGAGGACCGCAGCCGGCTCGCCGAGGCCGTCGAGCTGGTTCATGAGATCAATCTGGGGGCGACCGCCATCGGGACGGGGCTCAACGCGCCCGCCGGATACGCCGAGTCGGCCCGCCGGCACCTCGCCGGGATCACCGGGCTGCCCCTGGTCACCGCCGCCAACCTGGTGGAGGCGACCCAGGACTGCGGGGCGTTCGTCCAGATGTCCGGCGTGCTCAAGCGGATCGCGGTCAAGCTCTCCAAGAGCTGCAACGACCTGCGGCTGCTGTCGTCCGGGCCGCGTGCGGGGCTCGGCGAGATCAACCTGCCGCCCGTGCAGGCCGGCTCGTCGATCATGCCGGGCAAGGTCAACCCGGTGATCCCCGAGGTCGTCAACCAGGTCGCCTTCGAGGTCATCGGCAACGACGTCGCCATCACCATGGCCGCCGAGTCCGGGCAGCTCCAGCTCAACGCCTTCGAGCCGATCATCCTGCACTCCCTGTCGAAGAGCATCACGCACCTGCGGAACGCCTGCCTGACGCTCGCCGAGCGCTGCGTGGACGGCATCACCGCCAACACCGAGGTGCTGCGGGCGACGGTCGAGAACTCCATCGGCCTGGTCACCGCCCTCAACCCGTACATCGGGTACACGGCGGCCACCGACATCGCCAAGGAGGCCCTCGTCACCGGCCGCGGGGTCGCCGAACTCGTCCTGGAGAAGGGCCTGCTGCCCGCCGAGCGGCTCGCCGACCTGCTGCGTCCCGAGGTCGTCGCCGGCAGCGGATCGCCCCTCGCCTGACCTGCGAGTACGCGCCAGGACCGGCCCGGAGGCACAATAGTGATCATGACAATGACGTCGTCCCAAGCCTTCCTGCCGGTCCTGGAGCGCATCGCCGAGGAGATAGAGCGCACGCCGGGCCGCGGCCGCCCCGCCGACTACATCCCGGCGCTCGCCGCCTGCGACCCCCGCAGCTTCGGCATGGCCGTCGCCGAGCTCGACGGCACGGTCTACGGCGTCGGCGACTGGCGGCAGCCCTTCTCCACGCAGTCCCTCACCAAGGTCTTCACCCTCGCCCTCGACCTGGCCCGCGAGGGCGACGAGCTCTGGGAACACGTCGGCCGCGAGCCTTCGGGCAACCCGTTCAACTCCCTGGTCCAGCTGGAGTACGAGCAGGGCATCCCGCGCAACCCGTTCATCAACGCGGGCGCCCTCGTCGTCACCGACCGTCTCCAGACCCGTACCGGAGACGCGGCCGGCGAGCTGCTGGCCTTCCTGCGCGCCGAGAGCGGCAACACCTCACTGGACTTCGACAAGGGGGTCGCCGCCTCCGAGTCCCAGCACGGCGACCGCAATGCTGCGCTGGCGCACTTCATGGCCTCCTACGGCAACATCGACAACGAGATCCCGGTCCTCCTCGACCAGTACTTCCGTCAGTGCTCCGTAGCCGCCTCCTGCGCCGACCTGGCCCTGGCGACCACCTTCCTGGCCCGCCACGGCATCCGCGCCGACGGTACCCGCCTCCTCACCCGCAGCCAGGCGAAGCAGGTCAACGCGGTGATGCTGACCTGCGGGACGTACGACGCGGCGGGCGACTTCGCGTACCGCGTCGGCCTGCCCGGGAAGAGCGGGGTCGGGGGCGGCATCATCGCCGTGGTGCCGGGCCGGTGCGCACTGTGCGTGTGGAGCCCCGGCCTGGACGAGCGCGGCAACTCGGTGGCGGGCGTGGCGGCACTCGACCGCTTCACGACGCTCACGGGTCTGTCGGTGTTCTGAGACGTTCGGCCGGTGATCCGGCGCCGGTTCAGGCGGGCATCGGCGGTGTTCCCCGGCCGACGGTGTCCAGCAGCAGTTCCGCGGCCACCGCCGCTCCGTCGGTGCGGATGCCGTCGGCCACGGCCCGCGCGCGGGCGACGGTCTCGGGGGCGAGGGCCGTGGCGAGTGCGGCCGACAGGGACTTGGTGGTCGGAGCCGGCCCGTCGTGTGCCGCGCCGATGCCCAGGGCGGCGACCCGGCCCGCCCAGTAGGGCTGGTCCGCCGCCTGGGCCACCACCACCTGCGGCGCTCCGGCCCGGGCCGCCGTCGTCGTGGTGCCGGCGCCGCCGTGGTGCACGATGGCGGCCACCCTGGTGAACAGCGCCTGCTGGTTGACCTCGCCGACGACGAAGCAGTCGTCCCGGTCGTCGATCAGGGCCAGTTCGGCCCAGCCGCGGCCGACGAGTGCGCGGCGGCCGTGCGCGCGGACCGCCTCGATGGACACCCGGGCGATGTCCGCCGAGACGCCCCGCATGCTGCCGTACCCGACGAACACCGGGGGAGCGCCCGCGTCCAGGAAGGCCAGCAGGTCGTCCGGCAGCGGGCGTTCGTCCGGCAGGATCCACGCCCCGGTGTGCACGAGACCGAGTTCGGGGGTCTCCCGCCACGGGCCCAGGACCGGGTCCGACGCCAGCCATGGCCGGTCGGTGAAGATGAAGCCGTGGACGTCGTCCACCGGCGGCAGGCCGACCGAGGCCCGGTGGGCGTTGAGGGCCTCGCCGTGCAGCGTGTTGAAGGTCCGGGCGTTGAGGTCCCACAGCGCCCGGTTGTCGGTCACCTCCGGAGGGAACGACTGGCCCGGCAGCAGCGCGGGGGGCGCCTGGTACGGCGACCGCAGCAGGAACGGGCAGAACGTCGCGTACACGTAGGGGATGCCGAGTTTCTCGGCCGCCGACCGTGAGGAGAAGTGCGCGAGCCCGGTCGCCAGGAGGGCGTCACACCCCTCGGCGGCCGTGACGACCGTGTCGAACTGCGCGGCCAGCTCTGCCGCCCGCCGGGAGGCGGCCGATTCCGTCGACGGTGCCGCAATGGTGCCCATCGGCCTGCCGACCGCCACCACTTCCACGTCGGCCCTGGCCAGCAGCCGGGCGAACACCTCGTCGGGCGGCGCGCAGACCCGTACCCGTGCGCCGAGTTCCCGCAGCCGCACCGCGAGCGCCACCAGCGGTTCGACATCTCCGCGCGACCCATACGTCGACAGCAACACACGCACTACGCGACTCCCGTTTTCGCAGGTACTGGCCTCGGTCGGCGATTCTGCGGCCTGCCGGGGGCCTTGCCGCAAGCCCCCCGGTGCGCTATACGTTGAGCACGGCAAGGAGGCGGAGTCCCCTTGCCGTTGTCGGTCTTCGGGACGGCTGTCTATGCGCGGTCCCGACTCGGCTCGGCGTCGTCGTCCGAGGTGGTCCCGGGTCTGGTGTGGAGGACCTCGCGGGCCTGTTCCGCGGCGCGGGTGATGCTCTCGCTGACGAAGTCGAGGAAGCGGGCGACGTTCTCCAGGCGGTTGGCGGCCGGGGTCCGGGGGCCGAGGACGGTGATGCCCCGGCGTGCGGTGTCGGCGACCTGGGCGGTGCCGCGGGCGCTGGCGATCATCGACTGGTACCAGATGTCGTCGTCGACGATGTAGCGCTCGCGGCGGCCCTCGCCCTGTTCCCGGCGGGCGAGGCTCTGGCTCTCGAGGAACGCGATCGCCTTGGAGACGGACGCCGGGCTGACCTGGAGCCGTTGGACGAGTTCGGACGCGGTGAGGCTCCCCGAGTCGGTGAGGGTGATGGCGGCCATCACCCTGGCCGGCATCGCGGTCATGCCCGAAGCCATCATGACGGTGGTCAGCGTCTCCTCGTACTCCCGCACGGCCTCGGGGTCGCGTCCGTCGGCCGACGAGGGCACCTCGGCCCCCCGGGGCGCGGCCGGCCGGCGCCGGTGGGCCCGGCGTTCGGTGGCGCGGTGGGCGAGGTCGGCGCGGTAGGCGGTGGGGCCGCCGTTGCGCATCACCTCACGCGTGACCGTGGAGGTCGGACGGTCGAGACGGCGGCCGATCTCGGCGTAGGCGAGGCCGTCGGCCAGCCCCAGCGCGATCTGCCGGCGTTCCTGCTGGGTGAGTCTGCCTCCCGGCATCGCGATCTCCTTCGTGCCCCATGGCGGTCCCTGCTGTCCCCAGCGTAGCGTTCATCCCCAATTCATTGCAACGAATGTGTCGTCGTCGTTGCATTTAGCTCGAAGCTCAATGCAACACTTTGACGGCTTTGAACTGCTAAGACTTAGGTTTTTTGCAACAAGCATGTTGCTGCGATGGTGAATGCAACGTAGCTTTTCGTTCATCGGAAACACCGAGTCACGGGAGAAGACGATGCAGAAGTTCGACACCCCCGCCCCGATCTCCGCCGTCCTGGACATCCCCGCCGGGCGCGTCCAGCTCATCGCCGCGGACCGCGCCGACACCACCGTCGAGGTCCTGGCCGCCGACCCCTCCAAGAGCCGCGACATCAAGACCGCCGAGCAGACCACCGTCACCTACGCCGACGGAGTCCTGCGGGTCACGGCCCCGGCTTCCGGCAACCAGCTCTTCGGCCCCTCCGGATCCCTGGAGGTCACCGTCCGGCTGCCCGCCGGCTCCGGCGTCGAGGCCAGGACGGCCGCCGCCGAACTCCGTGGTGTCGGACGCCTCGGCGACATCGCCTTCGAGGGCGCGTACCGCCAGATCAAGATCGACGAGGCCGCGAGCCTCCGCCTCACCGCGACCGACGGCGACGTCGAGGTCGGCCGGCTGGGCGGCCCCGCGGAGATCAGCACCGCACGGGGCGACATCCGGATCGGCGAGGCCGGCCGCGGCACGGTCGTGCTCCGTACCCAGGACGGCGACATCTCCGTCACCGCCGCCGGCGGCGTCTCGGCCGCCCTGGACGCCGGAACCGGCATGGGCCGCGTCAGCAACTCCCTCAAGAACGACGGCACCACCGAACTCGACATCCGTGCCACCACGTCCCGGGGCGACATCACCGCCCGCAGCCTCTGAACACGCAGCACCCGCGCGGCCCTCGACAGCCGAACCCGAGGGCCGCACCGCCCGGGGCCGTCCGCGTCGACGCCCCCGGTGCACCGGGCGGACTACACGTCCCGTGGACCAACTGGTTGCTGATGGTCTCGGTCCTCACCCTGGTCTTCGCGTTCCGCAGCTCCGCGGCGCTGGCCTTCGCCTTCGGCGTGGCGGTCACCGGCACCATCACCACCACGTCATGACCACCTGGCAGCGCGGCCGCGAGCTCGTCACCGCCGAACGGGCGCGTCAGGAAGGCTCGTTGGCCGAGTTCGTCGACCACCTTCGCAGCGGTGAGGTCCCGACGATCCGGATCCCGGGTACGGCGGTCTTCCTCAACCGGGGCAAGGAGACCGCGCCGCCGGCGATGCGGGCCAACGTGGAGCGCAACCACGTGCGCCACGACCACGTGGTGATCCTGTCCCTCGAAACCGAGCCCGTGCCCCGGGTTCCGGACGACCGGCGCAGTGCCGTCGACGCTCTCGGACACGGCGACGACTGAGGGGCGGTGGCAGCTCGACGAGGCGTCCTACATCACGGCCGATGCCGCCGAGTACTTCGGGCTGCCCCGTGACCGGACGGTCATCATGGGCTCGCACATCGACGTGAAGGCGACCGCCGGCCCCCGTACCGGGACCGGGCCACCTCGCGGACAACCGGCCGTGATAGACAACGCCGTTGTGAGGGTCGGCCGCCGACGGCCGCGGAACGACGGGAGAGTGCAGCCGTGCTGTTGAGGACCTTTCGCTGGGCGTTCCTGGTCACCGCGGTCGGCCTGGCCGCCGGGGTGCTGTACGACGGCTGGGCCGCCCTCGGGATCGTGGCGATCCTGGCCGTCCTGGAGGTGTCCCTGTCGTTCGACAACGCTGTCGTCAACGCCGGGATCCTGAAGAAGATGAACGCCTTCTGGCAGAGCGTCTTCCTCACGGTGGGTGTGCTCATCGCCGTGTTCGGCATGCGGCTCGCCTTTCCCGTCGTCATCGTCGCCATCACCGCCAAGCTCAATCCGTACGACGCGGTGAACCTGGCGCTGACCGACAAGGACCGCTACGAGCAGCTGGTCACCGACGCCCACCCGGCGATCGCCGCCTTCGGCGGCATGTTCCTGCTGATGATCTTCCTCGACTTCGTCTTCGAGGACCGGGACGTCCAGTGGCTGGGCTGGATCGAGCGCCCGCTGGCCAGGCTCGGCAAGGTCGACATGCTGTCGGTCTGCATCGCCCTGATCGTCCTGCTCGGCACGTCGTTCACCTTCGCCGCCCACGCCCACCAGCACGGCGGCGCGCACGCCGACAAGGCGCAGACGGTGCTGGTCTCCGGCATCGCCGGTCTGATCACGTACCTGGTCGTGGGCGGTCTGTCGGGCTACTTCGAGAACCAGCTGGAGGAGGACGAGGAGAGCCAACGGCGGGGCGGGGGCCCGGCGGTGCTGCTGGCCGGCCGGGCCGCGTTCTTCATGTTCCTCTACCTGGAGGTCCTGGACGCGTCGTTCTCCTTCGACGGCGTGATCGGCGCCTTCGCCATCACCAACGACATCGTGCTCATGGCCCTCGGCCTCGGCATCGGCGCGATGTACGTCCGCTCGCTCACCGTGTACCTGGTCCGGCAGGGCACCCTGGACGACTACGTCTACCTGGAGCACGGCGCCCACTACGCGATCGGCGCGCTGGCCGTGATCCTCATGGTCACCATCCAGTACCAGATCAACGAGGTCGTCACCGGCCTGGTCGGCGTCGTCCTGATCGGCTGGTCGTTCTGGTCCTCCGTCCGCCGCAACCAGCGGCTGGAGGCGGCCGAGACAGGGTCGGAGACCGCCGAAGCGGTGCGTGTCCCCTAGGACTTCCGGCACGCGGACAGCCGGGAGAACGCCGGAGACGGAGGGTGCGGCCCCTCCGGCGACGACGGTCGACCACCCACAGGTAACAACCAGGCCCCTCCCAAGAAAACACCCCGTCGCTTTCCGGCCACCCGCAATTGACACGCTGACCCAGTGTTGGCCATGGCTTTCCCCGTCGATCTCCGCCGCTGCCAGGTACTCGGCCTGGCCGGCACCGCGTTCCTCGCCCTGGGAGGTGAGACAGCCGGCGCCCTCCCCGTGGAGGACCTGCTCGCACCCACCTCGGTGCAGGCGGCGTTCGGTCTGGTCGGCGTCTACTTCGGCGTCGTCCTGCTGATCGCGGCGTGGCTGCTGCTCGGCCGCCTCGTGCGCGGCGCCGAGCCGCCCACCCCGTGGCAACTGCTGCTGGTCCTCGCCGTCTGGGCGGCCCCGCTGCTGCTCGCGCCCCCGCTGTTCAGCCGGGACGTGTACAGCTACCTCGCGCAGGGCGCCATGGTCGACGCGCACATGGACGTCTACACGTCGGGACCGGCCCAGCTCGGCGGCCCGCTGGCCGACGAGGTCGCGCCGGTGTGGCAGAACACCGCGGCCCCGTACGGCCCCGCGTTCATGGGCGTGGCCTCGCTGCTGTCCGGGCTGACCCGGGGCGAACTCCCGGCCGGGCTCTTCGGGATGCGGCTGGTCGCCCTGTTCGGGGTCGGCCTGATGGCGGCCGCGCTGCCCCGCCTCGCCCGGCACAGCGGCGCCGACCCGGCCGCCGCGCTCTGGCTCGGCGCCCTCAACCCGCTGGTGCTGCTGCACCTGGTCGCGGGCGCCCACAACGACGCGATCATGCTCGGTCTGCTGGGCCTCGGCCTGGTCGCGGCGCTCGGCCGCTGGCCGGTCCTCGGGGCCGTACTGGTCACGCTCGCGGCGCTGGTGAAGGCGCCCGCGGCGCTCGGTCTGCTCGCGGTGATCGTCGTACAGGCGCGCAAGGGCCGCAGTCCCGTACGGGCCACCCTGACGACGGTGATCGCCTCCGGGGCGACGACGGTGGTGGCGACCGCCGTCGCCGGGACGGGGTACGGGTGGATAAGGGCGCTCGACACGCCCGTCTCCCCGCACAACTGGGCGCTCAGCAGCCTGCTCGGCCGGGCCACGGGCCGGATCCTCGAACACTTCGGCAGCGATCTGGCGCCGCTCGCCGTCCCGGCCTGGCATCTGCTCGGGCTGGCGCTCACCGCGGTGACCGTGCTGCTGATATGGGTCCGGCTGCGGCCCCGCCCGGTCTACGCCCTCGGCCTGAGCCTGGCCGCGGTCGCCGCCTTCGGGCCGGCGATCCGCCCCTGGTACGCCATCTGGGGCCTGTTCCTGATAGCGGCGGCGGCGCCCAGCACCTCGGTACGGCACCGGGTCGCGGCCGTCACCGGAGTGCTCGCCCTCGCCGTGCTGCCCAGCGGCGGTCCCGCCGACATCGGCCAGCTGGTCCTCGCCGTCTCCGGCGGGGTGCTCGGCGTGGTCGTGCTGTGGCAGGCCCACCAGGCCGCGCAGGCCCCGGCCGTGGGACGTACCGCATGAGAGGCCCGAGCGGACCGCGGTCCGACCGGGGGAGACTGCTGCTCGTCCTGGTCCTCGTCGCCGCCGTGACCGCGTTCACGGCCACTGTGCCGCTGCTGCGCGACTGGTTCGACCTGCGCGTGTACTACGGCACCGTGCACACCTGGGTGCATCACGGCGGCCGGATCTACGACTACCGGGTGCCCGGGACGACGTACGGGTTCACGTATCCGCCGTTCGCCGCCGTCGGCATGCTGCCCATGGCGCTGGTGGGGCTGCACCTGGCCATCGCCGCCTCGCTGCTGCTGAACCTGGCCGCACTGGCGTTCGTGCTGCGCATCCTGGCCGGGCCGGGCTGGCGGCGCTGGGGCTGGTACCGCTGGGCGCTGGCGCTGTGCGGGCTGGCCCTGTTCGAGCCGTTGCGGGACACCTTCAGCTTCGGGCAGGTGAACCTGGTCCTGCTCGCCCTGGTGCTGGTCGACTGCTGTCTGCTGCGCAGCGGGCGGGGCCGCTGGGCCGGCGTCGGTATCGGGCTCGCCGCCGCGATCAAGCTCACGCCCGCGCTGTTCATCGGCATGCTGCTGATCGGCCGCAAGTGGCGCGCCGCCGCCGTCGCCACGGTCGTGGCGATCGCCGCGACCGGGTTCGCGGCCTGGGCCGACCCGAGGGCGTCCCGCTTCTACTGGACGCAGGCGCTCTGGGACACCAGCAGGGTCGGCCGCCTCGACTACGTCTCGAACCAGTCGCTGCAGGGCGTACTGGCCCGGCTCGGCCATCCGGACAAGCCGCTGTGGGCGATCGTGGTGCTGCTCACGCTCGCCGTGTGGGCGTGGCGGACCGGCAGGGCCGTGGCGGCCGACGACTGGACGGCCGCCTTCGCGCTCACCGGGCTCGCGGCCTGCCTGGTCAGCCCGATCACCTGGGTGCACCACCTGGTGTGGGTGCTCCCGTCGTTCGCGCTGCTGGCCCGCGCCGGGCGCCCGCGGATCGCGGGCGCCCTCTACGCGGTGATGTGCACCAGCGTGGTGTGGCTGTGGTTCGACGACGCGTCCGGCATCGACGGGTTCCTCGGCAGCAACATCTACACCTGGATCACGCTGGGCCTCCTGCTGGGTCTGCCGGTCGGTCAGTCCCGCCCGGAGCGCTCGCCCCTGAGCCGCATCGCCAGGGTGACGGCGCCCGCGCCGAGCACCGCGAAGCCCGCGGCGATGGCGGTGTCCGACCAGCCGGAGTCGTCCTCGGGTGCGGTGGCCGCCGCCATCGGCACGGTGCTCGGATCCGGCCGGGGCCGCGGCGTGGCCCGCAGAGCGTCCAGCGAGCCCACCGGGTCCACCCGTCCGGCCGCCTCGAAACCCCAGTCGAGCAGCTGACGGGCCTCGTCGTACACGCCGCCGTCCTGAGGGTTCATCACCGTCACGAGGAGGGTGCGCCCGCCGCGCCGGGCGGCGGCGACGAGGGTGTTGCCGGCGTTGGTGGTGTAGCCGTTCTTGATCCCGATCAGGCCGGGGTACCGCCCCACACCGTCCTCGCCGGTCAGCAGGCGGTTGGTGTTCTCGATGCCGAAGGACCAGCCGGCGCCGTCGGGGAAGCGGGCCTGGGCGGTGGAGCAGTACCGCGCGAAGTCGGGGTTGCGCAGCCCTTCCCGGCCGAACACCGCGAGGTCGAACGCGGAGGAGACCTGCCCCGGCGCGTCGTAGCCGTCGGGGGACTCGACGTGGGTGTCGAGGGCGCCCAGGGACCGGGCGTTGGCCTGCATCCGGGTGGCGGTGCGGTCCCAGCCCCCGTCGAGCGCGGCCAGGACGTGCACGGCGTCGTTGCCGGAACTGAGGAAGACCCCGCGCCACAGGTCGGACACCCGGTAGGTGTGGCCCGCCTCGACGCCGACCACGCTGCTGTCCTCGGGGACGTCCGCCAGTTCCCGGGACGTCACCCGGTGCGGGAGGTCGGCGGGCAGGACGGGCAGCACGGTGAGCGCGAACAGGGTCTTCAGGGTGCTGGCCGGCGGCAGTCTGCGGTGGGCGTGGCTCGCCGCCAGCACCTGGCCGGTGCCCGCGTCGGCGACCAGCCAGGAGAGCGCGGAGACGTCCGGGAGCTCCGGGGTCCCGGCGTGCGGCCGCACCTGGGTGCCGGACCGGTAGAGCAGCGACGGCCCGGGTACCACCGCCCGCGGGGGCGGGGCGGGGTCCCGCGCCCGGGTGCCGGCCGCGGCCGTGCCGGGCGTCAGCGCCAGCAGGCCCGCCAGGCAGACGGCGCAGGCCGACACCGCCGCTCGCCGAGGCAGTCGGTCAGGGAATCCGATCGTCATATGATCAACGTAGGAATGGTGGCGATACCCCGCGCGCTGCACGGGCCGGTCGGACGACGTGCGCAACCCGGATGCCGCACGCCCGGCCCCGGACCCGGCCCGCCGGGAGGGGCGCCCGCTGTCGGCCCGCCGGCATCGGCGCCCGGTGTCAGCCCGCCGGCAGGGTCGGCTGCACACGCCGCAGGAAGGTCGCGTTGTCCGGGGTCTCCCGCAGCCGCTCCAGGAGCGTCTCCAGGCCGCTCGGGGTGCCCTCGCGGCTCTGCAGAGCCCGGCGCAGTCCACGGACGGCGGTCAACTCGGCCGGACTGAGCAGGAGTTCCTCGCGGCGGGTGCCGGACGGGGCGATGTCCAGGGCCGGGAAGACCCGCCGGGAGGCCAGCTCGCGGTCCAGGCGCAACTCCATGTTGCCGGTGCTCTTCAGCTCCTCGAAGAAGTAGCCGTCGGCCCGGGAGCCGGTGTCCACCAGGACGGTGGCCAGGATGGTGAGCGAGCCGCCCTCCTCCGCCTTGCGGGCGGCGCCGAAGAACCGCTTGGGGCCGAGCAGCGCACCGGCGTCGACACCGCCGCTGAGGGTACGGCCGTTGGAGGCGGCCGCGTTGTTGTGGGCCCGGCACAGCCGGGTCAGGGAGTCAAGAAGGATGACGACATCCTTGCCCTCTTCGACGAGCCGCTTGGCGCGCTCGACGACGAGTTCGGCGAGGGCGATGTGCTCCTTGGCGGGCCGGTCGAAGGTGGAGGCGTACACCTCGCCGCGCACCGAGCGCCGCATGTCGGTGACCTCCTCGGGGCGCTCGTCGAGCAGCAGCACCATCAGGTGGCACTCCGGGTGGTTGCCGGCGACGGCGGCCGCGAACTGCTGGAGCAGCACGGTCTTGCCGGTCTTCGGCGGGGCCACGATCAGTCCGCGCTGTCCCTTGCCGACCGGCGCGAACAGGTCGGCGACCCGTCCGGCGAGCCCGGCGGCGGGGTGTTCGAGGCGGATCCGCTCGTGCGGGTGCAGCGGCGTCAGGTCGCGGAAGTTCCGGCGGCCGCGCAGTTCGTCGGGCGTACGGCCGTTGACGCGCGTGATCTCGGTCAGCGTGCGCCGGTCGGTGCTGACGCCCTCGACGAGGTCGCCCTTGCGCAGGCCGTGACGGCGGATCAGCGCCGGGGCGACCTGGAGGTCGGCGGGGGTGGACAGGCAGTCCGGGGCCCGCAGCCGGCCCTTCCCGCTCTGGTCGGTGTCGAGGACACCGGTGACGGACCGGCCCGCGGGCCGGTCCTGCTGCTGTACGGGGGGTTCGAGTGTGGTGGTCATGAGAGGTGGTCCTTTCGCGGACGGAAGACATGAGTGAAGGGGGGGAGTGGGCCGCGAACGGGAGGGCGCGGGTGCGCAGGCCTCCGTGCGGCGGGGAAGGACACCTCGGAGACGGCTCGAAGGCCCTGGATCACGAGGTGGCGCTGAGAAGCCGCGCTGCCGGTCGCGGAGGGCGACGGGTGAAGCGGCTGCTGAGAGTGGAACCGGCACCGGCGCCCCAGAAAGGGCAGCGACATGTGCTGTCCGGACTATACCAGCGGTTCCACTCCGTCAAACATGACGTCGGCCACCCGTATTCCCGGCGGTGCGTTCGGTCGTGGCGTCCAGCCAGTCCGCGATCAACCGGTAGGCGTCCGGCGCGCTCCGGTGCAGGTTGATGTTGTGGCCGACACCCGGCAGCACGGCGAACTCGAAGTTCCCCGGGGCCCGGGGTGTCAGCCGTTCGACGGCGGCGTAGCCCGAACTGTCGGTGGCGGGATCTATCTCCATCGCGTCATGCTCACCGATCAGTACCAGAGCCGGGGCCCGGACCTCTCGCGCCGCCGCGGCGGCGGTTCCCATGTCCGAGACCTCTCCGCGGGTGATGACGCCCTTGATCCGTTCGTCCAGGGAGAAGACGTCGGGGTGGACGTTGTCCTGGACGTAGAACATGGGAACGCGCAGATCGGTCCGTACGGTCAGACAGGCGTCGTCGACCAGCCCGGTGAGGTGACCGGTGACCGGGTCGTGGACCGCCGGCGTGAACCCGAGGTCCGCCCGCGGATCGTCGTCCTCGGCCGTGGTGCCGATGCCCATGAGTCCGGTCAGCACCACCGCGTCGACGTCCGCGTACCAGGCCGCCTCCGCGGCCGCCAGGACCGAGCCGAGGGAGTGCCCGACGAGCACCACACGGCTGAACGCCTGTCCGCCCAGGGCGCCGGTTCTCGCGGCCCCGACCAGGTGGCTGAGTGCGCGTGCCTGGGCGCGGACGGTGTTGTCGCGTCCCGGCGGGCGGGTGCTGAACCCGGAGCCTATGCGGTCGACCGCCAGCGTGGCGCTGCTGTTCTCGGTCGCGAAGCGCACGTAGGAGTACGTCTGCGGCTCCAGCGGCCAGTCCCAGTAGCGGTGGTCGTAGGTGGCGCCGTGCAGCAGGATCTGCAGTTCGCTCCGCCGGACGGGGTCGGGCACGGTCAGCCATGCGGCTGTGTGCCAGAGGTCTCCTCGGGGCGACGGGACGGGAATGCGCAGTTCCTGTCGGCCGGTCACTTCGGTCTCCCCTCCGAGGCGGTGGGCGGCTCCAGCGCGTGGCGCCGCGGCGCTGTGGTTCCCTCCGGATCATGGTGTCGGTCGGTGACGGAACGACAGTTTGTTTTTCGGGCAACCGTTTGCATCGAGGTCTCGTCGACGGGAAGCCGGTGGGATCGTGGGTGCGTCGCAAGGGTTCTTGAACATGATCAGTCAGGAGTCCCGATGGACCTGCCGCCCGCGCCGTTACCCCGCACCGCTCCTCCCGGTGGCTGCCCTCACGCCGAGAACGCCGTGCTCCTGTCGCGCGGCGCCGTGGTGCCCGTGGTGCTGCCGGGTGGGGTCGAGGGTGCGGCGGTCCTCGCGCACGAGGTGCTCAAGGACTTCTTGCAGCGGCCCGAAGTCGCCAAGGACGCACGGCACTTCACGGAGCTGCGCGAAGGGCGCATCCCTCCGGGGTGGCCGCTCATCACCTTCGTCACGGTGCCGAGCATGCTCACCGCCGACGGGGAGGACCACCGCAGGCTTCGCGGACTGGTCAGCCGCGCCTTCACGCCGCGCCGCGTCGAAGCGCTCCGGCCGAGGATCCGGGAATTGACGGACCTCCAACTCGACTGCCTGGCACGGGCATTGGCCGACGGCGGTGGTGTCGCAGATCTCCGGGAGTACTTCGCGCTGCCGCTGCCCATGGGCGTGATCAGCGAACTCCTCGGCGTGGAGACGGAGTTCAGGGACCGGCTGCACCACCTGTCCGACCGTGTCACGGCGAACGAGATCGAACCGGCCGAGGCCGTCGCCGCCAACCGGGAGATGATCGCCGTCCTCACCGCGATCGCCGCCGCCAGGACCGAGCAGCCCGGGGACGACCTCACCAGTGCCCTGATCGCCGTCCGGGACGAGGGCGGCGACCGGCTCAGCCACGAAGAGCTGATCGGCACCATGCTCCTGATGATCGTCGCCGGGCACAAGACGACGCTCAACCTGATCACCAACGCCGTCCGCGCCCTGTGCGCCCACCGCGACCAGCTCGACCTGGTCCGGGCGGGGGGCGCGGGATGGGCGGACGTCGTGGAGGAGACACTGCGCTGGGACGCGCCGGTCAGCTACTTCCCGTTCCGTTACCCGGTGCGGGACGTGACCGTCGCCGGTACGCCGATCGCCGCGGGCACCCCGGTGCTGGCCGGGTACTCTGCCGCCGGGCGTGATCCGGCCGCGCACGGGCCGGACGCCCACCTGTTCGACGTCACGCGCCCGGCGCGTGCGGACGCCGTACGGCACCTGTCCCTGGGGCACGGAGCCCACTTCTGCCTGGGCGCTCCGCTGGCGCGGCTGGAGGCCACGATGGCCCTCGAAGCCCTGTTCGATCGTTTTCCCGCGCTGGAGCTCGCGGTCCCCGAGAGCCGCCTCACCCCGTACGGCGGCTTCACGACCAACACGGTGAACACCCTCCCGATACGCGTCGGCGCCTGACGCGCATACCAGCCATACGAACCCCCGATGGCGTTTCGCTGACGCATTTCTTGTTCTGGCCATAGGCCCTACCTACGCTGCCACCACCGCACTTCGGCGGCATGGACAAGGGACTTGGCAATCATGGGTCGACTGGCCGGAAAAATCGCTTTCATCAGTGGAACGGGGGCTGGAATCGGCCGGGCCGCGGCACAGGTGTTCGCGGCCGAGGGCGCGACCGTATTCGGCTGCGACATCGACGAGAAGAACGCCGCGGAAACCGTGGAACTCGTCGAGAAGGCCGGCGGTGTCATGCGTTCCCTGGCGCCGGTCGACCTTTCCACCGAGGCCGGGGCGCGGGAGTGGATCGACGCCGGGATCGCGGAATTCGGCGGGATCGACATCCTCTACAACAACGCCTCCGCCCTGCGGAACGGCCCCTTCGAGACAATGCCCGCCGAAGACTGGTACTTCACCATCAGGAACGAGCTGGACATCCCCTACTTCTGCACGCAGGCCGCCTGGCCGCACCTCGTCGCACGCGGCGGCGGAGCCGTCCTGAACGTCGCCTCCGTGGCCGCCGTGCGCGGCGCGCCGTTCATGCCGATGGTCCCGCACGGCGCCGCCAAGGGCGGGGTCCTCGCCATGAGCAAGCACCTGTGCGCGGCCGGCGCCCCGCACCACATCCGGGTCAACACCATCGCCCCGGGCATGACCCGCACCTCGGCCACCGCACCCTTCCTCGACGACCCCGACGGTCCGAAGGCACAGCTGGAGGCGCGGATCCCGGTCGGCCGGGTCGGGCAGCCCGAGGACATCGCCCGCGCGGCGGCCTTCCTCTGCTCCGACGAGGCGGCCTTCGTCAACGGCGCCAACCTCATGGTCGACGGCGGCGACAGCGCGATGGCGGGCTGAGCGCGGATGCACGCACGACTCGACCACGTCGGCGTCAACGTACGCGACCTGCCCGCCCAACTCGCCTGGTACCAAACGGTCTTCGGACTGAGGACCGTCTTCGAGTTCCGACTCGACGGCCCCGGACTCACCGGCGTCGTCCTGGAACACCCGCACGGCTGGCGGCTCGAACTGCTCGCCAGGCCCGGGTCCGTACCCGGCCTCAGGGCACCGGACCCGATGACCGCGGCCCTCACCGAGGGGTACGGGCACTTCGCGGTCACCACCCCCGAACTCGACCCCGTGTACGCCGCGTTGGTGGCACACGGGGCGAGCGAGGTCCTCGCCCCCGGCCCGTCCCCCGAACCCGGGGTGCGGATGGCCTGGGTCAAGGACCCCGAAGGAAATCTCATCGAACTCATAGAACGCGGCGGACTCGGCGAGCACGGCGAACTCGCCGAAGCCGAAGAGCGCGGCACCACCGATAACCCGTGAGATGGAGTGCGGAATGACCAACGCTGTGAAGAAACTGGACGTGGGCACGCTCATAGCCTGTTGTCTGGCAGTTGCCGCCGCGCAGCTGTGCATTACCGTCCCCTCGCCCATCAACGGTGAAATCCAGAGCGCATTCGGTGCCTCGGGATCGCAGGTCGCCTGGGTCACCTCCGCGTTCATTCTGCCCACCGCGATCCTGGAACTGAATTTCGGTGTGGTGGGCGACCTGTTCGGCCGTAAGCGGCTGCTGGTCCTCGGCGGATTCGTGCTGGCGATCGGGGAACTCCTCAACGCCACCTCCCAGAACATCACCATGCTCTGGATCGGCCAGGCCCTCGCCGGCATCGGTGCGGCCGCCCTCTTCCCGAGTTCCCTCGCCGTGATCGCGGCCGCGACGCCCGAGGAGAAGGACCGCGCCAAGGCGGTCTCCACCTGGGCGCTGAGCATCTCCCTCGCCTCCGCCGTGGGCCCGCTCTCCTCCGGCATCCTGGCCACGGTCGCCGACTTCCGCTGGGCGTTCGTGCCGCCGGTCGTCCTCGGTATCGCGGTCGGCATCGCCTGCTGGGCGCTGGTCACCGACTCCAAGGCGCCCGAGGGCCGTGCCCTCGACTGGCCGGGCCAGATCAGCATCGCCGTCGGTCTCACCGCCCTGCTGTGGGGCATCATCGAGGGCGGCGACCGCGGCTGGAGCAGCCCCTCGATCGTCTTCGCGCTGGCCCTCGCCGCCGTGGCCCTGGTCGGCTTCGTGATGGCGGAGCAGCGCGCCGCGTCCCCGATGTTCAACCTGGAGCTGCTGAAGATCCCGTCGTTCGCGGCGGCCGCGGTGGTCGCGCTGACCGGCATGTTCGGCTTCATCGGCACCGCCTACTGCGTCTCCATCCGGCTCGGCGCGGTGATGCACCTCAGCGCCCTGCGCGCCGGCATGCCGTTCGTGATCCTCCAGCTGATCCCGCTGCTCCTGGCGCCGGTGCTCAGCAAGATGCTCACCCGCGTCGAGCCGCGCTGGCTGCTGATGGGCGGCCTGCTGCCGATGGCCGCCGGCCAGTTCTGGATCGCCGCACTGCCCATCACCACCACCTCCCTGGCCGCCTTCATCGGCCCGGTACTGCTGCTCGGCATCGGCTTCATCTGCGTGGTCTCCTCGCTGACGTCGGCCGCCGTGAACGCGGTGCCGATCGAGATGACCGGCATGGCGAGCGGCGCGACCAGCCTGGTCCGCGAGTTCGGCCAGGGTCTCGGCCCGGCCGTGATCAGCACCATCGCGATGAGCGCGGCCTCCTCCGCGCTGGTCGGCAAGCTGACCGGTGCCGACGCGGGCATGGAGGCCGCGGCCGGTCCCCTGGCCGTGGTCAACGCGGGCAGCGACGGCGCCCGGGCCGCCGCGCAGGACGCCCTCGCGCACGGCATGGCCCTGGGCGTGGTGATCTGCGGCTGCGCGTCGCTGCTCGGCGCGCTGGTCACCCTGCTGCTGGTCCGCAAGAACACCGCACGGGCGACGGCCCAGGCGCCGGTGCAGCCGGCATCCGCCTGACCGCGCACCTGACGAGAAGGCCGGGGCTCCCACCCCGGCCTTCCGGCGTTCAGTCCAACTGGCCTGTAACAAAAGGGCCTTGGCCGGTAACGGATGTCCCCGGACCATAACGATCCCGGTCCTGACAGGGACTCGACGTCCGGTTATGCCGTATCTTCACGACATGTCCACGCCACCGCAGCAGCCGCCGTCCTCCCCGCAGCAGCCGCCGTCGTCGTCGGCTCCGCAGCAGTCCTCGCCGCCACCGCAGCAGCCGGACCAGCCCCCGGCGACACCGCCGCAGCCCCAGCAGTTCCAGCAGCCGCAGCCGACCGCGTACCCGTATCCGAACCCGCAGTCGCCGCCCCCGCAGAGCCCCTACGCCCAGCCCACCCTCGCCGGCCAGCCCGCCGCGCCGCAGCAGGCCAACCCCTATGCCGCGCAGCCCGGTTACGGCTACCCGCCGCCGGCCGCACCGCCGACAGGCGGCCCGAACGCGGCCGGCAGAGCCGTGCTGTGGGCCGCCGTGGGCGCGGTGGTCGCGTCCGCCGCCTGGGCGGGCGGCCTCTTCCTGACGGGTGGCTTCGGCACGAGCGCCGACCTGCGCGGCTATCGGGCGCCCGCGAACCTCTGCTCCAGCGCGGACTACTCGTCGTTCAAGGACGAGTACCCCGTGGACGACTCGTCCCCCACGAAGAACGCGATGAAGGACCCGGCGCTGGACGAGAGCGACTGCAGTCTCAGCCTCAAGAAGACCAGCTCCAGCTACGGCGACGCCTACCTGACCATGCAGGTCGACCTGCACAAGAAGACCGACCCGGGACCGGAGTTCACGGCCACCTGGAAGAACTACGGCGACAGCCACACCGACTACGACGTGACGCCCGTGCAGGGCATCGGCGACGAGGCCTACCTGGTCACCCAGGACACCAGCAACGGCTCCACCACCAGCGGCTCGAGGTACGCCACGCTCGCGGTGCGGGACGGCTGGATGACGTACTCCATGTCCTACAGCGCGTACTTGTCCACGTACGACAGCGACACCGACCCGCCCACCGTCGGTGACGTCACCGGCTGGCTGAAGACCGACGCCAGGTCCACGCTGGAGCAGCTCAAGGACTGACGCTCAGTCCCGGTCGAGGGCGTTGGTGATCGCCTTCACCGGGCCGTGCGCCGTGTAGCCGCCGTCGACGGTGATCTCCGCGCCGTTGACGTAGGAGGCCTCGTCGGAGAGGAGATAGACCACCAGCGGCGCCACCTCGTCGACCGTGCCCGGGCGGCCCTGGGGCGTCATGGCGAGGTGGGCGGCGACGAACACCGGGTTGGCGGTGGCCATCAGCGGGGTCTCGATGTACCCCGGGTGGATGATGTTCGTCCGGATGCCGCGCGGCGCCAGCTCCAGCGCCGCCACCTTGGACAGGCCGCGCAGCGCCCACTTGCTGGTCGTGTACGCCACCGCGTGATGCGCGGTGAGCCCGGCCACCGAACCGACGTTCACGATCGAGGAGCCGGCCGGCATCAGCGGGGCGAGGGCCTGGATGCCGAGCAGCGCGCCGGTGGTGTTCACGGCGAAGGCCCGGTTCCAGTCGGCGAGCTCGACGTGGCCGAGCCGGGCCCGCATCGGGATGCCCGCGTTGTTCACGAGGCCGTGCACGGTCTCCAGGGAGGCGGCAAGGGCCGCCCAGTCGTCCGGCGAGGTGACGTCCAGGTGGACGTAGCGGACGTCCAGTCCGTCGGCGCGCAGCGACGCGGCGAGCTTCTCGCCGGCCTCGTCCAGCACGTCGGTCACGATCACCGTCGCGCCCTCCCGGGCGGCCGCGGCCGCCTCCGCGGCCCCCTGGCCCTGTGCGGCTCCGGTGACGACGACGGTACGGCCCGCCAGGCGCGTGCGGCTCACGGCTTCCTCCAAGAGGGGTACGGGAGTGGTCCTCCCGTCCACGCTAGGAAGCCGCGGACAGCTCCGGAAACACGCTCTCGGAATGGGTGGCATCCGCCTCGGCGATCTCCGGCGGCGTCCCTTCGCCCAGTGCCCCTTCGCCCAGCGCCTCCTCGCCCAGCGCCGCCCCGACTCTGCGGACGGTGTCCCGCAGCCACCGGTGTGCCGGGTCCGCGTGCCGGTTGTGGTGCCAGTACATGGCCTCCACGAGCGGCACGTCCGGGAACGGCGCCGGTACGACCGCACAGCGCGCGAAGCCCTCGTAGCGGCGGGCCAGCCGCTCCGGGACCATGGCCACCAGGTCCGTACCGCTCACCAGGAACGGCAGCACACTGAAGCCCGGCGTGCTGACCTGCACCTTCGGGGTGATCCCGAGGGTCTCCAGCTGGCGCTCGGCGGGGGTGTGGCTCTTGCCGATGGCGCAGGCCGCGTGCGGCATCTCCGCGAGGTCGCGCAGGGTGAGCCGGCCGTCCACCAGGCGCGGGTTGTCCGGGTCGACGATGCACACGAACCGGTCGTGCATCACGGCCTCGCTGACCCCGGGCAGCTGGTAGCCGAGCGGCACGATCATCAGGTCGTGGCAGCGCAGGTGCGTCTCCGTCTCCAGCTGCCCGTCCACGATCGGGTGGAAGTCGATCCGCACGCCCGGCGCCTCGGCCGCGATCACCCGCAGCAGCGGCTCCACGAACACCGTCATCACGTAGTCCGACATGACCACGGAGAACCGCTGGCGGCTGCGGGCCGGGTCGAAGTGCCGGGTCAGCGACAGCGCCTCCTCGGCCTTCTGCAGCGAGCCCTGCACGACCGGCAGCAGCCGCTCCGCGAGCGGCGTCAGCTCGTACTCCCGGCCCACTCTGATGAGCAGCTCGTCGTTGAAGTGCCGGCGCAGCCGGGCCAGCGAGCCGCTCATCGCGGACTGGCTGGTGGACAGTCGTACACCCGCGTGGGTGACGTTCTTCTCCTCCAGGAGCGCTTCCAGTGCCACCAGAAGATTGAGATCGATCGCTCCGAGACCCACGAGTGTCCCCTTCCGGCCGGCCACGTCCTTGAAGCTTCGGTGAAACGCGAGGTTAACCAGCGGACGGCCATCGAGGAAGGGGGTCGGGGCGACTCTCAGGAAGATGCGATGCCAGGCATGCCGTCGCCGGATACCCGCAGGTGGGGGGCCTGCGCGCACCACAGGCCCCCCACAGCTTCGGGTGCTAGGGGCGCGGCGTGCGGCCCCTCTTGCGGGCCCGCGGAAGATACGCGTCCGCCCGTCCGGGCACGATCCGGTTGGCGAGCGTGCCCAGCCGCTCCACGGTCAGCGTCACCTCGTCGCCGGGCTGCAGCGGGGGCGGGGTGCGCTCCCCGAGCCGTCCCCAGAACTCCGCCAGCGCACCCCAGCCGCAGGTGCCGGAGCCGAGGATGTCACCGGGGCGCACCCAGGCGTCCCGGCTGGCGTAGGCGATCATCTCCTCGAAGGTCCAGGAGACGTTGGCGAGGGTGTCCCGGCCGATCAGCTCGCCGTTCAGGGTGACCGTCATCTCCAGGTCCAGGAAGCCGTCCGCGTCCCGCCGGTCCTCGACCTCGTCGGCGGTGACCAGGCAGGGGCCGAGCGTGTTGGCGAAGTCCTTGCCCTTGGAGAAGCCCAGGCCCAGGTTCTTCTCCGGCTTCTGCAGATCACGGGCCGACCAGTCGTTGAAGACCAGGTACCCGACGATGTGGTCCCTCGCCTGCTCGGGGGTGAGGTCGCGGCCGCTGCGGCCGATCACCGCGCCGACCTCCAGCTCGAAGTCCAGCACCGAGCAGCCCGCCGGGACCGGCACGTCGTCATGGGCGCCGTAGGCGGCATGCGGGTTGGTGAAGTAGAAGTTGGGCGCCCGGTACCACTCCTCCGGGACGTGCTCCAGGCCGTCCAGCGACTTCGACACGCCCTCGATGTGCGCCTCGAAACCGACGAAGTCCCGGATGGACGGCGGCTTCAGCGGCGGCAGCAGCCGGACCTGATCCACCGTCAGCTCACCCGGTGTGCCGAGGGCCTCGGCCCCGGCCGCGTGCAGCACGCCCGCCTCGACGAGGGTGAGGATGCTCACCCCGTCGGGCAGCGGGTGGATCACCTCGTCCCGCACCACACCGGCGCGCTCCTCGCCGTCGTGCTCGTATGTCGCGAAACGCATGGCTGCTCACTGCTCCCAGTGGTTGGTGTTGGTGACGGTCCCGGCGCTCAGATGGCCGGCGAACACGCCCTTGGGGTCACGGGCGGCCCGGATCCCGTTCAGCCGTCGCCACTGCTCGTCCCCCATGAACCGCAGCTGCCGTACCGTGAAGTCGGAGTCGCCGAGGTACTGGCCCGCGGTCACCGGCTGCATCGCCGCCATCGCCTCGTCGAGCCAGCCGCGCAGCTCCGCGTCCCGGCCGGGGTCGTCGTGCACGACATAGCTCGCGCAGTAGATCTCCGACTGCAACGAGAAAGCCATGTCGGGGAGTTGCCGCAGCGGCGCCATGGAGAACCAGATGGTGAAGGTCTGCCGGGTCGGGTGCTCGGTGAACGCCTTGCGGATCGCCGGGACGACCTCCTCGGCGCTGCCGGTCAGCCAGGCGTTGTCGACGAAGTAGCGGTGGCCTTCCGGGTTGGCGGTGCGCTGGCCGGTCAACTGCTCGGCGAGGGTGGTGGGTCGGGCCTCGATACGGAACAGGGCCCGGTCTGCGTACGGATTGGCGTGCAGGGGCGCGAGCGCCTCGGCCGCCTCCTCGGGGGTGTCGGTCATCGAGACCCCGGTGACCAGCAGCACCGGTCCGTCGAAGTCGGGCGGGGTCTGGGTCAGGGCGACGATCTCGACCAGGTCGGAGACCGTGTGGTGGATGCCGTGCAGCCAGGTCATGACCTCGTCGAAGAGGTCCAGCGGGTAGGCGTGCACGGTGTGTGCGAGATGCCCAGGGAGCGGGCGGGTGCGCAGGTGGAAGCGGGTGACGACGCCGAAGAAGCCGGGGCCCGCCCCGCGCGCCGCCCAGAACAGGTCGCTGTTCTCGCTCTCGTCCGCCCGGACCAGTTCGCCGTCTGCCGTGACGACGTCGATCGCCACGATGTTCTCGGCCGCCCAGCCCCACCCGCGCGCGTTCCAGCCCTGCCCGCCCTGGAGCAGGAACCCGCCGATGCCGACGGACGGACAGTGCCCGCCGTTGAAGAAGCGCCCGAACCCGCCCAGATACGGGTTGAGTTCGTCGCCGCCCTTCACGCTGGGGGTGGCCGTCACGATCCCGGTCGTCTCGTCGTACGCCATCTCACGGAACCCGCCGAGGTCGATCAGCAGCGCGTCCCGGCGCACCGACCAGGCGGCCCAGCTGTGCCCGCCGGAGCGGACGGCGACCTGCCAGCCCTGCTCCAGGGCGAGTCGTACGCCCTCGACGACGTCCTGTTCGGTGACGGCCCTCAGTACGGCGGCGGGGGTGCGGTCGGCGGGGCGGCGGGCGTTGAAGACCCTGCCGTACACGGCCTCCTCGAAGTCCTCGCCAGCGGGGAGGTGGAGGGTGCCGGAGAATCGGTTCGTGTTCACGGGCGGCTCACTTGACTGCGATGGGGTTGACGGGGGCACCGACTGCGCCGGTCACCGGCAAGGGTGCTGCCACCAGCAGGAACTCGTGGACACCGTCGGCCGCGCAGTCCTCCGCGAGGGCTTCCAGGTCCCACATCTCGCCCAGCGGCAGACCCATGTGGGGGACGGCGATCCGGTGCAGCGGCGACTGCACCGGACCGGCGAATTCGTGCGGCCGCACTTCGAGGCCGTATGTGTCGGTGGCGACGGCCGCGATCTCCGTGCGGTGCAGCCAGCCGAGGGTGGTGAAGGACAGGCCGGGTGCGTCCCCGGCCGCGTACCCGGCCCACGCGCCGAGCCGCCGTACCCGGCCGAGCTGTCCGGTGCGGACGAGAACGATGTCACCCCGGCGCACACTGGAGGTGGCCCCCTGCGCCTCGACGGTGTCCCGCAGGTGCTCCTCCAGGATCGGGAAGCCGTCGGGGAGTTCACCCCGCGCGTCGCCGATCGCCCGGCCGACGTCGAGCAGCACCCCGCGGCCGGTGAAGGCGTCGCGCAGGTGCTCGATGCCGGTCACGGCGTCGCCGTCGTCGGTGGCGGTGCGCGAACTGCCGTGCCATGCCCGCTCGGTGTCGTGGCCGCGGCCCAACCCGTGCCACCGTGTGGTGGCCCCGGGCCCGGACCCGTGGATCTCCTGGGCCAGCGAGAAGGAGCGGCCGCGCCGGACCAGACCCGCGGCGTGCGCGCGGATCGCGTCGTCGACGAAGTTGAGCGTGCCCAGGACGTCGTCCTCGCCCCAACGGCCCCGGTCGCGGTAGGCGGCGCGGGCCTTGGCCAGCTCTTCGTCGAGGGGACCCAGGGTCATCGGGTGTGTCCTTTCAGCAGCAGGTCGAGGGCGTTGCCGCCGGCGATCGCGTCCCGTGCGGCCGGGGCCAGGCCGGCCGCGTCCAGCCGGGCCACCGGGTCGCTCACCCCCATGTCGAACGGGTGGTCGGTGCCGAGCACCACCCGGTCCGCGCCCACCTCCTCGACCAGATGGCGCAGCGCGCGAGGCGTGTAGACGAGGGCGTCGAACCACATCCGCCGCAGATAGGAGCTGGGCGGTTCGGCGCAACCGCGCGCGTCCGGCCGGACCCGCCAGGCGTGGTCGGAGCGGCCGATGTACGTCGGCAGGTAGCCGCCGCCGTGCGCGGCGACCAGCTTCAGGCGCGGGAAGCGGTCCAGGACCCCGGTGAAGATCAGGTGGGAGAGCGCGACCGTGGTCTCGGTGGGCTGGCCGACCGTGTTGCCGAGATAGTGCGAGGCGAGCCGCTCGCCGAGCGAACAGCCCCACGGGTGGACGAACACGACCGCGCCCAGCTCCTCGGCCTTCAGCCAGACGTCGTCGTGCGCCGGGTCGGCCAGCTCGCGGCCTTCCACGGTGGTGGAGACGCTGATGCCGTACAGGCCCAGCTCGGTGACCGCCTGGTCCAGCAGGGCGACCGCGAGGTCCGGGTGCTGGAGCGGTACCGTGCCGAGGCCGTACAGCCGGCCGGGCGCGGCGGCGCAGTGCGCGGCCACCGCCTCGTTGACGGTACGGGCCAGTTGCACCGCGAGGACGGGGCCGGCCCAGTAGTGGTGCATGGGCATCGGGCCGACCACCTGGAGGTCGACGCCCATCGCGTCGAGGTCGGCCAGCCGGGTGTCCACGTCCGTCAACCTGCCCGCCAGGCGCTGGAGCTGGGCCCGGTTGGCGGCCAGCGACTCGGCGGAGTGGGCGCGCTGCTCGGCGGCCAGCTCGGCGGCGAATCCCGTGGTGTCCGCCACCAGGGCGTCGGCCCCGGGGACCGCGAGATGGCCGTGGAAGTCGACGACGGGCGTGCTCATGCGGCCACCGTCAGGGAGGAGAGCGTCTCCGACATGATCCGGGCCGGGTCGGCGCCCGGGGTGTCCGGGTGGATCTCCCACTCGGCGAGCTGCAGGGAGTTGTCCAGCACCATGCGGACGCGGGGCAGCCGCCGGGCCATGAACCGGGCCAGGGCCCGGTCCACCGGCTCGTCGGCGGTGACCAGCTCGGCCAGCAGCACCGCGTCCTCCATGCACATCGCGGCACCCTGCGCGATCAGCGGCGGGCAGGCGTGCGCCGCGTCCCCGACCACCATGGCCCGGCCCCGGTGCCAGTCCTCGTCGACCAGCACCGCCTCGATCCAGCGGTAGTCCACCGCCGTGTCGTCCGGCAGCGAGGCGAGGATCTTCCCCCAGGTGCCGCCGTACCCGGCGCCGCGCTCGCGCAGCAGGTCCAGCGAGGCGCGCGGGCCGATCAGGGACGCGTCCAGGTTCTCGTCGAGGAGGTAGGCGTAGCACTGGTCGTCGGAGATCGGGCTGTAGCCGGCCTTGTAGCGGGGACCGCCGTAGTACACCTCCGCGCAGTCCATCTCGGCCGGGCGCCGGGCCACCACCCGGAAGATCGACATGCCGACCGGGCGGGGCCTGGTGGTGATGCCGATGAGCGCGCGCATCGCCGAGTTGATGCCGTCCGCGCCGACCACCAGGTCGTAGCGGCCGGTGGAGCCGTCGGTGAAGGTCACGTCCACATGGTCGGCGGACTGGTCGAGGCCGCGCACGCTCAGGCCCAGGCGGACGGTGACGCCGTGCGCGTACACCGCGTCGCACAGCGCGTTCTGCAGGTCCGAGCGGAGCGCGCCCGCCGTGGACGGCAGGTCCGCGCCGCCGGTGTGCGGGGTCTCCAGCTCGGTGATCAGACCGCCGTCCGCCCGGCGCAGCCGCATCAGGTCGAACGGCACCGCCCGGGCCAGCACCCGGTCCAGCACGCCCACCGAACGCAGCGCCTTGAGGGCGTTGCCCTGGATGGTGATGCCATGGCCCACCCCGAACCACTGGGGCGAGACCTCGACGAGCTCCACCCCGACCCCGCGCTGGGCGAGGGCGAGACACAGCACGCTTCCGGTGATGCCGCCGCCGACGACGAGCACCTTGTTCACGGGCATGGGCGATCCTTGCGAAAGTAGAAAGACAGACGGTGGGGGGCAGCAGCTTTCAGCCGGTGAAGCGGGGGCCCAGCTCGCGGTAGTGCTCGACGGCAGGCGGGGCGGCGAAGAACGGGCCGACCAGGGCCCGCCAGCGCGCGAACCGCTCCGACTCCCGGAAGCCGACCGTGTGCGCCTCGACCGACTCCCAGCCGACGAGCAGCAGGAAGGTCCGCGGCCGCTCCGCGCCGCGCAGCAGCTCGGCCCAGCGGAACCCGTCCGCCTCGGCGAGCACCTCGCGGGCCTTGCCGAAGACCTCCTCGAATTCCGCCTCCCGGCCTTCCTCGACGGTCAGCTCGGCGTGCTCGACAACCACGGTGCGCTCCTCGGTTCGGGGTGGCATCGAGCCTGATCGGCGGTAGGTGCAGGGTCAACGGATCGAGGCATCGACAAGGGGGACGTCATCCATCCCGTACGGCGATGGAGCCGCAGATGGGAGCACGGAACCGCAGGCGATGGCAGGCATCGCGAACGGCCATTTCCGCCGACCGCCCGCGATGCCTAGCGTCGAAGGCGAGCCCGCACCCGTACGAGGAGAGCCGCCCGTGCCCGAACCTTCCCCCTCCCACGCCGGACCCTTCGCGCTCGGCACCTTCAGCGACGGAGCGGCCCCCTTCCCCGGCCTGGTCGCCGGCACCCGGGTCCGCGACCTCTCCGGCACGGTCGCGTCGGTACGCGCGCTGGTCGAGGACTGGGACACCTGGCTGCCCCGCCTGCACGAGCTGGCCGCGGCCCCCGACGGCCCCTGGCACAACCTGGCCGACCTGCGGGTCCTGACTCCGATCGAGCCCGGCCAGATCCTGCAGAGCGGCGCCAACTACCGCAAGCACGTGGTCGACCTGGTCGCCGCCGAGAAGGAGAGCGTGCACGGCGCCACCCCCGAGGAGGCCCGCGCCGACGCCGAGAAGATGATGGACGAGCGGATCCGCTCCGGCGTCCCCTACATCTTCCTCGGCTCACCGCGCGCGCTGTGCGGGCCGTACGACGACGTCGTGCTGCCCGCGCTCGGCGAGCAGCACGACTGGGAGCTCGAACTCGCCCTGGTCATCGGGAGGTCGGGGAGGGACATCCCGGCCGCGGAGGCGATGGCGTACGTCGCCGGGTACACGATCAGCAACGACCTCACCACCCGCGACCGGCTGTACCGGCCCGACCTGAAGGCCATCGGCACCGACTGGTTCACCGCGAAGAACGCCGACACCTTCCTGCCGACCGGGCCGTTCCTGGTCCCCGCGGAGTTCGTCGGCGACCCGGGCGACCTGCGGATCACGCTCCGGCACAACGGGGTGATCCGGCAGGACGAGTCCACCAAGGACATGATCTTCGACATTCCCCGGCTGATCGCCTACGCCTCCACGACCACCACCCTGCGCCCCGGCGACCTGCTGCTCACCGGCTCCCCGGCCGGCAACGGCGCGCACTGGGGGGTCTTCCTCAGGCCCGGAGACGTGATCGACGCGGAGATCACCGGCCTCGGCCATCAGCGCAACACCGTCAGGAGCCACGCATGAGCTTCCAGCCCATCACCCATCTGCGCCATGTCGACCTGGCCGTACCCGACTTCGATACGCAGCGGGCCTTCTACGGCACCACCTGGGGTCTGACCGAGGTCGCGAACGACAGCGGCATCGCGTTCTTCGCCGCCGAGGGCAGCCCCGAGCAGTACATCGTGCGCATCCGCGAGGACGAGCGGAAGCGGATGGACCTCGTCGCCTTCGGCGCGGAGTCACCGGCGGCCGTCGACGAGCTCGCGGTGCGGCTGGGCCGGGCCGGCGTGCGGATCGTCCACGAGCCCCGCGCACTCGACACCCCCGGCGGCGGCTACGGGCTGCGGTTCTTCGACCCCGACGGGCGGGTCGTCGAGGTCTCGGCCGACGTGGCCACCCGCGCCCACCGGAAGATCGAGGAGCGCGAGGCCATCCCGGTACGGCTCTCGCACTGTGTGGTCAACTCCCAGGACCCGGAAGGCCTGCGGGACTTCTACATCCACAACCTCGGCTTCCGGCTCACCGACACCCTGTACTCCACGCACATGGGTGACCTCATGTACTTCCTGCGGTGCAGCCCGCTGCACCACTCCTTCGCCATCGCGCGCGGCCCCCATGTGTCGCTGCACCACGCCTCGTTCGAGATGCGGGGGGTGGAGGAGTACATGCGCGGCACCGGGCGTGCGCTGCGCGCCGGGACCCGGCTCACCTGGGGCCCGGGACGGCACCTGGCGGGCGACAACACCTTCTCCTACTTCCACGACCCGCACGGCAACACCGTCGAGTACACCACCGAGCTGGCCGTCCTCGAAGAGGACCTGTGGCACCCCGGCCGGCACGACGTGGACAACCCGGTCACCCAGGACCAGTGGGGCACCGCAGACCCGATGAGCGAGTCGGTCGCCAAGGAGCAGTTCAACGACCCCGACGTGCTCTTCGAAGCGCCCCCGGTCTGAGCCGCCGATCCGAACACACATGAGAAAGGCCGCAGTTGTGGCAGAGATCCTGAAGCACGCCGTACCCAAGGCCGAGGTGGCCGCCTCCCTCGACCAGGTGCGTGAGACCGTCGCCGGTGTCATCGCGGACGTCCGCGAGCGCGGTGACGCGGCCGTCCGCGCGTACTCCGAGAAGTTCGACAAGTGGAGCCCCGACTCCTTCCGGCTGAGCGCGGACGAGGTCGAGGAGATCGTCGCCTCGGTGCCGCAGCAGGTCATCGACGACATCAGGTTCGTCCAGGAGCAGGTCCGCAGTTTCGCCCGCCACCAGCTCGACTCGATGGGCGAGTTCGAGGTGGAGACGCTGCCGGGCGTGAAGCTCGGCCAGAAGCACATCCCGGTACAGGCGGCCGGCGCCTACATCCCCGGCGGCCGCTACCCGCTCACCGCCTCCGCCCACATGACCATCGTCACCGCCAAGGTCGCGGGCGTGCCGCGCGTGGTCGCCTGCACCCCGCCGATCCACGGCGAGATCCCCGCCGCCACCGTCGCCGCCATGCACCTCGCGGGCGCCGACGAGATCTGGCTGCTCGGCGGCGTCCAGGCGGTGGCCGCGATGGCCGTGGGCACCGACACCATGGAGCCCGTCAACCTCATCGCGGGACCGGGCAACGCCTATGTCGCCGAGGCCAAGCGTCAGCTGTTCGGCGAGATCGGCATCGACCTGTTCGCCGGACCCACCGAGATCCTGGTCCTCGCCGACGACCGGGCGGACCCGTTCGTCTGTGCGGTCGACCTGCTCTCCCAGGCCGAGCACGGCCCGGACTCCCCGGCGGTCCTCATCACCACCTCCCGCGAGGTCGCCGAGAAGACCATCGCCGAGGTCGAGCGCCTCCTCCCCGGCATGCCCACCCGCGACTACGCGGAGCCCGCCTGGCGCAACCACGGCCAGGTGCACGTCGTCGGCTCGGTCGACGAACTGTACGAACTCGCCGACGCGTTCGCCTTCGAACACGTCGAGGTGCTGACCGCCGAGCCGCGCCTCGCGCTGGAGCGGATGACCCAGTACGGCGCGCTGTTCCTCGGCGAGGGCACCTGTGTGTCGTTCGGCGACAAGGTGATCGGCACGAACCATGTGCTGCCCACACGTGGTGCCGCCCGCTACACCGGCGGCCTGTGGGTGGGGAAGTACCTCAAGACGGTCACCTACCAGGAGGTCACCGACACCGCCTCGCAGGCCCTGCTCGGGCGGCTGTGCGGGCGCGCGTCCAGGGTCGAGCTGTTCGAGGGCCACGCCCGCTCGGGTGACGTACGGGCCGCGAGGGCCGCGGGCGACGCGCTGCCCTGGAACGAAGCGTGAGCCTCGACGGCCGTACGGCCCTGGTCACCGGCGGGGGAGGGCCGCTCGGCCGGGCCTTCGCGCTGGCGCTCGCCGGCGCCGGCGCCCGGGTGGTCCTGGTCGGCCGGAACGAGCAGGCCCTGGCGGAGGCGGCGGCCAAGGTGGGCGACGCGGCCCGCACGGCGGTGTGTGACGTCTCGGACCCCGCGTCCGTACGCGCCCTGGCCGCCGGACTCGCCGACGAGAACGTGTCGTTGCTCGTCAACAACGCCGGTGTCGCGGGACCGGTGCGGCCGCTCGTCGACATCGAACCCGACGAGTGGGACGACGTGTTCGCCGCCAACGTACGCGGCGTCTACCTCATGTGCCGGGCGTTCCTGCCGCCCATGCTCGCCGCCGGACGCGGCGACATCGTCAACGTCGCCTCGGTCAGCGGCAAGCGCCCGCTGCTCAACCGCACCCCGTACACCGCCTCCAAGATGGCGCTGATCGGCCTCACCAGGACCCTGGCGGGCGAGGTGGGCCCGCGGGGCGTCGCGGTCAACTCCCTTTCCCCGGGCCCGGTCCGGGGACCCCGCATGGACCGCAACTTCCGGCTCACCGCCGAACTCACCGGCTGCACCGTCGAGGAGGCGGAACGGGACTTCGCCTCCCGGGCCGCGCTCGGCCGGCTGGTGGAGGAGGACGAGGTCGCGCAGGCACTGGTCGCCATGCTCGCGATGCCGGGACTGTGCGGGGCGGACATCGACCTGTCGGCGGGGATGATCGCACCGGCGTAGACCAGCTGCAGGAACCCGGCGAGGTGGACGGCATGCGGACCGTCCGCCTCGCCGTCGTGCGTGCTCACGGCCGAGGGCTGTGGCCACTCTGTGTGAGCGCCATGAAGTGGGCCGCACGATCGAAGGCATCGGGTTCCGGGATGCGTGTGTGCAAGGCCTGTCCCGGGTTTACCGAGGCTGATTCACTCCAACCTGCGCACCTCTGGTGCCTTCGTCGCCCAGGTTCCGACCGGCGACTCGTAACTCTGCGCGACGGCGCACTCCACCCGTGGAAAGGCCTGCAATGACGCTGACATCCCGACGCTCGTTCCTGATCGCCGGTTCCGCCACGACAGCGGCCGTGCTCGTTCCGGTCGCCTCCGGCACCGCCACCGCCGCGCCGAAGGCGTCGGGCAGGACGATCTCCGTCGCCGCGGGGGAGACCTACGAACTCGCCGCGACCACCAAGGTCAGCCAGCTGACCATCGGCGACGGCGGCAAGATCGTCGCCCCGGACGGCTACGACATCAGCCTCACCGTCGACGGCGTGGAGACCGGCCAGCTGCTCACCGAGACCGGCGGCACCGCGACCCTGATCCAGGCCGGCACCTACCGCGGCGACGTCGTCCTCACTGTCGCCGAGTCCAACGACGTCACCTACCAGACGCTGACCTTCCCGTTCCGGCAGGCCCTGTACGTCGGTTCGGACGGGGTCGACTCCGCGAAGTCCGTGCTGTCCGCCGTACGCGGCGGCAAGGTCACCGACACGGCCGCCCGCAACGTGTCGATCGCGTCCACCGGCGAGTGCTTCAACGGCGTCTACGTCGAGAGCGCCGACTACACCCTGCAGAGCCCGACCATCACCCTGGACGGCAACGGCCGTTCGGACTTCGCCGGGTACGGCGCGGCCGTGGTCGGCGACGGCTCCGCGACCAAGCTGGTCGTGGACGGCGCCCGGATCAGCAACAAGGGCGTGGTCCGCACCACCGTCATCGCCAACAACGGAGCCAACGTCCTCGTCAAGGACTCCTTCCTGCGCGCCCGCGACGGCGTTCTGCCCGCCGACTACCAGGCCACCGTCGAGACCCCGTACATGGAGTCGGTGCCCTGGATGCTGGGCCTGGACGGCAACGTCCGCGCCACCAACCTGATCGGCAAGGGCAGCATCGCCACCTACCTCAACTCGACCGTGTTCTCCGAGACCTGGGGCGCGCTGTCGGTCGAGGGCGGCAGCGGCCTCAAGCTGACCGCGATCAACAGCCACGTCGGCAACACCGGCGACTACGGCTACGGCACCTACGCCATCGGCGACGCCACCGTCCGCGTGCTCGGCTCCCGCTTCGACGTCGGCTCCTACGCGACGATCATCGCCGGGCCGGCTGCCGTCGTGCACTACGGCGACAGCACCCGCGACGCCGTCGCCGCCCTCAACACCGAGCTGGATCTCGGCCTGTCCAACGCCGAGTTGCGGAGCATCCCGGAGCGCAGCACGGTGGTCAACTCCGGCCACTTCGGCTACATGTTCTTCGGCGCCGGTCAACTCACCCTGGACGGTGGCACCGTCATCAACTCGGAGCGGGCCACCTTCCTCAACAAGGGCCAGCAGACGACCATTTCGGTGGACGGCTCGCAGGGCGCCCGGCTCAACCCGCGCGACGGGATCATCCTCCAGATGATCGAGCTGGACGACCCGGGCCCGGTCCGGGTCAACGGCAAGATGATGAACGTCGGCGTCTACACCGAGCCCACCACCGACCCGACCAAGAACTCCTCCTTCGACGTCACCGCCGTCCACTCCACCGACGGTGCCGCCACCTTCAGCTCCATCAGGCTGAAGGGCGACTTCTACAACGGCATGCGCAACGGCAAGAACATGGTCCTCACCTTCGAGGACTCCGCTGTCGCGGGCGTCATCTCGGCGACCAAGGCCCAGCACCGGGTGTCCTCGATCGACTCGTCCACCTTCTACGAGCTGGGCATCGTCACCAACACCGTGCAGGCCGCCGTCAACAACGGCGTGGTGGTGAAGCTGAACAGCGGCTCCACCTGGACGGTCACCGGGACGTCGTACCTGACCAGCCTCACCCTCGCGGCCGACGCGGCCGTGCGGGCGCCGCGCGGCAGGTCCGTGAAGCTGACGGTCGACGGGACCGAGACGGCGATCACCGCGGGCTCCACCTACACGGGCGCCCTCACGCTCACCGTGGCGTGACGCGTGGCGTCGTGGCGCGATGCCCGGCGCCACGGCGTGACACCAGACCGGAGGCGCGGTCCCTTCCACGGTCCGCGCCTCCTCCGTGTCCGGCGGCGCGAGCTCCCGTAAGCTGGCCGGATGTTCAGCCCCGAAGGCCCGAGCCTCCGTGAACTCGCCGTCCAGGCCCTGTCCTCGGTGGAGCGCGGTTACGACCTGCTGGCCCCGAAGTTCGACCACACCCCCTTCCGGACACCCGACTCGGTCCTCGAGGCGGTCGCGAAGGCGCTCGTTCCGCTGGGCCCCTTCGAGGACGGTCTCGACCTGTGCTGTGGGACCGGAGCCGGCACCGAGGTGCTGGCCCAGGTGTGCCGGCACCGCGTCACCGGGGTCGACTTCAGCGCCGGCATGCTGGAGGTCGCCCGCCGGCAGACCCCGCCCGAGGGCCCGGACGTCACCTATGTGCGCGGCGACGCCCGGGCCCTGCCGTTCGGTCCCGACTTCGACCTGGTCGTCAGCTTCGGGGCGTTCGGCCACTTCCTGCCCCGGGAACTGCCCGGCCTCTTCGGCCAGGTGCGCGCGGTGCTGCGGCCGGGCGGCACCTTCGCCTTCCCGGTGCTCGCGCCGCCGCGGCCCACCAGCCCCGGTTTCTGGATGCTGCTGGGCTTCGACGCCGTGATGCGGGTCCGCAACGCCCTGTGGCGGCCGCCGTTCGTCATGTACTACCGGGCCTTTCGACTCGGCGACGTACTGGAGGAGTTGGCGCGGGCGGGGTTCGGCACGGACCTGTACCCGCTCCCCGGGTTCGGCGAGCGCGACGACGGCAGCCCCCGCGCCCGGCTGGTCGTGGCCCGGCGCGGTCAGCCCGCGGCGGGGACCGTGAACTCGTAGACCAGCGTGTCCTGCTGGGCGTCCACCACCAGGTCGGTGATCTCCAGCGGGCGGGCGTACTGGTCGTGCACCCGGCGGGTCACCCGGACCGAGGACGCGTCCGCGACCTGGGTGATGGAGTCCCGGTGGTGCAGGGTGAGGCCCGCCTTGCGCATCCAGTCGTAGGCCCGGCGCAGCTGCGCGGCGGTACAGCCGTCGGCCCGGTCCCGGTAGCGGCCCAGCTCCTCGACCTCGGTCAGGGCCACCGTCGAGAAGGAGGTCACGGCGGTCCGCAGGGCGTGTCCGTCGGGGGAGGCGGACTCGTAGCGGTGCACCAGGGTCGGCCGGTGCGGGGCCAGCCCCAGCGCCGCCGCGTGCTCGGGCGGCGGCTCCTCCCAGGTGACCGTGGCCCGGTCGACCGCACCGTGATCCGTGGTCCCGGCGCCCACCGGGAAGGCCAGCGAGACCGGGCTCTCCACCGGACGACCGGGCAGCGTCGCGTGGCTGCCGCGCCGGTCGGTGGCCACCAGTCCGCTGTGCCGCAGGACCTCCAGCGCCTGCCGGACGGTCTCCCGGCTGACCCCGAAGTGCTGCGCCAACTGCCGCTCCGCGGGCAGCCGTTCACCCGGCGGCAGGGTGCCGTCGCGCAGTTCGCCGAGGAGTTGTGTAGCGATCCGCCAGTACAGGGGCTGCCCTTCGCTCTCGGAGTGGTCGTGGGGGGTGGTGCGGGCCATGCCGCGCCTCCTGTGGGTGACAGGGCCTGGTCACCGGGCACACGGACAGGCGTGCTGACGCCTGCCGGCGGGCCCGATGACAAGACGTAGCCGTGCGGGTTCGTTCCGCGACCACATCTAGCATTGGTCTAAACCATCAGGGAAGAGCGGCCGACGGGTTCGGCCGAAACCGTGCGGGCCTCACAGACTCACGTAAACGGCGTTGACCAGGGCCGTCTTCCGGGGGTCGTCCGCGATCCGCGGCCCCATGCGGTTCATGACGTACCCGAGGGAGACCCCCGCTTCCGGGTCGGCCAACCCGCAGGAGCCGCCGAACCCGTCGTGTCCGAAGGCGCGCGGGTTTGGCCCGTACGAGCCGTTCGGCCCGCTCAGCCAGAGCCCGAGGCCGATCTCGGTGTCGTGCTCGAATCCCGCCCCCAGCACCAGGTCACGGCAGCTGCCCTGGCCCTCCCGCACCCGCTCGGCCGCCTCCGGCGACAGTACGCGCAGGCCGCC
Organism: Streptomyces sp. NPDC047061; assembly: GCF_040643955.1. Taxonomy (NCBI): domain Bacteria; kingdom Bacillati; phylum Actinomycetota; class Actinomycetes; order Kitasatosporales; family Streptomycetaceae; genus Streptomyces; species Streptomyces sp. NPDC047061. Next base: position 634,737 of record NZ_JBEYVI010000001.1, read on the forward strand.
GTACTCGCCTCGGCCTGCGAACACCCCGTACAGGGCCGCGACCGCGCGTGCCGTGCCGTGCCCGTTGGCCGCCGGGATCTCGGCCGCCCGCCACTCGGGGGTGTTCGCCGCGCTCGCGCCCACCCCCGGGTTGGCCAGGGCCGCGACGGCGGCCGGCGTCAACTGGCTGAAGATCGCGGCCTGCTCGCTGTCCGACAGGACCCGCGGATGCACCATCTCGGCCGCCCGGCCCGATTCCTTCTCCGGCAGCCCGACGGTGAAGTCGATCCCCAGCGGCCCGGTGACCTCCCGCTCCAGGAAGGCCCCCGGCAGCAGCCCCGACACCCGGCGTACCACCTCGCCGACCAGGAAGCCGTAGGTCAGTGCGTGGTACCCGGACCTGGTCCCCGGCTCCCACCAGGGCTCCGTCGCCGCCAGCCGCGCGGTCGTCAGCTCCCAGTCGTACAGCTCCTGGAGCGAGTGCGGCTCGCGCAGGCCGGAGAGCCCGGCCCGGTGCGAGAGCAGATGGCGGACCAGGACCCCCTCCTTGCCGGCCGCCGCGAACTCGGGCCAGTAGCCGGCCACCGGCGCGTCGAGGTCGAGCAGCCCCCGGTCGGCCAGGATGTGCGCGCACAGGGCCACCGGGCCCTTGGTGGTGGACCAGACGTTGACCAGGGTGTCGCGCTCCCACGGCCGGGTGCGAGCCGGATCCGCCCAGCCGCCCCAGAGATCCACCACGGTCTCGCCGCCGACCGTCACCGCGACGGCGGCACCCAGCTCCTCCCGGTCCCGGAAGTTCTCCTCGAACGCCTCCCGCACCGCCGCGAAACGCGGTGCGCAGTGACCGTGGACCTGGACCTGGACCTGTGGCTGTGGCTGCGGTTGTGGCTCGTGCTCGGACATGCGTCCTCCGTCGTACGCCGGAAAACCCGGACCGCGACGCTGCGGCCCGGGCACCCCGAACGTACCGACTGGTCGGACTGGAGGGAAGGTCAGAGGAGGAAGAGCCGCCCGGCCGGCTCCTGGTGCCCGTCGGCGGAGTGCCAGTAGTCGCGGGTCTCCACCGCGAGCCCCCGCGCGTCGAAGCGTACGAACACGCACCCGGCCAGCGTGGCCGCCGCACCCCCCTCCTCGGACCGGACGCGGAACTCCGCGGCCGCGACCCCGTCCGGGCCCACCAGCGGGGCCGAGAACCTGACGTCCGTCACCCGCTCCGCCTCGAACGACCAGCGCAGATAGGCGGCGAGTTCGTCCCGCCCCCGGTGCGGATCGCGGAACGGCATCGAGCGGTGCACGCAGTCCTCGGCGTACAGGGCCAGCAGCGCGTCCACGTCGTGTGCGGCCCAGCCCCGCTCCCAGACCTCGACGAACCGCTCGGCGGCCTCGCGTGTGTCCATCTCCCTCGCCTCCTCAGACGTGCGAGCGCAGCCAGCGCACCTTCGCCGCCTCGTGGTACGGGCCACCGCCCTCGTGGTCGTTGTAGTCGTACACCTCGATCGTCTTGTCCTCGTGCGCCCAGGAGTTGAAGGCCGCGTAGACCGTGGAGGGCGGACAGGTCTGGTCCTCCAGCGCCGCCGAGAACAGCGCCGGGGCCCGGCCGCGCGCCGCGAAGTGCACACCGTCGAAGTAGGAGAGAGTGCGCTGCACGTCCGCCGAGCGGCCGCGGTGGGTCCTGAGGAACAGGGCGATCTCCCGGTACGGATGACGGTCCGTCAGATTCACGGCCCGCGGGAAGTCGCACAGGAACGGCACGTCCGGGGCGACTGCGACCAGGTCGGGGACCAGGCCGCCGACCGCGACGGTGATCCCGCCGCCCTGGCTGGCCCCGAGCACCACGGTCCGCGACGCGTCGGTCAGCGGGTGCGAACGGGCCGCCTCCACGGCCCGTACCGCGTCCGTGAACACCCGCCGGTAGTAGTAGTTCTCCGGCGCGTCGATGCCCCGCGTCATGAACCCGGGATACGCCGGCGCGCCGCCCACCGGGTCGGCGGTGGCGCCTCCGCCGCCCCAGGCGCTGCCCTGGCCCCGGGTGTCCATCGTGAAGTGCGCCCGTCCCGTCGACGCCCAGAGCAGGTTCTCGTGCGGAAGCCCGCGCCCGCCGCCGTACCCGATGAACTCCACGACCAGCGGCAGCGGTACGGTCGCTCCGGCCGGCAGCCGCAGCCAGCCCTTGACCGGGTGGCCGCCGAACCCGGCGAACGTCACGTCGAAGACGTCGACCGTGGACAGCCCGGTGTCGACGGGTTCGAAGCGGGCGCCGAGATCGTGCTCGCGGGCCTCCTGGAGGGTCTTGGACCAGAAGGCGTCGAAGTCGTCCGGTGCCACCGACTCGCTGCGGTGTTCGCGGAGCTCGTCCAGGGGAAGGTCGAACAGGGCCATCAACAACCGCCTCGGTGAAGGAAAGGTGCGGATGATCACACCGTACGTGGGTGGTCCGACGAATCGCCAGGCCTCTGCGTCGACCGACCCCTACGATGAACCCATGCCATCAGCTGTCGATCTGCTGGTCAGAGACGCCGGACTGCTCGTCGTGGACGGCGGGCGGGAGATCCCGGGCGGTTGGGTGGCCCTGGCCGGTGGTCGGGTCACCTCGGTCGGAACGGCCGGAGCCGAGCCCGAGGCCCGTACGGTCCTCTCCGCCTCCGGGCGGCTCGTCACCCCCGGCCTCGTCAACACCCACCACCACATCTACCAGAACCTCACCCGCTCCTACGCCCCGGCTGTCAACGGCTCTCTCTTCGACTGGCTGACCACCCTCTACCCCCTGTGGGCCGGCCTCGACGAGGAGGCCGCCTACGTCTCCGCGTACGTGGGTATGGCGGAACTCCTCATGGGCGGCTGCACCACCTCCTCCGACCACCTCTATGTGCATCCGCGCCCCGGCCTGGTCGACGCCGAGATCCGCGCGGCCCGCGACATCGGCTTCCGCTTCCACGCCACCCGCGGCTCGATGACCCGCTCCGTCGAGGACGGCGGACTGCCGCCCCGGAGCGTCACCCAGACCACCGACGAGGTCCTCGCCGACAGCGAACGGCTGATCAAGGCGCACCACGACCCCGCGCCGGGCGCCCTGATCCGGGTCGCGCTCGCCCCCTGCTCGCCCTTCTCGGTGACCAAGGAGGTGATGACGGCGACCGCCGAACTCGCCGAGCGGTACGACGTCCGCCTGCACACCCATCTCGCCGAGGACCACGACGAGGACGCCTACTGCCTGGCGACCTACGGCTGCCGTCCCGTCGAGTACTTCGAGGACTGCGGCTGGCTGAGCGACCGCACCTGGGTCGCCCACTGCATCTACCCGAACGACGGCGAACTGCGCCGGCTCGCCGCCGCGGGCGTCGGCGTCGCGCACTGCCCCAGCTCCAACATGCTCATCGGCGGCGGCACCGCCCGGGTGCGGGAGATGCGCGAGCTGGGACTCCCCGTGGGCATCGGCTGTGACGGCTCGGCCTCCACCGACCACGCCTCCCTCTGGATGGAGACGCGCAACGCCCTGCTGCTCGGCCGCTACCGGGGCGGCCCCGCCGCCATGACCGCCCGGGACGCCCTGGACATCGCCACGCACGGTTCGGCCCGGTGCCTTGGCCGCGCCGACGAACTCGGCCATCTGCGTCCCGGGGCCTGCGCCGACCTGGTCGTCTGGGACATCCACGAGGTCGCCCTGGCCGGCGCCCTCACCGACCCCGTGGAGGCCTGGCTGCGCTGCGGACCCGCGCGGGCGTGGACGACGGTGGTCGGCGGGCGGGTGCTAGTCGACGCGGGCGAGCCCGTCCTGCCCGGGCTGCCGGACGCGCTGCGCACGCACGCGCGCGTGGCCCGCCGACTGCAGGCGACCGACTAGCGGGTTGACCGGCCGGCGGGTCAGCCGGCGCGGGTTGAACGGCCGGCGGGTTGGCCGGCCGGCGGTTTGAGCGGCCAGCCGGTTGGGCGGACGGCGGTTTGACCGGCCAGTCGACTGGGCGGCCAGCGGGTTTCAGGTGCGCCCACGGGTCCAGTCCGGCCCGGTGCGCGCCCACTCCTGTTCCCACTCGGCGAGCCGGTGGGAGAGCGCCACCCGGCGCACCACGCCATGGCCGAGCAGCACCACGGCCGCCGCGCCGCCCGCCCCGCACAGCCCCACGGTGACCGTGTGCTGCCAGACGGCGATGTCGTCGGGCGGCGGGGCGACCCCGTGCCCCTGCCGGTCGAACCACACGTCCACGACGTCACCGGTCCGGGTTCCCGCCGGTACCCGGGCCAGGGCGGTCTTCGTCCCCTGGCCGGGAACCGTCCAGCGGACGTTCGTCTCGTAGGCGTGCGCCCGGTCGCCGCCCTGCACCGAGGGCAGCTGATCCGGGGTACCGCCGACGACCATGGCCCGGACCATGTGCCGCTCGGCCCGCTCCACCGCCGCCACCGACCGCGCCTGCCCGTAGGCCCACAGCCCGGTCACCGCCCCGACCAGGGGAGCGCCCACACCCAGCAGGACCGCGACAGCCAGCGCGATCCACGCCTCCACCATGTCGGACTTGCGCCGCAGCGGGTTCTGCCGCCAGCGCCAGCCACGCACCCGGGTACGCATGTCGACCTCCTCGCCGCCACAAGAGCCGGAGGGCCGGACAGTCGGTCCGCAGCTCCCAGCGTGCCCCCGCTCGCACACGAGCGTCCACACGGGAGTGGTACCCCGAACGGAGTACCTCGCTCGCTCTGCGGAACCACGGACGCGGCGCGGGCGGAAGCGCGCGGTCCGGCGCGCGCCGCACGCCCGGCCCCGGCGCCCCGCGAATACCAGGACCGCACGCCCTGGCAGGTCACCGCGGGGAGCCCGCGCTCGCCCGGACCGCTCGACGAGGAGCTGGGAGCGGGTGACTCAACGCCTGCGGGTAACCGGGGTAAAGTCCACTTCTTGACGCCGACCGGCACTGCAACGGGATGCGGGCGCACCTGAACACGGTGGTGGCGAACGAAGCCCTGGTCCTCGCCCGCCGGGACAAGCCCTTCGGTCCCGCGTACTTCGGGTTGAACCCCGGCGTCGCCTCGGCGCTACGCCCGGCGCATCGTGCCGCTGCTGTTCGACCCTGACCTCGACGGACGCGGCGGCGCGCTCTCTCCTGAGGCGGCGAACCGGCGGGCACGACACGGCGGTTCGACGGCCACCGGGTCTGCGGGCGGTTCAGGAACGGCACACGCGGCGGACGATGTCCTGCCAGCCGTCTGCCAGCCTCCGCTCGGCGTCCTGCTCGCCCTGGCCGAGCTCGGTCGACGAGATGTACAGGAGGAGGGGTCCGTCAAGGGCGGCGGTCAGTTGTACGGCGAGAAGATCGCGGTCGGCGGGCCCGAGGTCTAGCTGGCCCAGGAGCATGCGGATGTGCATCCGTGACAGCGGCGTCTGGCTGCGGGCCGGGACGGGCTGCCGTCCGTCGAGCGCGGAGCGCGCGATGTCGTGGTGGTCGATGAGGAACCGGACACGGGCTTTCCCGTAGGCGACCAGGCGCTCCAGCGGCGGTGCCCCCGGCCCCAGGGGCGGTGGTCCGGACAGCACGCGCTCCTGGAAGGCGTACTCGCCGTCGTCCAGCAGGGCCTGGAAGATGCCGGCGCGGGTCTTGAAGCGTCGGAACACGGTGCCCTTGCCCAACCCGGAGCGCTCGGCGAGCGCGTCCATCGTGATCCTGTCCGGCCCGAGCTCCGTGAGCATCTCCCGCGCGGTGGCCAGAAGGCGCTGCCGGTTGCGTGCGGCATCGACACGCTCGGGAGCCGGTTGTGACAAGTCGGTCCGTTCCACACGGTCACCTTACGGCCGGGTGGCGGACGGGGCGGCAGGGCGGCCCGAGTGGGCCTCGCCCTGATTGCGGCACGCGCATCGCCGCCCCGACAGTAGCGGGGTATAGTCCGTTTATGGTCCTGTGGGTGCGTGGCAACAGGCTGCCGCAGCCGGGCCGATCCTTGTATTGGATGGTGCAGACATGCCGCTCACCGGGGAATACGAGCCGAGTGCGTTCGACTTCGCCCGCAATCAGGTCGAGCTGTACGAGCGTTCCGGCGGCACCGAGGGCACGGACAACCAGGGCAGGCCGGTGATCGTGCTGACGTCGGTGGGCGCCAGGAGCGGGAAGCTGCGCAAGACACCGCTGATGCGCGTCGAGCACGCGGGGGAGTACGCCGTCGTCGCCTCACTGGGTGGGGCGCCCAAGCACCCGGTCTGGTACTACAACCTGGCTGCGAACCCGCATGTGGAGCTCCAGGACGGTCCGGTGAAGAGGGACTACCGGGCCAGGGAGGTGGACGGCGAGGACTACGAGGCGTGGTTCCAGCGGGCCGTCGCGACCTGGCCGGACTACGCCGAGTACCAGAAGAAGACCACCCGGAAGATGCCCATCTTCGTTCTCACGCCCTTCGACGCGCAGTGATCGGCTCCTGAGGCCGGACGGCGGGGCCCTGACCGCCCCGAGGCCGGACGTCCGGCGGCGTCGGTGCGTGGGTTCCCGCCCAGGTCAGGGTCCCGATCATTGCGGCCGTATGAACGATCCGCGGGTGCGGGAATAGTGGTCGTGTACTCATCCTTGCCGCTGAGTGCCGCTGCCGGGACACCGGTGACAGCACCAGAGAGCGAGGAAACACGATGCCCAAGGCGTACGTCTACACCAGGCACGGCGGGCCCGAGACCGAGGCCTTCGCCGAGCTGGACCGGCCCGTTCCCGGCTCCGGCGAACTGCTTGTCGCGGTCCGCGCGGCGGGGGTCAACCCCGTCGACTGGAAGCTGCGGGGCGGGTTCCGCCGCCCCGGCGAGGGGGAGGCGCGCTTCCCGGTCGTCCTCGGCAGCGAGGCCGCGGGTGTGGTCGAGGAGATCGGCGAGGGCGTGACCGGGTTCGCGATCGGCGACGAGGTCTTCGGAAACACGGCCGGCGGCGCGTTCGCCGAGTACGCCCTGCTGCAGGCGTCCGTGACGGCGCACAAGCCCGCCGCGCTGTCCTTCGCCGACGCCGCCACCCTGCCGGTCGCCGCGGCCACCGCCTACGACGGCGTACGCCAGCTCGACCTGCCCGAGGGCGCGACCCTGCTGGTCACCGGTGCGGGCGGCGGTGTCGGTGCGGCGGTCCTGCAGATCGCCCACGCCTGGGGCCTGCGGGTGGTCGGTGTGGCCAGTGAGGCCAAGAAGGGTGTCGTGGAGTCGCTGGGCGCCGTCCACGTGGCCTCCGGCCCGGGGCTCGCCGACCGGGTGCGCGCGGCCGCGCCCCAGGGTGTGGACGGCGTCTACGACCTGGTCGGCGGCGAGGTGCTCGCCGAGGCGGCCGGACTGCTCGCCGACCGGACCAAGCTGATCACCGCGGGCGCCCCGCCGGAGACCGTCGCCGCGCTGGGCGGCGCCCGGGTCGAACGCGCCCGTACCGCCGCGGTCCTGGACGAGGTGGCCGAGCTCGTCGTGGCCGGGGAACTGGACCCGCACGTCTCGCAGACCTTCCCGCTGGACAAGGCCGACGAGGCGCTGCGCACCGTCGAGGACGGGCACGTGCTCGGCAAGATCGTCATCGAGGTCGCCATATGAGCGTCCCGAACCCCCGCGAGGGCGCCCCGCACATCCTGGACAACCCCGCCCGCGCCTCGCTCACCGGCCCGCACGCCCTCTTCGCCGAGCGGCGCGGCCGGATCCTGCGCTACCCCGTCGACGTCTCCCCGTGGCTGGCGCTGCCCGACGACCCCGACGCCGACGACTGGGCGGACCTCGCCGCCCTGGCCGGCCCCGGCGCGGAAGTCCCGCTGCCCGGTTACCGCGGTGAGCTTCCGGAGGGATGGGAGCGCACCATGGACATCGCGGGCGTACAGCTGGTGGACGAGGGCATGGAAGCGGTCCCGGAGCCGGCCGCGGTCCGGCTGGGCCCGGCCGACGTCCCGGAGATCCTCGACCTGGTCGAGCGCACCCGCCCCGGCCCGTTCCTGCCCCGCACCATCGAACTCGGCACCTACCTGGGCATCCGCCGCGACGGCAGGCTGATCGCGATGGCGGGGGAGCGGCTGCACCCGCCGGGCTGGACCGAGATCAGCGCGGTCTGCACCGACCCGGCCTACCGCGGCGAGGGCCTCGCGACCCGGCTCATCCGCGCGGTCGCGTACGGCATCCGGGAGCGCGGCGAGACCCCGTTCCTGCACACCGGCGCCGAGAACACCACCGCGATCCGGCTGTACGAGTCGCTCGGCTTCCGGCTGCGCCGCCGGACCGCCTTCATCGCGGCCCGGGTGCCGGAGTCGCTCGGTCAGTCGCCGGCGGAGCCCGCCGAGGTCCCGGCGTTGTAGCGCTCCAGGTATCCGGCGAACCTGACCAGGTCCGCCTCCGGCCAGTCCGCCAGCCGCTCCCGGAAGGCGTCCCGGCGGCTCTGCGTGACCTGGGCCAGGATCTCCTCTCCCGCCTCCGTCAGATGCAGCACCTGGACCCGGTGGTCCTCCGGGTCCAGGCGCCGCTCGATCAGCCCCGAGCGCTCCAGCGCGGCCACCTGCCGGCTGACCGTCGACTTGTCCAGCGCGTAGTGCGCGGCCAGATCGGTGGCCCGGCAGCCGCCGCGCTCCTCCAGATGCCCGAGCAGCGTGTACGACACCAGTGACAGCTCGGGGTGCATGCGTCCGGCCGACGCCCGGGCCCGGCGCGCGAAGCTGGTCATCTCGCGCTGGATGGTCTCGACTGCCGTCTCCGCCGCTGTCACGGGAATACCTCCTCCGACGTTCTAGTTGTATAGTACAACTTGACCGTGAGTTGTATAAGCCAACCAGTTTGGCCGCAAGGATCTGGAGGTCGTACGCGATGAGGTCACCGGCTCTGCGCCATGTGCTCACGCACCTGATCACCCCGCTGCTGATGTGCCTGGGCATGGGGCTCGCATATATGGGCGCGTTCGTCCACCCCGAGCCCAACCACATGCCGGTGGCCGTGGTCGGGGCCGGACCGGAAGCGAAGGTGTTGGCGCAGACCATCAAGGACTCCGCCGGCGACAAGCTCGACGTCCGTACCGTCCCCACCCGTGCCGCGGCCGTCGACCTGCTCAAGTCCCGTACCGTGACCGGCGCCTACGTGCCGAACGCCAAGGCTCCGGAGCTGATCGTCGCCAGCGCCGCCTCCGACATGGACGCCACGGCCGTCGAGAAGGTCTTCACCCCTGTCGCCGCCGAGCAGGGCGTCCCCCTCAAGGTCACCGACGTGGCCGAGCCGGTCGCCGACGACCCCACCGGACAGGGCCTCTTCTTCCTGCTCATCGCCGTGAGCATCGGCTCCTACGCCTCGGTCGCCGCGCTCGGCGCGGCCGGTGCGGCGCTCCCCATGCGGATACGCGCCCTGCTGGCGCTCGGTGTCTCCGCCGTCGTCAGCGGCATCGGTGCCTTCCTCGCCGGACCGGTGTTCCACCTCGCCCACCACGACCTGGCCGGGGTCTGGGGCATGGCCTGGCTCTACTCCGCGGGCATCCTCCTCATCGGCGTCGGCCTGCACACCTTCCTCAAGCGGTGGACCACGCTGACCATGATGGTGCTGTTCGTGATGCTCAACTTCACCAGCTCCGGCGGGTTGTTCCGCCCCGAGCTGCAGAACGGCTTGTTCGGCACCCTGCACGCCTTCTGGAACGGCGCCGGCTTCGTCGAGGGCGTCCGCAGCCTCCTGTACTTCGGCAGCGACGGCCTGACCCGCAACGTGTGGACCCTCGCGGTCTGGCTGCTGGCCGGCCTCGCGGTCACCGCGATCGCCGCGGCCTACGAGCGGACCAAGGCGACCCCGGCCGAGGCCCCGGCTGCGGCTGCGTCCGTGGCCGTTCCGGACTCCCCGGCCGAACTGGCCGAACTGGTCGAGGAAGCCGAGGCCGAGAAGGCTCAGGAGGCCGAAGAGGAGACCGCGGAAGCGGTCGGCGTCTGACCGCCCCAACGCCCCAACGCCCCAACGCTCGACCGCTCGTGCGCCTCAATGCCCGACCGCCCGACCGCCCGACCGCCCGACCGCCCGACCGCCCGGAGGTCGGGCGGTCCGCGCGTCCGATCGCCCGCCCGGTAAACCGTCCGACCGGCGCCCCCGCGTCCGGATAGGCTTCCGATGATGACCTCACTCTCTGACTCCGACACCACCACCGCCGCAGTCGTCTCCGCGCTGCGGGCGGCCGGCTGCGTCTTCGCCGAGGACGAGGCGGAGCTGATCCTCGGCACCGCCCGTACCCCGGACGAACTGGCCGCCATGGTGGACCGGCGAGCCGCCGGACAGCCCCTCGAACACGTCCTCGGCTGGGCCGAGTTCCACGGGCTGCGAATCCTTGTGGAACCCGGCGTGTTCGTGCCCCGCCGCCGCACCGAGTTCCTGGTCGACCAGGCCCTGGCCCAGACCCCCGGGGCGTCCGTCGTCGTGGACCTGTGCTGCGGCTCGGGCGCGGTCGGTGCCGCCCTCGCCGCCGTCCTCGGGGACGCCGAAATGCACGCCGCCGACATCGACCCGGCCGCGGTCGGCTGCGCCCGCCGCAACATCGCCCCCTACGGCGGCCATGCCCACGTCGGCGACCTGTTCGCCGCCCTGCCGGCCGACCTGCGCGGCCGGACCGGCATCCTCGCGGCCAACGTGCCCTACGTCCCCAGCGACGAGGTCGGGCTGCTGCCCGCCGAGGCCCGCGAGCACGAGCCGCTGGTCGCCCTCGACGGCGGCGGCGACGGTCTCGACGTGCTGCGCAGGGTCGCCGCGGGGGCGCGCGACTGGCTCGCGCCCGGCGGCTGCGTCCTGGTCGAGACGAGCGAACGCCAGGCCGAGGACGCCGTCGAGACCTTCCGCGGCGCCGGCCTGACGACCAGGCTCGCCGTCTCGGAAGAGCTGTACGCGAACGTCGTGATCGGCGTACGCGACTAGGAAGGCTCCCTCGGGAGTCGTGATGGCCGGGTCGGGGCCGGGCAATGCGATCGCCGCGCCGCGTGACCGAAGCCCCGCCACGGAGTTGCCCGGTGTCCTGTCGTACCGGGTCGCCGGTCCTCACCGGTCCTCACCGGGCTCGGTTCCGGGCCGCGGTGGTCGGTGGATCAGTTCTCGGACAGGAGCCAGCCGATGCGGAGTTCTTCCGCACCCGGGCGGAAGGTCCGGATGAGTTCGGCTCGTTCGGGGTCGCTCGCGGGGAGGTTGTCGGCGAGGAGAGCCTGTGCGGCGATGGTCTGGGGCCGGGCGCCGAGCGCGGCGCGCAGGTGAAGTGAGCGGCGCAGCATGGCGATCCGCTCGGCGGGCTCCTTGTGCGGTGCGAGGTGCCGGATGATGTACGACTCGAAGTAGCCGTCGCCGGACCTCGTCGCGATCTCGAGAGCCGTCTCGTAGCGCGGGAGGGCGCCGGCCGGATCCTCGTCGATGTTGTCCAGCAGGACCGCCCAGTGGTACTCGGCCCAACCGCGCTGCATTTCGTCCCCGTTCTCCACGGTCGCGCGGTAGCCGGCCTCGGCCACGGCGCGGTCGTCGGCGCGCGGCTCGTGCCGGAACAGCAGGCGGCTGTAGGCCAGTCGTGCCGTGAGCAGGTGCGCGGCCGGCGACGCGGGATCGAGCGCCGCGACCGCCTTCTCGGCCTCCTCGTGACCCTCGACGCGGAAGAACCAGCGGTCGACGGCGATCTCCGCGCGCAACTCGGGCTCGGCGTCCGGACCCAGGGCGGCGAGCGCGGCGTCCCACTCCCCGAGCAGGTGCAGACGATGGGCTATGTAGGCGTCATCAGATACCATGGCGCCTACGTTAGGAAGCGGCGATGTAGGTGGTCAAGTGCAGTACGGTGACTACATTGGGAACGTGACGCGGTTGGCCGTCGAACTGGCCAACACCGGGACCCTCGACCAGCACGGCGAGCTGGTCGCCGCGTTCTTCGCGGAGCACGAGATCGCTCCGCCGCCCGGCGGCGACTACGGAGAGCTGCCGGACCTCGTGCGCACGGCTCTGGCGCAGTCGGTGGACGGCGCCGCCCCCGAGGCCGTGCACCGCCTGCTGCGCGGCTATCCGCCGGAGATGCACCTGTCCGACCATGACGGCCTCGGCGGCTGGCACATCCACTTCGGCCGCAACGGCACCCCGGCCAAGCGCTGGGTCGGCCAGCTGATCGCCGCCAAGCTCGCCCTGGTGGTGGCCGGGGACCCGGCGGTGACGCTGGGGCGGTGCGCCGCGTCCGGGTGCGGAAACTACTTCGTGGACCAGTCACGGAACCGGACCCGCCGGTTCTGCTCCAACGCGTGCGCGAGCCGGACGACGGTCGCGGCTCATCGGGCCCGGACGGCGAAGAACTCCTAGCGGCGTCAGCCGTGGAGCAGTCGCCGGCGGATCCGTCGGGCGGCCAAGGGCGGCGACGCGTAAGGGCGCCGACGCATGCCGGTCGGCCTAGGTGGTCGCCCCGCTCCCCGAAGGGCTCGGGGACGGTGAACGGTCGCCGGGACGCTGCCACGGGCCGCCGCGGTCGTGCATGCCGCCGCGGCCCATGCCCGTGAAGTCGCCCGAGAGGGCGGCGGACGCGGTGAGCTTGCCGTCGTCGGCGCGGGTGCCGGTCAGGAAGGCCGTCGCGTCCTTCTTCAGCGTGTCGGAGTCGCCCCGCACCTTGACGTCCGAGCCCACGGTCCACGTCCACGACGTGCCGTCGTCGCTCTTCACCGTGACCTGGTCGCCGTCCACCTTCTGGACGGTGCCCCGCTGCCAGACCCGTACCACGTACGTGCCGGTGTCCGGATCCTTGACGGTCGCTTCGCCGTGCACACCCATGCCGCCGCCCATGCCGAACCAGCCCTGCCCGGGACCGCGCCCGTCCGGCGCGGAGGGCCGAGCCGACGGCGCACCGGAGGCGGCCGGGGGCGTGGCGGAGCCGCTGTCACCCGAGCCGGCGGCGAACGCCACCGTGCCGCCCAGGGCGAGCGCCCCGGCGACCAAGGCCACGGTCACCGCGCGCACGCGGAACGACTGGCGGCGCCACAGGTCGCGCAGCGGCGCGCCCGGCTCACGGTCCGGTCCCGGCCCCGCGAGGACCTCGGGCGGGGCTTCCCATGCCGGGGCTTCCCGCTCCGGGGCGGTGGCCCGCGGGGGACGGTCGGGCATCGGGGGGATCGACGGTTCGGTTCCGTCGACGTCACGGCGGTCTTCCTGCTCCGGTTCGTGCGTCACGGCTCGCTCCCATCGGCGAACGGCACACGGCATCGCGTGATGCATGCCTCTCTGTGAATTGTGGGAGCCCGCCGATAAGAACCTGGTAATCAGTCCCTGTGAATTCGATGAATCCGCGCGCGGGGCATCGGGCGCCCCCGCGTCCCGGCGGCTAGGGCAGTTCCCGTGCCCTCGCGATCAGCAGTGCCACGTCGTCGTGGTTGTCGGGGTGGTGCAGCTCCCGCAGCAGCAGGTCGCAGGCATCCTCCAGCGGGCGGACGGGACCGGCGAGGAGGGCCAGCAGCTCGTCCAGGCGTTCGTCCAGGGAGTGGGTCCGGGTCTCGACCAGGCCGTCGGTGTAGAACACCAGCTCGTCGCCGGGTTCGAAGTCGACGGTCGTGGTGGCGAAGGGGACCCCGCCGACGCCCAGCGGGACCCCGGTGGGCAGGTCGAGGAGCTCCGGCGGCCGGCCGGGGCGGACCCGGGCCGGCGGCAGATGGCCGGCGTTGGCGATCCGGCACCGGCGCAGATGCGGGTCGTACACGGCGTACACGCAGGTCGCGATGGAGTGGTCCAGGCCCGAGGTGGTCTTGTCCAGGTGTTCGAGGAGCACCGCCGGATCGAGGCCGAGCGAGGCGAGGGTGGTAGTCGCGGTGCGCAGCCGGCCCATCGTCGCGGCCGCGTTGATGCCGCTGCCCATCACGTCCCCCACCACGAGGGCCGTTCTGCCGCCCTCCAGCGGGATGACGTCGAACCAGTCGCCGCCCACCTCGACCGTGGCGCCCGCCGGCTGGTAGCGGGAGGCGACCTCCAGGCCGAAGGTGACCCGGGGATGCGTGGGCAGCAGGCTGCGCTGGAGGGTCAGGGCGGTGGTGCGGGCGCTCTGGTACCAGCGGGCGTTGTCGATCTGCACGGCCGCCCGCGCCGCCAGTTCCCGGGCCAGCAGCAGATCGTCGTCGTCGAAGGACGCCGGGTTGCGGGTGCGCTTGAGGTCGAGGGCGCCCAGCACCTCGCCGCGCGCGATCAGCGGCACCGCCAGATACGAGTGCACCCCGGCCCGGCCCAGCAGCACCGCGGCCTCGCGGGAGGGGGCGATCCGCGCCAGGTCCTCGTCCTTGACCTGCGGGACGACGACGGCCTCCGCGGTCTGCACGCACTCGGAGATCAGGCGGTCCGGCGCGTACCGGGCGACCGTGCCGGGCGCGTCGGCGGCCTGGACCGCGTCCGCCTCCTGCTCCGCGCGTACGGCGAGGGCCCGGAGCACGGCCGGCTCGCCCGGCCCGAGCGTGCTGGGCCGGCCCTCGACCACCGCGTCCAGCAGGTCGACGGCCGCCACGTCGGCGAGCTCCGGCACGGCCACGTCGGCCAGCTCCCGGGCGATGCGGTCCAGGTCCAGGGTGGTGCCGATACGGGCCGAGGCGTCGGCGATCAGGGCCAGGCGGCGGCGCGCGTTCTCGGCCTCGACCCCGGCCCGGTACGGCTCGGTGATGTCCACCACGGACGTGGCCACGCCCAGCACGTTGTCCAGCGCGTCCTCCAGCCGGTAGACCGACACCGACCAGATGTGCTCCTCGTCCGGGTCGGCCGGCGTCCGGCCCACCGCGGACTCGTCGATGACCGGCTCACCGGTCCGCAGCACCCGCAGGTACGCCGACTCCAGGGCGTCGGCGTCCAGGGACGGCAGTACCTCGCGGATCGTCCGCCCCACGTGCTCCGCCGCCGGGACGCCGTTCATCTGTTCGAGAGCCGGGTTGACCGACACGAACCGCAGGTCCGTGTCGAGGACGGCCAGCCCGATCGGCGACTGCTTCACGATCCGCTCGGACAGCGCCACGTCCTGCTCCAGCCGGCGCACCGTCGACTGGTCGGCGGCCAGACCCAGCGCGAACACGTCGCCGCTGTCGTCCATGAGCCGCATGTTGCGGAACTCGACCACATGGGTGGTGCCGTCCTTGTGCCGGATCGGGAAACCGCCGGCCCAGCTCCGCCCGGTGCTCATCACGTCCGCGAACAGCTTGCCGACCAGCTCGATGTGGCGCTCGTCCACCATCAGCCGGGCCGCGTACTGCCCCAGCGCCTCCCGCGCCGTGTACCCGAACAGCTCCTCCGCCTGCGGGCTCCACAGCACGATGCGCCCCTTGGCGTCCAGCACCACCGAGGCCACGCTCAGGACGTCGAGCAGCCCGCCCGGCCGCACGGGTCCGCGCACGGGCTCCCGGCCCCCCGGCACCGAAGCCTCGGCTGGACTCATCGCACGCACCGCCTTCGAACTTCCGTACGACACGCCGTCCCCCGTGCCGACTCCCCTTGTTCTATCGCGCTCACCCCCGACTCTCCGACGCCGCCGCCGACTTTTCCACCATCTCTCAACAAGGCGGCATCCGTGTGCCGGGGCGACCGGAGGGGCTGCAGGGGCGTGAGTTCACCTTCCCGTCCCGTCATTGGCCTGTACATGCCCGGCGGGCCCACGCCAGACTGACCGGCGCACGCGCGTCCCACCCCCCCAGCTACCGAGGAGTAGGCTTCCATGCCCGCGTCCCCCCGGCATCGTTGTCGCGCAGGCCTGACCGCCCTGGTCGCCCTCGCCACCACCCTGGTCCTCGCGACCGCCGCCCCGGCCTCCGCCGCCGACACCTGGACCGAGACCGGCTCCGACCGCGCCGACCCGCTCACCGAGAGCCAGGGCCTGACCTCGGTCGAGGTCCCCGCCAACAGCGCGAACCGGTACACCGGCATCGGCGCCATCCCGATCGGCGTCTCCAGCCGCGGCTGGAACCACGTCGGCGACCCCGACGAGTCCTACGACGGCTACTACGTCGAGCCCTACCAGGCGGACTCCGGCACCGCCAAGATGTACCGGGCGCAGGCCCCCGACGGCACCTGGTCGGAGTACGTCCACACGCTCGCCTCGGGCGAGGCCCTCAACAACTCGTGGGACGCCATCACGCCCGACAGCCAGTACATGCTCTCCGGCGAGTACGGCACGATGACCCGTTTCCTGGTCTTCCCGACGCCGGGTGCCAACAAGAGCACCTCGCCGTCCGCGAACCTCCCGCTCGCCTCCGTGGTCAACCTGGACCACGCCGTGCGTGACGTGCAGGGCTGCGACTTCTCCAGTGCGACCACGCTGCTGTGCTCCTCGGACGACCCGGACGGCAGCCTCTTCGGCTACACCAAGCCGCTCCTGCAGATCGACCTGTCCGCCCAGCCCGGCTCCGCCAACGTCACCGGGCACGTCACGGCGCTGCGCCAGCTCCCGCTGCGCAGCTCCTGCTCGGGCACCTTCGAGGCCGAGGGCATCGACTACGACCGGCGCACCGGCACCCTGCGCGTCATCGTGATGTCGCCGAGCATCTGCATCCTCACGGACAGCAAGACCTACAAGTTCACCCGGAGCTGAGCCCCCTTCGCGAGTGGTACGTGCCCCGAAAATGGTGCTTTTCTGTTGGCATGGCGCGGTTCGCGGGGGAACCCGGGCTACCGCGCCATCGCCATGAGAGGAGCGATCACGATGGCCCGTGAGCGACTGCACGAAGAACCCGTCTCCCTCGAGATCAGCGGATGCAGCAAGGAGGACGCCCGGATCGTGTTCGACGCGCTGTGCCAGTGCTTCGAGTCCGACCGGGCCGCCGAGGACGTGCCGCAACAGCTCCACGAGACCCGCCCGATGGTGTGGCTCGGCACGTTCGAGGTCACCGACGCCCACGAGTGCACCCCGCCGCCCCGGCTCTCGGCCACGGTCGAGGCCGACGCGCAGGGCGGCTACTGGGCGATCAGCCGGCTGCATACGACCCTCGACTCCCTGTTCGCCGTCCGCAACCTGTCCTCCGCCTCGGGCGACCAGGAGAGGGAACTGCACGTCCTGCTCGAAAGCCGGTGACCGGTGATCTGAGACACGTCGCGCCCATGCCCTTGTGCAACTAGTTGCATAATCCGTGCGCGGTCCTCTACAACTACCGTGACGACACCGCGCACGGAGGGCCCGATGAGCCGTTACCCGCACCTGCTGCAACCCCTCGACCTGGGCTTCACCACCCTGCCCAACCGCGTACTCATGGGCTCCATGCACGTGGGCCTGGAGGAGGCCGAGCGCGGCTTCGAGCGGATGGCGGAGTTCTACGCGGCCCGGGCCCGCGGAGGAGTCGGCCTCATCGTCACCGGCGGCATCGCGCCCAACGACGAGGGCCGGCCGTACGAGGGCGGCGCCAAGCTCACCACCGAGGAGGAGGCCGGGCAGCACCGGGCGGTCACCGAGGCGGTGCACCGCGAGGGCGGCCGGATCGCGATGCAGATCCTGCACTTCGGCCGGTACGCCTACCACCGCGACCTGGTCGCCCCGAGCCCCCTGCAGGCCCCGATCAGCCCCTTCCCGCCCCGTGAGCTGACCGACGCCGACGTCGAGCGCACCGTCGACGACTACGTCCGCGCCGCCCGGCTCGCCCGGCAGGCCGGTTACGACGGCGTCGAGATCATGGGCTCCGAGGGCTACCTGATCAACGAGTTCATCGCCGCGCAGACCAACCACCGCACCGACCGCTGGGGCGGCTCGTACGAGAACCGCATGCGGTTCCCCGTCGAGATCGTCCGCCGGGTGCGCCAGGCCGTCGGCGACGACTTCATCATCGTCTACCGGCTGTCCATGCTGGACCTGGTGCCCGGCGGCTCCTCCCTCGACGAGGTGATCACCCTCGCCAGGGCCGTCGAGGCCGCCGGGGCGACCATCATCAACACCGGCATCGGCTGGCACGAGGCCCGCATCCCGACCATCGCCACCTCGGTCCCGCGCGGCGCCTACACCTGGGTCACCAAGAAGTTGATGGGCGCCGTGTCCGTCCCGCTGGTCACCACCAACCGCATCAACACCCCGGAAGTCGCCGAGGAACTGCTCGCCGAGGGCTTCGCCGACATGGTCTCCATGGCCCGCCCGATGCTCGCCGACCCCGACTTCGTCAACAAGGCCGCGGCCGGTACGCCCGAGGCCATCAACACCTGCATCGGCTGCAACCAGGCCTGCCTCGACCACACCTTCAGCGGGAAGATCACCTCCTGCCTGGTCAACCCGCGCGCCTGCCACGAGACCGAACTGGTCCTCGCCCCGACCCGGCTGAAGAAGCGCGTCGCGGTCGTCGGCGCCGGTCCGGCCGGCCTCGCCTGCGCGGTGTCCGCCGCCGAACGCGGCCACGAGGTCACCCTGTTCGACGCCTCGGCCGAGATCGGCGGCCAGCTGAACGTGGCCCGCAAGGTCCCCGGCAAGCAGGAGTTCGACGAGACCCTGCGCTACTTCCGCCACCAGCTCGACGCCCACGGCGTGGACGTACGCCTGAACACGACCGTCGAGCCCGAGGACGTCACCGGCTACGACGAGGTCGTGGTCGCCACCGGCGTCAGCCCGCGCACCCCCGACATCCCCGGCATCGACCACCCCCGCGTCGTCGGCTACCTCGACGTGCTGCGCGACAACGCCCCCGTCGGCGACCGGGTCGCGATCCTCGGCGCCGGCGGCATCGGCTTCGACGTCGCCGAGTACCTCACCGACGGCGGCGACAAGGCGAGCGACGATCCGGCGACGTACTTCAGGCACTGGGGCGTCGACATGGACTACCAGGGCCCCGGCGGGCTGGCCGCCCCCGAGCGCCCCGCGCCCCCGCGCACCGTCCACCTGCTCCAGCGCAAGACCAGCAAGGTCGGCGCCGGACTCGGCAAGACCACCGGCTGGATCCACCGCACCGAACTCAAGCACCGCGGCGTCACCATGGTCCCGGGCGTGCAGTACGACCTGATCGACGACGCCGGACTGCACGTCACCGTCGACGGGGAGCGCACGGTCCTGGAGGTCGACACCGTCGTGCTGTGCACCGGGCAGGAACCGCGCCGGGGCCTGTACGAGGAACTGGTCGCCGCCGGCTGCAGCGCGCACCTCATCGGCGGTGCCGACGTCGCCGCCGAGCTGGACGCCAAGCGGGCCATCAAGCAGGGCACCGAGCTGGCGGCCGCCCTGTGATCGCCCGTCCCTAGGATGAGCCCATGTCACTCCCGCACGCGATCCTCACCGCCCTGCTCGAAAGGCCGTCGTCGGGGCTTGAGCTGACCCGCAGGTTCGACAGGTCGATCGGTTACTTCTGGTCGGCCACGCACCAGCAGATCTATCGCGAGCTCGGAAAACTGGAGGCCGAGGGCTACATCCGCACCCTGCCGGCCGAGCAGCCGGCCCGTGGGCAGAAGAAGAGCTACGAGGTCCTGCCCGCGGGCCGCGCCGAACTGGCCCGCTGGACCGCCGCCTCCCAGGACCCCAAGCCGCAGCGGGACGTGCTCCTGCTGCGGCTGCGGGCGGCGGCCGTGGTCGGCACGGACGGACTCGAAGCCGACCTGCGGCGCCATCTGGAGCTGCACCGGCGGCAGTTGGCGGAGTACGAGGAGATCCAGCGCCGCGACTTCCCACCGGGCAAGGACGCCCCCGAGGACCGGCTGCGGCACCTGGTGCTGCGGGCCGGCATCGACCTGGAGACCTTCTGGACGCAGTGGCTCGGCCATGCGGTCGAAGAGTTCGGCGAACTCCCCGACCGCCCTAGGGGCTGTCCGGCGGATCGGGCCGCAGACGGCTGAGCGCTTCGCTGGTTGTGCGGTTCGTCCACTGCGGGCCGGTGGGGGCTGGTCGCGCAGTTCCCCGCGCCCCTTACGGGGCACGAGTTCCGCTCAGAGCCGGTACGGCTTCGAGCGCTTGCGCAGGTACCAGCCCGTCGCGATGAGGCCCGAGCCGACCAGCGCCGCGCCGATGCCGAGCGTGAGCGGCCCGTAGTCCCGGGCGGCGCCGCCGATGCCGCCCATCACGCCCCGGGAGGGCGCGGCCGGCGCGGCCGACCGGGTGGTGGAGGAGGTCGTGGGCGCCGCGTTGGCTCCGGACACGATCACCGACTGGGTGCCCGCCGTACCGCCGTTGGAGCAGACGACGACCACCGTGTAGGTGCCCGGAGACACCCCTGACCAGGCCGCGGACTGGCTCACGGTGGTGCCCGCCAGGGCCACCTGCCGCCCCTGGGCGAAGGCGGTCTGGCCGCTGTTGAGCAGCGAGGCGTTGCCCCAGCTGCCGTTGCTCTGGGTGCAGGCGCTGGTGACCACCGAGACCGTGGTGCCGATGGTGCTCACCGAGATGCCCGAGAGCGCGGCGGACGGCCCTGCGAGCCAGGTCGGGATCGCGGCGGCGGCCGCCAGGGTCAGGCCGGAGCGGAGGAGAAGTCGTGTAGTGCGCATGGGCTGTCCTCCAGCGGCACGGTTGGCGGAACGTCCCTTGCGCCGCCGAGGGTCGGGAAACGCCCGTGCTGCCTCAGGTTCAGCGAAAGGGGCCCCGGCGCGTCCCGCACCCGGAGGGCGACCGACCAGGTGACTTCTTCCTCCGTCCGGCCCAGGCCCGGATGCGCGATGCGGATCAGGTGCCCGTGGTCACGGTCCGCTCCGCCGACCAGCCGCCCCAGGTGCCGTCCGGCAGTCGCGCCCGCAGCCGCACATGGTGGACGGCCCCATGGTCCCGGCCCACATAGAAGCTGTAGGCCGCACGGCCCTTCGGCGGGGTGCCTCCCCACACCAGGGAGGTGGTCGTACCTCTTTCGAGCCGGATCTGGTACTCCGTGACCACACCGTCCACCTGCGGTGGATCCCAGGCCAGGTCGAGGTAGTAGGCCCCGCTCTCCTCGTGGGTCCGCGCGGTGAACGCGGCCGGCGCGGTGTCCCGGCCGTCGCCGGTGCCCGGCGTGGTCAGGCGTACCGCCGTGCTCGCGGGCGAGAGGTTGTCGGCCGCGTCCCGGGCCCGGACGGTGAAGACATAGCGGGTGCCCGGCCGCAGCCCGGTGACCACCGCCGCGGTCTGGTTCCCGCCCACACTGTGGATCTTGGCGCCGCCCTGCCAGATGTCGTACGACACCACGGCCCGGTCGTCCTTGGAGGCGCCCCAGGACAGCTGCACCGCACGGCTGCCCACGGCCCGGCCGTCCGGCCGGGCGGGACGGGTCGGCGCCGAGCGGTCCGCCGCGGCCATCGCCGGTGTGGTCGCCCGGACCGCACGGCTGCGCGGCCCGAGGCTGCCGTCCCCGCCCCGGGCCCGCACGGTGAACACATACACCGTGGACGGCCGCAGCCTGGTGACGTCCACCATGTGCTCGGACCCCGGCACTTCCTCGACCTTCGTGGTGCCGCGATACACCTCATAGCCGCGGATCCCGGAACCGTCCGGCAGCGCGTTCCACATGACGTGCACGCTGGTGGCGCTCCCGGCCGCCGCGGTGACACCCGTCGGGGCGCCGGGCAGCCGGCCGCTGTCGCTGTCGGCGGACCCGCCCCAGCCGCAGGACGACGCGAACAACAGGACGCAGACCACGACGGCAACTCGGTGCACGGTTCCGCCTCCCCTGGGACGGCAGCACGGCAATGGTCCGGACCAATATGACCTGCTCGGCATGCGGACATCAAGAGGGCCGTATTGCGGTCGGCGGGGGAGAGTTACGTATGCTGAGTGCCCTGCGGTCGAACTTCCCCGGAGAACAGGGGAGTTCGCGCCTGTGGCGCGGAACGCTGTCGTCGCTGATCCCGCGCCGGCACGGGCGGCCGGGGCGGACTGGGCCGACACCGGTTCAGCGCCCCGGTCCTCGGCTGCCTCTCACGAAGTGTCAGTTTCGTTGCTCCGAACGGCCCTGTACGGCCTTCGGTTGCTGGCCCGACCGCCGGACCCGCACCAGATTGTTCCGGTGACTCCATGTCCCCCACGAAAAGGGTCCCTCATCGTGCGTGTCCAGTCGCTGACGCTGGCTGCGGCCGGCGCCGCCCTGCTCGCCCCGGCCACACTGCCCGCCCCCGCGGTCTCCTACGCGGCCTCCGGTGCCCGGCACCGGATCACCGCCACCGACCTGCTGGCCCGGGTGCAGGACTGTGTCCAGGTCTCCAAGGGCCGCTACCGCTCCGACGCCGGTACCGCCGCCACCGTCCCCGTGTGCGACACCCGGCAGGCCGTCTTCTGGAAGGCCGACCTCGACATCGACTGCGACGGCCGGGTCACCGCCCACTGCAACCGCGCCGCCGACCCGGCGTTCTTCGCCGCCACCGCCTTCCAGCAGTCCGACGGCGGTCAGCTCAACGCAGAGGAGCTGCCCTACGTCGTCGTACCCGGCGTCAGCGGCCGCTGGAACCACCGGGCGTCCGGCGTCCGGGGCGGCGCGGTGGCCGCGGTCATCTACAAGGACCGGGTGCAGTACGCGGTCGTCGGCGACACCGGACCGCGCGACATCATCGGCGAGGCCTCGTACGCCACCGCCAAGGCGCTGGGCATGAACCCCGACCCACGGGCGGGCGGGGTGGCGTCCGGCGTCACCTACATCGTCTTCAAGGACTCCGGGGTCGAGCCCATCGAGGACCGCGAGGCGGCGGAGGCGGAGGGGGAGCGGCTGGCGGCGGAGTTCGCCGGGGAGGACTGACCGGACGGGCCGGCGGCCGCCGACACCGGCGGGAGGGCGGTCCGCCGGCCCGGCGGTGCGGGTCAGACGGCCGCCCAGCCGTTGTCCACCGGCAGGATCGCGCCGTTGATGTTGCGGGCCGCGTCCGAGGCCAGGAAGACGATCGCCGCCGCCTGCTCCTCGGGCTCGGAGATCTGGCCCACGTTGCCGAAGTACGGGCCGAGTGCGGCCGGCCCGTGCGCGCCGTCCTCCAGGTCGATCTGGATGCCGGTCCTGGTTCCGCCGGGGGCGATCGCGTTGGCCCGGATGCCCTGGTTGCGGTACATCACGGCCAGGTTCTTGGTCAGGCCGACGACCCCGTGCTTCGAGGCCGTGTAGGCGGCGCCCGCCGCGCTGCCGCGCAGGCCGGCCTCGGAGGCGGTGTTGACGATCGCACCCCGGCCCGCGGCCAGCATGTGCGGCAGCACCGCCCGGGTGAGCAGGAACGGAGCGGTGAGGTTGACGCGTATCACCCGCTCCCACTCCGTGTCGCTGACGTCCGCCAGTGCCGACATCCGGTCCATGATCCCGGCGTTGTTCACCAGGACGTCCACCCCGCCGAACCGCTCCACGGCGGTCGCGACCACCCGGTCCACCACGGACTGCTCGCTGAGGTCGCCGGTGACGGCCACGGCCGTACCGCCCGCCTTCTCGATCTCCTCGACCGCCGTGCCCGCCGCCTCGGCGTTCAGATCGGCGACCAGGACCCGGGCGCCCTCCCTCGCGAAGGCCAGGGCGGCGGCCCGCCCGATGCCCGATCCCGCGCCGGTGACGATGACACCGCGTCCGTCGAGTCCGCTGGTCATGTGGTGCTCCTGTCAGGTGGTTCGTGGGCGCACTGCGCCCTGTGCCGGACACACCATACGACTTAATGTCTCTGAGTGACATGAAGTGGCGACCGGAACTTTCCGCCGCCCGCCACCTCGGGGAGAATTCCGATCACCAGTCGCCGGCACCGGAGGAGCAGATGACCGCAGCAGCGGGACGCACGGGACGCCCGCCCCTGACCGAGGAGCGCAAGGCCGAGATCAGACTGGAGATCGCCCGCGTCGCGGTGGACCTGTTCGTCGCCCAGGGCGTGGCCGCCACCACGGGCGAGCAGATCGGCCGGGCGGTCGGGATCTCGGCACGCACGGTGTGGCGGTACTTCCCGAGCAAGGAAGCCTGCGTACGGCCGCTGTTCGCGGCCGGCATCGAAGCCGTCGCCGACGGTCTGCGCGCCTGGCGTCCCGGCCGGCCCCTGGAGGACGCCCTGGAGTGCGCCGTGATGGACGGCAGCCTGGTGCACAGCCCGGACCATGCCACCATGGGCGCCCTGATCCGGCTGACCCGCAGCGAACCGGGCCTGCGCGCGGAGTGGCTCCAGTCCTACGACGAGGCCGAACCGGCGTTCGCCCGCGCCCTCGCCGAACGTGCCGGGGTCCCCGCCGACGACCTGCGGACCACCATCCAGGCGGCCGCGCTCAACGCGGCCCTGCGCGCGGGCGCCGAGTACCACGTCTGGCGCGTCGCCGACCGGACGGTGGCCGCGGCCACGGCGGAGGCCGAGTTCAGGGCGACCCTGCGTGCGGCGCTCGCGACCGTGGCGGGCGGGCTGTCGTAGGGGGTGTTCAGACCTTGCGGTAGGTGTACGCCTCGGTGGCCGCCGCCTCCACGGCGTCGAGGCCGGCCCCGGTGGCCGCCGTGACGACCGCGGCGATCGCGCCCTCGACGAACGGGGCGTCCACCAGGCGGGTGCCCTCCGGGAGTTCGTCGCCCTCGGCGAGCAGCGCCTTCACGGTGAGGACCGCGCTGCCCAGGTCGGTGAGGACGGCGACCCCCGCACCCCGGTCCACGGCCGCGGCGGCCGCGGCGATCAGTTCGGCGCTGGTGCCCAGCCCACCGCCCTCGGTGCCGCCCGCCGGGGCGAGAGGCACCGCCGTGGCGCCGCCCGCCAGCCCCTTGGCCAGCTCCGCGACGGACGCCGCGACCTCCGCGCTGTGCGACACCAGCACGATCCCGACCAGCTTGTCGTCACTCACCGGCCGCCTCCGCGAGTCCCGCGACCAGTAGCGCCGACGAGGTGGCGCCCGGGTCCTGGTGGCCGATGCTGCGCTCGCCGAGATAGCTCGCCCGGCCCTTGCGGGCCTGCAGCGGGATCGTCGCCTCGGCGCCCCGCTCGGCGGCGGCCCGCGCCGCCCCGAAACCGTCGCCGAGCGCGTCGACGGCCGGCACCAGGGCGTCGATCATCGTCTTGTCCCCGGGCGCGGCCCCGCCGAGCGCCATGACCTTGTCCACCCCGGCCCGCAGCGCCTCGGCGAGCTCGGCCTCACTGACCTCGGCCGCGTCACCGAGAGCCTTGCCCGTGCTGCGCAGCAGCGTGCCGTACAGCGGCCCGGAGGCGCCGCCGACCGTGGAGATCAGCCGGCGTCCGGCGAGCGTCAGCACGCACCCCGGGGTGTCGGGCGCGTCCTTCTCCAGCGCGGCGACCACCGCCTTGAAGCCGCGCTGGAGGTTGCTGCCGTGGTCGGCGTCCCCGATGGGTGAGTCGAGGGCGGTGAGCCGCTCCGCCTCGCGGTCGACGGAGGCGGCGGTCGCCGCCATCCAGCGGCGGAAGAAGTCGGCGTCGAGCACTGGATCTCCTTGCGTTGCGGTACGGACGCGGGTCGGTGGTGTCGATGTCGCTCACATCCCCCAGCGCAGCGCCGGTGTCCTCACCGGTGCGTCCCACAGCCGCAACAGCTCCTCGTCGACCTGGCAGAGCGTGACCGAGGCACCGGCCATGTCCAGGGAGGTGACGTAGTTGCCGACCAGTGTGCGGGCGACCGTGACACCGCGCTCGGCGAGCACCCGCTGGACCTCGGCGTTGAACCCGTACAGCTCGAGGAGCGGGGTTGCGCCCATGCCGTTGACCAGGACGAGGACCGGATCGCGCGGGGGCAGGTCCTCCAGGACGGCGTTGACCGCGAAGTCGGCGATCTCGCCGGAGGTCATCATGGCCCGCCGCTCCCGGCCCGGCTCGCCGTGGATGCCGATGCCCAACTCCAGCTCGCCGGGCGGCAGATCGAAGGTCGGGGTGCCCTTGGCCGGGGTGGTGACGGCGCTCAGTGCGAAACCGAAGCTGCGGGAGTTCTCGTTCACCTGGCGCCCGACGGCCTCCACCCGCTCCAGCGGCTGCCCCTCGGCGGCGGCCGCGCCGGCGATCTTCTCGACGAACAGGGTGGCGCCGGTGCCGCGCCGGCCCGCGGTGTACAGGCTGTCGGTGACGGCCACATCGTCGTTGACGAGCACCTTCGCCACCTGGATGCCCTCGTCCTCGGCGAGTTCGGCGGCCATGTCGAAGTTGAGCACGTCACCGGTGTAGTTCTTCACGATGAACAGCACCCCGGCCCCGCTGTCCACGGCCGCGGCGGCCCGGGCCATCTGGTCCGGAACCGGGGACGTGAACACCTCGCCCGGACAGGCGGCCGACAGCATCCCGGGGCCCACGAATCCGCCGTGCAGCGGCTCGTGCCCGGAGCCGCCGCCCGAGACCAGCGCGACCTGCCCGGCGACGGGCGCGTCGCGCCGTACGATCACCCGGTTCTCCACGTCCACGGTGAGGTCGGGATGAGCCGCCGCCATGCCCCGCAGCGCGTCCGCCACCACGGTCTCCGGAACGTTGATCAACATCTTCATGTGATCCTCCAAGTAACGCTACCAGACTAGTCTCTGACCTGCTCCTTTGCAGGTCAGAGACTGGTTTCTCCGGGTCCTGGTCCTGGCGCCCCATGGCGGTCCACGGCGGGTCGTGGCGAGGCTGATGCTGACTGAATGCCGAGTTCGGTGACTGTTTGTCAGGTGTGGGCGGGGCCGTGACCGCGAGTGGCGCAGTTCTCCTGAGCGCAGTATCGACCTTGCGCGCGCGAAGGTCACCCGGGCGGGCTCGGGAAGAGCATGTGAAGGGTTGAGGCCGCTGCGGCGGGGGGTCTGCTGAGCGGAACGGAGCGGGTCGCCGGTGCTCGGGTCGTCCCTGTGCTCCCGGCATGAGTGACTTTCAGGTCCATCCGCGGGCCCCGTGGACGCTGGTGGGGGACGTGCTGGCGGTCAACCCGGTGACGGCGGCCCGGCGTTGGCGGCGGCTGCGCGACGCGGGCCTGGCCTGGGTGACCGCCTATCCCCGGTTGTCCGACCACCGCATCGTGGTGACCGGCATCGTCGAGGTCGACACCGAGCCCGGCCGGGCCCAGGAGGTGGCCCAGGCCCTCGCCGCGGAGCACTCGGCGGCGAACGTCAAACTCACCGCGGGTGGCCGCGATCTGATGCTCACCGTGCAGGCCGCGGACCTCGACGAACTGGCCCGACTCACCACCGCGCTGTTCCAGCGGACGCCGGGGGTCCGGGCGACCCGGACGCACGTCTCGACCGGCGTGCCCACCGAGGGCAGCCGCTGGCGACTGCGCGAACTGGACGACGCACAGTGCGCCCGTCTGGAGGCCGGCCGCCTCGCGGACGTCCCGCCGGATCAGCGGGCGACCACCGCGCCGGCCTGGGATCCGCTGGACGCACAGCTGCTGGAACTGCTCAGCGCGGACGGCCGGATGTCGATCTGCGACCTCGCGGATGCCACCGGCGGCGGTGCGACCACGGTGCGCCGTCGGCTCCAGTCGCTGCTCGCCTCCCGGGTGAGCCTGCGCTGTGACGTGGCCAGGCCGCTGTCCGGGTGGCCGCTGTCCGCCGTGTACTTCGCGTCCGTGCCCGCCCAGTACCTGGCGGAGACCGGTCGGGTCCTGTCCGGCGTGCGGGAGGTCCGGTCCTGCGCGATCGACACCGGGCCCCACAACCTGGTGATCGACGTCTGGCTGCGCACGCTCGCCGATGTGCACACCTTCGAGGTCCATCTCTCGCGACGGCTGCCGCGGCTCCGGATCGACGACCGTTCGGTGGTCCTGAGCACGGTCAAGCACATGGGGCGGCTGCTGGACCGGGACGGCCACTGCGTGGGCGTCGTACCGCTGCGGCACCCGCAGGAGACCCGGCAGCCGCCGGAGTCCGAGGCGTCCGCGCACCGTGACTTCGGCGGCCTGGACAGGGCCCAGGAGCGCTGATGCGGTCCCTTTGTGTTCCCTCGGCCGCCGCTCATGTGCGCCGGATCGACATTCCTGGCGAGGGTGTCCCGCATGTGTAACTCCACGGGCCGGGTTCCGCCGACACGGTCGCGGCCGTCCTCGACCACTGTGCGGTTCGGAGCGCGGTGCTTGTCGGGCATTTGATGGACGCCGCGATCCTGCTGGCCGCCCGGCGGCCGGAGTCGTGTTCACGGGTGGTCGTGGCCGAGCCCAACCTGCTGACGGACGATGTCCTGGGCTTCGTGTCGGCGCTGCTGCGGGCGGTGCCCTCTGATCACCCGGCCTCGCCGGGCTTGTGACAGGCCGTCATATGGCCGGAGGCCTGCTCGACGAGTACGGGCCGCTCGGTACGGCAGCGGTCGTCGGCCAGCCAGCAGCGTGAGGAGAACGGGCAGCCGGACGGGACGTCCGTCGGTGACGGCAGTTCGCCCTTCAGCTCGATCCGTCCGCCCGTGCCGGGAGTGTCACCCGGTTCCAGGACGGAGGACAGCAGCGCCCGGGAGTAGGGGTGCTGCGGCGCCTCGAACAGCCGCCGCGAGGGGGCGAGTTCGACGATCGAGCCGAGGTACATCACGGCGACCCGGCTGCTGAGATGGCGGACCACACCGAGGTTGTGCGAGATGAACAGGTAGGCGATGCGGTCCTGTCGCTGGATGTCCTGGAGGAGGTTGAGGATCTGCGCCTGGATGGAGACGTCCAGTGCGGAGGTCGGCTCGTCCAGGACGATCACGGCGGGCTGCGGGGCCAACGCGCGGGCGAGGGCGAGGCGTTGGCGCTGCCCACCGGAGAACTCGTGCGGGTAGCGGACGGCGGCCGTACTGTCCAGGCCGACCTCCTCCAGCACTCGCGCCAGCCGGTCCCGCCGGTCTGCCCGTGGCATCCGCCGCACCCGCAGCGGCTCCTCGATGCTCGCGCCCACGGGCAGCCGGGGGTTGAGCGAGCTGTTGGGGTCCTGGAACACCATCTGCACCGCACGGCGGAAGGCCTTCAGGTCGGTGCCGTCCGGACGGTGGGTCATGTCCCGGCCCTCGAACCGCACGGCCCCCTGCGTGGGCCGGTACAGCCGGGTGGCGATCCGGCCGAGGGTGCTCTTGCCGCAGCCGGACTCACCCACCAGGCCCACGGTCTCGCCGCGGCCCAGGGTGAGCGAGACGTCGTCCACCGCCCGGACGCCCGAACGGCCGGGCCCGTGCCCGTGCCCGAAAGTGTGGCCGACCCCCGCGAGTTCCAGCAGCGGCCCCCCGGTGTCGTCGTCCGTCCTCACCTCGACCGGCGTCTCATTCATCGCCGTCACCCTTCGTCGTCGTCTCTTCCTCCGGCTCGCGCCAGCAGCGCGACGTCCGCCCCTCGCCTGCCTCGCGCAGCGGCTGCGGGGCGGCGCAGGCCTCGGCGGCGCTCGGGCAGCGGGACGCGAAGCGGCAGCCGGGGCGGCGGCGGTCGTCGTCCGTGAGCTGGCCACGGATCGCGGTGAGCCGGGTACCGTCGCCGTCCCGCATCCGCGGCACCGCGGCGAGCAGCGCACGGGTGTACGGGTGCCGCGGTGCGGTCAGCACCTGGCCGGTCGTGCCGGACTCGACGACCTGCCCGGCGTACATCACCTGGACCCGGTCGCACATGGCGGTGATGACGCCGAGGTCGTGCGAGATGAGCAGCACGCCCATGCCGTGCTCCTGTTGCAGCGAGCGGAGCAGGTGCAGGATCTCGGCCTGCACGGTGACGTCCAGCGCGGTCGTCGGCTCGTCGGCCAGCAGCAGCTGCGGGTCGCCCGCCATCGCGATGGCGATGACGACGCGCTGCCGCATACCGCCGGAGAGTTCGTGCGGGAACTGCCGTGCCCTGCGCTCGGGTGAGGGGATCTCCACCGCGCGCAGCAGTTCCACGGCCCGGTCCCGGGCCTCCTGGCGGCTGGCCCGGCCGTGGATCCGCAGTACCTCGGCCACCTGGGCGCCGACCCGCATGCACGGGTTGAGCGAGGTCATGGGTTCCTGGAACACCATGGCCACCCGGTTGCCACGCAGGCCCTGGAGGTCGCGGGGGCCGCTGCTCAGCAGGTCGGTGCCGCAGGCCTCCAGCCGGTCGGCGGCGACCGAGGCGCCGGGTCCGAGAAGACCCATCGCGGCGAGGGCGACGCTGGACTTGCCGCAGCCGCTCTCGCCGATCAGGCCGACCACCTCGCCGCGTTCGACGTGCAGGTCCACGCCGGAGACGACCTCCGAACCGCCGAAGCCGATGCGCAGCGCGGAGACGTCGAGGACCCGGCCGCCGGCGCCGGCCGCGGTGGCGGCCGGCGCGGTGGTCGGTGCACCGGTGGTCACGAGGCCAGCCAGGTGTTCTTGAGCTCCAGACGGGTGGCCGTGGCGTCCGGCCGGTAGCCGCTCACCTTGTCGGTCCAGGCCTCGCCGCGCACCGCCTTGGCGTAGGGCACCATCAGGTAGCACTGGTCGGCGATGTACCGGGCGAGCTGGTGGTAGAGGGTGACCCGCTTGTTGTCGTCGCTCTCCGCCGCCGCGGCGGCCATCTGGTCCCACAGGTGCTGGTCCTTGACCTTGGTGGCCGGACCGCCCTTGGCGAACCAGAGGCTGAGGTACTGGCTCGGGTCGGCGTTGAGCACGCTCGTCATCATGATCATGTTGCTGTAGTCGCCGGACAGCACACGCGGGACGATCGAGGCGAACGGGGTCAGCTTGAGGTTGAGGGTGATGCCGACCTGGGCCAGCTGGGCCTTCATCAGCTCCATGGCGGAGATGTCGGGGCCGTAGGCCGGGTCGCTCGGCGCGACCAGTTCGAGGCTCACCTTGGTCTGGCCCGCGGCCCGGAGCAGTTCCCTGGCCTTGGCCTGGTTCTGCACGTAGACGGTGTCGGCGGAGGTCGGGGTGGTGCCGTACGGGTCCTGGGGCGGGATGACATAGCCGAGGGTCGCGGAGTCGCCGCCGCCGAGGGTCTTGATCAGTGCCTGGCGGTCGACGGCGAGGTTGAACGCCTGCCGCACCCGCTTGTCGGCGAGCGGTCCGCTCAGCGTGTTCATGTTGATCCAGACGCTGGAGTCGAGGGGCCCGTTGGCCTCGGTGACGCCGGCCGTCTTCTTGAGGTCGTCCACCAGCCGCAGGTCGCGGAAGGCCATCAGCTGTACGGCGCCCGAGCGCAGGGAGGCCACCCGCGAGGTCTCGTCGGGGATGAGCCGGTAGGTCATGGAGGAGAGGTAGGGCTTCGGCTTCTGCCAGTAGCCGGTGTGAGCGGCGAGCTGGATGGAGACGCCCTTGGTCCACTTCGTGAGCTTGAAGGGCCCGGTGCCGTTCTCCGCCGTCTTGATCTGGTCCTCGGTGTGGGCCGTCGTCCACTTCCTGCTCATGACGGCGCCGCTCCAGGGGCGGGCCAGGAAGTGGTACAGGGACGGCTGCGGGGCGCTGAGCTTGACCTCCACGGTGGTCGCGTCCACCGCCGTCACCTTCTTGATCTTGTACTGCTGGGTGAACGGCGACTTGATGGCGGGGTCCATCAGCCGCTCCAGGCTGAAGACGACGTCGTCGGTGGTGAGTTCGCTGCCGTCGTGGAAGGTCACGCCGTCCTGGAGGGTGAAGCGGTGGGTGGTGGCGTCCACCTGCCGGTAGCTCTTGGCCAGGCCGGGCTGCACCTGGCCCTTGTCGTCCAGGCTCAGCAGACCCTCGTAGAACTGGGCGACGATCTGCTGGTCGGCGTAGGCCTGCGCCACCTGCGGGTCGAAGCCCGTGGTCGGCTCGGCGTCGAGGCCGATGGTGAGGGAACCGCCCTTGACGGGCTTGCCGTTGCTCTTGCCGGCCGTGGTCGCCGTGCCACCGCACCCCGAAAGGAGGGCCGCGGCCAGCGTGCCGCCGCCGAGCGCGAGGGTGGTTCTGCGGGTGTACCCGTGATTCATGATCATGACCGCCTGTGCCTGAGGGTTGGGTGAGCGAGGAGAGGTGTCAGGAGGTGGGGGGAGACCAGCGAAGAGAGAGGGGCGGATCAGGGGGTACGGCGGGTGCCGCGCGGGTCGATCCGTTCCTGGAGGCCGTCGGAGATCAGGCCGAAGGCTGCCGTGGCCACGGCCAGCGTGATCCCGGGGACGATCACGAGCAGCGGGTCGTGTGCCATGTAGCGCTGGCCCTCGAAGATCATTCGGCCCCAGCTGGGTGTGGGCGGCTGGATGCCGAGGCCCAGATAGCTCAGGGACGCCTCCACCAGGACGCAGGTCGCCGCCGTGTTGGCGTACTGGACGAGCGCGGCGGACAGCACGTTCGGCAGCACATGGCGGCCGATGATCACCGGCGGGCGCACCCCGGCGATCCGGGCCGCCGAGACGAAGTCGCGCTCGCGCACGGTCAGCGCCGGGGCGCGGACGATCCGGGCGAAGTACGGTACGAAGATCAGCCCCATGCCCACGACGAGGACGGCCGTGCCCGGCGTGAACACGGAGACCAGCACCAGCGCGAGCAGCACCGAGGTGATGGACATCGCGATGTCCATCACCGCCATCAGCACACCGTCCACCCGCCGGCCGGTGTAGCCCGCGAGGAGACCGATGGGCACGCCGATCAGCGCGGCCAGCGTGGTGGCCCCGAAGGCGACCAGGAGGGAGTGCAGCGCGGCGACGAAGGTCCTGGTGAACAGATCGCGACCGAGGTTGTCGGTGCCCAGCCAGTGGCTGCCGGTGGGCCCGCCGAGGAGGGCGTCGCCGACGTCCTCGGCGGAGTAGGGGCCGAGGCCGGTGACGGCGAGGGAGGTCAGCACCAGGCCGCCGAGCAGGCAGACACCTGTGGTGAGGGTCGGGTTCCAGCCGCGGAACAGCCGTCGCGCGGTGGCCGTCGCGGTCACGGTCGCACCCGTGTCGGGCAGTGCGGTGTCAGCCGTCACGGCGTGCTCCTGTCGTCCGGATCCGGGGGTCGATGAGCGGGTAGAGCAGGTCGGTCACCAGGTTGATCACCACATAGGAGGCGCCCAGCGCGAGGACCGCCCCCTGGACCACCGTGAAGTCGTGCTGGGTGATGGAGTTGACGATCAGCGAGCCGAGCCCGGGGAGGGCGAAGACCTGCTCGACGATGACGGTGCCGCCGACCAGCACCCCGAGCTGGAGACCGCCCGCGGTGACCACGGGCACCAGCGCGTTGCGCAGGGCGTGCCGCAGCATCAGGCGCCGTCGCCCGGCGCCCTTGGCCGCCGCGGTTCGCATGAAGTCCTGGCCCGCCACGTCGAGGACGGCCGCCCGCATGTAGCGGCAGAGCGTGGCACCGAACGGGATGCCCAGCGCCACCGCGGGCAGCAGCAGGTCCTGGAGGTTCAGCAGGGGGTCCTGGTCGAACGGCACGAAGGAGAACAGCGGCCAGCCCGGGGTCAGCCGGCTCACCAGCAGGACCATGACCGTGCCGACGACGAACGGCGGAAAGGCGAGCCCCAGGAACGCGGTGCCGTTGACCAGCCGGTCGACCGCCCTGCCCTGGTGCATGGCGGACCAGATGCCCGCCGGGACGCCCCACACGGCCGCGATCACCGCGGCGTAGACAGCGAGTTCCAGGCTCACCGGGAGCCGGTCGGCGACCTGCGCGGCGACGCTCTGTCCGTCGAGCAGGGAGTTTCCGAGGTCGCCCCTGACGGCGTGCCCGAGCCAGCTGAGGTACTGCGACCACACGGGCTGGTCTAGTCCCAGCTCCCGGGTGATCTGGGCGCGCAGTTCGGGTGTGGAGTTCTCGCCGGCGATCAGGGTCGCGGGATCGCCGGGGATCAGATGCGCGAGGAGGAACACGACGGCGCTCAGGCACAGCACGACGGCGAGCGCCCGGGCGATCCGGATCAACAGGTAACGCAGCACTGGTCGTCTCCCTATCCCGCGGTGGCCGGTGCCGACGTGCGGCGCGGATGGTGGCTGGTCGCTGCGGGCCGGCGCGTCGAGGCCAGACCCGGGGGCGCTGACGTGGCCGCGTTCGGGTCGATGGCCCGGCCCTCGCGCAGCACCGCGCGCAGCCGCCGCCGGTCCCCGAGCAGGCCCAGGTCGGTGAGCGGATCGCCGTCCACGAGAAGGAGGTCCGCGTACATCCCCGGGGCGACGGTCCCCGTCCGGTCGCCGATGCCGAGGGCGTCGGCGGCGGCGGAGGTCGCGGCGACCAGGGCCTGCATCGGGGTCATGCCGACCTGCTCGTGCAGCAGCGCGAGTTCCCGGGCGTGGGAGCCGAACCGGAGGGTGTTGGAGGAGTCGCTGCCCGCGATCATCCGTACGCCGGCCTGATGGGCCCGGCGCACGGAGGTGAGCCGCCGTTCGCGCAGCCGTTCCGCCTTGTCCAGATGCTCGGCGGACAGTCCACGACGCTGCCCGTGCTCGGCCATGAACTCGCTGAGCGTCAGGGTCGGGCAGAGGAAGGTGCCCTGTTCCAGCATCAGCTCGATGAGGTCGGCGTCGAGTTCGGAGCCGTGCTCCAGGGTGTCCACCCCCGCGCGCAAGGCCGCCTCGATCCCGGACCGGGTGTGCGCGTGAGCCGCCACCCGCAGGTCCAGGGCGTGCGCCTCGTCGACGATCGCGTCGATCTCGGCGTCCGTGTAGTTGCGCCATCCGGTCTTGTCGCCGATGGAGAGCGTGCCGCCGCTGGTGCAGATCTTGATCAGGTCCACGCCCATCCGGGCGTACTCCCGGACGCGCTTACGGCACTCGTCGGCTCCGTCGGCCGGCGCCCACATCCGCTTCTCGTCGAGCGTCGCCGGGCAGAACATGTCACCGTGCCCGGCGGTCATGCCGACCAGACCGGAGGCGACGACCCGGGCGCCGTCGAGGACGTGCTCGTCCATCACGTGCTTGACGGCCACCTCGGGCAGTGAGCCGGCGGTGTCACGGACCGTGGTGAAACCGGAGCGCAGCGCCTCACGGGCGTTGGCAGCGGCGTGCAGGGTCTGTTCCTCGACCGAGGTCAGCATGTTCCACAGGTGCACGTCCCGCGGCCGGGCACCCGCGTTGGACCGCAGATGCACATGGCAGTCGATGAGCCCCGGCAGCAGCGTCGTCCCCGGCAGGTCGTACACCTGGTCCCGAGGGGCCGTCACCACCCTGTCCGCCGGACCCACCTCGGTGATCACGGCGCCGTCGACCACCACGGACATGTCCCCCCGCGGGGCACCTCCCGTGCCGTCGATCAGCGTCACCCCGGAGAGGACCGTTCGCTCCGCCATCCAAAACTCCTCGGTCGGTGGCCGGAAACCGGGTGCTGCCCAGCGGCCGTCCGCGTGCCCGGACCGGACCGCGACGGAAGCGCACCGAGCGGGCGTGGCGGTCGCGGCGAGGCCGGAATGAGTGACCGTTCCCTCGGCGCGGTGACGACCGCGACGGCCTGGGCGCGTATCGCCCCGGTACCGTGCACCGGCCGCGCGATCCGTACGCGGTGTGGTGCGGATGCCCGCGGGCTCGGCAGGTTTCGTCATGGTTTGTTCACCTCCTGGTGGGAACTGACACCGAGGAGTGTGGGCGGGAGATCGCCTGCCGGTGTCACGGCGCAGATTTCACCGGGGTTCCGCGGCGGACGCGCAGGAATCCGCCGCGCCTGGAGGCGCAGGTTTCCGCCACGGTGGACTCAAGGGAGTTGACGCCGCCGCACCGTGCCCGGGACGCCGAGTGCGGCACCGCCGTCACTGACCGGGCTGCTGCCGTCGAACGTCTCGCCGCGGTGGGCGGCCATGGCGCCGCAAGCGTCCCGGAAGCGATGTGCGACGCCGTGTCGTGATCACCGTGCTCCTGGCGGACACCGGGATCGCCCCCGGCGAGGGCGGCGCGCTCGATCGGTCGGCCTGCGACGGAGTCATGG
Source organism: Streptomyces sp. NPDC047061 (assembly GCF_040643955.1). NCBI lineage: Bacteria > Bacillati > Actinomycetota > Actinomycetes > Kitasatosporales > Streptomycetaceae > Streptomyces > Streptomyces sp. NPDC047061. Next base: position 670,150 of record NZ_JBEYVI010000001.1, read on the forward strand.
GGAAGGGGGCTCGGCGGCCGGGCCGAGGGACAGCGTGTCGACGAGCCCCCACTTCAGCGCCGTTTCCACGTCTGTCGTGGTACCTGACAGGGCCAGGTAGGCCGTTCGTTCGCGGCCGATGCGGGCCGGGAGGCCGGCGGTACCGCCGGCGCCGGGGATCAGTCCCATGCTGATCTCGGGAAGCTGGAAGGTCGTGCCGGAGGCCGCCGTGACCGATCCCGCGAAGGCGGCCAGTTCGACTCCCGCTCCGACGCAGGGGCCGTGCACGTGGACCGTCACCTTGGAGGCGCACCGTTGGAGCAGCGCGGCAGGGCTGCGGTGGATGCGTATGCGGTGCGCTTCGGCAGGGTCGCTCGAGGTGCCGAACTCCGACAGATCACCGCCGCTGCAGAACGCGGGCCCGTTGCCGTACAGGTCGACGTGGGTGACCGTCGGGTCCAGCACGGCAACCTCCAGCGCCTCGCACAGGGCGTCCCGTGTGGCCGCGTCGAAGGCGTTGCGAACCCAGGGGCGGTTGAAGGTCAGTGTCATTCGTGCACCGTCACGGCATACCTGAACGGGTTCGGCGGCGGGGCGCGAAGCGCGTGGACGGGCCGAGGCCAGCCAGGCGTGGAAGTCCCGGCCCGCCTGGAGCGTCGAGTAGGCGAGCGATTCGAGAACGAGACGGTCGGGCCCGGAGAGCTCGTGGCTTATCCGGAGCACCTGCACGAGGCTCATGCTGGCTGCCGGATGGCGTGTCACGGTGGTCTGCAGGAGCCTTGCGGTGGCGTACGGATCGGCGCAGCTCACCCATGGGCGCGGAGGATCGGGCGCGGCCGTGAGCAGGACGTCGAACTCCTCGCTTGTATCACGTGGTTCGGCCGCGATCGCGACCCGCACGTGATCCGTCCCGCACGGTGAGGGCAGGGCGCGGTCCAGGTCGACGCAGGTAAAGGGCGACTCCACGGTCCCGAAGTGTAATCTGGCGTCCCCTGCGGGAGAAGGGTGTTCGCATTGTGGAGAACATAGTTCTCGACCAGTGGGGAGTGCCGGCGGGCGGCTCCTGCCACCTCATGGCCGCCGAGGACGGCTGGGTGGCGACCAATCTGGCCAGGCCGGACGACGAAGCCTCCCTGGAGTTCCTGGCCGTATCCATGGCCGCCCGTGCCGACGCCCTCGCGGTGAGCCGGGCGACGCCGTGCTGATCAGGGCGGTGGAGATCGAGGGGCGCGGCCTGGTGGACGTACGGGTCGGGGACGACGGCCGGATCGCGGAGATCGGCCCCCGCCTCGCAGGTCCGGCGGACGTGCATGGGCACGGCGGGGCGCTGCTGCCCGGACTCCACGACCATCACGTCCACCTCACCGCGCTGGCGGCGGCAACCGCCTCCGTACGAGTCGGGCCCCGCGACGTACGCGGCCGCGCAGGACTTGCGGCCGCGCTGCACGAGGGGCCGCCGGGGGAGTGGGTGCGGGCCGTCGGCTACCACGAGAGCGTGGCCGGAGAACTCGACCGGTGGGCGCTGGACGCGATCGTGCCCGACCGGCCGGTACGGGTGCAGCATCGCAGCGGGGCCATGTGGTTCCTCAACAGCCCCGCACTGCGGTCGGCCGGCCTGGACGACGGCGAGGACAGCGACGGTCGGTTGTGGCGAGCGGACGAGCGGCTGCGCCGCCTGGTCCCTCCGGTAGAGCTCGACCTGGCCGGTCTGGGGCGCCGTGCGGCACGGTACGGCGTCACGGGGTTCACCAACGCCGATCCGCACCCGGCACCCGGCCTCGCCCGGACCCTCGCGGTGTTGCCGCAGCGGGTGGTCGTCATGGGCGCGGACGGGACGGCCCCGGTCAAGATCATGCTCGACGACCCGACTCTGCCCACGCCCGCCGGACTCGCGGCCACCGTCGCCGGGGTGCGGCCCCGCACGGTCGCCGTGCACTGCGTCACCCGTGTGCAGTTGCTGGTGACCCTGCTCGCCCTGGAGGAGGCAGGACCGGTCGAGGGCGACCGCATCGAACACGGAGCGGTGATCCCGGACGATGTTCTGCCGTGGCTGCGGCGGCTCGGCGTGACGGTCGTGACCCAGCCGCACTTCCCCGTCCTGCGGGGCCCCGAGTACGCCACCGACGTCGCTCCGGACGACCTGCCCCACCTCTACCGCTGCCGCAGCCTGGCCGAGGCCGGCGTCCCGCTGGCAGCCGGAACGGACGCACCGTACGGCCCCCCGGACCCGTGGGCCGTCATGCGGGCGGCAGTGACGCGGGACGACGGGGAGGCCGTCACGGCGAGGGCAGCCCTGGGGCTGTTCCTCGGTGCCCCTGAACAGCCGTCCCGTACAAGACAGTTGGTGACCGGAAGCCCGGCCGACCTGTGCCTGCTCCACGTCCCGCTGCGCGAGGCGCTCGACACCCTGTCCGCCGATCTCGTACGCGCCACCTACGTGGCCGGCCGGGCGATCGCTCCCTGAGCCCGTCGCCCCGGATCAGACGCTGTACCCGCCGTCCACCCCCAACGCCTGTCCGGTGATGAACGCGGCCCGGTCCGAGGCGAGGAAGCAGACCGCCTCCGCGATGTCCCGGGCGTGCCCGAACCGGCGCAGCGGGATGTTGCGCCGGGTGATCGCGAGGGCGTCCTCGTCGAGTTCCCCCGTCTCGATCAGCCGGGCCGCGATGCCGTCGTTCAGCATGCCGGGGGCCACGCAGTTGACCCGCACCCCGTACCGCCCCTCCTCGGCGGCCAGGGCGCGGGCGACGGCCTCGACCGCGCCCTTCGTCCCCGAGGACAGCCCGTCCCGGACCGGGTAACGGCGGGTCGCGACGGTGGTGACGGCGACGATGCCGCCCCGGCTCGCCCGCAGCGCGGGCAGCGCCGGATGGACGAGGTTGAAGAACGCCACGGCGTCGGCCTCCAGTTGGGCGCGGTACCGGGCGGGCGTGACCTGGCTCAGATGGGTCATGGGCACATGGGGTCCGGCGGCGTACACCAGCGTGTGCAGGCCACCGGACGTCTCCGCTGCCCCGGTGACGGCCCGCGCGGTCGCCACCTCGTCGGTCAGGTCGACCCGCAGCGAGTGGACTTGCCGACCGAGGGCCTTGACCTCGTCCGCCAGGGCACCTGCCGCCTCGTGGTCGGTCCGGTACGTGAACGTGACATCGCTGCAGTGTTCCGCCAGCGCCCGTACGACCGCGGTGCCGATGCCGCCGGTGCCGCCCGCGACGAACGCGGTCCCGGACCGGCCGGTGAAGTCCTCCACGGACATGGCTCACAACCCCAGTGACTTGGCGATGATGACCTTCATGACCTCACTCGTCCCCGCGTAGATCCGCGTGATGCGGGCGTCCGCGTACAGCCGGGCGATCGGATACTCCAGCATGTAGCCGTATCCGCCGAAGAGTTGAAGACACCGGTCCACGGCCCGTGCCTGCATCTCGGTGCAGAACAGCTTGACCTTCGCCGCGTCGGCGCCGGAGAGCCGGCCGCCGACCAGGTCCAGGACGGCCCGGTCCAGCAGAGCCTGCGCCGCCTCGATCTCGGTGGCGACGGCGGCCAGTTCGAACTTGGTGTTCTGGAAGGCGGCGACCGGTGAACCGAACACCTCGCGCTCCTTGACGTAGGCGATCGTCGTGTCCAGAGCCGCCCGCGCCTGTGCCACCGAGCCGACCGCGACCGTCATCCGCTCCTGCGGGAGGTTGTGGCCCAGGTACCGGAAGGCCGCGCCCTCCTCGCCGAGCCGGTCGGCCACCGGCACCCGCACGTCGTCGAAGGCCAGTTCAACCGTGTCCTGCACCTTGATGCCCATCTTGTCCAGCACCCGGCCACGGGTGAACCCGGGCATGCCGTCCGCCACGACGAGCAGCGTCAGTCCCGCCCGCCGGTCGCCCGGCTCGGTCGCCGTACGCGCCACCACGATCACCAGATCGGCCAGCAGCCCGCCGGTGATGAAGGTCTTGGCGCCGTTGAGGACATAGGTGTCGCCGTCCCGCACGGCGGTCGTCCGGATACCGGCGAGGTCGGAGCCGGTGCCGGGCTCGGTCATCGCGATCGCGGTCAGCAGCCGCCCGGACGCCAGCCCGGGGAACCAGCGCTCGCGCTGCTCCTCGTTCGCGTAGGCGAGGAAGTAGGGCAGCACGACGTCGAGTTGGGTGCGCACGGTGCCCAGAGTGACCAGGGCACGCGCCGCCTCCTCCTGGAGGACGACGTTGTAGCGGTAGTCCGGCAGACCGCCGCCGCCGTACCGCTGCGGGATCGCCATGCCCAGCAGGCCCAGTGAGCCGAGCGTCGTGAAGAAGTCGCGGGGTATCCGCCCCGTCTTCTCCCACTCGCCGTAGCGCGGCACCACCTCCTTCGCCACCACGTCCCGCACCAGTTCCCGGAACGCCTCGTGGTCGTCGGTGAAGACATCCCGTCGCATGCCGAGTGCCCCTGTCATTCCGCGAGTTCGACGAGGGTGGCGTTGGCCGTGCCGCCGCCCTCGCACATGGTCTGCAGGCCGTAGCGGATCCCGTGGGCGCGCATGTGATGGATCATTCGCGTCATCAGGACCGCACCCGACGCGCCGAGCGGATGGCCGAGCGCGATCGCGCCGCCGAGCGGGTTGAGGCGCTCGGGATCCGCGCCGGTCTCGGCGAGCCAGGCCAGCGGGACGGGTGCGAAGGCCTCGTTCACCTCGAAGACCCCGACCTCCGACAACGCCACTCCGGCTCTCCGCAGCACCTTCTCGGTCGCCGGAACGGGCCCGGTCAGCATCAGCACCGGGTCGGAGCCGACGACCACGCCCGCCCGGAACCGCACGAGCGGGGTCAGACCCAGCGCACGCGCCCGCTCCGGCGTGGTGACCAGCAGGGCCGCCGCGCCGTCGGAGATCTGCGAGGCGTTCCCGGCGTGCAGGACACCGTCCTCCTGGAACGAGGGCTTGAGCCTCGCCAACGTCTCCACGCTGGTGCCGCGCCGGACACCCTCGTCGGCCGCGACCCCGGCCACGGGCACGATCTGCCCGTCGAAGGCCCCGCCGTCCTGCGCGGCCGCCGCCCGCGCGTGCGACAGCGCGGCGTACGCGTCGAGCCGCTCCCGCGTGAAGCCCCACTTCTGTGCGATCAGTTCCGCCGAGACGCCCTGGTCGAAGGAGAAGTCCTGGTAGCGGGCGCGGACTCGGGGCCCGTACGGCATGCCGCCCGCCTTCGCCGAGCCCAGCGGCACCCGGCTCATGACCTCGACACCACCCGCCACGACCACGTCCTGCCGCCCCGACAGCACCGCCTGGACGGCGAACTCCAGCGCCTGCTGACTCGACCCGCACGCCCGGTTGACCGTCGTCCCCGGAACGCTCTCGGGCCAGCCGGCCGCCAGCACCGCGTAGCGGCCGATGTTGCTCGACTGGTCGCCGACCTGGGACACGCACCCCCAGATCACGTCGTCGACGACCGCCGGATCGATCCCGGTCCGGTCGGCCAGCGCCGTCAGCACCGCCCCGGACAGGTCCGCCGGATGGATACCGGCCAGCCCGCCGTTCCGTCTGCCGACGGCCGTGCGGACCGCCGCCGCGACCACCGCTTCCCGCGTCATGTGTCGTCCTCCGTTCGTCTCGGCACCGCCCAGCGGCCGGTGAACCGCGGCTCGCGCCTGTCGGCGAACGCGGTGTACGCCTCCCACACGTCGGCGGTGGCGAAGTTGACCGCCTGCACCCGCGCCTCGTTCGCCAACGCGTCCCGCAGGGTGCGGTCGGCGCCCTCGTCGAGCAGCGCCTTGGTCTGCGCGAGCGCGACCGGCGCGCCGGACGCCAGGCGCGCCGTCAGGTCGTCGACGAAGGCGTCCACCTTGTCGGCGGCCACCACCCAGGTCACCAGGTTCAGCGCCCGCGCCTGTTCGGCGTCGATCGTCTCCGCCAGCAGGGCGAGCCGCTTGGCCTGCTGGAGTCCGACGAGCTTCGGCAGCAGCCACGAGCCGCCGCAGTCGAGCGACAGGCCGCGCCGCGCGAAGATCTGCGAGAACCGCGCCTCGGGCGTGGCCACCACCAGGTCGCAGCCGAGCGCCAGGTTCCAGCCCGCGCCCACCGCGACACCGGTGACCTTGGCGACGGTCGGGAAGGGCAACTCGTGCAGCAGCAGGGTCACTTCGGTGAGCGTCCGCATCCGGTGCAGCGGATGCCGGTCGGTCACCGGCCGGGAGATGTCGGCACCGGAGCAGAACGCGCCGCCCGCCCCGGTGAGGATCAGCGCCCGAACGGACCGATCGGCACCGGCCTCCCGCAGAGCCGTCGCCAGCGCCTCCCACAGCTCGCCGTCGATGGCGTTTCTGCGGTCGGGCCGGTTCAGCGTCAGCGTCCGTACGCCGTCGGAGGCGTCGTCCGTCAGCAGCACGGTCACCGCACCGCTCCCTGCTCGCGCAGCGCGACGATGTCCGGTGCCGCGAAGCCCAGTTCGGCCAGCACGGCGTCGGTGTGCTCGCCGAGCGCGGGCACGGCGCCCATCGGCGGGTCGAAGCCGGCGATCACCGGCGGCGGCAGCAGCGCGGGCACCGGCCCGGACGGAGTGCCGATCTCCCGCCAGCGGTCGCGGGCCGTGAGCTGCTCGTGGGCGAGGACGTCCTTCGCCGTGTTGTAGCGGGCGTTACCGATCCCGGCGGCGTCCGCGTGATCCTGGACGTACGCCAGGTCGTGCCGCGCGCACCAGGCGCCGATCGCCTCGTCCAGCGGCGCACGGTGCTCGACCCGGTCGGCGTTCGTACGGAACCGCCCGTCGTCCGCCAGGTCCGGGCGGCCCAGCAACTCCCGTGCCAGCCGCTGCCATTCGGCGTCGTTGGTGGTGCCCAGGACGACGGTCTGCCCGTCGCCGGTGAGATAGGCGCCGTAGGGCGCGACGGCGGGCGAGCCCATGCCGAGCGGCTGCTGCTCGATGCCCGAGTGCAGGGTGTAGGTGAGCGGATACCCCATCAGCTCGGCCATGGTGTCGAACATGCTCACCGCCACGGACGATGGCAGACCGCCCCTGCCCTTGCCGTACAGCAGCGCCAGGACCGACAGCGCCGCGTACAGCCCGCTGCACACGTCCGCCACGGGCGGGCCGGGTTTCGCCGGGGCGTCGGAACGGCCCGTCACCGAGCAGGCCCCGGACTCCGCCTGGACCAGCATGTCGTAGGCGCGCTTGTGGGAGAGGGGGCCGCCGGGGCCGTACCCGTCGATCTCCACGGGGATCAGCGCGGGGTGCCGTACCTGCAGGTCGGCGGGGGAGAGGCCGAGCCTGGCCGTCGTGCCGGGGGTGAGGTTGGAGACCAGCACGTCGGCTCGCGCCAGGAGCTGGTGCAGGATCGACAGACCGGCCTTCGACTTCAGGTTCAGCGCCACCGACTCCTTGCCCCGGTTCGCCCACACGAAGTGCGCCGCGAGCCCGCCCACCACGTCGTCGTAGTGGCGGGCGAAGTCACCGCCCTCGGGCTTCTCCACCTTGATGACCCGGGCGCCGAAGTCGCCGAGCGTGCGCGTGCACATGGGGGCCGAGACGGCCTGCTCCAGGGTCACGACCGTGACGCCGGCCAGTGGTCCGCCCATGTCAGTGCTCTCCGAGGCGGGCGCGCAGTTCGTGCTTGAGGATCTTCTGGCTGGCGTTGCGTGGGAGTTCGTCCACGAAACGGACCCGGCGGGGGACCTTGAAGTTGGCCATGTGCTCCCTGGCCCAGGCGATGACCTCGCGCTCGGTCGGGTCCGCCCCCGCCTTCGGCACGACGAAGGCCCACCCGACCTCTCCGAGTCGCTCGTCGGGGACGCCGATCACCGCGACCTGGGCGATCGCCGCGCAGCCGAGGAGCAGTTTCTCGATCTCGGCGGGGTAGGCGTTGAAGCCGCCGACGATGAACATCTCCTTCTTGCGGTCGACGACGGACAGGTTGCCGTGCGGGTCGAGGCGGCCGATGTCACCGGTGTGCAGCCAGCCCTCGGGGTCGATCGCGTCGGCGGTGGCCTCGGGGTCGTCCCAGTAGCCGCGGGTGACGTTGTAGCCGCGCACCAGGATCTCCCCGTCCTCGCCCGGAGCGGCGTCCCGGCCGTTGTCGCCGGCGATGCGGACCTCGACGTCGGGTACGGCCCGGCCGGTGGTGCGGGCCACCGTCTCCTCCGGATCGCCGACGCGGGTGCTGGTCACCAGCGCGCTCGACTCGGTCAGCCCGTAGGCGCTCAGCACGATGTCGAAGGTCAGCTCCTTCTTCATGGCGCGGATCAGGGCCTCCGGGATCGTGGTGCCGCCCGTCATGGACACCCGCAGCGAGGACAGGTCGTACGCGGACCGCTCGGGGTGGTGGAGGAGGTCGTGGAAGATGGTGGGCGGGCCGAGGAGGATGCTCACCCGTTCGTCGGCGATGAGCCGCAGGGCCCGTTCCGGGTCGAAGACGGCCATGGGGATCACCGTCACCCCGTGCATCAGGGAGGCGAGCCAGCCCGCCTTGTAGCCGAAGCAGTGGAAGAACGGCGGGATGACCAGGAACGTGTCGGAGGCGTCGAAGGTGTACTCCGTCGACATCCAGCCGTACGCCCGCAGGGACTGTCCGTGGGTCAGCTGCACGCCCTTGGGGTGGCCGGTGGTGCCGGAGGTGAACATCACGTCGGACAGGTCGTCCGGGCCGATCCGGTCGATCGAGGCGTGCGCGGCAGCGGGCGCCGTCCGCGCTCCCGCGTCGAGGAAGTCCTGCCAGCCGAGGGCGGCCTCCACCGGCGGCCCTGGGAGCGATACGGCGGTGGCCAGAGCGGGCAGTCCTGGGGCGGCCCGCCCCAGTTCGCCGATGTAGTCGGTGCCGAGGAAGGAGGCGGCCGCGAAGAGCGCTCGGGCACCGGACTTGCGCAGGATGTAGGAGATCTCCTGAGCCTTGAAGCGGGTGTTGAGGGGGACGACGACACCTCCCGCGCCCTGGATGCCGAGGGCCGCGACGATCCACTCCGCGGAGTTCGGCGCGCACAGGCCCACTCGGTCCCCGGGCCCGATCCCCAGCGCGAGCGCCCCGCGCACCGCCTCGACCATCCGCTCCTCCAGCTCACGGAAGGTCAGACTCCCTTCGCCGTCGACGAGGGCCGGTGCGTCGCCGAACCGTCGGGCGGCGATCCTGATCATGTTCGGGATGCTGCGGAACTCCTGGTCGTGTCGCATCGGCGGACTCCGTTGTTCAGGCGCGGTCGTCGGCCGGCAGACGCAGCAGCCGCTTGGCGATGATGTTGCGCTGGATCTGGGACGTTCCGCCGTAGACCGACGCGGCCCGGGAGTAGAGGTAGTCCCCGAACACCTCGCCGCCCTCCGCGTGAAGCTCTTCGGGGAACACCAACAGGGCGGTCTCGTACAGACGTTGCTCGGCGCGGGTCATCAGCAGTTTGTCGACGGACGAGTCCGGTCCGGCGACCGGACCGGCGCGCCGCTGCGCGGTCCGGCGCCGGGCGTGGGCGACGAGGACCCGGTAGTCGACCACGCACTGCCCGATCCGCGTGCGAAGCCCGTCCGGCAGACTCCCGCGCCGTTCGTCCGCGGTGCGGCACAGACGCTCGACGAGCAGCCCGTACTTCGACAGGTGCCCGGTGTCGAGGGCGTTGCGTTCGTACGACACCGTGGTCATCGCCAGTGGCCAGCCGTCGCCCTCGGCGCCGACCCGCTCCGACTCCTCGACGCGGACATCGTCGAGGAACAGCTCGCAGAACTCCTCGTCGCCGTTGGCCGCGCGCAGCGGGCGCACGGTCACGCCGGGCCGGTCGAGGGGCAGGGCGAACGCCGAGATCGAGGTGTGCGCGGGAGCCGTGCGGTCGGTTCGGGCCAGGAGCAGGCAGAGGTCGGAGTACTGGGCGTAACTCGTCCACAGTTTCTGTCCGTTGACGAGATAGCCGCCGTCCGGCTGCCGTTCGGCGCGGGTGCTCATGCCGGCCAGGTCCGAGCCCGCGCCCGGCTCGCTGAAGCCCTGGCACCAGACGTCGTCGCCGGAAAGCATCCGGGGCAGCAGGTGTCTGCGCTGCTCCTCGTCACCGAACTCCAGGAGGGCGTGGGCGAGATAGCCGATCCGGGGGACGCCGGGGGCGCCGCGTGCTCCCAACTCGTCGCTGACGGCGACCTGGTGCAGTGGTGTCAGGCCACGGCCGCCGTACTCCCGCGGTACGTCGAGGCCGACCCAGCCGCCGGAGTGGAGGATGCGGTGCCAGCGGTGCAGGAAGGCAGGGACCGGTTCGTCCGGTCGCCGCTCGGGCAGCGGATGGTCGGCCAGCCAGTCGCGGAAGTCCCGCCGCAGCCGTTCCAGGTCCGTCGGGTCGCCGAAGTCGAGGGGGCCGTCGGTCATCGGGTCGCCTCCGGTACGGCGAGGGCGGGCAGCAGGTCGGCCGTGGTGGCCAGCACGGTGGCGCCGACGAGCACCTTGCGCAGGTACAGGTGCGCGATGTGCTCCCAGGTCTGGGCGATACCGCCGAACACCTGCATCCCGGCGTACACCGCCTCCAAGGCCGAGGTGTTCACCTCCGCCTTGGCCGTGCGGGCCGCCGTGAGCGCCCGGTCCGGCGGCTCGTGGTCCAGGCACCACGCGGCGTACCGGGTGGCGCTGGTGCCGGCCTCCACCAGGACGGTCGCGTCGGCGAGCAGATGCTGGACGGCCTGGAAGGAGCCGATCCGCCGGCCGTACTGCCGGCGCTCGCGGGCGTACGCCACACTCTGCTCGACGAGCGAACCCGCCGCGCCGACGAGTTCGCTCGCGACGACCACCAGCGCGTACGCCTGCCAGCGCTGTCGGTCCTCCGGTGCGAGCCGGCCGAGGGGCTCGCCCACGGCGGAGGCCTGCCGCACGCTGCGCAGCAGGTCCGCGGTCGGTGCCGGCGGTCCGAGCCGGGCGCGGGTCACGGTTCCCTCGGTGTCGGCGTACAGTGCCGCATCGGCTCCGTCGCAGTCCCAGGCGCGGAGATCCTGTGCGTCGGGGCCCGGAAGACGCAGGTCGGAGGCGAGGGCCACCGTGAACCGCGCGTCGTGCTGGTCCGCACGGAGGAGGCGCAGCAGCTCCGGAGCCAGCAGGACGGTGCCGAGCAGCGAGGTGGTCAGCGGCAGCCTGCCGTGCTCCTCGGCGAGGAGGGAGCACTCCTGGACGGTGGCGGCGGGCCGGGCGGTACCGCGGAGCTCGGCGAGTCCCAGTCCGTCCAGTGCCTCCTGCGCCGCGGCGCGGCACTGCGGCTTGACGTCGTCGGCCGAGCCGACGGCGTGCTGGGTCGCGAACGTCCGGAGCAGGTCGCGGACCAGCGTGAACTCCTCGGGCTGCACGCTCAGTCCTCCTCGGGGGCGGCCGGGCGGCGGCCGGCCCGGGCGGCGAGGTCGCCGACGATGCGGATGTGGTCGGGGCTGGTCATCGTGGACCGCTCCGCCAGGAGCGCCGCCTCCATGCCGCCGCGCGAGACCTGCTCGACCACCGCGGCCAGCGCCGCCTTCGTCGCGCGCAGCGCCTCCGCGGGCTGTGCGGCGAGCCGGTGCGCCAGCGCCAGCGCCTCGGGCATCAGATCGGCGGCGGGCACGACCCGGTTCGCGAGGCCGAGCCCGAGCGCGGTGGCGGCCGGGATGCGGTCCCCGGTGAACAGGTACTCCTTCACCCGGAGCAGGCTCGTCAGCAGCGGCCACAGGGTGACCCCGCCGTCGCCCGCCACCAGACCGACCGAGACATGCGGGTCGGCGAGGTAGGCGTCCTCGGCCATCAGGACCAGGTCGCAGCCGAGGGCCAGGGAGCAACCCAGCCCCACCGCGGGGCCGTTGACGGCCGCGACGACGGGCAGCGGGAAACGGATCAGCTCCGTCTGGATGGTCCGGTCGAGCCGGATCGACCGCTCGCGCAGTTCGGGATCCTCATGATGGCGGCGCAGATGATCGAAGTCGCCGCCCGCGCTGAACGCCCGGCCGGCGCCGGTGAGGACGACGGCCCGGGCCTTCGTGTCGTCCGCCAACTCGCGCCATACCTCGGACAACCTGCGGTGGAGTTCCGCGGACACGCCGTTGAGACGTTCCGGACGGTTCAGGGTGACGATGCGGACGTCGCCGTCGGCGGCCACGGTCAGTACGGGACTCACCTCGCTCATGCGAGCGATGCTATTAAAGGTCAGGCCGTAACTGTCAATGGTGTTGCGCGAATATGAGAATGTGATTCTTGCAAGCTCCAGCCGTACCCCGGCGTCTCGTGCGCCGCCTGTCAGCCCTCGGGGTCGGTCAGCTCCACGCGCTCGCGCACGTCGACCTCCACCGCCGCACGCGCGAAACCGCACACGTGCCGGGACATCCGCCGCATCGCCGCCGCCTCGTCACCGGCCCGGATCGCGTCGGTGATCCGGGCGTGCGCCCGCGCGGTGACCTCGCGGATGTCCGCTCCCGTGAACTGCCGCAGGTTCGTGGCCGCGTGGATCGACTGCGAGAGCGCGCTCATGAACCCGATGAGCAGCTCGTTGTCGCCCGCGCGCGCCACCGCGTTGTGCCAGCGCACGTTCGCTCGGAGGAACCGCTGGGCGTCGTCCCCGGCCTCCTTCAACTCGGCGTTCGCGGCGTCCAATTCGGCCAGATCCCGGTCGGTGCGCCGTCTCGCGGCCAGCGCGGCGCACGTCGGCTCGATCGCCTCCCGGGTCTCATGCAACGCCTCCAGCCGGATCTGCTGGCCGCGAATCACCAATCGCACGGTGTTCGCCACGGACTCGCGCCCGGGCCGGTGCACGAAGGCCCCGCCGCCGCGCCCCGGCCTGATCTCCACGAGCCGCTCGACCTCCAGGATCCGCAGCGCCTCACGCACGGTGGCCCGGCTCAGCCCGGTCTGCTCGACGAGCTGACGCTCCGGCGGCAGGGCCGTGCCCTCGCCGATCTCCCCGGACAGGATCCGCTCGCGGACCTCCGCCGCCAGCACGTCCGACGCCTTCGGCACGGTCAGCGTGTCGAAGCGCGGGGTGTGGGCGGAGGGCTCGGCGCTGGGCACTGGTTCAGGCCTCTCGTCGTACGTCCGTTTCGGCTGAACCATTCAACACAGGACGTCCCGGAGTGTCACATGACCATGCCCCCGTCGACCGGCAGTACCTGACCGGTGATGAACGAAGCCGCGTCGGAGGCGAGGAAGACGAACGCCCCCGCGACCTCCGCCGGCTCCGCCCACCGTCCGAGCGGGATCCGGGCGAGCATCCGGGCGGCGAACTTCTCGTTCGTCCTGATGGTCTCCGTCATCGGGGTCGCGGCCAGCGGGGCGAGGGCGTTCACCAGGATGCGCCTGCGGGCCAGTTCGCGCGCCAGCGACTTGGTGAGGCCGATGATGCCGGCCTTCGCGGCGGAGTAGTCGACCTGCCCGAGGGTGCCGACGATACCGGCCGACGAGGTGACGTTGATGATGCGCCCGCGCCCGTCCTCCGGCAGCCGGGGCAGCGCGGCCTGGGCGCAGTGGAAGCTGCCCAGCAGGTGGATGTCCAGGAGCCGCCGGAAGGCGTCCGCCTCCAGCTTGTCGAACATGGCCGGCGCGGTGACCCCGGCGTTGTTGACCAGGATGTGCAGGGTGCCGTCGGCGAGCGCGGCCGCCCGGGACACCGCGGCGTCGGCGCTCGCCCGGTCGGTCACGTCGAGTGCGGTGCTGTCCGCGGTCCGTCCGGCGGCGGAGATCTTCCCGGCGACGGCCGCCGCGGCGGTCTCGTCGACGTCGGTCACGAGCACCGCCGCCCCGGCCCGGGCCAGCGCCTCGGCCACCGCCGAGCCGATACCGCCCGCGGCACCGGTCACCAGCGCCGAGCGTCCCGTGAGGTCGAACAGATCCGTACGGTCGGTCATCCCCAGCTCCTCAGTAGCTCCTGGGCAGGCCCAGCGTGTGCGAGCCCAGATAGTTCAGGACCATCTCCTGGCTGACGGGCGCGATCCGCAGCAGCCGCGCCTCGCGGAAGTAACGGGCGACGGGGTACTCCTCGGAGTAGCCCATGCCGCCGTGGGTCTGCAGGGCCCGGTCGGCCGTGGTGAAACCGGCGTCCGCGCACAGGTACTTGGCGGTGTTCGCCTCCCGGGCGCACGACCTGCCCCGGTCGTAGAGCCAGGTGGCCTTGCGCAGCACCAGCTCGGCCGCGTCGAGCCGGGCGAGGGAGTCGGCGAGCGGGAACTGGATCCCCTGGTTCATGCCGATCGGCCTGCCGAAGACCTCCCGCTCCCTCCCGTACCGCACCGCCCGGTCCAGGGCCGCCCTGCCGATGCCGAGCGCCTCCGCGGCGATCAGCATCCGCTCGGGGTTCAGGCCGTCGAGGAGGTGGCGGAAGCCCTGGCCTTCCGCGCCGACCCGGTCCTCGACCGGCACGCGCAGGTCGTCGATGAACAGCTCGTTCGACGTGACGGCGTTGCGGCCCATCTTCGGGATCGGGCGGATGTCGACCCGGGCGCGGTCGAGGTCGGTGAGGAACAGGGTCATGCCGTCCGTCGGCTTCGCCACCTCGTCGACCTTCGACGTCCGCGTCAGCAGCAGGATCTTCTCGGACTCCATCGCCTTGGAGATCCACACCTTGCGGCCACTGACGACGTAGTGGCCGCCGTCCCGGCGGGCGTACGTAGTGATGCGGGACGTGTCCAGGCCCGCGCCCGGTTCCGTGACCCCGAAGCAGACGTGCAGGTCGCCGTCCGCGATCCGGGGCAGGGTGCGTCGCTTCAGCTCCTCGGAGCCGTGCACGACGACGGGGTGCATGCCGAAGACCGACATGTGGATGGCGCTGGCCGCGTTCATCCCGCCGCAGCGGGCGACCTCCTCCAGCAGCAGGGTCGCCTCGGTGATGCCGAGGCCATGGCCTCCGTACGCCTCCGGAATCGTGAGGCCCAGCCAGCCGCCGCCCGCGACGGCGTCGTAGAACTCCTGGGGGAAGACGTGGTCGCGGTCCTTCTCCATCCAGTACCGGTCGTCGAAATCGCGCAGGAGACCGGTCACGGCCTTGCGGATCGTCTCCTGGTCCTCGGTCAGCTCAAAGTCCACGGCGGGGAACCCCTCTGCCGGCGGCTGATGGCGAAACATATCAAAGGTCAGACCAAAATGGTTCGTCAAGGGGCCGAGGCTTCAAGGCCTGACGGTCGGAGGGGGAGGGGCTGTCGCCGACGGCACGGCGAAGGGCCCCCGCGGACGAGCTCGCGGAGGCCCTGGACCGGTCATGTCACGACTGGGGGCGGGCCGCCTTCGTGGCGGCGGCCTTGCCGGCGGTCGCCTTCTTCGCCGGAGCGGCCTTTTTCGCCGGAGCGGCCTTCTTCGCGGCGGCCGTCCGCTTCTGCGGCGTCGCTGCCGTGGTCTTCTTCGCCGGGGCCGCCTTGCGCGTCGTGGCCGGCGCGTCCTCGGTCACCGTGGTGGTGACCGGGGTCTGCGTGCCGCCCGGCCCCCTGAGCCCGCCCAGGCAGAACGCCCAGACCTCCTCGGCGGTGATGGGTGAGGGGTGGGCGCCGACCGGTGCCGCCGGAGCCTGTGCCGTGAACATCGCCGTCTGCATGATCAGGGACGCGGTGCGCCGGGGCTTCGCGGCCACGGCCTGGCCCGCTGCGACCGCCTCCTCCACCAGCTCCGTGAAGTAGGCGAGCAGCGGCAGGTGGGCGGTGGCCACCTGGTCCGGGTGGGTGACCAGCAGCTGGATCGCGAAGTCGGTGAAGAGCGGGGACTGCTGACCGGCACGCGGTGTGGAGGAGGCGTACAGCAGATCGACCGCGATCTTCAGCCGCTCCAGCGGGTCCCGCCCCGCGGCGGCCCGCTCCCGGATCTCGGCGGCCGACTTCGACAGCGCGTCCTCGAAGAGCGCGAGCAGCAGCTCGTGCTTGCCGTCGAAGTGCTGGTAGAAGCTGCGCAACGACTGCCGGGAGCGCTCCACGACCTCCTGCACGGTGAAGTCGGTGGTGCCCTTGTCGGCGATCAGCTCCTGGGCGGCGTCGAGGAACCGCTGGACGCGCTGCTCGGCGCGCAGCTTCGCGGCACGGGTGGACCGCTCGACGGCGCGCTGCCGCCAGGCGGGCTCGGGTGTCTCGACCGGTTCTGCGGGGACGGCACTCATGAGCAGAACGGTACTCCACGTATGTGAAAAGGAGGGGCGCCCCCCCTACCGAATCGCACTCCATAAGAAACAAGAGTATTACTTTCGCTTGACGAGAATGGTATTCTCCCCGATCTGGGCTCGCGCTCGGTGTGCGGCCATCGGGTACCGGCAGGGCGGAGGCGGGCGTGGAGTTCGAACTCGACGAGGACCAGCAACTGCTGCGGCGCACGGTGCGCGAGACGGTCGCCAAGGTGCGCGGCCGGCCCGAGGACCAGCAGTGGAGCACCTATCGCCGGCTCGGCTGGCTGGAGGCGCCCCCGCTCGAACTCGCCCTGATCCTGGAGGAGTTGGGATACGCGGCCGACCCGACACCGTTCCTTGCCACGGCCACCTGGTTCGCCCCGCTGACCGGACGGCTCCCCGACGGCAGCGGCACGGCGGTCTTCGACGGCGCCGGGCGGTACGTCCTGGACGCCGACCGCGCCGACGAGGTCGCGCTGCTCACGCCGGACGGCGTGGTCGTCGTACCCGGCGCCGAACTGGCGGCGCGCCGGGTCCCCGTGCTCGACCCGAACCTGCACGTGGCCGAGATCGAGGCCACCGCCCTCACCGGAGTCGGCGCCCTCACCGCGGGCGTGCCGGACCTGGCGCTGACCGGGCTCGCGGCCACCACGGTCGGCGCCTGCCGCCGGATCCTGGACCTGAGCCTGGAACACGTGAAGCGGCGGGTGCAGTTCGGCCGCCCGCTCGGCTCCTTCCAGGCCGTGAAGCACAAGGCTGCCGACATGCACGTGGCGATCGAACGCGCCCGCGCCCTCACCCACTTCGCCGCCCTGACCATCGCCGAGGACGACCCCCGGCGCACCCGGGCCGCCCACATGGCCAAGGCCGCGGCGGGGGAATGCCAGCGGGTGGTCTTCCGGCACGGGCTGCAGCTCTTCGGAGCCATGGGCTTCACCTGGGAGAACGAACTCCAGTACCACCTGAAGCGAGCCCAGGCCTGCGACCTGCTCCTCGGCACCGCGGCCGCGCACAGGAAGGCCCTGCTGGCCTCATGAGACTCGCCGACGATCCCGAAGTGGCCGCTTTCCGAGCCGAGTTCGCCGCCTTCCTCGACGCCCGCCTGCCTGCCGAGGCCGAGGCGCGGGACCGCTCCCGCTCCAGCGCCCACGTCCCCGACTGGGCACGCCGCTGGCAGCGCACCCTGTTCGACGAGGGCTGGCTGCTGCCCGGCCGGCTGCCGGAGTTCGGCGGCCGTGACGCCACGCTGCCCCAACAGCTCGCGCATCTGGAAGAGCTGGCGCACCGCAGGATCTACCACAGCTTCAACCCGCAGGGCCTCGGCATCATCGCCGCATCCCTGATCACCTTCGGCACCGCGGAGCAGAAGCGCCGCTGGGCCGTGCCGATCCTGCGCGCCGAGATCACCGCGGCGCTCGGGATGAGCGAGCCCGAGGCCGGCTCCGACCTGGCCTCCCTGCGCACCCGGGCGGTGCTCGACGGCGACACCTTCACCGTCGACGGGCAGAAGATCTGGACCTCCGGTGCCCACGACGCCGACGTCCTGCTCGCCTTCGTGCGCACCGACCCCGACGCGCCCAAGCACAAGGGGATCAGCGCGCTGCTGATCCCCACGGCCACCGAGGGCGTCGTACGGCGTCCCTTCGGCTCGATCGCCGCCGAGGACGATCTCGACTTCAACGAGGTGTTCCTCACCGACGTCCGGGTGCCGGTCGAGAACCTCGTCGGGCCGCTCCACGAGGGCTGGCGGGTGGCCAACGGCTCCCTGGGGCACGAACGCACCCTGCTGTGGCTGTCGTTCGCCGAGCGCCTGGAGGACCTGGTGCAGGACGCGGCCGACGTCGGAGCGGGTGAGGAGTGGTACGCCACCCTGCTCATGGACCTCCAGGCGCTACGGCTGCTCGGCTACCGGCAACTCGGCCCGGGCCGGGACCCCGCCGAGCTGTCGGTCCTCAAGCTGCTCGGCTCCGAGGCCGTCCAGTCCGCGTCCCTGCACGCCCTGGAGGCCCACGGCGCCGACGCCCTGCCGCATCCCGCCCGCACCGGGCCGTACCAGCACATGAACAACGAGGCGTTCGTCTCCAGCTGGTTCGAGCGGTACGCGCGCAGTTTCGCAGGGACCATCGCGGGCGGCACCAGCGAGATCCAGCGCAACATCGTCGCCGAGCGCATCCTCGGCCTGCCGCGCTAGAGGACGGACAGAGGACCCCAGTCATGGACCAGATCCTGTACGACGCCGAGAACGGCATCGCGACGATCACCCTCAACCGGCCGGAGGCCGCGAACGCCCAGACCATGGCCCTCCTCGACGACCTCGACGCCGCCTGGACACGCGCGGCCCGGGACGAGGCGGTGAAGGTGGTCGTGCTCAGGGCGAACGGCCGGCACTTCTCCGCGGGCCACGACCTCAAGGACCGCTGGCCGGGACCCGGCGAGATCACCCTCGAATGGATCTACGCCGCCGAGACGCGCCGCTACCTCGAATACTCGCTCAGGTGGCGCAACATCCCGAAGCCCACCATCGCGGCCGTCCAGGGCAAGTGCATCGCGGCCGGCCTGATGCTGTGCTGGCCGTGCGACCTGATCGTGGCCGCGGAGAACGCGGAGTTCTCCGACCCGGTGGTCCACATGGGCATCGGCGGGGTCGAGTACCACGGCCACACCTGGGAGCTGGGGCCCAGGAAGGCCAAGGAGATCCTCTTCACCGGCCGCCCCCTGACCGCGCACGAGGCCGAACAGGTCGGCATGGTCAACAAGGTCGTCCCGTTGGCCGAACTCGGCCCGGCCACTGACGAGTTGGCCCAGCGGATAGCGAGGATGCCGTCGTTCGGCCTGCGCCAGGCCAAGCGCGCCGTCAACCAGACCCTCGACGTCCAGGGCTTCTACGCTGCCCTCCAGTCCGTCTTCGACATCCACCAGACCGGGCACGGCAACGCCCTGAGCGTGGACGGCTACCCGATCCTGACCCGGCTGGACGAGATGAAGAACCGTCTGAAGCAGGGCTGAACGGGAGGAGGGTCCGGCTCTCCCCCCGGTCCCGGAACTCAGCCGAGGGCTGCGGTGAACAGGGGGAGGTCCACGGTCGTACGGATGCCGGGTGTGGCCGCACACACGGCGGGGACGGCGTTGACCGCCCGGTGCGCGGTGTATCCGGGGGAGACCGCGGCCAGTCGCTCCAACGGCACCGGGAACCGCATGTCGACGTCCAGGGGCGTGTCGCCGTCGACCGTCAGACGCCAGCCGGTGGAACGCAGGTCCCAGTCCACGTCCAGGTCCGTGGTGCAGTACCAGGTCGCGTCGAACTCCAGCAGCGTGCGTCCGCCGTGCCGGCCGGACAGCGTGATCCGCTGCGCGGCCACCGTCCCCGCACGAAGGACTCCGGCGGCGATGGCGGTCGTGCGCACGGCGGTGGCGATCCGGCCCCGGGCCTCGACGGATTCGAGAGGCAGGCCCAGGGCATCGGCCACCAGCCGCAGGGACGGCCCGAAGCCCGACCGGACGTGTGCCAGGCGGCCTTCGTCGAACCCCCCGTCCGGTGCCGCTCCGAAGCCCATCACGTCGAAGAGCAGCCCCGGTGAGTTCCGGCGCGACAGATCGGCGTACTCGTGGACGGTGAGCTTCTCAAGCCGCCGCTGCAGGGAGGCCAGGACGAGCGGTACGGCCTCGGTGATGAACCCCGGACTGCTCCCTGTGGCGTGCAGTGATGTGCCGCCCCGCGCGCAGGCCTCCTCGACCCGGAGCCTCAGCGCGGGCTCCAGACCGGGTGGGTGGTGGAAACCGCCCGCCGTGGTCACCACGTTCGCACCGGACGCCAGCAGGGCGCACAGCTCGTCGTGGTCGGTCACGCGGGGCATGTACAACACGCAGTCGGCGCCGAGCGCGCGTATCTCGTCGGGGTCGCGGGTGGTGACGACCCCGGTCGGACCGCTTCCGCACAGCTCGCCGGCGTCCCGCCCGGCCTTCTCCGGACCGGTGACGTACACACCGGCCAGAGCCATGCGCGGATGGTCGACGACGGCACGGAGCGAGCGCGAACCGATGTTTCCGGTGGCCCACTGCACGACCCGCAGGATCCGCTCCGGACGCTGGAGGTGCCGGGGATGCCGTGGACTCACCCCTCGTCCTCCATCCCTCCGCCGTCCATGCCCGCATCCGGCTCCACACCGAAGGTGTTGTACGCCATGGCCTGCAGGCGGTACGCGCCGACGACGAACACGAACTCCATCAACTGCGGCTCGTCCAGTTCCTTCGCCAGTTCCGCGTACAGCGCGTCCGAGAGCGAGGAGGCGGTGTCGAGTTCGTCCACCGCCCGGTTCACCAGGGTGTCCACGCCCCGGCGTACTCCTTCGACCTCTTCGTCCGTGACACCGGCCTCCCGGGCCAGCAGTACATGGTGCGCCCACTCGTACCGGCAGCGGTTGCGCCAGGCGACCCGGAGGACCGCCAGCTCCCGCATCCGGGCCGGCAGCGTGCCGCGGTAGACCAGCTGGGTGGAGAACGTCAGGAAGGCCCTGGCCAGGCGCGGGTGGTTCAGCAGCAGGCCGAGCGCGTTGGACGGCGGGACGGTACGGCCGCCCGTGAGCGGTCGCAGGGCTTCGGCGTCCCAGTCCTCGTACGGTATCGGCGGCAGCCTCGTCACGTGTTGCGGCCCCCGTTCACGCCGATGATCTGGCCGGTGATGTAGCCGGCCTCCTCGCTGACCAGGAAGGAGCAGGTCGCGGCGATGTCCTCGGGGCGGCCCACGCGGCGGACGGGGGTGCGGGCGATGTGGTCCTCGACGGTGCCGCCGAGGCGCTGCTCGCGCTCGGCCGTGCGCAGCATCGGGGTGTCGACGAACCCCGGAGGTATCGCGTTGACGGTGATGCCCCGCGGGCCCAGCTCCAGTGCGAGGGACTTGGTCAGCCCGTTCACCGCGGACTTGGCGGCGACGTAGTGCGCCATGAACGGCTGCCCCGAGTGGGTACTGGAGGAGGAGATGTTGACGATCCGGCCCCAGCGGCCCTCCCACATGTCCGGCAGTGCCGACTGCACGCAGTGGAAGACGCCGTTGAGGTTGATGTCGACGACCTGCTGCCAGTCGGCGAACGACAGGTCGCCGAAGCGCGTGAAGCCGTCCCTGCCTGCCGCGTTGACCAGCACGGAGACGGGGCCGAGACGCTCGCGCACCGCGTCCATCGCCTTGTCGACCTGGGCCCGGTCGGTGACGTCGACGGTGAGCCCGTAGGCCTCCGGCGCCGGGACGAGGTCCAGTACGGCGACCTTCAGCCCGTCGGCGGCGAGCCGGCGGGCGACGGCCAGGCCGATGCCGGAGGCGCCGCCCGTGACGACCGCTGTCCGCACCGGTACGGCGGCTGTCGCCGTCATGCGAAGGCCTCGTCGCCCACGATGGTCGTCCGGTGCAGCAGTCGCTCGGAGTTCTCGTCGTACGGCAGCGCCCGGTGCAGGATCCCGGTGTTGTCCCACACGACCAGGTCGCCGACCTCCCAGTCGTGGGTGTAGCGGAACCGCTCCTGGGTGGTCCAGTCGAGCAGGTCGTCGAGGAGGGCACGGCTCTCCTCGGGGTCCATTCCGACGACGTGGTCGGCGGTGGCACCGGCGACGAGCGAACGGCGGCCGTCCCGGCGCCGCCACACCAGGGACATCTCGTGAGCGGGCTGGGTGCGCCAGCCGGCCAGCTCCTGCGGGGTGGGGTCCGGGGTCACCAGCCGTTGCGCCGCCTCGAAGGTGTGCACCACCCGTAGGGTCTCGTAGCGTTCGCGGTCCTTGACCGGCAGGTTCTCGTAGGCGGCGTAGGTGCTGGCGAAGTCCGTGCCGCCGCCCACCGTGGCCACGTGCCGGGCGGTGAGCGTGGTCGCCCTGACGGGCACGTCGTCGCTGGTGCCGTCGAGGTGCCAGAAGAAGGCGCCCTTGAGGTACTTGGCGCTCGCGCTCTTCTCCGGGTTGATCGAGATGGGGAAGATCTCCTGACCGCGCAGCGCGACCACTTCGCCGAGCCGGCGGCTGAACGCCAGCTGCTGCTCGTCGTCGAGGTGCAGCCCGCGTACGACCAGCACACCGCGCCACTTGAGCGCCTCGACGCAGCGATGCACGAAGGTGTCGTCGAGCGGGTCCGCGACACCCGTGAACTCCACGCCGAGCGACGGGCGTACGGCCTTCGAGTCGATCATGAGAACTCCCCTTTCGTTTGTGAGAACAGTATTCTCCCAGCGGTGGGGCG
Source organism: Streptomyces sp. NPDC047061 (assembly GCF_040643955.1). NCBI lineage: Bacteria > Bacillati > Actinomycetota > Actinomycetes > Kitasatosporales > Streptomycetaceae > Streptomyces > Streptomyces sp. NPDC047061. The sequence continues at coordinate 692,343 of NZ_JBEYVI010000001.1, forward strand.
GGGAAGTGACGAGCATGAGATTCTCGTGTTCGAATCCTTGATTCGCTCTAGGTGAGAATGTAGTTTCCAGCCCAACCGAGCAAGGAGGCTGGGATGCGCTTGCAGAACAAGGTGGTGATCGTCACCGGGGCCGGCCAGGGCATCGGTGAGGGATACGCCAGGGCACTGGCCGCCGAGGGCGCGCGGGTCGTGGTGGCGGATCTGAACGAGGAGCAGGGCAAGCGCGTCGCCAAGGACATCGGCGACGCGCTCTTCGTCGGGGTCGATGTGGCCGACCCCTCCTCCGCCGAGCAGCTCGCCGCCACGGTGATGGGTGAGTACGGCTCCATCGACCACCTCGTCAACAACGCGGCGATCTTCCACGGGATGCGCCGCGAGGGCATCGTCACCGTCGACTACGACTACCTGGACAGGTTCCTCAAGGTGAACCTGCTCGGCGCCCTGCACGTCACCCGCGCGGTGCTGCCGCACCTGAAGGAGGGTGCGGCGATCGTCAACCAGTCGTCCACCGCGGCCTGGCAGGCCACCGGCTTCTACGGGCTCGCCAAGGCCGGTGTCAACCACCTCACCGTCTCGCTGGCCTCCGAACTCGGTCCGCGCGGCATCCGCGTCAACGCCATCGCGCCCGGGCCCACGGACACCGAGGCGACCCGCAGCATCATCCCGGAGGCGCACCGCTCGGCCATGGTGCAGTCCTTCCCCCTCAAGCGCATGGGGACCCCGGCGGACCAGGCGGGCGCGCTGGTGTTCCTGCTCTCCGACGACGCGGCCTGGGTCACCGGCCAGGTGCTGGCCGTGGACGGCGGATCGCTGGTGCGGCTGTGAGCGCGCCCGCCGGCAGGTCCCAGCTGATCGACGGCAAACTCGTCACCGCCGACACCACGTTCCCCACCTACAACCCCGCCACCGGTGAACTCCTCGGCCACGCCCCCGACGCCACGACCGCCAACGCCGAGGCCGCCGTGGCCGCCGCCCGCCGCGCCTTCGACACCACCGGCTGGTCCACGGACCGCGACCTGCGGCTGCGCTGCCTCCGCCAGCTCCACCAGGCCCTCGACGAGCACCGTGAGGAACTGCGCGAACTGACCATCGCCGAGGTCGGCGCCCCACGCCAGCTCACCCACGGCCCGCAGCTCGACGAGCCCATCGGCATAGTGAAGTTCTACGCCGACCTGCTGGAGTCCTACGAGTTCTCCGAGGACCTCGGCGAGATCGAGTCGCGCGGCCAGCGCCACCACCGCTGGGTGGAGAAGGAAGCGGCCGGCGTCGTCGCCGCGATCCTGCCGTACAACTACCCCAACCAGCTCGCCCTCGCCAAGCTCGCCCCCGCCCTCGCCGCGGGCTGCACCGTCGTCCTCAAGGGCGCCCCGCAGACCCCGCTCACCACTCTCGCGCTCGGTGAACTCATCGCCGAGCACACCGACATACCGCCCGGCGTGATCAACGTGCTCAGCTCCGCCCGCGCCGAGGTAGGCGAACTGCTCACCACCCACCCCGACGTCGACGTGGTCACCTTCACCGGCGCCACCACCACCGGCAGCCGGATCATGGCCGCGGCCGCGGACTCCGTGAAGCGGGTGTTCCTCGAACTCGGCGGCAAGTCGGCCATGATCATCCTGTCGGACGCCGACTTCGTGAAGGCCGGCATGTTCGCCGCGTTCACCATCTGCTCCCACTCCGGCCAGGGCTGCGCGCTCACCTCACGGCTGCTCGTACCGCGCGAACACCACGACCAAATCGTGGAGTTGGTCGCGGCGGGCATGACACGCGTGAACGTCGGCGACCCGACCGATCCCAGGACCACCATGGGCCCGCTGATCAGCGAGCAGCAGCGCGACAAGGTCGACGGCCTGGTGCGCCGGGCCGTCGAGGCGGGCGCGACCCTGGTGCGGGGCGGCAACCGGATCGAGCCCGGGTACTTCTACGAACCGACCCTCCTCGCGAACGTCGACCCGGACAGCGAGATCGCCCAGGAGGAGGTCTTCGGCCCCGTCCTCGCCGTGATCCCCTTCGACGACGAGGAGGACGCGGTCCGGATCGCCAACAACTCCCGCTACGGCCTGTCCGGCGCCGTGCACAGCGCCGACGAGCAGCGCGCGATCCGGCTCGCCCGGCGCATCCGCACCGGCACCTTCTCCATCAACGGCGGCAACTACTTCGCGCCCGACGTGCCCTTCGGCGGCTACAAGCAGTCCGGTGTCGGCCGGGAGAGCGGGCGTTCGGGATTCGAGGAGTTCCTGGAGGAGAAGTCCTTCGCCCGGGTCGTCGTGCCCCTGGAGCAGGGATGAGGCCGCTGGAGGGCATCCGGGTCCTCGAAGTCGCCATGTACGGCTTCGTGCCCTCGGCCGGAGCCGTGCTCGCCGACTGGGGCGCGGACGTCGTCAAGGTCGAGCACGCCGTGAACGGCGACCCGCAGCGCGGACTGCGCCAGACCGGCACCTTCAAGGTCGAGGGCGACCCCAACCCCAACGTCGCGCACGCCAACCGCGGCAAACGGTCCATCGGCCTCGACATCGCACGGCCCGAGGGACGCGAGGTGCTGTACGAACTGGCCAAGGACGCCGACGTGTTCCTCACCAGTTTCCTGCCCGCCTCCCGGGCCCGCCTCGGCATCGACGTCGACGACATCCGCGCCGTCAACCCCCGCGTCGTGTACGCCCGGGGGAGTGCCCTCGGGCCGCGCGGCCCCGAGGCGGACCGGGGCGGCTACGACATGACCGCCTTCTGGGCCCGCGCCGGCACCGCCGCCAGCATCACCCCGCCCGGCACCGAGGGACTGATCAGCCCACCCGGACCGGCCTACGGCGACACCGTCTCCGGCACCAACCTGGCCGGCGGGATCGCGGCCGCGCTGCTGCGCCGCGAGCGCACCGGGGAGCCGTCGGTGGTGGACGTCTCCCTGTTCGGCAGCGGCCTGTGGGCGATGGGCCACGCCATCGGGCTCTCCCTGCACCTGGAACGGGCCTGGGAGGGCGTACGGCCCAGCGCCCACGGCTCGCCCGGCAACCCGCTCTCCGGCCTCTACCGGACGGCCGACGACCGCTACATCTCCTTCGTCATGCTCCAGCCGGCGAGGTTCTGGCCGGGCGTCTGCCACTGCCTGGGGCGGCCGGACCTCGCCGAGGACCCCCGGTTCGCGACCGGCGAGGCCATCGCCGAGCACACCGAGGAGGCGGTGAAGATCCTCCGGGAGATCATCGCCGGCGGCACCCTCGCCGAGTGGTCCGAGCGGTTCGCCGCCCTCGACGGGCCGTGGGCCCCCGTCCAGGACACCCTCCAGGCCGCCGCCGATCCGCAGGCCCGCGCCAACGGCTACCTCGGACAGGCCGGCGACCTCGAACTCGTCGCCAGCCCCGTCCAGTTCGACGTCGAGGACATCACCCTCGGCCCCGCACCGGAGTTCGCCGCGCAGACCGAGGAGATCCTCGCCGAGCTCGGCTACGACTGGGACCGCATCCTCGCCCTGAAGGCGAGCGGCGCGGTCACCTGACCCCGCACCTTTCGTACCTCCCTCGGACGACGGCGTCCGAGCCCTTCGAGGAGGCACCATGCGCAGGCTGCTGATCGGCGCGGTCACCGTGACCGCGGTGCTGCTGGCCGGCTGTTCCACGCGCTCCGACGACACCACCGGCTCCGACGCCGCGCACAACGCGAGCCCCACCGCGAGCGGATCGGGTTCATCCAGCGCCGACTTCGGCACGCTGAAGGACGTGTGCGGTCCCGGCACCGCCAAGTCCTCCACCGCCAAGTCCTCCACCTCTCAGGGCGTCACCGCCGACCAGATCCAGGTGGGCGTGATGTCCGACGTCGGCTTCACCAAGAACTCCGAGTTCGTGGACGCCGCCAAGGTGTTCACCTCGTGGTGCAACGACGCGGGCGGCATCAACGGCCGCAAGCTCGTACCCGTCACCCGCGACACCAAGCTGACCGAGGTCCGCCAGCGTGTCCTGGAGGCCTGCAAGGCGGACTTCGCGCTCGTCGGCGGCGGCTCCGCGCTGGACAGCCTCGGCGTGCAGGACCGCCTCAAGTGTCTCCTGCCCAACTTCCCCGGCCAGTCCAGCCAGATCGGCGCCATCGGCTCCGACCTCCAGGTGATGGCCTCCCAGCCCGTCGCCGGGTACTTCCAGTACGCCGGCTACTACACATGGCTGCTCAAGGACAAGTACCCGGACTCGGCGAAGAAGGTCGGCATCATCGCCGGCGACTCGCCCGTCACCAAGGTGATGGCCGCCCAGTTCAAGGAGGCCGTGGCCGGCCTCGGCGGAACCGTCTCGTACAGCGACCTCTACCCCGCGGCCGGTGTCTCCGACTGGACGCCGTACGCCCAGTCGATCAAGAACAAGGGCGTCAAGGGCCTGGTCTTCCTCGGTGACTTCGCCTCCCTGGCCAAACTGGAACAGGCCCTCACCAACATCGGCTACACCCCCGACTGGATCGACGCCAACAGCAACGCCTACGGCCCGGCCTTCCTGCAACTCGCCGGCACCGCCCTGGCCAAGCAGCACAACTACGCCGAACTGTTCGCCACCGCCCCGCTGGAGAGCGCCGCCGCCAACCCCGCCACCCAGCAGGTCATCGACCTCTACAAGAAGTACGCGCCGGACAAGCAGGTCACCTACCCGGCCCTGCGCGCCTTCTCCGCCTGGCTGCTGTTCGCCACGGCGGCCCGCGACTGCGCCACCCTCACCCGCACCTGCGTGTACGGCAACGCGGTGAAGAACACCGACTGGACGGCGGGCGGCCTGCAGGCCCCCTTCGACCTCGCCTCCAAGGTGCCGCCGAAGTGCTACTCCGTCGTCGAGGCGACCGCCAAGGGCTGGCAGGCGGCCGACTTCCAGCCGGACCAGGGCGCCTACCGCTGTGACGCCCCCGTCTACAAGTACCAGGCCGACTACGGCAAGCCGGCCACGCTCGCGAGCGTCGGCAAGTCGATGGCCGACCTGAAATGAATCCGGAGATGAGTCACGTGAAGGTACGCGTCGACCCCGAGCGCTGCCAGGGCCACACCCTGTGCGCCATGCGGGCGCCGAAGGTCTTCGAACTGAGCGAGATCGACGGGCATTCCTCACCGGTCACCGAGGACGTCCCCGCCGACCAGGAGGACGCGGTGGTCGAGGCCGTCCGCTCCTGCCCCGAACGCGCCATCAGCGTGTTCTGAGCCGCACCCGGCGGACCGAGAGGAAGCCACCCCATGACGACCGCACCGGACGACACCGGAGACGAGGCCCGCAAACAGCCCCGGGTCCACTTCGACCGGCACGCCCCCGCGTACCGGCACCACTTCGAGGAGAAGACCCAGGAGTTCCACACCGGCTGCCCGCTGGCCTGGTCCGACACCTACGGCGGCCACTGGGTCGCCGCCGGCAACCGCGAGCTGCTCGCCTTCGCCCGGGCCGGCGAGAAGCTCTCCAACGACCACGACGTGCACGGCGAGCGCCGTGGCTACCAGGGCATCAGCATCCCGCCGCCACCCCGCGGCAGGGGGCTGCGCGGCGGCTTCCTGGAGATGGACCCGCCCGAGCAGCGCGCCTACCGGGGCGCCCTCAACCCCTATCTCTCCCCGGCGGCGATCAAACGCTGGATCCCCTTCATCGACGAGGTGACCCGGGCCTGCCTCGACGAACGGATCGAGAGCGGCCGTATCGACTTCGTCGACGACCTCGCCAACATCGTCCCCGCCGTCTTCACGCTCGCCATGATGGGCATTCCGCTGAAGAAGTGGGAGCTGTACAACGAACCCGCCCACGCGGGCGTCTACACCCCACCCAACTCCCCTGAAATGGCGCGGGTGGTGCAGGCCCACATGGCCATGCTCAAGGACATCGGCGCCACCCTCCAGGAGGTCCGGGTGACCCCGCGCCCCGGCCTCGTCGACGCCCTCGTCCGCATGGAGTTCGACGGCAAGGCCCCGGCGGAGGCGGACCTGGTCGGCGCCCTCGCCCTGCTCATCGGCGGTGGCTTCGACACCACGACCGCCCTGACCGCGCACGCCCTGGAGTGGCTCTCCGATCACCCGGAGGAGCGGGAGCGCCTCAGCCGCGAGCGGGACACCCTCCTCGACACGGCCACCGAGGAGTTCCTGCGCTACTTCACGCCGGCGCCCGGGGACGGCCGTACCGTCGCCGAGGACTGCGAGATCTCCGGCAAGGAGTTCAAGGAGGGCGACCGGCTGTGGCTGTCCTGGGCGATGGCCAACCGCGACCCGGCGGTCTTCGCCGACCCCGACCGCGTCGACCTCGCCCGCGGCGGCAACCGGCACACCGCCTTCGGCCTGGGCATCCACCGCTGCATCGGTTCCAACGTGGCCCGCGTGGTGTTCAAGCGGATGGTGCTCCAAGTCCTCGACCGCGCACCGGACTTCGTCTGCGATCCCGAGGGCACGGTCCACTACGAGACCATCGGCGTCATCCAGGGCATGCGTCACCTCCCGGCCACCTTCACCCCCGGCCGTCGGCTCGGCCCAGGCCTCGCGGAGACCCTGGAGACCCTCCAACGCGCCTGCGACGAACAGGGGTTGGCGGATCCGGTGACGATACGCAAGGCGGAGGCGAAGCTCCGTTGAGCACGCCCGACGAGAAGCCCGGAGCCGCCCGCCCCCGGCCCGTTATCGCCCCGGAGACCGAGTTCTTCTGGACGTCCGGCCGCGACGGACGGCTCCGCTTCCGTACCTGCGGCTCCTGCTCGTCCCTGATCCATCCGCCGCAGCCCGTCTGCCGGTACTGCCGGGGCCGCACCGGCGGCCTCCGCGAAGTCTCGGGCCACGCCACGCTCATCGGCTTCACGGTCAACCACCGCTTCCCCTTCCCCGGTCTGCCGACCCCGTTCGTCGTCGCCCAGGTGGCGATCGAGGAGGACCCACGGGTCCGGCTGACCACCAATGTCGTCGGCTGCACACCGGAGGAACTGCGCCTCGGCATGCGCATGGAGGCCGTGTTCGAGCAGGTGGCGGACGTCTGGCTGCCGCTGTTCCGGCCGTGCGCCGAGCAGCCCCCGCCCGCACCGCTGCCCACCGACGAACCCGCACCCGAGCGCATGCGGGAACACGTCCGTACGGCACCCGTGCCCCGCCGGTTCGAGGAGCGCGCGGTCATCAGCGGCGCCGGAGCCTCCAGGATCGGCCGCCGCCTCATGGTCCCGCCCCTCGAACTCACCGTGGAGGCCTGCGAGAAGGCCGTCGCCGACGCCGGACTCACCTTCGACGACATCGACGGCCTCGCCACCTACCCGGGCGGCGGTGCCTACGGCGGCTTCGCCGAGGGCGGGATCACGGCACTGGAGTCGGCGCTCGGCATCCACCCCGTCTGGCACAACGGCGCGGGGGAGACCTTCGGCCCCGGCGGCTCGCTGATCGCCGCGATGCTGGCGGTCGCGAGCGGGCTGGTCCGGCACGTGCTGTGCTTCCGTACGGTCTGGGAGTCGACGTATGCCGAACTGCTGAAGCGGGGCAGCATCCGGGCGGCTCAACCCGCAGGCCCCGACGGCTGGTTCAAGCCGTTCGGCGCCGTCTCCCCGGCGACGATGCTCGCGATGAACGCCCAGCGGCACATGCACCGCTACGGCACCACCCGCGAAACCCTCGGCTGGATCGCCCTCAACCAGCGCGTCAACGCCGCCCGCCACCCGGACGCGATCTACCGCGACCCGCTCACCATGGACGACTACCTCTCCGCACGCACCGTCACCACCCCCTTCGGCCTGTACGACTGCGACGTCCCCTGCGACGCCGCCACGGCCGTCGTGGTCTCCGCCGCCGAGACGGCACCCGACCTTCCCAGGCCCCCGGTCCGCTTCGAGGCGGTCGGGACACAGATCCTCGAACGCCCGGAGTGGGACCAGTCCACCCTCACCCACGAACCGCAGGTGCTCGGCCAGGCCGCCCACCTGTGGACCCGTACCGACCTGCGCCCCGCCGACGTGGACGTGGCCCTCCTCTACGACGGATTCACCTTCAACTGCCTGTCCTGGATCGAGGCGCTCGGCTTCTGCGGCATCGGTGAGGCACGGGACTTCCTGGACGGCGGCAAGAACATCGCCCGCGACGGGGTACTGCCCCTCAACCCGCACGGCGGCCAGCTCTCGCACGGCCGCACCCACGGCATGGGCCTGGTGCACGAGGCCGTGCTCCAGCTGCGCGGCGAGGCCGACGCCCGCCAAGTGGCCGGCGCGCGTACCGCGGTGGTCTCCAGCGGCGGGCTCACCCCCAGCGGCGTACTCCTGCTCAGAACGGACGGATGAACTCCAGGACGGACGAATGATCTCCAGGACGGTCGAATGACCTCGCTCGAACCCGAACTCACCCATGCGGTACGGCGGCTGGTGGCCGACGTCCACGGAGTCCCCGCCTCCGGGCTGCTGGCCGAGGTGCCACGCCCGCAGGCCGTGATCGTGGCCCTGCACGGGGGCGCCACCACCTCCGCCTACTTCGACCATCCGGGCCACCCCCGCCTCTCTCTCCTGCGCACCGCGGCCGCCGCGGGCTTCACCGTCCTGGCCCTGGACCGCCCCGGCTACGGCAGTTCGGCCGGGCACGAGGACCGGATGGGCACTCCCGAGCAGCGCACCGACTTCGCCTACGAGGCCGTGGCCGCGCTGCTGGACGGCCGGGAGCGCGGCCACGGCGTGTTCCTCTGGGCGCACTCGGCGGGCTGCGAACTCACCGTCCGCATGGCGAGCGACCGGCGGGGTGCCGATCTGCTGGGCGTGGAGCTGGCCGGGATGGGACGAGTCCACCACCCCCGTTCGGTGCTGGCGATGGAGGAGTGGCGGCGCGATCCGACGCGCACCCGGCCCAACCTCCGCCGGGCGCTGTGGGATCCACCGCACGCCTACCCGCCCGACGTGTACGGCGGACGGCACATCGGCTCCGCCTCGCCCGCCTACGAGGGGCACCGGGAGAACTGGCAGCAGGAATTCGCCAGGCTGTCCGCGCGGGTGCCGGTGCCCGTCCACATCACCCTCGCCGAGCACGAGCAGGTGTGGGCCAATGGCCCCGAGGGACTCGCGGACCTCGCCTCCATGTTCACCGGATCGCCCCGCGTCGTCGTGCACGAGCAGGCGGGCGCCGGTCACAACACCAGCGTCGGCCGCACCGCCCCCGCCTACCACCTGCACGTCCTCGCCTTCGTGGAGGAGTGCGCGCTCGGCGTCCGGGCGCTGCCCGTGGAGAGGCGGCACCGGGATGGGTGAGGCCCCGGACGCGGCACTGCTCGCCGTACGGCTCGTGCTGGGCGCGGTCATGGTCGCGCACGGCTGGAACCACTGGCGCGGCCCGGGCGGGATCGACGGCACCGCGGGCTGGTTCGGCGGCCTCGGCCTGACCCGGCCCCGGCTGCAGGCCTGGCTGAGCGTGCTCACCGAACTCGGGGCGGGCGGCCTGCTCGCGCTGGGCCTGCTGACCCCGCTCGCCTGCGCGGCCGTACTGTCGGTGACGCTGGTCGCCGGACTGCTCGCGCACCGGCCGCACGGCTTCTTCGTGTTCAAGGAGGGCTACGAGTACGTCCTCGTCCTCGGCACGCTCGCGGTCGCACTCGGCGCCTGGGGACCGGGCAGATACGCACTGGACACGGCGGCGGACATCACGGTGACCGGATGGACAGGGGGCGGTGTCGTGCTCGCGGTGGGCGTGGTGGCCACCGCCGGACTGCTGGCGCTGTTCTGGCGCCCGGGGAAGACGACCTGACGTGAGGAGGGCACCCATGCGTGTGGGCTTCATCGGACTGGGCAGCCAGGGTGGGCCCATGGCCCGGCGGATCGCCGGGGCGGGACACGAGACGACCCTGTGGGCCCGCAGGCCCGCCACGCTCGCCCCGTTCGCCGACAGCGGTGCCAGGACGGCAGGCTCGCCCGCCGAACTGGCCGCCGCCAGCGACCTGGTGTGCCTGTGCGTCGTCGACGACGCCGACGTCGAGCAGGTGGTCACCGGCCCGGACGGCGTCCTCGCCGGACTGCGCCGGGGCGGGGTGATCGCCGTCCACTCCACCGTGCACCCCGACACCTGCCGCCGGTTGGAGGCGGTGGCCCGGGCCTCCGGTGTCTCCCTCCTCGACGCACCGGTCAGCGGAGGCGGCCGGGCCGCCGAACAGGGCACCCTGCTCGTCATGGCAGGCGGCGACCCCCAGGTCTTCGCCTACTGCCGGCCGGTGTTCGAGACGTACGGCGACCCCGTGGTCCACCTCGGGCCCACCGGCTCCGGACAACTCGCCAAGATCCTCAACAACGTGCTGTTCACCGCCCAGTTGGGGCTCGCCGCCGACGCGCTCGGGGTGGGTGCCGCCCTCGGCCTGGACCGGGCCGAGCTCTCCCGGGTCCTGCCCCGCGGGAGCGCACGCAGCTTCGCACTGGACCGGGTTTCCGACTCGGGCGGCACCCTCGACCGCATCGCCGCCCACGCGGGGGGACTGCTGGCCAAGGACGTCCGGCTGTTCGCCGACGTCGCGGACACGGCCGGTGCCGACACGGCGTCGGCACTCCGCGGGGCCGCGCTCGCCGCCCTGGCCTCGATGGGGAAATGAGGAGGGAGTAAAACAGGGGGGACTACCAGACGCCCTCTCGCCCTTCCGAGGCGCGCCTGCATAGTGTGGGTGGGCACCTCTCCAACGGCGGAAGGGGCCCCACGTGGTGTCCGCGAGGCGTCAGCAGATCCTGGAAGCGGCCCTGGAGGTCTTCGCCGAACGCGGGTTCAAGGGCACCTCGATCGACTCGGTGGCCGAGCGCGCCGGACTCACCCGGCAGGGCGTGCTGCACTACTTCCCCAGCAAGAAGCGGCTGCTCCTCGACCTCCTCGACTTCCGCGAACAGCTCAACCGGGAGCACCTCGCGGGACGCAGGCTGGGGGAGGACTGGGCCGGCGACTTCGCCGAGGCCGTGGCGTTCGAACTGCAGCATCCCTCGCTCGCCACCGTGCAGACCGTGGTCCTCGCCGAGGCCGTCACCGGTCAGGAACCGGCCTGCGGCTATGTCCGCGAACGCAGCCGGTCCCTCCAGGAGCACCTCACCGCCCATCTGGTCGAGCGCTACGGGGAGCGGCTGCCCAGCGGCCTGGACCCGCGGACCGCGGCGGCCGCCGTCCTGGCCCTCATCGAGGGCGTACACCAACTGTGGCTGGTCGACCAGGACGCCGGCCGCTACCCCCAGATCGTGCGCGAGGCGCTGTCCGTGCTGCTCGGCACGGACAGCGCCCCGGAACCTCAACTGCCGCTGACGAACGGGTAGATGCGGGTGAAGTCGACGCCCGGCTCGGCCGTGGCGAACGCCTCCCACACCGCCTCCGTGACGGCGGCGAGCGCCGCGGGCGTGTCCGTCTCGTCCACCTCGCGCAGATACAGCCGAAGGTCCTTGGCCATCAGCGAGTTGCTGAACCCCGAGGCGTAGCGACCGGTCAGCACCTCCTGCGGGAACTTGTCGAGCGTGGCCCCGCTGCGACCGCTGGACGCGTTGAGCACGTCCAGCAGTACATCCATCTCCAGTCCGGCGGCCCGCGCGAAGGCCACGGCCTCGCTGGCCGCCGCGAGCGCGCTCGCGGACAGGAAGTTGTTGGCGAGCTTCAACGCCTGCGCCTGCCCCGGACGGTCACCGACCCTGCGTCTGCGGTCGCTCAGCCCCGCGAGCACCGGCTCGACGTGCGCGCAGTCCTCGTCGGAGCCGGCGTACATGACCATCAAGGTGCGTTTCCGTGCCCCCGCGACTCCGCCCGACACGGGCGCGTCGACGTACGACAGACCGGTGGCGGCCAGATGACGGGCGGCGGCCACTCCTACGGTCGAGGTGTCCACGACGTGGGTGGCCCGCCGGTCCCGGGTGGCCAGGAGATCCCCCACGACACTCCCGCAGACCGTGCCGTCCGGCAGGCTCAGCACCACCGTGCCGACGGCTCGGGCCACCTCCGCCGGGTTCGGTGCCCAGCGGGCGCCGTCGGGGGTGCGGGCCGGACCGGCGGCGTCGTGGGCCACCACCTCGAAGCCGCCGCGCACCAGGTTTGTCGCCAGGGCCCCGCCCATGGTGCCCAGCCCGATGAAGCCCACCGCCCGGCCCCCGCTCACACCGCCTCCCGGGCGGCCCGCACCTGGCGGAGGACCGCCGACGCCTCGTTCCCGGCCGGCGCGCCGCAGTAGGCGGTCAGCTGGAAGAGGAGTTCGTCGATCTCGGCGTCGCTGACACCGGCGCGCGGGGCTGCCTCCAGGTGGATGCGGAGGGCACCCATCCGGCCCGTCGCGGCCGTCATCGCCAGCACCAGCAGGCTGCGGTCGCGCCTGCTCAGCGGCCCACCACGGGCCCAGACGCCCCAGGCCGTCGCCGTCACGAAGTCCTGGTACCCGGCCGGCAGGGTGTCCGCGGCCGTCGTGCCGTCGTCGCCGATCACCTCACGGCGCACCGCCCGCGCGGCCCGCTGCGCTGCTTCGTCGTACATCCGTCATCCCCTCCGTGGTCGGCCCAGGTTCGCGCTGCCGGGCCCGTTCCGCCGCGGCGACGGCACGTCCGATGTCGGCCGCGCCCCCGGCCGCGATCTCGTCGCCGGGCAGTCGGGTGGCCGGATCGAGCGTCGCCGGCCGGGTGCCGCCCGCCGGCGGCTCGGGGCGGCCGTCGATCCAGTGGTCGTGGCGTGTCGTCAAGGGCGTCCTCCACTCGCGAGAAGCACGGGACCGATGACCCGACCATAGGTTCCATATGCAGAATACGGAAACGCTATTCTCCAAATCAGAGACGATTGTTATCGTGGGGCTGTCAACCGACCGGAGGTTCCCACTGATGGCGCACTTCCCGAAGCCCGCCGAGGGCAGCTGGACCGAGCACTTCAAGATCGGTACGGAGCCGGTCTCCTACGCGGACTCGATCTCACCGGAGTTCTACGAACGGGAGCGGGACGCCATCTTCCGGCGGACCTGGCTGAACGTCGGGCGGGTCGAACAACTGCCCCGCAAGGGCAGTTACTTCACCAAGGAGCTGGATGCGGCCCGCGCCTCCGTCGTCGTGGTGCGCGGCACCGACGGCGAGGTGCGCGCCTTCCACAACATCTGCCGCCACCGCGGCAACAAGCTGGTGTGGGACGACTATCCGCGCGAGGAGACCAAGGGCACCTGCCGTGCCTTCACCTGCAAGTACCACGCCTGGCGCTACGACCTGGAGGGCAAACTCGCCTTCGTCCAGCAGGAGTCGGAGTTCTTCGACGTCGACAAGTCGAAGTACGGGCTGCTGGCCGTGCAGACCGAGGTGTGGGAAGGGTTCGTCTTCGTCAACCTCGACCCCGACAACACCACTCCACTACGGGACTACCTCGGCCGGTTCGCCCACGGCATCGAGGGCTACCCCTTCCACAAGCTCACCCAGGTGCACAGGTACCGCGCCGAGATCGGCAGCAACTGGAAGCTGTTCATCGACGCGTTCGCCGAGTTCTACCACGCGCCGATCCTGCACTCCGGCCAGTACGTCTCCGAAGAGGCCGCCAAGATCAAGAAGTACGGCTACGAGGCGCTGTCGTACGACATCGACGGCCCGCACAGCATGGTCTCCTCCTGGGGCGGCATCGCTCCGCCGAAGGAGCGGGCAATGGTCAAGCCCGTCGAACGAGCCCTGCGCAGTGGCCTGTTCGGGCCCTGGGAGGCTCCCGACATCGGCCTGACCACCGAGCAGCTGCCCCCGGCGATCAACCCCACCCGCAGCAAGGTCTGGGGCATGGACTCGTTCGTCTTCTTCCCCAACTTCATGCTGCTCGTCTGGCGGCCGAACTGGGTGCTGACCTACCACTACTGGCCGACGTCCCACAACACCCACATCTTCGAGGGCACCTGCTACTTCGTCCCGCCCGAGAACGCCTTCCAACGGCTCCAGCAGGAACTCGCGGTGGTGTCCTTCAAGGAGTACGGCCTGCAGGACGGCAACACCCTGGAGGCCACCCAGACCATGCTGGAGTCGCGCACCGTGGACGGGTTCCCGCTGTGCGACCAGGAGGTCCTGCTGCGCCATCTGCACGCCACCGCACAGCGGTTCGTGCGCGCCCACGAGCAGCCGGCGGCACCGGCCCCCGCGTCCTGAGACGTCCACCGAGCAGACAGGGAGAGTGCACAGATGACCACGGTCTTTCCCGCCGGGTTCCACGAGCTGGAGCCGTTCGCGGACTGGGCGATCCACGGCGAGCGCGCCCGCTACGCCAAGCGCATCGCCAGCACCATGAAGGAGTTGCAGGCCTTCTACGACGTGGCGTTCCCGCTGCTGCAGAAGGGCACCGTGTACCTGGAGCAGGTCGGTATGGAGGGTATCGGTGAGCAGGACAGGAACCTGCTGTGGGCGTTCTGCTCGCTGGTGACCGTCGCCTTCCCGGTGGAGGCGTGGGGCCAGCCGAGGGTCCCGGACAGCGGTCCCGCCGGCATCCACGCCGTCGTCGAACCCGCCGTGTGATGGCGGGCCGGGAGACGGAGCCACGGCCGCCCGTGCTCCTGCGGGCGGCCCGGCTCCTCGACGTCGACAAGGGCGAACTGGTCGAGCCGGGTGAGGTGCTGGTGGTCGGCGAGCACATCGCCGAGATACAGCCGGAGCGGCTGCCCGAGGGCACGGTCGTCCACGAACTCGGGGACGTCACCCTCCTGCCGGGCCTGATGGACATGGAGGTCAACCTCTTCCTCGGCGGCCCCGACCACCGCAGCCCGCTGATCCCGGTCCAGGAGGACCCGGCGCTGCGCACCCTGCGCGCGGTCGCCAACGCCCGCCGTACCCTGCACCGCGGGTACACGACCGTACGCAACCTCGGTCTCTTCGTGCAGACCGGGGGCGTGCTCCTGGACGTCGCCCTGAAGAAGGCGATCGACCTCGGGTGGGTGGACGGACCGCGTGTGGTGCCCGCCGGGCACGCGATCGCGCCGACCGGCGGGCACCTCGACCCGACCATGTTCCAGGCTTTCGCGCCCGGTGTGCTGCCCCTGACCGTGGAGGAGGGCATCGCCAACGGCGTGGCGGAGGTACGCAAGGCGGTCCGGTACCAGATCAAGTACGGGGCGAAGGTCATCAAGGTCTGCGCCTCCAACGGTGTCATGTCGCACACCGGCCCGGCCGGCGCGCAGCAGTACTCGGACGAGGAACTGCGCGCCGCCGTCGACGAGGCACACCGGGCGGGTCTCAGGGTCGCCGCCCACTGCATGGGGGACGCGGCGATCCGGGCCGCCGTAGCGGCCGGCATCGACTGCATCGAGCACGGCTTCCTCGCGAGCGACGCCACCCTCGACCTGATGGTGGAGCGCGGCACCTTCCTGGTGGCCACCACATATCTCACCGAGGGCATGAACACCGAGCACGCGGACCCGGAACTCCGCGCGAAGGCCGCCGAGGTCTTCCCTCGCGCCCGTGAGTCCACCGCCCGCGCGATCCGGCGCGGGGTCAAAGTGGCCTTCGGCACCGACGCGCCCGCCATCCCGCACGGCAAGGGAGCCCTGGAACTGCTCGCCCTCGTCGACCGGGGCATGCGGCCGATCCAGGCCCTGCGCGCGGCCACCACGGTCGCCGCCGAGCTGATCGGTGCCGACGACCGGGGCCGTCTGGGCCCGGGTCTGCTCGCCGACGTGATCGCCGTCCCGGGCGACCCGCTCGCCGATCTGTCCGTCGCGGGGCGGGTGTGCTTCGTGATGAAGGGGGGCCGGGTGTACCGCGACGACACGCAGGGGGCCTGACCGCCGTACGGGACGACAGTGGTGGCCCGGCGGGCGCTCGACGCGCTGGACCAGGGCCCGCTCGACGACACGGCACCGGCCCGCAAACAGCTGGGCACCGGCACCCCGGCCGCCCG